>CALUWI010000007.1 GCA_944324465.1 uncultured Mucispirillum sp. | reverse complement strand
ACTCTCTTGTGTTGTCTTCAAGACTGCCTATTTTCTCTCGCTGCTCTAATATATAGTTTTCTTTCTGCTCTATTATATATGCAGGGTCTTTTATTGCCTTCTGTAAACTATTTACAAGGTGTTTTAATGAATAATATTTGTTTGCATAATCTGCTATATAATGATTTTGGATAGATGGCAGCTCTATATCACTGCATACAGCAATATTAATTTCTGCATTATACTGATTATGTTTTTTTACTACTGTAAACTCTTTAATCTCACTTATTTGTTTTAATTTATCATCTATTATATATGAAGTGGCAAGCATTCCCTGATAATACATATGAATATTTTTAAAGTATTTTTTTAAAATGGCAGAAAATTCTTCTTCATATAATTCTTTAACATGATATATATTTTTAAAACCTGCCATATCACTGTAATACAGTTTATCAGGTGATGACATGATTAAAAGTCCATCTTTTTTTAAGACTCTTTTTATTTCATTTAGAAACTGTATTTGTAAATCTTCTGATACATGTTCTATTGTTTCAAAGGAAATTATTATATCAAATGATTCATTGTCAAATGGGATATCGGCAACACTGCCTGTATGAAATAACAGATTATCTTTCTGATATTTATTTTTTGCATGTTCTACAGCTTCTGCTGATATATCAACACCACAGACTGATGATGCAGCTTCAGCTAATATGTCAGAGCCGTAACCTTCTCCACAGGCAATATCCAGTACTTTTTTATTTTTGCATAACTCTTTTGCAACAATATACCTTTGTATATGCTGCATAAAATTTTCGCTGTAATTGTCATCATTAGGAATATATCTTTCACCTGTAAATTCCAAATCATGCTGGCTTATTTCTTTATCTTCCATATTCATCCTCGAAACGTATTATATCGTCCTCTCCTAAGTAGCTGCCTATTTGGACTTCAATTACTTCTAATATTGTTTTTCCCCTGTTTTCTAATCTATGCTTTTCTCCTGCAGAAATATAGATAGACTCTCCCGGTTTTACAATATAATCAACATCTTCTTTTACAATAGTGCCTGCGCCGCTTACAACAACCCAGTGTTCGCTTCTGTGGTAGTGCATTTGATAGCTTAATTTTTTGCCAGGCAGTACTGTTAAGCGCTTTATTTTATAACACACTCCTTCTTCTAAAACAGTATAGCTGCCCCATGGTCTGTATGCAGTAACATGGATATCTGCTCTTTCATCATTTTTTTCTTTTAACTGTTTTACTATAGATGTAATATGTTCTGTTTCATCTTTATTGCATATTAATAATGCATCTGGCTGGTCTATAACTATTACATTATCAATTCCAATACAGCCTATTGCCTTATTGTTCTCTGTATATACAAGGTTATCCTGAGAATCAATAAAAACTGCATTATTATCAAAATATATATTTCCATTGATATCTTTGTGTTCCTTATAGTGATTATAGAAAGACTGAAATTCATTCATTTCATTAATATTTATATTAATTGCAGCTGCATTTAAATTATTTATTTTTTCCAGCAGGCCGTGCTCCAGCGTATCATTAATATCTAATTTATATGCACTGTCTATTTCATTTTTTTCAAGTAATTCTGCTAATTCAGGATAAAATTCATTAAGAACTTTTTTGTATGCAGATATTTCTGTATAAAGCATACCACTGTTGCATAAATAACCTTTATTTAATAAATCATATCCCTGCTCTTTGCCTGGTTTTTCTATAAATTTACAGTTATCCTCTTTAATTTGTAAGTAACCGTATTTAGATAATATATTATCTGTTTTTACTCCAAATAAAGCTAATGAATTATCCACACCTATTTCTTTAACAGCATTAAGTACTTCCGTATAATCATCAAATATATTATTTGAAGAAATTATAAGTATATCAGTATTTTCTTTTATAGAATAAATACCTAGAGAAACAGCATGCAGTGTATTTTTAAAATTAGGCTCTAAAATTATATTTTCATTTGGTATATCAATATTTATTTCTTTTAACTGACCATAAACAAAATACTTATATTCTTTATTAGTTACAATAATAATATCTAATAAATTAAATACTTTTGATACATTTAATATAGTTTTTTGAAAAGGAGAGAACTCCATTCCTCTTACTTTTACGAACTGTGTTGGATTATATGTTCTGCTTACTGGCCACAGCCTTGTTCCTGTACCACCAGCTAATATCAATAATTTCATATAAACTTTTTCTCCGCATACTTTTTAATCCTAAAATATAATTAAAATAATTTTAGATTATTTGCTTATTAACCTATTTAATATGTATTACAAATATTGTCCTTTATTTTGATTTTTTAATTCCTGTAATACTTTTTTAATATCCTGACTTTTATTTTTACTGCAGATAAGTACAGCATCATCTGTATCCACAATTACAATATCTTCCAGTCCTACAGCAGCAATAAGTTTTTTACTGCCTATAATGGTAATATTTTTACTCTCCACATTAACAGAATTACCAGTAATGATATTTCCATTTTCATCTTTATCCATAATCCTGTCAATAGATAACCAGCTTCCAACATCATCCCAGCCAAAATCAGATGGTATTGTATAAATAGGACTTGTTTTTTCCATTATGCCATAATCTATTGATTCAGAAGAAAATGCACTAAATATTTCATTTAATACATCTTCATATTTATCAGTTCCAAAAGCATCAGAAATCTTTTTTACTCCAAGATATATTTCAGGCATTAATTCCTTAAATTTATCAAGAATGACTGATGTCTGCCATACAAACATACCACTGTTCCATAAATATGAACCAGCAGCTACATATTCTTCAGCTTTTTGAAGATTTGGTTTCTCAACGAATTTTTCAACTTTACAGCAGCCATCTTCATAATCTGATTTGCTGTATTTTATATAGCCGTAGCCAGTTTCCGCATACTGTGGAGCAATACCCAGTGTAATCAGATTACTGCCTGATGAAGCTTTATTAACTGCAGTATTTAATATTTCATGAAATTTTTTCTGGTCTGCAATTAAATGGTCGCTGGCTAAAGAAACCATTATAGAATTTCCATAAATTTTCTCAATGATAGATGCTGCTAACGCTAAACAAGGTGCAGTATTTCGTCCAGCAGGTTCACATATAATATTTCTTTCTGGTAAATTTAAAATCTGCTCTGATACTAACTTCTTATACTTTTTATTTGTAACTATAAATATATTTTCTATATCAATGACAGGCAGTATTCTTTCTACTGTCAGCTGTATCATTGTCTTATCATTATTACCAATCTTTAAAAACTGTTTTGGCAGAGCCTGTCTGCTTTTTGGCCAAAAGCGTTCACCTACACCGCCAGCCATAATAACTGCACAAATTCGCATTTGAATACACACCTATTTGTTAAATTTATTATATACTAACATATAATATTTATATTTTTCATGGACTTCTTTACAGTTTCCAATCATTTCTATTTTGCCATTTTTTATCCAAATAGATTTATCACAAAATTCTTCAATCTGCTCTGTAGAATGTGATACAATGATAATTGTAACGCCTTTCTGTTTAATTTCCCTTAATTTATTAAAGCATTTTTCCTGAAAAGCTATATCGCCGACAGCTAACACTTCATCTATTAAAAGTATATCAGCATTTATATTTATTGCAATAGCAAAAGCCAGCCTTATATACATACCACTTGAATATGTTCTAACAGGGTTATCAATAAACTCCTCCAGCTCTGCAAAGCTGATGATATCATTCAGTTTCTCATCAATTTCCTTTCTTGAAAGTCCAAAAATTGATGCATTAATATATATATTTTCACGGCCGCTCATATCTGGATGAAAACCTGCACCAAGCTCTAATAAAGCAGCAACCCTGCCAAATAGTTTGATTTCACCTTTATTTGGATAAATAATTCGTGTTAATAATTTTAACAGGGTACTTTTACCAGAACCATTTTTACCTACTATGCCTACAGATTCACCTTTTAAAATTTCCAGATTAATATCCTGTAGTATCCAGCGTTCTTCAAATCTATTGCGTTTCCAGAATAATATTTTATCTTTCAGTGTATATGCTTTATCATGGTATATTTTGTATTTTTTATAAACATTTGATAAATATATAGCAATATCTTTCATAAATTCTCCGCAAAGCCTTTTTTCAGCTTTCCAAATATCACAAATCCTAAAGCCATCAGAATTACACCATATACAAATGCTTTTAATATTACAAGAATATCTGGTGCAGCATTATAAAATAAAATATCTCTGTATGCAACAATGATGTTTGTCATAGGGTTGAATTCAAATAAATACTGATATTGTTCAGGCACCATTGATAAAGGATATAAAACAGGTGTCAGAAACTGCCATGCAAATACCAGTATATTTAATATATGTGCCAAGTCTCTTATATATACCGTTAATGCAGCAACGATTAATGTAACACCAAGCACTATTACATATTCTGCAATAAAAAGTAATGGCAAGTATAACCAGTTTATATATACATGGTTATCACCGTAGATTAATACTGCTCCAATTACTATAATGAAACTATAAAGCATATTAATAAAATTACTGTTTACAACAGCTATTGGTAAAACTTCTCGTGGAAAATATATTTTACACACTAAGTTGCTATTATCAATGATACAGTTTGAACCATTAACAATGCTGCTAGATAGAAATATCCATGGAATTAATGCAACAAACAAAAACAGACCATATTTTTCTATTCCCATTCGCATGATAACTGAAAAAACAATTGAATACACAAGTAATTGCAGCAGTGGGTTTATAAAAGTCCATAAAAAACCAAGTACAGACCCTTTATACCTGCCGTGCAAATCCCTGTACACTAAACTAGAAATCATAGCCCTGTATTGCCATATTTCTTTTAATATCATATACTAACTCCAATATTATATTTTAGTGAATATATTATTACATGTAAATTAAATACTAGCTCTTATGAAATAAATAAGCTGATTTTACAATGTCATATAAATCATTATATTTAATATCCCAGCCAAGTATTTCTTTTGCTTTTTTATTTGATGCTATAAGCACTGCTGGATCTCCTGCTCGTCTTCCACGGATTTCCTTATTGATTTCTACACCAGCCACTTTTTCACATACTTCTATTATTTCTTTAACAGAAAAACCACATCCTGTTCCTAAGTTTAACATTTCACTTTTGCCACCTGCTCTTAAATAGTTTAATGCTAAATAATGAGCATGAGCTAAATCATAAACATGTACATAATCTCTTACACATGTACCGTCTTTAGTATTATAGTCTGTGCCGTTAATATATATCTTTTCTCTTTTTCCAAGAGGAACTTGCAGTACTAAAGGTATAAGATGAGTTTCCGGATTATGTTTTTCACCACTTCCACCCCAGGCACCACATGCATTAAAATATCTTAACGCTACATGACGGACATTATATGACGCATCAAAAAAAGAAAGTATATTTTCTATAAAAAATTTACTCATTCCATATGGACTAACAGGATTTAATGGGTGATTTTCGTCTATTGGAATATACTTTGCTTCCCCATATACAGCTGCTGTAGAAGAAAAAACTATTTTTAATACACCATTATCTTTTAATGTATTAAATAAAATAAGAGATTTTGATGTATTATTTTCAAAATATTTATATGGGTTTTGTATAGATTCTGCCACTTCAATAAAAGCTGCAAAATGAAGACATGCATCTATATTATGTTTTTTTACTATTTCAGTAACTAATGCAGTATCAGCCACATCACCTTTATAAAATACAGCCCCACTTGGTACATCTTCAATACTGGATGAAACAAGGCTGTCTAAAATAACTACCTGTTCCCCTTTTTCTATTAAATATCTTGCAGTTGTGCCGCCAACATAACCTGCGCCACCAGTCACTAATACCATAACTATCTGCCTAATTTTTCATCTATGTATCTTTTAACAGCATTTTTCCAGTCTGGAAGTCTTTTAAAACCAGCCTTATCAAGACTTGATTTACTTAATCTTGAATTTTTTGGTCTTGATGCTTTTGTTGGATATTCTTCACTTTTTATATGATGAACTAATACTTTCTGACCTGTTACAGAGAATATATATTCTGCCAAATCAGCCCATGAGCAGTAACCTTCGTTAGTTGCATGGTATGTGCCGTATTTCTCTGTTGCAATCATATCACATATTAATGGTGCTGTATCATAAGTATAAGTTGGGCTTCCAATCTGGTCTGCCACTACATTCAGCTCACTTCTGCTTTCACCAAGTTTCATCATAGTATTAATAAAGTTATTGCCATTAATGCCAAAAACCCATGATATGCGTATAATAAAGTATTTATTTAATATTTTTCTGACTTCTTCTTCACCTTGATACTTTGTTATTCCGTATGTATTATCTGGAGCTGCTTTATCATCTATTTCATATGCAGTTTCTCCTACTCCTTCAAATACATAATCAGTTGATATATATACCATTTTTGCATCTACTTCTTTACAGGCACGTGCAATATATTCTGTGCCTTTTACATTTACATTATAACATATTTCTTTTTCATCTTCTGCCCTGTCAACAGCAGTGTAAGCAGCACAGTGAACAACAACATCAGGTGCATAGCTTTTAATGTAATTTAAAACTGCAGTTTCATCTGTAATATCGCAGTCATCTCTATCTATGCCTTTATTTTCAATATGTCTTTTATCAAGCTCAAGACATACATCAAATCCAAGCTGACCTTTTACACCAGTAACTAATACTTTCATTTTATTCGCCTCTTTTATATGTAGACAATAATATTTTAAAAGAAATAATTCTGTACTATACTACAACATTATTTTCTACTGTAATGTTTTTCGTAATAGTCTTTATATTCTCCATTTATTATGTGCTGCCACCAGTCTTTGTTGTCAAGATACCATTTAATAGTTTTTTTAATGCCATCTTCAAATTTTGTTTCAGGCAGCCAGCCTAATTCATTATGTATTTTAGCAGGGTCTATTGCATAACGCATATCATGGCCTGGTCTGTCTGTAACATATCTAATTAAATCTTCACTTTTACCAAGCTCTTTTAATATTATTTTTACTACTTCTAAGTTAGTTCTTTCATTATGGCCGCCAATATTATATACTTCGCCTACTCTGCCTTTATGTATTATTAAATCGATAGCTGAGCAGTGGTCTTCCACATAAAGCCAGTCGCGGACATTTTCACCTTTTCCATATACTGGAAGTTCTTTATCGGCTAATGCATTAGCAATCATAAGAGGTATAAGTTTCTCTGGAAAATGATATGGTCCATAGTTATTAGAACATCTTGATATTGTAACAGGCAGTTTAAATGTTCTGTGATATGCCTGTACTAATAAATCTGCAGATGCTTTTGAAGCTGAATATGGGCTTGAAGTATGTAGAGGAGTATTTTCTGTAAAAAATAAATCAGGTCTGTCAAGTGGCAAATCACCATATACTTCATCAGTTGATACCTGATGATATCTTGTTATGCCGTATTTTCTGCAGGCATCCATTAATACACCTGTACCTATAACATTTGTCTGCAGAAATATACCCGGGTTATCAATAGAACGGTCCACATGGCTTTCTGCAGCAAAGTTTACAATAATATCTGGTTTTTCTTTTTCAAATATTTCATAAACTGCTTCTCTATCTGCAATATCTGCCTTATAAAACTTAAAATTAGGATTACAATTTACAGGCTCTAATGTTTCCATATTGCCGGCATAAGTTAATGCATCAAGACATATTATTTTATAATCGTTATATTTATTAAGCATATAGTGGACAAAATTGCCGCCAATAAAACCAGCACCACCTGTTACTATTATTTTCATACTTTCCCTCATTATATTAATATTTAAAATCTACATCGCTGTCGCAAAGTCTTGGAGCACGGCTGTCTTTTTCAGAAATAATCGGATTATCTACACTCCAGTTTATTGCAAGTTCTTCATCGCACCATAATATGCTTCTGTCACTTGCAGCATCATAGTAATTATCAGCTTTATATAAAAATTCTACATCATCAGTTAATGTAACAAACCCATGACCAAAGCCTCTTGGTATTAAAAGCTGGCGTTTATTTTCTGCTGATAATTCAATAGCTACCCATTTTTTATATGTAGGCGAGCCTTTTCTTAAATCTACTGCTACATCAAGCACTGCCCCTTTGCTGCAGCGTACAAGTTTTGCCTGTGCTGAATCTCCTTTTTGGAAATGTATTCCTCTTAATGTTCCTTTTACAGCAGAAAAGGAATGGTTATCCTGCACAAAATTATAATTAAATCCATGTTCTTTCATTGTTTTTTCAGAGTAACTTTCCATAAACCAGCCTCTGTTATCTCCAAAAACTCTTGGTTCAAGTATATAAACATCTTCTATTGCTGTTTTAATAACATTCATTTCCTACCTACCCTAAATATGCTCCATCTGCTACTAATTTTAAAAACTCTCCATACGGACTTTTACCGTATTTCTTAGCAGATGCTAATAATTCTTCTTTACTTATCCAGCCTTGACGGTATGCAACTTCTTCAACTGCGGCTACCTGTATTCCCTGACGTTTTTCTATAACTCTAATAAACTCTCCAGCATAAGCAAGAGCCTCTATTGTGCCTGTATCAAGCCATGCATAACCTCTGCCAAGAGTTACAACATTTAATGAACCGTCTTTTAAGTAAATATTATTTAAATCTGTAATTTCCAGCTCGCCTCTTGCTGACGGTTTAACCTGTTTAGCAAATTCACAGACTCTGTTATCATAAAAGTAAAGTCCAGTAACACAGTAGTTGGATTTAGGATGTTTTGGTTTTTCTTCAATAGATATAGCTTTACCGTCTGCATCAAACTCTACAATCCCAAACCTTTCAGGGTCATCAACATAATAACCAAATATTGTAGCCCCGTTAGTCTGCCCTGCTGCTCTTTGCAGGTATCTTGACAGACCATTGCCGTAAAATATATTATCGCCTAATATCATGGCACAAGAATCACCATCTATAAATTTCTCACCTATGATAAATGCCTGAGCCAGACCATCTGGACTTGGCTGCACTTCATACGACAAATGAATACCATAAGATGAGCCGTCACCTAAAAGTTCTTTAAATTTAGGTAAATCATGCGGCGTAGAAATAATAAGAATATCTTTAATACCTGCAAGCATAAGTGTAGATAATGGATAAAAAATCATTGGCTTATCATATACAGGCAACAGCTGTTTAGATATAGTTAAAGTAAGTGGATAAAGCCTTGTGCCTGAGCCACCGGCTAATATAATCCCTTTCATACAGACCTCCAACTAACTGTAATCTTCGTATTATACTAGATATAATCAACCAATGTCAAGGAGAGAAAAATATAATACCAGCTAAACTTGGTACTGTCTTTTTAAAAAAAACTAGAAAATATTTTTATTTGTTTTTAATGCTTATTTTTATTATTTTTTTAGACAAAATAGTTTAGAATTAATAATTTTTTTACTCATAGAAAACAATTTTAGAACAAATAAATATAATCATAAAAAAAGTATGTAGAAAATATGGACAGATGTATATCATACACAATACAACCTGCCCATTTACATTATAACTTTATCAGCTCATTTTTATATCTTTTCTGTATTCTTCTTCTAAATTAATATCTTGAAAAGTCTGCATATTATTCATTATATCGCATGCATTTTGTATAATCTGCATAGCTACAGGGCAGCCGCTGCCTTCGCCAAGTCGCATATGAAGATTAAGCATAGGCTCTAAACCTAATGCCTGTACTGCCTTTAAGTATGCAGGTTCTTCTGATAAGTGAGAAGTAAACATAAAAGTGGCAGTTTTATTATTAATATTATAGGCTGCAAGTGCTGCAGCTGCAGAAATAAGCCCGTCTATTACAACAGGTATTCTGTAATATGCAGCACCAAGGTATAAGCCAGTCATGGCAGCAATATCAAGCCCGCCAACGCAAGAAAGCACTTCAAAAGGCTCTTGATGAAATAAATCATAATCCATTAAAGCATGTCTTATAACATTACGCTTTGTTTCAAGCTGTTCATCTTTAAGACCTGCTCCCCTGCCTATAAGCTGTTTATCACTGCTTTTTATGAATGCCATAATGCAGGCTGCTGCAGTTGTAGTATTTGCCATACCAATTTCTCCGCTGCCCATAATATTATAGCCATTATCATAAGCATATTTTGCATACTCTATGCCTGTTTTTACTGCCTTTATAACAATATCATAAGGTATCGCTTTTTCTTTCATAAAGTTATTTGTGCCACTCGCCATCAAATTTCTATTATCTATATTTTTATGATTAACGCCGCCTTTAATACCCATATCTATAAGTTTTAAGTCTGTATTGCAGCTTTTTGTAATAGTATTAATACCTGTGCCTACATTATCTGCATAACTTAAGATTAATGTTTTTGTAAAATGCTGTGGTGTTGCAGCCACTCCTTCTTCATAAATACCGTTATCTGCTCCAAAAAGAAAAAGTATTCTTTTATCTGCATTATTATTAATTTTACCAGTAATGCCTGCAAGTTTTACACTTATTTTTTCAAGAGTGCCTAAACTCCCCTTTGGTTTTAAAAGGTTATCCTGCCTGATTTGTGCTTTTTCTACTGCAGAAATATCTGCACCTTTTATTTCACTTATTATTTTTTCAATATCTTTCATATATCACCTTGGAAATGCCTGATAAAGCATAGCATTAATTATTGATGCTGCCACATTTGAGCCGCCTTTTCTCCCTAATGCTATAATACTTGGAATATTATGTTTTAAGATTAACTCTTTACTTTCCACCACATTTACAAAGCCTACAGGGCAGGCAATAATTAATACTGGGTTTAATTCGCCCTTATTTATAAGCTCATCTATTTTAATAAGTGCAGTAGGTGCATTACCTATTGCAAAAATAACAGGCTCATTTAATCTGGCTGCTTTTTCAACTGCCATTTGAGCTCTTGTAACACCTTTTTCTTTTGCAGCAAGTGCCACATCTTCATCACTTATATAGCATACTGCACTGTTTCCGCCTTTTTTAAGTATTGGTTTATTAATGCCAGCAAGAGCCATATTAGTATCTGTTACAATAACACATCCATTTTTTAATGCTTCTATGCCTTTTTCTACGGGATTATGTTTAAATACAAGGTTTTCTTTATAATCAAAATCAGCAGTAGTATGTATTACCCGCTTTAAAACAAGCAGTTCCTGTTCATTTAAATCTGTATCACCTAACTCACTTGATATTATTTCAAAACTTCTTTTTTCTATATCCATAGGTTTTAATATTTCCTGCATACTTCACCTTACATCTCTATACCTTTTCTTGCATTTATCCCTTTATCCATAGGGTGTTTTATTTTTTTCATTTCAGTAATATAATCAGCAATCTCCATTAATTCTTCACTTGGGTTTCTGCCAGTTAATACTACTTCTAAATTTGCAGGCTTATTATTTAAAAAGTCCATAACCATTTCTTTATCAATATGACCGCCCACATAAGCTCCCACAAGCTCATCACATACAAGAAGTGTTTTATCCCCATCACCTTCCACTAAAGAAGTAACTTCTTTAAATAATTTATTATGTTCTTCTTTTAAAAGTGATAATTCTTCTTCATTCATTTCCCATGTAAAGCCTTTTGGTTGTGTTATTCTGTAAACTTTTATGCCAAGTTTTTCAAAGCTCACTAATTCGCCACTTGGAGAAGTTTTTAAAAACTGGGAAAATATTATTTTAAAGCCGCTGCCAAAACTGCGGACAGCAAGCCCAACTGCTGCAGTAGTTTTGCCTTTATTTTCTCCACAGTATATATGTATAAGTCCTTTATTTTTTGCCATATTACACTCCTTTTTCCATTATTTCATATATTTTAGGAATATTTAAATAATTCATAAGCATATCTGATAGCTTTTCATATTCCATATTTTTTAATTCATTTATATCTTTTTCTTCTGTGATTTTATCTATTCCTTTTTCCTGTTTTAACTTATCTATTATTCTTTTAACCACATCACCTGCATCAAAAACACCATGAATATATGTGCCTAATATATTATTTTCAGCAAGTCCGTCATTTTTTACATTACCAAATGTATCTTTTATTTCAGAAATACAGCCATTATTAGAATAAGTTTTTCCCATGTGTATTTCATAGCCTGCAAATTCTGCACCATTTAAAAATGAAAAATAGCCTCTTATATTATTAAATCTGCCCTGCACTACTGTTCTTATTTTTTCTTTTTCAAATATGGTTTCTGCTTTTATTAAACCAAGTCCCTGCATATCTCCGCCTGCTTCCATATTATCTGGGTCTTTGATTATGCTTGTTAACAACTGATAACCGCCGCATACACCAATAATTCCTTTACCAGTTTCAGCATACTGCATTATTTTTGTAATAAGCCCTGATGAGCGAAGATACCGCATATCATCAATAGTATTTTTTGTGCCTGGAATAATCAGTAAATCAGGCTCTCCAAAATCTGAAATACTGCTGATATACCTTACTTTTACTCCATCATAATATTCAAATACTGCAAAATCAGTAAAGTTTGATATTCTTGGAAGTTTAATAACAGCTATATCTATTAAGCCTTTGTCTGTATTTTTCAATGTTTCTGCTAAGCTGTCTTCCTCATCTATATTAAATTTTTCATAGGGCAGCACACCTAATACAGCTATGCCTGTTAATTTTTCTAACTGCACAAGCCCCGGCTCTAATATGCTTTTATCCCCACGGAATTTATTAATAATAAAGCCTTTAAAATAATTTTTATATTCTTTTAAAAGCTCAACTGTACCGTAAAGTGATGCAAACACCCCGCCCCTGTCAATATCTCCAGCTAAAAGCACAGGAGCTTGAGCAATTTGAGCCATACCCATATTAACAAAATCTTTATGGTTTAAGTTTATTTCTGCAGGGCTTCCTGCCCCTTCTATAACTATTACATCATATTCTTTATTTAAACTTTCATAGCTTTCTTTTACATATTTAATAAACTTATGCTTTTCTGCAAAATATTCAGAAGCCGTCATATTGCCGTATACTTCACCGTTTATTATAATCTGGCTTGTTTTATTGCCTGTTGGTTTTAATAAAATAGGATTAAACCTTACATCAATATGCTGATATGCACATTCTGCCTGAACAGCCTGTGCTCTGCCTATTTCAAAGCCGTCTTTTGTAATGTATGAATTAAGTGCCATATTTTGAGATTTAAATGGAGCAGTTTTATATCCAGCATTAGCAAATATTCTGCATAAGCCTGCACTAATAAGACTTTTTCCCACATTTGATGAAGTGCCCTGCACCATGATACATTTAGCCATTTATTATTTCCTTTAATGCATTTATCAGCTTTTCATTATCATCATGTTTTTTTACTGCCACTCTGTAATATCCTTTTTCAAGTCCGCTGTAATTTGAACAGTCTCTTATTAATATATTATATTTTTCAAGCCTTTCTTTTAAATCAAAAATATCAGTATAAAAAAATATATAGTTTGCTTCTGAACCGTATATAATAAAATCAAATATTTTTAAGTTACTTATAAGATATTCTTTTTCTTTTTTGATATACTCTATAGATGAATTAATAAAAGATTTATCACTTAATGCAGCTATTCCGCACATATTAGCAGGCATAGATACCCGCCATTCTGGAAGCATATTATCTATCATATCTATAATTTTTTCATTTGCTAAAGCATACCCAAGCCTAAGCCCTGCAAAAGAATAAGTTTTTGTAAATGCTTTTATAATAATAATATTATCGTAATTTTTTATCAGCGGAACGGCACTTTCTCCATTTTCTGCTAAATCAATAAAACATTCATCAAGCACTAAAACAGCATTTTCCTGCCTGCATTTTGCAGCTGTTTTTTCTATAAATTCTATATTTATAATGTTGCCAGCCGGATTATCAGGGTTTGTTAAAAATACCATATCTTTATGAGCAATATTCTCTAAAAAATCCTGCTGCAGCATAAAATTATTTTCTTTTTTTAATAAGTATTCTTCTACATTACATTCTAAAAGTGATTTTTTATATTCGCTGAAAGCTGGTGCTGTAATTAAAGCATTTTTTGGCTTAAAAATAACAGGAATATATCTTATAAGCTCCCCGGCTCCATTTGATACACATATATTTTCAATAGAAATATTCTCTTTTTCTGCTATTTTTCCCCGTAACTCTTTATAATTATGAGGCGGATATGCAAAGCTGTACTTATATGCTTCCACATAAGCATTTGTTACTTCAAGAGGTGCATTAAGCGGGTTTAAGCTGCTGGAAAAATCTACAGGGTATCTGCCGTATTTTTCATAATAGCTGTATATATCACCGCCATGTGTATATGTTTTACTCATTAGGATTATAAGCCAAAATTAATAATAGTTAAAACCGCAAATTTTGCTAAAATCATTAATACTAACGCAAGCACTGAAACGATAGTCATAAGCATACATGCTTTTGGAATATCTTCCATATTTGGCTCTTTATCATCATCGCCAATATACTTTTTATCAACCATTTCGCCAAAATATGATGCAGGGCCCCCAAGCTGAATACCTAATGCTCCAGACATTGCAGCTTCTGGATATCCACTGTTTGGACTTGAATGATTCCACCTGTCTCTAAGCAGTATTTCATAAGATTTTTTATAATTAAACCCAGAAAGCAGTGCAGCAAGCACATACATAAAGCCAGTAATACGGGCAGGAATAATATTTAGTATATCATCAAGCCTTGCTGCCACTTTTCCAAAATATTGATATTTTTTATTTTTATATCCTATCATAGAATCAAGAGTATTCACTGCCTTATAAAGCATACCAAAACTTGCTCCACCTATAAGCATATAAAAAAGCGGTGCAATAACTCCATCGCTTGTGTTTTCTGCAACACTTTCAACAGTTGCTTTTACAACACCTTTTTCTTCTAAATTTTCTGTATCTCTGCCAACTATATGGCTTAAACTTTTCCTTGCTCCATTAAGTGAGCCTGTAGAAAGCTCAGTATAAATTTTCATAGCTGCTTCTTTTAATGAACCAAGAGCAAGTATTTGGAAACATATAAATATTTCCACTAATATACCAAGTATCATATTAATGCTGTAGCATATACTTAATATAATATATGGAACAATAAATGATATTATAACAACAAATAAAGTAAGCAGAGTGCCTGCAATAGTTTCAGATACTGCCCCTTTCCTAAAGATTTTACGCAGAGTTATTTCGCCGTATTTAATTATTTTGCCAATCATTATAACAGGATGCGGGATACCTTTTGGGTCTTTAAATATTAAATCTAAAATAAAAGCAATAATAAGCATAAATCCTATTTTCATAAAAACTCGCCTTGCACAATGTGTGCTATAATTTTTCTATAATAATTAATTCTTTTGTATACTGGTTATAATGAGCCTTATACCCTGAACCGTTATCTACATGGTAGTAGTAAATATCATCACTTTCATTACAAAGCATAGAAAAAAGCGACATAATAACACCACCGTGGCACACAAGAACTGCATTATTAGCATCCTTTTTATCCATGTATGCAATCATTTCAAAAAATGCTTTTAATACACGCATGCTGAACTCTATACCGCTTTCCCCTTTCGGTATTTTTGCTCTGCCTTTTGTTTCTCTGAAATATCTGTATTCTTCTAAATATTCCAGCTCATCATGGGTTTTGCCTTCAAACATGCCAAAGTTCATTTCCCGCATATTTTTAAGCACTTCAAAGCTGTCATAAGGAAATATAATGCCTGTTGTTTCCACACATCTTTTCATAGGACTTGTAAAAATAATATCTCTTTCAATGTGCTCCTGTGCACCGTCCCACTTATTAAAAATCTGCTTTCTTCCGTCTTCAGATAATGGTAAATCTGTAGAGCCTACAAACCTGCCCTCTACATTATATTTTGTCTGGCCATGACGGATAAAATAAATAGTTTTCATATATCCATCCCCTTTATTACAGAAGGTATACCGTAATAAATCCTTATTACTCTAGTGCTTTTTTCACTGATTATAGATAATATTCTGCCTACATATTCACGCATCTGATTATCTATTCTATCAAGGGGCACAACACCATTTCCCACTTCGGTACATATTATAATTTCTGTATTTGATAAAAGTATTTTTTCTATAATTTTATTATAATCATTAATGCCTGATATAATAAACCGTCTTATAAGTAAATGCAGGTTATATATGCCTTTTTTATTAAAAGCATCATTTAGGTTACATTCTGCACCATTTTGAAAATCTTCCTGCTTTAAGTTGTAATATTTTAAAGCAAAATTAAGTTTTGAGTTATATGCTCCGCCAATAATTAGTTCCACAATACCAGCCTGCTTATAGTGCAAGTTAAAAGTATAGATATTTCATATATACATATACTAAAGCCTGCCAAATCACCAGAAATACCGCCAAACACTTTATTAAAATATTTTGTAAGTATAATAGATATTATCAGCAAAATCAATAAAAGGATTATCAAGAATTTATAACCCATTAATATATAAGTTAAAAAAATAAATATTAATAAAAAAGAAAAAGCATATATTAATAATGATTTTTTATTCTCTTTTGATGAGAAAATGTATAAAAGACCACGGTTAACAGATGATGGCACTAATGATATTAAAACAAGACTTAAAATTCTGCTGACTGTAAAAACAAGGATAAATATAAATACGGAAATATTTTCACCATACATATTTTCAAAACTGGCAAAAATCACTAAAAAGTAAAGAATAGTATATATTACAGCGAATGCTCCAGTATGAGCATCACTTAATACCTGCCTGCGTTTTTCAATATCGCCGTGGCAGAATAGGGCATCTATTGTATCTGCATATCCGTCTAAATGAATACCGCCTGTTAAAAGCACAATAACAGCAACAGAAAGAGCAGCATATAAAACACTTGAAAACCCTAAATATATTGAAAGAAGATACAGCAAATATTCTATTAACCCAAGCATTATACCAATGAATGGAAGGTTATAAAAAATATATTTCATATTTTTTTCTTCCCATATAATCTGTGGTACAGGTATTGTTGTATACATTGATAAGCATATAAAAAAACTTTTTATAAAGCTCATTTTACACCTTTATGATATATTGGAATACCAGCTGTTACTTCTATAACTTTATCAGCACGCTCTGCAATACTGCATGCAAGCTGGTTTAATATTTTTATATATTTATAAACTTCTTCATCATAATGCAAAGCACATGATGAAATATCATTTGTTACTATTATTAAATTCTCTGCTTTCTGCAGAAGATATTCTACATCATCATAAAGCATATTAATATTTCCGCCACCATAAATATGGTTTGCAGTTAAGTTTGGCAGACATTCAAGCAGCACTATTTCATAAGCTGATAAATTTATATCTTTAAAATATTTCTCTTTTTCCAGCGTTTCAAAGCCTTTGCCCTGCCGCATATTCCTATGTTTTAGTATTCTTTCTTTTGCACTGCTGCTTTTATTTTCCATTGTAGCAATATATAACTTTCTGCCATTATATTTTAATGCTTCATCTTCTGCAAATTTTGACTTGCCACTGCCTGAGCCGCCAGATATTAAATATATCATTCTATATCTCTATTATAGTGGATTGCTTTTATAATAAATCTTTCAGCAGGTTTTAAGTTAGATAAGAAATATAAATGAGGGTATCCTGCATATACATGGTCTGATAAATAAACTCCCTGCCAGCTTTTAAGGCTTTTAGGTTTTCGCATAATGCAGTCAGAATATGGTTCATCTATTACAGAATAATGAAACTCATGGGCAGGCATACTTTCCCCTTTTTTAAAAAGCATACTGTCTTTATGTGCTGTAATCTCTACATATCCAAAGTTTTGCAGTTTATTAGTCATGGTACATCTGCCTTTTATTAAAGCTGCCATTTCCACATTATCTATACTCTGGCTTATATACATAAACCCGCCGCATTCTGCAATAAGCGGTATTTTATTATTATATACTTTTTTAAAGCTTTCTATAAAACTTTTATTAGCACTTAATTTTTCTAAATAAAGCTCAGGGTATCCGCCGTAAAATATAAGTCCGTCTAAATTTTCAGGAAGTGCTTTATCTTCAAGCGGGGAAAAATAAACAATTTCTGCCCCCATTTTTTCTAATACTTTTATGTTATCTGCATAATGAAAGCAGAATGCTTTATCATAAGCTATGCCTATTCTGCATCTGCCTATAAGGTTTATTTTCTGTTCATCATATTCTAAATCAGGTGTTTTTTCTGCTAAATCTATAATACAGTCTAAATCTATGCTTTTTTCAAGTTCTTCTGATACTTTATCTATAATGCTGTTAATATCTGCCATTTCTTCTGCAGTTATAAGCCCTAAATGGCGGCTTTTAAGTGTACATTCTTTATTCAGTTCAGGCATATATCCAAAAACTTTTACAGGCAGCTCTGATTCTATCATATTTTTATATACTGGGTATGATGCTTTTGATATTCTATTTAAAATAATACCTTTAATATTATTTTTCCTGTAATGAAGCATACCTGTAATAAGTGCTTTTAATGTGGCAGATTTTCCTTTTACATCCACAATTAATATACATGGAGTATCTGTTACACTGCTTATATGGCTGGCTGATGCTGAATCTGTAAAGGCTATGCCGTCATAAAAACCCATAACACCTTCTATTACTGCCATATTTTCTGCTTCTGCTAATATATTTTTTACTGTGTTATCACTGGATAAAAATAAATCAATATTTCTTGAAGGTATCCCTAATGCTTTTGCATGGAACATGGTGTCAATATAATCAGGCCCGCATTTATATGATGAAACTTTTATGCCTTTTTTCTGCAAAAGCCTTAAAAGCCCCATGGTAAATGTAGTTTTACCACTGCCGCTGCTGAAAGCTGATATTAAAATACGACTTACTTTTTTCTTCACTTATAACCTGCCTGTTATAATATATACAGGGTTATTTCCCATCATCATATGATATGGTCCTGCTTTTTTTGATTTTGCACTGTTAATACATACAATATCAGGCTCTATATTGTAATCCTTAAAAGCGTCAGTGGCTGCCACGATTGTTTCTAAAGTGATAGCTGTTACAGTTATTTTTACATGGTTATTCTTTTCATATACTATTTTAAAAATATCTTTCATAGTTTTAGAACTGCCACCAATAAACACTTTATCTGGTGCAGGAAGATTTATGAGTATTTCTGGGGCACTGCCTTTTATACTTATAACATTATGCCTTTTAAGATTTTTCTTATTAGTGTTTATAAGTTCAAATGCCTCATCTTCTTTTTCTACTGCATATACTAAGCCCTCTTTTGCATGGCCTGCAAATTCTATTGCACAGCTTCCTGTACCAGCCCCTACATCATATACTGTATCATTATCTTCTATACCTAAATAACAGGCAGAAAGCCACCTGATATCTTCTTTTGTCATAGGTGCTTTCCCGCGGATAAAATCATTATCTCTTAAATTAGTCTTAGGGTTTACATATTCTTTATTATGAATAAGCAGAACTGTTAAACTTGAAAATTTATAATCAAGCATCTCAGAAATTTTGCCAGATACTATTCTTTCATCATCAGAGTGCAGGTTTTCCCCAGCATAAACATATACATAATCAAGCCCTGCATTATATAATTCATTTATAATATTATCTGCCTTTTTATCGCCGCCTGTCAGCATAAAAGTATATTCATTATAACTTACAGGGCCAAGACAGGAATTATTTCTTCCATGCATTGATACTGCTTTTACATTATAATCTATAATATTTAATTTTGATAAAAAATACTGCATAGAGCTGATGCCAGGCACAAGCTCTATATTATATTTTTCATTAAATTTTTCCTGTATTTTTTTTGCAATGCTGTAAAAAAGTACATCGCCGGATACTAAAAGTACAGTGTTTTTTAATGTATCTTTTTCAAGCACACTTTCTATTTCAGAATATTTTGGTGCAGAAATATTTGTATTTAATACTTTATACTGTTCATAAAGCCTTGCACTTCCATAAACTATATCTGCATTTTTTATAATATCTGCAGCATACTCTGTTAAATCAGAAATATGCCCCATTCCTGCACCAATTATATATAAATTCTGCATTTTTCTATAACACTTCCTTTATTCTATCACAAAGCACATCTGCTATTCTTTTATCTGCACCAAGAGTTTTACCCATAGATATTTTCATATCTTTATGGTTTTCAAGATATGCTGCAATTTCTTCTGGTATATCTTTTATAATATGCATACCGTCAAAAAGAAAATAAGGCACTACAACTATTTCTGTTACACCTTTTTCTCTTAATAAATCAAGACCTTTTTCTAAATTTACATCGCAGAATTCCATATATGCATGCTCCACTATTATATCAGGCATATTATCCTGCACCATTTTAAACACCTGCTCCATTGTATCAAGAGTTTCTTTTCTTCTGCTGCCGTGAGCTATTATTAATATTCCTTTCATTTTAATTACTCCATTTCTTTTAACTTTTCTATTAGACTGTCTATTGTTGGCTTTTCTGCCATATAAACTTTCATTTTATAATTTAGAGCTGTTTCATAAGTTAATTTTCCAATGCATACAGCTTTTATTTTACTTAAATCATCTATTTTATTACCACGAACAAACCCATGGACTGCTGCACTGCTTGTAAATGCTGCCATTGCTCCATTATCTATATATTCATGCATTGGTTTTATATAATCAAGCGGCAGATACTTTATATCATAAGCATTATATGATGTAACATTAAAGCCATTGTTTTTTAATTCATCAGAGAGCCTTTTATCCTGCACAGCTTCAAGCACAGCAATATTTCCATGAATTTCTGCCATTTTTAAAGATTTAGCAAAAGCAGTAAATGTATAATCTGCAGGCATTATATCTGCACATATTCCGTATTTTTTAAGTTCATCATAAGTAGATTTACCTAATGCACCTATTACTAAATGGCTTAATGCTCTTGAGTCTTTATTATTTTCATTAAGTGTTTTAAAGAAATATGCAGCACTATTTTTACTTGCAAATACAAGCATATTATATTTATCAAGATTTTTAATTAAGCTAAATAAACTTTCATTATTTTCTATTTCATTTATTTTTATACATGGATAATCAATTACTTCTGCACCAAGGTTTTTAAGCCTGTCAGTTAATATATTATTTGATACAACTGGTCTTGTAACAATAATCTTTTTAGAGAAGATTTTTGATTTAGTATACCAGGCAAATTTATCACCAAGAGAGCATACCTTACCTACAGCAATAACGGCAGGACTTCTAAGCTGAAATTTTTCTGCATCTGATACCATATTTTCAACTGTTGAAATAAGAGTACGCATATTGCTCCTTGTGCCGTTTTCTACTGCTGCACATGGTGTATTTTTATCTATGCCTGCTTCAATCAGCCCATTAATTAACTGGCTTAAAGTAGAAACTCCCATATAAAAAAGGATAGTACCTTTTGATGCCACTAATGCTTTAAAATCAATATTTTCTACAAGTCCGTCTTTTGCATGACCTGTTACAAAATGAATAGATGATGCAAAATCTCTGTGAGTTACAGGGATACCAGCATAAGCAAGGGCAGAAACAGCAGATGTAATACCTGGCACAACTTCATATTCTATATTATTTTCAATTAAAAGCTCCAGTTCTTCGCCGCCCCTGCCAAATACAAATGGGTCGCCCCCTTTTAACCTGACTACATTTTTACCTTCTAATGCTTTATTTAAAAGTATTTTATTAATTTCTGGCTGTGGAATATTATGGTGGTTCATAACTTTTCCCACATTTATAAATTCTGCCCCTTCAGGACTTAATGACAACACATCACTAGATACAAGCCTGTCATATACTACAACATCAGCCTGCTTTAAATATTCAAGTCCTTTTACAGTGATAAGTCCTTTATCCCCAGGGCCTGCACCTATTAATATTACTCTGCCTTTTTTTTCGCTCATAATGTATTCCTTAAAATATCAGCATATTTTTTTGCAATTTTATGATTTAATCCGTTTTTAGATATTAAACCGCATACTGCTTCATTATTTTGGGTAACTGCTGGAAAGAAAAAATTATTATCATTTTTATCACTTATATTATTGTAATACTTAATGCCTTTTTCCTTTGCTTCTTTTATAATATTTTTATTAACTTCATTATTATCAGTTGCAGCTATTACAATATCATATATATCTTTAATATCATCTGCTTCAAATTCTTTAATTTCTATATTTATATTTTCCACATCAGTTTTCACTTCTTTTGTAATAACAAATATTTCTGCACCAAAATTTTTAAGCACATTTATTCGCCTTGCAGCAATATTTCCTAAACCTATAACTAATACTTTCATGTGTTCTATATCTATAAAAATTGGAAAATATGCCATGTTTATCTCTTTTATAAATATTCTTCCAGCATTATTTTTTTAAGTTCTTCAAAAGTATAACCCTTTGATTTTTCTTCCGGTCTGCCTATTACAATAAGCTCTGCACCTGCTGATTTTGCAGCCTCTAATTTTTCATCAAATCCGCCTGTTTTACCTGTATCCTTTGTTACAAGGAACTCTGCCTTTATATGCTTTAATGTGGCAGTATTCATATCTTTTGAAAAAGGTCCCTGCATACATATAATGTTTTTAAGTGGATAGCCTAAATCTAATATATTTTTTATAACATCACTATCTGGCAGCACTCTTGGATAAAGCCTTGACATATCACCTATTGCTTTATATTTTGCAAGCTCTTTACTGCCTGTTGCAAGTAATATATTACCAGTAGTATTTTTTAAATATTCTGCTGCTTTTTCTATACTTTCAAACATTATGCCGCTCCCTGTATAGGTAGATGGTCTTAATAGTCTGAAATATTTAATATTATTATTTTCTGCACTTTTATATAAATTTTCTGTTACAAGTGCAGCATATGGGTGGGTTGCATCAATGATAATAATATTTTCATCTTTTCGGCTTTTAAGCATATTATTTATATCATCATAAGTGAGCCTTCCAGCATGTGTATTTATATATTCCATTTCAGGCAGTACCTGAACGCCGTATTCTGTAGCCGTATATACATCAGCTGTTATTTTATTTTCATTAAAAAATAATGCAATCTCTCTGCCTTCTGTTGTGCCTGCAAATATAAGGGGGTGTATCATAATCCTTTATATCCCCTTGGTGTAACCATTTGATTTTTTATTAACTTTGTTGTGCTGTTGCCTATAATAATTAAAGTAAACATATCTGCCTGAAAGTCTTTTAATTCCTTAAATGTTAAAATCCCTTTTTCTTCCTGCTCTCTTTCACAGTTTCTCACATAGCCGCATAAGGTATTTTCATCTATATATGGGGACATAATTTCGCATGCTTTTCTTAAATAGTCTGCCCGTTTTTTGCTGGACGGGTTATATATTGCAATAATAAATTCAGCAGAAGCAGCACTTATTAACCTTTTTTCTATTTTTTCCCATGGAGTAAGCAAATCACTTAATGATATAACTGCAAAATCATGAGTAAGTGGTGCTCCAAGTTTTGCAGCAGCTGCTAAAACGGCACTAATTCCAGGTATTACTTCCACTTCCACATCACTTTTTTCTGCCACTTCTATTAAAAGTCCTGCCATGCCGTAAACTCCTGCATCGCCGCTTGAAATAAGTGATACTGTTTTTCCTTCCTCTGCCTTTTCAAGTGCTTTTTCACACCTTGCTTTTTCCTGCTTCATAGGTGTTACAATTAATTCTTTATCTTTTATTAAGTGAGATATTAAATCAGTATATACTCCATAGCCTGCAATAACATCACTTTCTTCTATAGCTTTTAATGCTCTTTCTGATATTAAGTCTTCTTTACCAGGCCCTGTGCCTATACAGTATATTTTTCCTTTCATATTATCCTCTTTTTAAAAACTTCCATGCCATTTTATACAGCCTATAGATAAAGTAAATCCATTTTCACATAACTTCTTTACTATAATTTCACTGCCTGTAAAACATTTCACTGCCCTTTCACACACATTATCTACACCTGTTACACTTTTTACAAAATTTGAAGAAGTAAAATCTCCCTGCACATTTGCAAGTTCGTCAGATGAATATGTTATAAAAGGCACACTTAATTCTTTTGCAAGCATATTTATGGCTTTTTCATCTTTTTTTATATCAATACTTGCAACACTAAGTATTTTTCGTTTATCTATATTATTCTCTTTTAAAACTTTTTCTACAAAGTCTTTTAAGTATCTGTATTCTGCCCCTTTTCTTGCACCTATACCTAAAACATATTCTTTTGGTATAAGCTGCATTGTATATGGAAAAGGCTGAATATCTATTTTATCAGCTATTACAATTCCGCATTCCTGCTGCACATCGGAAATTAATCCTTCAGGAAATATTCCCTTTACTTCATAATCTGAAATAAAGCCTACTTTTTCATTATGCAAAAGCCTTGATGACACTTCTTTTATCATAGTAATATCATCAATATATAAATTATTTTTTTCTGCCCACACATCTACTGCAAATTTATTATTTCTGTCTGTTGCAGTAGTTATAACAGGCTCTGCATTTATATATTCTGCAATCTTTAAAGCCATTTCGTTTGCACCGCCAATATGCCCTGAAAGCACTGGTATTACATATTTTCCAGTATCATCTAACACAATAACTGCTGCATCTTTATTTTTAGATACAATTAATGGAGCAACTGCACGCACAGCTATCCCTATAGCTGATATAAATATTACAGCTTTACTTTCACTAAAAATATCTGCCGTGAAAGATTTTATATCTTTTTCAAGCATATTTATATTTTCAGCAGGGTATTTACTGTAAAGCTTAGCATCAGGAAATATATTCTGTAGTTTTAAACTTAACTCTGCCCCTTTTTGAGTAAATGATACTATATATATTTTATCCATTAGTGCCTTTTCTAAATTCATGGGAAAATGTACCGTCATAAAGTTTTGAGCGGTCATATATATCACCTAAAAAATCGCCAACAAGCACAAGTGCAGTTTTAGAAATATTATTTTCTTTTCCTGCATTTTCTAAATTTTCCAGTGTTGTAACCACTTTTATTTCATCATCCCATGTGGCTTTATATACTATTGCACAAGGTGTATCTTTCATGTAGCCGCCAGATATTAATTCTTCAGATAACTTTCCAAGCATAGATGAACTTAAAAAGATTACCATAGATGCTTTGTGTGATGCTAAAAGTTTAATATCTTCTTTTTCAGGTACTCCTGTTCTGCCAGCCATTCTTGTAAGTATTACAGTCTGAGAAACTGCAGGCAGAGTATATTCAGCATTTAAAGCTGCAGCCGCCCCTAAAAATGAGCTGACTCCCGGCACACTTTCAAAAGGTATGTTTTTACTTTTTAATATATCAGACTGCTCTCTTACTGCTCCATATATACTCATATCTCCAGTATGAAGACGCACAACCATTTTATTATTTTTATAACTTTCTTCCATTACATTTATTACTTCTTCTAATGTCATAGAAGCACTGTTATATATAATACATTCTTTTTTAGCATAATTTAAAAGCTCAGGATTAACAAGTGAGCCTGCATATATAATAACATCTGCTTTTTTTAAAAGCTCTGCTCCACGGACTGTTATTAAATCTACAGCACCAGGACCTGCTCCTACAAAATACACCATATCTTTACCCCTTTACTATTATTAATGAAAAATAACTGCTTTCATCTGATATTTTAGAAAAATCTTTATATATTTTTTCTTCTTCCATGCCGCAGTTTTCTACCATATATGTTTTATCAGTTAAGTTGCATTCTTCTATTTCTGTTTTTACTTTTGCTATTTTTTTACCGCTTTTCATAAGCACTTTATTTCCTGATAACTTTAAAAGCTCTTTATTGTCTTTATAATTTGCAGGGATTATGATTAGTGGCTCATTGCCGTCACAAAGTGATATATTAAGGCGAGCAGCACTAGCACAGAATGAAGTAACTCCCGGCACCATTTCCACATTATAGCCTTTACTTTCCACTATTCTATGTACATACATATATGTAGAATAAACTGACGGGTCTCCTAAAGTAACAAATGCAGTATTTTTACCTTTATCTAAATAGCTTATAATAAGCTCTGCACCACTTTCATGGCTTGCCTTTAAATGCTCTTTATCTTTTGTCATAGGCATAGGAAGATAAATTGTTTCCTTATCATCAATATATTCCTTTACTATTTCATAAGCTCTGTTTTTACCAGAAAAACTGTCTGGCAGTGCTATAACATCAGCATTTTTTATTGTATTTACTGCTTTTAGTGTAATAAGCTCTTTATCTCCAGGACCTATTCCTACACCATATAATTTTCCTTTTTCCATTTATATGTCCTTAAAATATTTTATAAATTCTAATGCATTACTGCTGTATTTCCATGTATTTTCTTTATTTGTAAACACCATAACTTCGCATTGAATTTTATTTTGAAGCCGTCTTTCAATATTTTCCATAATCTTATTTATAATTATATCCCACACTTCTTCGTGCAGATTATACTGCATTAAAATATAATCTATTTCATCAGAAGAAACAGCATTAAAAATTTCTTCTATAACTTTTTTATCAGCTCCACAAAGGGCAGCATAAGATGCAAATATTTCATGGCGGCAGTCTGCATAACTTGAATGGGTATTCATTATGCCCCCTGCTACTTTTGACAGCTTGCCAGCATGACCTATAATCAGTACCTTTTCAGGCTGTTTATATAAAAGGTAATCAAGAGTATCACCTATATAGTTTGATATTTTTATGCCTTTTTCTATATCTATGCCAAATTTTTCCAGTGCTGCATTTCTGCCGTAATTGCCGGGGGTTAAAAGTATATTTTTCCTGCCCTGCTCCATCTGGCTGTCTATTTCAAGATATATTGTATCTATCAATGCTTTTTCACTCATTGGCTCTACTATCCCAGTTGTACCAAGAATAGATATGCCACCTATAATGCCAAGTTTTTCATTAAATGTTTTTTTGGCAGCTTCTATGCCTTCATCTGCTGAAATAATAACTTTAAAGCTCTTATCATAGCCAAAATCTAAGCATATTTTTTCCATTTCATAAGCTATCATTTTCCTAGGCACAGGGTTTATGGCAGCTTCTCCAACAGGTACTTTAAGCCCAGGCTTTGTTACTCTGCCTATACCTTTACCGCCGTCTATGATTAATTCATCATATCCTTTATATACTGCTGCTTTTATCTCTATGCCATTTGTAACATCTGGGTCATCGCCGCTTTCTTTAATTACAGAACATTCTGCATAGTCATCATATTTTTCTAAACTTTTTATTTTTATTTTTAAAAGTTTTCCTGCAGGAATATTTACTTCCACATAGTTCTGCTTTATACCAGTAAATAAATATATGGCTGCTGCTTTTGCTGCAGCCTGAGCACATGTTCCTGTTGTATATCCTTTTTCTAATGTTCTGCCTTTTTTAATTACTTTTTCCATTAATCAGCTCTTTTATAGCCCTGCGTGCTTTAGAAATAGTATCTATACTTTCATCTACTGCAATATTATCATATTTTTTAAGTATTTCCATAAGATGAGCAATACGAGGAAGTCGTAAATCATACTTTCTTAATTCATCAGCATGGCAGAATATTTCTTCAGGACTTCCCTGCATTACAACACTGCCTTTATCAAGTACATAAGCATAATCACAGTAAAGTGGCACAATATCCATTTCATGAGTTGCTATAATTATTGTTGTGCCTTTTTCTTTATTTATTTTTTTAAGCAGCACAAGTATTTCATTTGCTCCCATAGGGTCAAGCCCTGCTGTAGGCTCATCTAAAATAATAAGCTCTGGCTCCATTACAAGCACTCCAGCTATTGCCACCCTTTTTTTCTGACCATAGCTTAATGCATGAGTTGGCCTTTCCATATAGTCATACATTTCCACTTCTTTTAATGCTTTTTCTGCCCGTTTTCTTGCTTCATCCTGAGATAAACCTAAATTTAATGCACCAAAAGAAACATCTTTAATTACACTTGCAGAAAAAAGCTGGTCATTTGGGTCTTGAAAAACTATGCCTATATTCCTGCGGATTTCTGCTATACCTTTTTTATTATATTCTACTAACTTATCATTAAAATATACACTGCCCTTATCTTTTATATTTATGCCGTTTAATGTTAGAAAAAGGGTTGATTTGCCTGCACCATTTCTGCCAAGTATGGCTGCAATACTGCCCCTTTTTATATCAAGGGATATGTTATTAAGTGATAATTCATCTTCATAAGAAAAACATAAATTTTCGCACTTTAATATACTTTCACTCATAATACTGCCTTTAAAGTAATGCAGAAGCCTGCAATAAAAAATATTAAAACATAAAATATATATGCTTTTTCATATTCCTGACTTATAGTAGTAATTTCACCGTCATAACCTCTTGATAATAATGCCTGATAACTGAAATCTGCTCTTTTATAAGCTCTTATAAAAAGCATAGCCGCAAGTTCTGATATACAATATAAGCTGGATTTAAAATTCCTGTATCCAAGCCTTAATTTCTGTGCTTTATACATAGCTTCTGCTTCATCTATTAATATAAAAATATATCTATATATAAGCTCCATAAGTGATATAAAAAGTTTAGGAAGTTTTAATTTATAAAGACTTTCAAAAAAACTGACCATTGGAGTAGAAAGAGCAAGAAAATAAGTGATGCTGACAGCTGATAATGCTCTGAAAAAAAGGTTTACAGATGCAGATAAAGACTGGTAAGTTATGCCTATATTAAACCGTTCTATCAATATAATAATACTTTCATCTTTAACAAATGTAATAAGCACCGGAATAATACCCATAATTAAAAATGAAAATGGGATAAGCATAAATTTTATATATTTTATAAAAGATACAGCAGGGTTTGAAATAATGGTAAACCCTGCAAAAAATATTAATATAAATATACTGACAAATACACTATTTAAAATCAAGCATAAAAACAGTGCAGCAAAAGTAAATATTACCTTTGCCAGCGGGTCTTTTTTAGCCAGCTTTGAAGTATATGCGTATTTGTCAGTTACAAGCAAAATTATTCTCCCTTTTTAGCAGTAATTCTGCCTAATACAAAGCCTACTACACCTGCACCGATAGCAGCCTGTACAGCAAAAAGAAGTGATTCTATTTCACCGCTTGCAGGTTCATACAAAGATGTAAACCAAGGCTTATAATCTGGGTCGATTTCAGTAATAGCAGTTTCTGCCAGTCCATCTGCACCTGCAAACTCAGCATTTTTTAATGTAACAAGAGGCAGCACTGCCAAAGCTATTACAATAATTGATAATATAAGATTTTTTTTCCAAAGTGCCATAATATACCCCCTATACAGCTTTTAAAAGATTTAATTCTTTATATGAATATTTAAGTAAAACATTATAAACAATAACTGACAGTAAACCTTCGCTTATGGCTAAAGGTATTTGAGTTACAGCGAAAATGCCCATAAATTTCCATAAAGAAGTCATAAACCCGCCTACTGCATCTGGATAAGCTAAGGCAAGCTGGATAGATGTAGTTACATAAGTTAAAATATCTCCAGCAAAAGCTGCTAAAAATACAGCAATACCACTTGAGATACCTGCTTTTAATGCACCTTTAAATACTCCATAAGCTGCAAATGGTCCAACTACTGCCATAGAAAATATATTAGCACCAATAGTGGTAAGCCCGCCGTGAGCAAGTAAAAGTGACTGAAATAAAAGTATTATAAAGCCTATTACTGCCATAGGGGTAGGTCCAAAAAGTACAGCACCTAAGCCAACACCTGTTGGGTGAGAACAGCTTCCTGTAACTGATGGTATTTTTAAAGAAGAAAGTACAAAAGCAAATGCTCCGCACATTGCAAGCAGTATAAAAAATTTAGTGTTTTCTGAAATTTTCTTCCTTATTGCAAAAAAACCGTAAATTATAAAAGGTACAGCTAAAACTATCCAAAAAATAGACCAGGATGGTGAAAGGTAGCCTTCCATAATATGCATTGCATAAGATTTTTCTGGTAGAGTGAGAAAAAAAGATAAAAGAGCAGGGAAAATGCCTGCAAAAAGATTTTTTGTTATCATAAGCGATAACCTCCTATTTAATAGTGTGCTTTAAAAAGCATAAAGGACAAACTGCATAAGCAATTAAAGCAAATTATACAAAGCATTCATTGTGCTTTTATAATCAGCCGCATAAGTCCTAATAGTATGCGGCAAATATCGGCAGGTCTTCCGGCTAAGAATCAAAGTTTGTTTTCGCCTTCCCTTAGTAGTGGCTAAGTATTAAACTATACACTTTTTAATACCTGTGAAAACATTCTCATCAACACGGCAGCAAGACTGCGCAGGATTTACACCTGCTTCCCTTTTAATCTTTTCAAACCGATATTCAGCTATTAAATTAAACTAAAAATATCACATATCATTTAGCTTGTCAAATTAATATGCAAACATTTTATTCTTGAGTAAAATCTAAAAACGATTGCGAAAAAAAGCTATAAAAAAAGTGGTTGTTAGAACTCCTTAAATAAAATAATATTTTTTAGCGAAAAAAATAACTAAGGAGTTCACAACCACGAATGGATAGTACACCAATTTTAAGAAAAAATAAACATTTAAATGCAAGTGAGTGTTATAAGAGTAAATTCTAAAAACGATTGCAACATTTTAAGCAGTCGTTTTTAGATTTTACTATTTTTTTAAAAGTGTAACATATGTGTTGTTAGTTAAGAAGCTTATTAGTATAATTTAGAGCATAATTCTTGACAAGAATTATCTATATTAATAAAATAACAATGGATATTAAATTGTGCTGTAATTTTATTGACTTTCAACACTCTTTTTGATAATATATTTCAATAAATTTATTGGAGAAGTTATGATAAAAAAAGTTTTAAAATATTTTCTTTGTACCCTTGCAGGTATTATTTTATTTGCATTATTAATATGTTTTGTTGTGTGGGGTATTACTCCTGTATATAAATTTCCTGAAAGCATATCTTTTAGCGGTGACAAATTTTATAACCCTTATAAAGATTACGACAATATTCACTATACGCGGGCAAACTTTCATGGCCATTCAAGGCTTGGGGGCGGATTAACTAACGGCAGAGCAAACAGTGAAGAAGATGTGTTTAAAGCATACCGTGATTTAAATTACGGCTTTGCCACAGTTTCTAATTATCATCATATTACAAGCAGACCGCCATATTATGGTTTCCCTTATGTGCCTGCTCAGGAATACGGTGTAAATATTTTTAAAACCCACATGCTGCTTATAGGCACTAAAAGAAAAGAATATTTTGACCAGCCCTTATGGCAGGGAGCAAATACTATACAATACCGTATTAACAGAGTTAAGCCTTATAACGAAATAGTTACTCTTGCTCACCCTGCATTTTTAAACGGTATAAAAGTAGAATATATGGCAAAACTTACAGGTTATGACTTAATGGAAGTAGTAAATACATTTGCTCACTCTGTTTCTCACTGGGACACTGCTCTTTCAAGCGGAAGACCTGCCTTTTTACTGGCAAGTGATGACACTCACAATGTATTTAAAAACACAGATATTGGCAGAAATATCACTATGATACCACTAAACCCAGAAAAAGAAGCTGATAAGTTATATGATACATTAAAAAGCGGTGCAGCTTACGGCATAACTGTGCCACACACTATTGCTGTACTTGATAGAAGCGAAAAAGTAAAAGTATTAGATACTCACCCACAGCTTTTATCTATGCAGGTGCAGAACAATACTTTAAACATTAAGTTAAATAGAATGGTAGATAAAATTGTTTTTTCTGCAGATAATGGAGCTGTAAAGGCAGAATATGATAATGTGGCTGAAGCATCATATAATATAGAAGATAATGACAGCTATGCTAGAGCAACAGTTTATTTTGATAACGGTTCAATAGCTTATTTTAACCCGATAATCAGAACTTCTGACGGTTTAAAACCTAATATGCCTGCTGTATCAGTTAACTATCCTGTAAGCATTATTAAGTGGATATTTACAGCCGCTGTCTTAGTTTTTATAGTTTTCTTTACAGTTAAAATTTATTTAAAAAGAAAAAAAGGATAATATTATATTTTTAGAAATAGAAACGCCATGATACACCTATATCATGGTTTTCTATTTCCCAGTGGTTTTTATATGCATATTTTATTTCTATTGAGTTGTTTTGTGTTACAGGGATAGTATATGTAAAATTACCGCCAAATTCTGCACCAAGATTTTCTAAAACAAAATATCTGTAATAACCGCGGGCTAAAAATTTACCGCCAATAAAACTATACATTAAGCCAGCATCACCGCCAAAGCCAAGCCCTGTCCAGTAAGGATTATACCCTTCAGAAAATGCTAAATCTACATCTGCCATAATCCATGAAGAAAACCCGCCTGCTGCAAAAGTAACACCTACCCCGCCCCTTAAATATGGAGTGAAAAAACTGCCCTTTTTATAATCTTTTTCTTCTCCTGCTATCTCTATTTTCCATGAAAGTGATTTTGTCATTCGTTTTATAGGAGAATACGATGCATATCTTAATAAAGCAGCTTCAGGCACTGTAACTTCATTTGTACGTGTATTCCACCTGACATTTACATCTATTGCATCAAGCTGACTGTTCTGGATAAATCCTTTATCTATATCATCTAATCCATGAAACCCTAACTTAAAGCCTGCTTCAGTATAAAAATCTTTAAAATTTTCTGCTCCCACACCTATTTTTATGCGTGTTATTGCATGGCCCTCATCTGGTGAGCCTGGCTCATCTATCTTTTTATGGCTTTTCACCCCAAGCTTTGCCCTGTTTGCAAGTATATCTATTGTATTTTTTTGGTAATCTTTTACCATTTGTTCTGTTAAAACTGTTTGCTGTAAAAATATAAACCGCATAGCCTCAATGGCTAAATCATATATGGCAGCCTTTTCTTCAGCTGAGTAGCTGCTGTTATTTATATCATCAATAGTTTTTTTACCCTTTGCCACATCCTGAGCAAGATTAATAGCTTTACTTGAAAGTCCTTTAGAATATATTTCCAGTATCTTTATATGGGACGGTCTGTATTTTTTATCATCTATTAAGCCGCTTTTTTTAACCTTTTTAATAGTGTCAGTTGGCGCTTCCCATAATATGCTTGTAGATAAATATAAATCAGGTCGTGCTGATTCTAAAAGCATAAGCATATTATACGAACAGTTTTCATCAAAAAAATAGTAATCACTGCCTATACCCTGCATCTCCCATAAGTGATTAAAAAGTTTCATTGTTTCTTCTTTTGTCAGGTTTAAGTCATACTCCCATATATCTCTGTTTTCCATATTGCCATATTCAAAAATAGTTTTATAATACTGCTTAACTGTAAAATAACCATAATAGCCACCAAAAAGACCTTTTGTTATATAGTCAAAAGAACTTACATCTTCTGGAACATTTGCTGCAAAGGTAACACTGTATGATGTAAGAGGGTCGTTTCTTGAATTATTTATCCTAAGCATAGTATGGCCAAACATACTAGCAGGGTTTTTAAGATACATAAATGGAAATATTACTGTTACACTGGATGGGTCCAGCTTTTCTTTAAATTCATTATATTTAGTACATGATTTTTTAGGCAGTTTATTTCTATCAATATCAAGTCTTTCCACTAACCATTCACGCCTGCCAGAGAAAACGCATACTGGGTGATTATTATCATCATTTTTAGATAAATCATCATCAAATAAAGCATATATTGTTGCTTTCAGCTCATCTTTTGGGGAATATTTACCGTTTTCTGCTAAAAAGAATTTTTCATCATCTACTAAACTCCGCAGCTTTCTACCGCCAGGTTTTTTATACTGCATAAGCACATGCCACATTCTTTCATCGTATATTTTTTCATTTAGTGCTTTTTCTGCCATTTTTTTACCATACTGGCTTGGCTCTGCTTGAGAATACACTGGAAATAAATAGATAATAAATACAAAAATAATTAGTGGAAATTTCTTATATGTCATAGAAAATAAAGAGGGCATAAAAATGCCCTCATTATGTTTAATTAGCTGAGTGCTATAATTTTATTAGCAACTGAGTCAGATTGAACTTCAGCATTTGGGAAAATGTCGCTGAAATTAGCTTGTAATTTGCTTGCGAATGCATCAACATCTTTAACAGCAAGCATAGTGCCTAAAGAATTGATAGTGTCCCCGTGACCCATAGCAATATCTTTAGCAAGGTTGTCCATATTTGCAGTAACAAACTCATAAACTTCTATGCTAACAGCTTTGTTAATGTTACCAGCACAGTTAATAGTACCAGTAGTCATAGAAAATGTGTTTGATAATGCATTATTAGTCCAAGCAGCAGTTATTTGTAATAACCAACCCCCATTTGGTTTACCAACAGATTCAAATAATAATGTTCCTATACCGCAGCCAACATTATTTCTTACTGCTCCTGCAAAAGCAGCTGGCGCCATCATTGACACAATAATGAAAACTAATAAAACTTTTTTCATATATACTCCTCCATAAAAGATGTTATACTTTTGTTTAACATAAAAAATATATTTTGTCAAGTTATTATATAAAAACATATAAATTTTAAGTTTTACTTTAAATTTTTCATTAAAATAAATAATTTAATTTAAATAAGTATCTAATGCATTTAAAAATTCTTTTCTAACCCGTGGGTTACTCATAATTTGTGCATGGTTTGATATATTATCTTTCAAGAAAATTTTTGGTTCATGTGCCATTTGATAAATAGCATCTCCATTATCAAATTTTACAAGATTATCTGCCTCTGAGTGTATTATAATTGTATTTTTTATTTTACTGTATTTAATATTATCAATAGTAGAATATTCTTTTGGTATACTCCAACTTACAGGGTACTGCCAAATATATGTAAAAAAATTACTTGCTGCCACTTCTTTTGCAATACTTCTCCAGGAAGTAAATGTTGATTCTAATACAAGCACTTTAAATTTATCTGCATAAGGTGAATACCTTGCAATATGAGCAGCTACTGCCCCGCCTAAACTCTGCCCATAAAGCACCATATTTCTCTTATCTACTTTGTTGTCTTTAAAGACTGCCTCTGTATACTCTAAACCGTCCTGCAGAACGCCTTTTATATCAGGCTTCCCTTGAGATATGCCATATCCTCTGTAGTCAAAGGTTAATACATTATAGCCTTTATCTACAAGCCACATCATTGCAACACTTTCTGTGCTTATATTATTTGAATTGCCATGGAGAAAAAAAACTGTGCCTTTAGGATTTTTTACTTTTGTTTTAAAATACCAGCCGTGAAGAAGTTTACCTTCGTTTGTTTCTACAAGGATATTTTCAGGATTGTGTGCACAAGTTTCAGGCATATAAAAAAGCTGCTGTTTAGGAAAGAAAAAATATTTCTCACAACCTGCAAGTAATAATAAAACTGTAATTAATAATATAGTTTTTACTTTATTCATACTTGTATTTATTTTTATTTTACTAAAAATGTCAAGCAGAAATGAAAAATGATATTAAAAATAAAGTAAATTTGTTCAAAAAAATTGCTTATATACAAGCTATAAATATTATGCAAAACACAAACTATGTCTTCATGAGAGAGTGAAACAAAAGAAGTTTTATAATAAAAATGAAAATGTATTTTTAAACAACTAAATTGCATACAGGTATACAGATTATAGGCTGATAGAAGAAGTTATCAGTAAAATTTTGAGTATTAAGGGGGCATAAGCCCCCTTTAAATATTTTATAATTTTTCTGCTATTTTTTCAGCAATCATTTTACTTGTTTTTGTACAGTCATTTAAGCCTATACCATAAAGTACATTACCGCCGATATAAATATTGCCTAATTTTGAAGTAATTTCTTCTATTTTTGCTACTTTTTCACGGTGGCCTGTATGGTATTGAGGTATTGCTCTCATTACTTTAAATGTCTGTACCATATAAGGCTCTTTTTTAACACCTAAAACTTTAGTTACATCTTCTATACATATTTTAAGCAGTTCTTCTTCGCTTTTCTGCATAAGTTCATGGTTAGTATCGCCGCCTGCCATAATTCTAAGGAATTTTTTACCTTGTGGAGCCTGCACTGGAAACATACTTGATGTAAATAATGCACCTAATATACGCATATTTTCTTTTTTAGGTATAAGGTAACCAAAGCCGTGAATATCATCTTCTATATCTTCGCTGTTAAAGCCTAAGCCTGCAACAAACATTGGTGCATAAGGTATGCTTGATAAAGTATCTGCAAGCTCGCTGTCTAATTCTTTTAAGAATTTACCGCCTGCATAGGCTGGGGCACATACTGCAAGTACATCAAATTCATATTCTTTATTGCTGCTTGTTACTATATATTTACCGTCTTTTTTTACAACTTTTTCTACTGGTGTTTCTAAATATATTTTTACACCTTTGCTTTCTGCAACGCGGGCTAAATCTTTAACAGATTCTCCCATACCGCCTTCATAGCTTGTTAATGCTCCACCAGGACCTGCAGGGCCGCTTTTCTTTTTAGGCTTTTTAATCATACCTTTTATTAAGCCACCATACGTTTTTTCTAAATCATATATTACTGGAAAACAAGACTGTAAGCTCATTTTTTCTGGGTCCCCTGCAAACACACCTGATACCATAGGTCCTATTAAATAATCAAGAGCCTCTCTGCCAAGCCTTCTTTCTGCAAAATGTGCCAGTGTTTCATCACTATCATCTTTTTTCTGCGGAACAAAAAACTCTTTTGCTAAACGCATTTTGCCGCCAAAACTTAAAAGTTTTGATGTAAGGAATGCACCAGCTCCTTCAGGAAGTCTTTGTAATGCACCATATCTTTGAATATATCTGATTCTTGCATTATCATTGCTTCTAACAAGTTTATCTTTTAAGCCAGCTTCTTCAAAAACTTCTAATGTAAATGGTTTGCTGTCTAAAAATCCATTTGTACCAGATTCTATTACATAGCCTTCTTTATGAACAGAATCTATTGTGCCGCCTAATCTATTTGATGCTTCCAGCAGTGTAATATCAATATCTTTTCCCTGTTCTTTTAATAAACCAAGTTTTAATGCAAGAGATACGCCAGAAATACCTCCACCTATTACCCCAACTTTCATAGATTGCTCCTTTTTTATATTGTTGTTATTATTATTGAATAAACTTTTTTTAGAATTTTGCAAGAAATATTTTTATAAAAAAGTGTTTTATTTTATCAAAATAGACATAACATATTTATAAATAAAATTAATTTATTAAAATAATTCATCACATTTTCTTCAACAAAGACAAAATTTATCTTATATTATTTACTTTGGACACACATAAATATCAACAGAAGAAAACACTGGTACTACAGCATAGCTTACATTGCCTGCAAGTTTCACCTGCCTGCATACCAGTTTATAGTCATCATAAGAAAGCATTCCTTTTCCTAAAAATGACCTGGACTGCAGTTTCATAATCACTGCCTTTTCACTGCCCATTACTTTCACTGCATTTTCTGCAATACTGCCAATAAGTGAGGCTGTTTCTGCTCTTGATAATTTCTGCTCACTGCTTATCTGCTCAAAATATCCCATAACTGCAAAATAATCTGCCCCTGCAGATTTTAATGTGGATAATTTTTGAGAATACCATGCAAGTGCTGCCGCCTCATCTACTGGTGTTTCATAATATACATTTGCTGCAAATTTTATTTTAGGGTTTACTGTTTTTGCCCGCTCTTTTAATTCCTTAAATAATAAAGCAAGCTGGCTGCTTTTCCACTCTGCCCATACATAAAATTCATCTTTATATTCAGAAAAAACTTTCCTGCCGTTATATTCTTTTATACTCTTAAAAAAGTTTTCTTTTTTTACATCTATTCCTGTTTCTTTCTTAAAAAGTGCAGCCGCATATTTATCGCTGCCCTCTGTATATTTTATAATAAAATCATCCTGAAAAAGTATGCCATCTATTTCATATTTTGCTAAATCTTCAAAAAGATTAAGCAAAGTATCACGAACTTCTTTTTTAAATATATTTGCTCCATAGCCTGATACATCACTGCCTTCTGCACTTAAACTCATACTCATATTGTCTGCTGTTTTTAAAAAAGAAAGTGAACGGGTTGCCATCCAGGCATAAAGTTTAATATTATTTTTATGAGCATAATCTACCATATCTTTTAAAAGATTATTGATAGTGCAGGCATGCTTTGTTTCAAAATATACACCGCTTTCGCAGTTTATAGGCATATTTAAATGGCTTCTGTCTTTACTGTTATGGAAAACTCTGAAAAAAACAGTATTAATACCCTTTGATTTTACTTCCTTAAAGAATAAGTCAAGATTGCCCTTGTATTTTTCATCAAGAACAAATACCTGTGCTCCATTGATTAAATATATATCTTCACTGGAAATTACAGTTTCACTGTAAGCTGCACTGTAAAATACAAAAACAAATATTAATACTGTCAGTTTCTTCATATATTAGTTATTTTTAGTAACAATAGGTTTTATTTTAAATTCAGATGCAACCTTATTAGCTTTCTGCTGTGCCTGTTCTTTTGTGGCACTTACTCCAAGCCGCACTCTGTACCATGTTTTGCCGTTTATTACTACCTGTTTTATAAATACATCTGGATATTTACTTCTGTATTTTGCTGCCTCTTTCTCTGCTGCATCTCTTGACTGAACAGCTAAAAGCTGCACTACATAAGCACCAGTCTGAGCAGGCGGTGCTGTTTTTACAGCTTCTTTTTTAGGTTCTTCTTTTTTAGGTGCAGGTTTTGGTTTAGCTTCCTGTTTTGGCTGTGCCTGCTCCACTTTTTTAGCAGGTGTAGTTTTCTGCACTTCTTCTTTTTGCTTTGCAGTTTCTTTTATTTCCTGCTGTTTAACAGGTTCAGCTGCTACCTGTACTGGTTTTTCTTCCACTACTGGTGCAGGAATTGGTGCAGTATCTGTATTATTTTGCTCTAATGCTGCCATTTCTGTATTATTCTGCTTTGGCGGTGTAACTGTTGTGCGAATATTATCTTCATCAGGCATAACTTCATCAGCCGTTTCCCCCATTGATGTAAAAGTTAATGTATCACCTTCCTGAGGGTTAGTTGTTACTTCTTTTGGTCTTTCATTTTCTGCAATCTCAGGCTCTGGACTGCTGGAAAATACTTTACCTGTTAAATATGCTATACCGTATATTGTAATGCCAAAACATATAAGTACTACAAATATGATTAAAAGCATATCCCTGAATGAATTTTTATTATCTTCTGCCATAATACACCTACATTTTTTCAGGTGCAGAAACACCTAATATTTCAAGCCCTGTTTTAATAGTTACAGCAACAGCCTCACACAAAGTAAGCCTGCCTGTTGTAAGCTCTTTATCTTCAGGATTTAATATTTTATTACTGTAATAATATGAATGGAATGATGATGCAAGCTCCTGTAAATGATAAGCAACTCTATGAGGCTCTAAATGAATTGCTGCAAGCTCAATAACATATTTTAACCTTATCATATTTTTAATAAGCTGTATTTCTTCTGTTCCAAGAGCATGTTCCAAGCCTTTGCCTCTTTTATATTTTATACCTTTATCTTCAGCATTTGCAATTAAGCTGTGCACCCTTGCATGTGCATACTGAATATAATATACAGGGTTGTCATTTGACTTTGATTTCGCTAAATCTATATCAAAATCAAACTGTGCATCATGACTTCTCATATTATAGAAAAACCTAGCAGCATCAATGCCTACTTCATCTATAAGCCATGAAAGTGGGATAAATTCACCGCTTCTAGTAGACATACTGATTTTTTCTCCATTCTGTATTAAATTCACCATCTGAATTAATGACACTTTAAATGTAGATAAATCATGGTTTAAACACTCTAAAGCACACTGCATTCTTTTAATATAACCGTGGTGGTCTGCTCCCCATATATCTACTAAATACTCATATCCTCTGTCATATTTATTCTGGTGGTATGCAATATCTGGTGTAAAGTAAGTAAATTCGCCTGTAGATTTTCTTAATACTCTGTCTTTATCATCGCCCATACTTGAAGTATTAAGCCATAATGCTCCATCCTGCTCAAAAGTTTTGCCAGACCTGCTTAATTTTTCAAGTGCTTTATCTATCAAGCCCTGTTTATAAAGGCTTTTTTCACTGAAATAGTTATGAAATTCTACTCTGAAAGCTTTTAAATCATCATCTATATCTTTCTGAATAGTTTTCACAGCTATATCAAGGCATATTTCTAATGCCTCTTTTTTATCAATATCTAGTATATCTTTTCTTTCTTTTAAAAGCTCTGCAGATATATCTTTTATATAATCACCATGGTATCCAGCTTCTGGAAATGGTGCATCTTCTGCCCTGCCTAAAAGTTCTGCATATCTGGAATACACACTTAATGCCAGATTATTCATCTGGTTGCCTGCATCATTAACATAATATTCTCTCGTTACATCATATCCAGACATAGAAAGCACTCTTGCAACAGAATCACCATAAGCTGCTCCTCTGCCATGTCCTATATGCAGCGGTCCTGTAGGGTTTGCACTTACAAACTCTACCATTGCTTTTTTTCCTTTACCTGTATTATTGTGGAAATATTTTTTATCATTAATAATATCTATAACAGTTTCAGCAAAAAAGCTCTTTGATATTTTTATATTTATAAATCCAGGACCAGCAATCTCTACAGTTACCTGACCATTCATTTTTTCAACTAATGATGTGCATATTTCTTCTGCTATCATTTTAGGATTTTTCTTTAAATGACGCACAAGCTGCATAGCCGCATTGCATGCAAAATCCCCATGTTCTTCTTTCTCTGGTATAACAAGTGTAAAAGATACTTCTTCTGAAACCCCTGCATTACTAAGCATATCTTTTACTATTTCATCAATTATTAATGTAAGTTTTTCTTTCAAGAATATACTCCTTATATATGTATATGATTATTATTTTAAATATTCTTCAACATCAATGCCCGCATCTCTGTATTCATTTAATTTATTTCTTAAAGTTCTTACAGTTATGCCTAATATTTCGGCAGCTTTTGTTCTGTTTCCTGCTACATCCTGCAGAGTTTTAAGTATTAATTCCTGCTCTACATCTGCAATAGTTCTGCCTACTGCATTATCAACTTTGCTTTCTTCTGCATTATTTTTTACTTCTTTTACATCTTTTTCTTCCCTGTCTTCTTTTACTATATCTTTTATTTCTTCTTTAGGGCTTGATTTAAAATCTGCAATAGTTATACCATGCAGAAATAAATCTTTTGAAGTAATCTCTGCAGTTTTTGAAAGAACAACAGCTCTTTCAATAGTGTGTTCAAGCTCCCTTACATTGCCAGGCCATTCATAACTCTGCAGTGTTTTTAATGCCTCATCTGAAAGTGGCTTAACTGGTTTTTTATTTATCTCTGAATATTTTTTTATAAAAAATGATGATAAATCTGCCACATCTTCTTTTCTGTCCCTTAAAGGCGGAAGTTCCATACTTATAACATTAAGCCTGTAATATAAATCTTCTCTGAAAGTGCCTTCTTCACTCATAGCCTTTAAGTTTCTGTTAGTAGTAGCAAGCACTCGTGTATTTATTTTAGATGGCTTTAATGCACCAAGCCTTTCCACTTCTCTTTCCTGCAGCACCCTTAAAAGTTTTGCCTGTAAATGTATAGGAATTTCACCTATTTCATCAAGTAAAATTGTACCGCCGTCAGCTGCTTCAAATTTACCTATTTTTTTATTAACTGCACCAGTAAATGCACCTTTTTCATAACCAAAAAGCTCACTTTCTATTAAGTTTTCTGGTATTGCTGCACAGTTTACGGCAACAAATGGACCTTTTGCATGACCTGAATTTTCATGAATAAACCTTGCAAGCACTTCTTTACCTGTTCCAGATTCACCAGTAATTAAAACTGTTGCTTCGCTTTCTGCCACATCTTTTGCCAAAGAAAAAATATGCTCCATATATGCACTTTTATATACAGTACCTTTTTGTGCATTTTCTTCTGCAGGCATATTTCCTGCAGCACTGCTTGTACTTCCTGCCAGTTCAAAAGTTCTTCTGATTAATTCTTCAATAACTTCTGGTGAAAACGGCTTTAATATATAGTCATAAGCACCTATTTTTAAGGCTTCTACAGCCCCTGTTACTGAGCCGTAAGCTGTTACAAAGCATACTGGTGTTTTTATACCTGTTGCCTTTAACATTTCAAACATAGAAAGCCCATCAATTTCAGGCATACGCATATCGCTTATGATTAAATCATATACTTTCTTCGTTGCTTTTTCAAAACCAATGCGGCCATTTTCTGCTGTGTCAACTGATACACCAAGCCTTAACACAGTTTCTTTCATGGCTTCCCGCATATTGTCATCATCATCAACTATTAAAATATTCTTATCAATCATTATTTTCTCCACCAGATACTGCAGCATATTCAGCAGAAGGCAGTGTTACAGTAAACATTGTATAATCTCTGCCATTGCTTTCTGCAGTAATATCTCCACCATGGGCTTTTATAATTTTATATGATATAGAAAGACCTAAGCCAGTGCCTTTTGCTTTTGTTGTTTGAAATGGCATAAAAAGGCGGGAAAGCATATCTTCATCTATCCCACAGCCGTTATCTCTAATATGCAGAACAGTTTCCTTTTCTGTCATTTCAGAAGTAACAGTAATCTCGCCGCCAACATTTACAGCATCTACTGCATTGCCTATTAAGTTCATTATAACCTGCTTATACATATCTTCATCACAAAAAACAATATGTTCTTCATCCAGCTTGTTTATAACTCTGACTTTTTTATCTCTTATTATATGCTGCAGATAAAGAACTACTTCATCAACAATATCTACAAGCACATGCTTAGAAGGGTTTATTTTAATTTCCTTTGCAAAAAGCAGTGTATTGCTTATAACTGCATTAATAGTGCGGACACCTTTTATTATAGAGGTTGTAAGCCTTTTCTTATCAGGCTCCTGCTCTAAATCCCTGGCTAAAAGTGATGCATAAAGCTCAATAGAGCCAAGAGGGTTTCTTACTTCATGGGCAATATTTGCAGCCATCTCACCCATAATACGAAGCCTTTCATTTCTCTGTTTTTCCTGCTCAAACTTTTTAAGCCTTGTAATATCATCCATTACATATACAAAGCCTTCAGAATCTTCTGATTTTAAAGCACTGACGCTGAGCCTGAAATATCTTCTGCCTTCATCATCATAATCATGAACGCCTGTTGTATTAAATGAACTTAATATGCCAAAAACTTTATCATATCCAAGTTCTTCTATTAATTCTTTTGCCCGCCTGTTTTTTAAAAACACGCCGTTTTTATTATCCTGAGCAATAATAGCTGAGTTTGTATTATCAAGCACAGAATCTAATAGACCTTGAGTCTGCTCTAATTTTTTCTGCAAAAGAGCATAAGATTCTTTTAAACTTTCTGTTGTTCTGTTTACTGCATCAACAACTTCTTTTAATAAATTTACATCTATATTCTGTATGTCTGACAATTTATCACCTTACTTCACATTATTTATTAAGGTTTTTACGCCATTCATCTTCTTCCATCTCGCCTTTTGCTATACCTGCATATATACTTGTTGGAATATTTGATATTATATCGTTATAATAATTATATCCACGCTGAACATCGCCCATATTAATAAATGATTTACCAAGATAATATAGAGCTTCTGCCCGCCTGTCATCTTTTTCCTTATAGTTATCAGTAAATTGTTTTAATGGAAGTACAGCATTTTTAAAGTCGTTTTTCCTGTAAAAAATTAAACCTATATCCATATAAACATTGTTACTGCCTTCAAACCTTGCTCCAGCATCCTGCCTGATAGTATCATATATGCTCATAAGTATCTGCTGGCGTTTTGCATCACTTGGTATATTTTTAGCAAGAGAATATTTTAAGCTAAGTGCATATTTTTTATCTCTTGTATATTTATCAAGCAGTGATACAGCCATATCGGTATCAAGCTGTTCCAGTTCGCCGATAATATATTTAAATGTATCTTTATCAAAACTGTTTACATCAGCTTTTAAGTTTTTATCACCTAAAAGATAGCCTAGGACTGCATAGTCCATATTTGCAGGGTTTGGTGTAATTTCAGCATAAAAAGTTCTTGCCTTGCTTGGAGAGCCAAGCCTGTAAACACTCATTGCAACCATAGTTTTTACTTTATCTTGAAATGCTTTATTATTCCATGTGCTTATCCAGTCAGAATTTGCATCATAAAGCTGTACAACTGATGGATAATCAAGAGCCTTGTATGATTCTTCCATAGGTTTAAGCACAGAATTTTCTAATATTGCAGAAACTTCTTTCCTGTATTTGCCGTTTTTAAACTTATCAAGATATTCTTTTGCTCCCGCTCTTGCTGCAGGATAGTTTTTAGAGCCGTATATTACATTAATATCTTTATATGTTGCTTCATCAAGCAATGCTTCCCACCTTGCTTTATCGCCGTATTTTGCAGGGTCAGGGGATGCAAGCTGTGCCTCGGCAAAAGAGATTACACTTTTATAATCATTATTTTTATAAATGCCGTCAATTTTGCCGTATTTTATTTCATTAAGCATAATATCTGTTCTAGGTTTGTATTTAGAGTTTGGATATTCTGCATTAAACCTGTTTATAAGCGGCTCTGCTGTAACATAATCTTTTTTATTATATACATCTGAAAGCTGAGCAAACATATAATCTTCTTTTATAGTGTTTAGTTCATCATAATATTTACTTTCAGGATACATTCCTAAAAAGTTTGATATCATTTCAACAGCTTCTGCCATTCTGTTTTCTTTATATAATGTTTTTATAAGCATATATTTCGCCTGTTCATGAAGTCCGTAAGAATCAGGTCTTGTAAATAAATCTTCAAAAAAATTGTTCCAGTATTCATAAGGTTTTGTATTTAAGTATTTTTCTGCATACTCAATAGTGGCTCTCTGGCCGCCTTCCCTGTCAGGATAAAGTTGTTTAAGTCTTAATAAAAGCTGGTCTGCATCTGTATCCCTGCCCGTATTATGCAGAATAGATGCTGCTCTGAAAATTGCAGTATTAGCTGACGCATCATCTGGATATTTTTCATATATATATGTATAAAGTTTTAAAGCAGGCTCTAACCTGTTCTTTTTATAAAAAGTATCTGCCACAGAATTAAGCCTTGCAAGATTAGTATCCGGGCTGTTTAAAAGTTCATCAAGATTTAATGTAGAAAAATATTCAAATGCTAAATTTTCTTCATTCATATCATAATACATCTGGCCAACTTCGCCGTTAATAATATCCTGGTCTGTTTTAAAGTTGCGAAGATATGAAAGATATGTTTCTATTGCCTTGTCAACCTGACCTACTTTTTTATAAAGTTCTGCCATTTTTTTCAAAGCATCTCTTTTTGTTTCTAAATCAGGCACTGTATTATATATTTTTAAGTAAGTATTGATAGCTTCAAACTGCTGGTTTGCATCTTCTTTTGCCTGTGCAGATTTTAAAAGTGCATCTGGAGTGCGGAAGTTATCTGGATACTGCTTAACAAACTCATCAAATATTTCATAAGCACTGGCATAATAAAGGCCGTCATACTGTCCCATTAAAAGATATGTTTCACCAAGTTTATACATAGCTTCCTGTTTGTAAAACTCATTTTGAGTAGAAGCAAGTATCTGCTGCAGCACCTGTGCTCCCTGCCCAAACTGTTTTGATGCAATATATCTATCTGCCTGGTCAAGCATATCCTGCATATTTTTATCTTCAAGCCCTTGAGAATTTGTAGAAAGCAGTGGTTTTGCCACTCCGTAGCTGGAAAGAGTATCTTCATTAGTTTTAGATTTAGTGGCTACAACTTTTACACCTGCAGCATCATTAACAATAGAAAACTCTGCATCAGGCTTAATATTGATTACAAAACTACTGCCGCTGCCCTGTATGCTTGATACATAGTCATCATTAATATCCTGAGAAAAAGGCTGCTTAATATTATTGTGAAAAGATATAATTACCTGATTTGTGCCTTTTTCAATGTTTTTGATATTTTCTTTATCAAGTTTTAAATATACTTCTGTAAAATATTTATCCTTTCTTAAAAAAAGCTGCTGAGCATATAAACTGCTGAAGCTAATCATAAGGATAATTATTACTAAACATAACTTTCTCATCATAATACATAATAGTACATATTTTCAATAATATTACAAGAAAAAGTTTAATATATTTATTATTTTTTTATATTTTTTTCTATCAGTTTTTATAAACATATATACATTTAAAAAATATATTAAAGATATTTTTATATTTACGGCTTACAAAAGTCTTGATTTTTATTATATATGGTATAATATTTTATTTTCCTTATTGCAAAAGATTTAAACATGTGATAAAAATAATAGTATTTACAAATGGAGATAATTTATGGCTCTAAATCATGGTATATTATTAGAAACAGGAACAAATGAATTTGAAATCGTGGAGTTTATTATTAATAATGGAAATATGCCATACCATTTCTGCATAAATGTTGCAAAAGTGCGTGAAGTAATAGTATTTCCAGAAACTACTGTTCAAGTGCCAGATGCACACCCTGCAATCATAGGCACAGCAAATATCCGCCAAAACCTTGTACCTATTATTAATCTTGGTCAGTGGATAGGTGTTCGTCAGCAGGACCCAGATTTCAGCAAATCTAAAGTAATCGTTACTTATTTTAATGGTGCATATAACGGCTTTTTAGTTGATGAAGTTGTTCGTATTCACCGTATCACATGGAGCGATATTAAAGATTATTCTGCTATGAGTGATTTAAACATAGTAGATTCTGTTTTAGGTGTTGTTACTATTGACGGCAGACTTATTCAAATGCTTGACTTTGAAAAAATAGTTGCAGAAATTAACCCTATTACTATGGTTAGAGAAACAACTGAAATAGATATGTCCCGCTATTATGACAGAAACGGTAAAACAATCTTTTTAGCAGAAGACTCTCCTACTATCAGAAAACTTCTGCAGGGCAGCTTTACTCGTGCAGGCTATCATACTATTGCTTTTGAAAACGGTATAGATTTACTTACAAGACTTAGAAAAGAAAAACCTGCCCTTATAATTACAGACCTTGAAATGCCTGGCGGCAGTGGTGACTATGTTGTTAGAAAAACTAGAGAAAAAGAAGTATTCAATGATGTACCTATATTAGTTTTCTCATCTATGGTAAGTATAGAAAATGAAAGAAAACTTTTAAGCATTGGAGCATCAAGATTTATCGGCAAACCTGATTTAAGCGACTTAATACAGGCTGTTGATGACTTTGTTCTTGACCATAAAGGCACTATTATATATAAAAACATAGCTCAACGATAAAATAGAGGTATATTAATGAAAAAAGTATTATTTTCTACTTTAATTGCTTTACTTGCTGCATCATGTGCATCCACAGGCAACGATGCTGTTAAGAAAAGTTTAACTAACATTAATGAAGAACTTGTTGTTATTCAAAAATCTTTAACTGATACTCAAATGAATATGGAAGATGTGCAGTCTGCTAACGGAAACCTGCAGAATGATGTTACTACAAATGCAGATGCTATTGCAGAGCTTCGTTCAGAAATAGCATATCTTAATAATGAAATATTAGTATTAAAAGGCAACAAAGGGGCAACAGCAGCACCTGTGCAGGATACAAACAGTAAAAATGTAAGCTCTACTACTACATCAAAAGGCAATTCTGCACCATTAAATAATATTATTATTCTTGATGAGAAAGCTCCTGCTGCACCAAAAGAAGAAGCTCCACAAATAGTAGTTATAGAAGATTCTGGTGCTGCAAAAAACAGCCTTTATTCTTATGCTATAGAATTAAACAGACAGAAAAAATATAACGAAGCAAGAGCAAAATTTCAGGAATTTATTAAAAAATACCCAAAAGACCAGCTTGCAGGCAATGCTCAGTACTGGATAGGGGAAACTTATTATTCAGTAAATGATATGAATAATGCAATAAAAGCATTTCAAGATGTTATAAATAAATTCCCTAAATCAAACAAAATACCTGATGCAATGCTTAAAATAGGCTATGTACAGGAAAAACAGGGCAAAAAACAGGAAGCAGTTGCTACATTCCAGAATTTATTAAAAAAATATCCTAAATCTAAACCTGCAACACTTGCAAGGCAGAAACTGCAGACTTTAGGTGCATAAAAATAATAATATAATACATTTTAAAGCCCATACATACACTGTGTGGGCTTTTTTATTGCTAAAAATTTGAATGTATTATAAAATTAGATTAAAATTACAAACGAGGACATATGATACAACTTAAACCTTTTATAAAATGGGCTGGTGGCAAAGGGCAGCTTCTTCCGCAAATTCGTCGCATGTATCCACAGGGTCTTGGGAATACAATAACTAAATATGCAGAGCCTTTTGTTGGAGGCGGTGCAGTATTATTTGATATTATATCGTCATATAGATTAGACCAAATATACATTGGTGATATTAATAGAAATCTAATAAATACATATAATACAATTAAAAATAATCATCAGGAATTAATAGAAATATTATCATATATCGAAGCTCAATATGTATCTCTTGATTCTGAAAGGCAGAGTGAATTTTATTATCATAAAAGAAATGAATATAATAATATGATTAATCAATATGATACATACAAAGCTGCTTTATTTATCTTTTTAAACAAAACATGTTTTAATGGATTATACAGAGTTAATAAAAATAATATATTTAATGTTCCTGCTGGTAAATACAAAAATCCTAAAATATACACCTTAGAAAATATATCAGCAATCGCAAAAGCATTAGCACACATAGATATTATTGCAGGCAGTTATACAAATGTATATAACTTTGCAGATGAAAAAACATTTATATATTTTGATCCTCCATACAGACCTTTAACAAGCACTTCATCTTTTACATCATATGCAGAGAATAGTTTTGATGATAAAGAGCAAATTTTATTGGCTGAATTTATCGAAAAAATAGAAAAAAAAGGGGCATATATTTTATTAAGTAACTCCGACCCTCATAACATAGATTCAAATGATATGTTTTTTGATAATCTATATCATACAAAAAAAATTAATAGAATTTATGCCCCTAGAATGATTAATAGTAAAGGAAATAATAGAGGGCATATAAGTGAACTACTTATCAGCAATTATTAAGGAGCTATAAATGAGAAATTTTAATACATGGCTTGAAACTTTTAGCGATTGCATTTATACTTATGATTTTTTCACTGATTTTAAAAAAGTATATGAAAATATAAACAATATTAAAGTAGAATTAAATATATTAAATTCTTTAATAGGTAGTCAAAGCATTGAACAAGATTTTACTAATATCGTCAACAAATATCCAGAAACACTAAAATGTATTCCCATTCTACTTGCCATTAGACAGCAGGAAATTATAGTAAATGATACTATAGGTAAGCACATAATTAATTTCAAAAAATTTAAAAATACAGATATTAAATTATATATTAAATGGGTCTAGACTAGTATCTTTTATTTTTCAAAAAAAATTTTTTCTATGAGGTTATAGAAATTATCATGTCTATAATTAAATCTAACCTCACTTTCTTTTAAATGCAAGATAAATTTTTCATCAGTCAGACCATTAAATTTTGCCAACCTTCTTTTAGCAAAACTCCAAAAGCTTTCAATACCATTAACATGAGATTTTCCTCTTGCAAATTCATTCTCATTATGAAATACCCTATGGTGTGTATACCCATTCAAAATAAGCCCATCATATGCTCTCCATCCATCAGTATGAATTGTACTACCTTCAAGTATTTTTCCTTGTATAATAGGCATTAATTCTTCTCTAGTGCAATTAGGAACAATTGTAACATAAACCTTGCCATTTCGTTTTAGTAAGCCAAATACTGGTGTTTTACCTGCTGCTCCCCTACCTCTCTTACCCCTAATTCTTTTTGCTCCAAAGTAACTTTCGTCAAGTTCAAATTCTCCATACTCTTGCTTTGTTACTTCTATGGAATACAATAATAATTTTTTACGAAATTCATCATAATACGTGTTTATCGTATTGCGATTAATACCCAGTATTCTAGCTGTTGAACTGGCTGTTAAATCCTCTGAAAAACATTTAATAATTTTTTTTATCTTATATTTGCTTAACCTATTGTATTTCATACTCTTTTCTTATATCTACATAAAAGATACTAGTCAAGAGCCTATTAAATTTATGCAAGAAACTGGACTTTTTGATTTACTTGCAAACTCAAAAATCAAATCTTTACAAGATTATGTTACAGGTGTTGAAGTAGGTTTAGATTCAAATGCTCGTAAAAATCGAATGGGTAAAACGATGGAAAATCTTATAGAAAGTTATATACAGCATGAAGGTTATAAAAAAAATATAACATACTTTAAACAAGTTAGTATTGTTAATTTTGATGCTAAATTTGGTATAAATTTATCATCATATACAAAAACAAATGCAAACAAAAAGTTTGATTTCGTAATAAAAAAAGACAGCAATCTTTATGCAATAGAAGTTAACTTTTATAATAGCCAAGGATCAAAACTTAATGAAACAGCTAGAAGTTACAAAGAAATAGCAATAGAAACAAAAAATATTCAAAATTTCTCATTTATTTGGATTACAGATGGCAAAGGCTGGTTATCTTCAAAGAATAATCTTGAAGATACATTTAAACACATGGAACATTTATATAACTTAAAAGATATAGAAAATGGATTGTTTAAAAAACTCAAATAGTATACCATAAAAGCCCATACATACACTGTGTGGGCTTTTTTTATTGCTAAATTTTATATTTTCTGTTACATATTTTAAGAATAAATATAGATATAAAGAATTTAAGGACAGGAATATTTAATGAAAACTGAATTTATCCGCAATTTTAGTATTATTGCTCATATTGACCATGGTAAATCTACTATTGCAGACAGGCTTATAGAATATACAGGTGCACTTGAAAAAAGGCAGATGAAAGCACAGGTGCTTGATTCTATGGATATAGAAAGAGAAAGGGGCATTACTATTAAAGCCCAGACAGTATGCTTAAACTATAAAGCCGATGACGGAAATGATTATATAATTAACTTGATTGATACTCCAGGACATGTGGACTTTACTTATGAAGTTTCAAGAAGTTTAGCTGCATGCGAAGGTGCATTAGTTGTTGTAGATGCTTCCCAAGGTGTAGAAGCTCAGACTATTGCAAATACATTTATGGCAGTTGATCAGAATTTAGAGCTTATTCCAGTTATTAATAAAATTGACCTGCCTTCTGCTGATGTAGAAAGAGTAAAAGCAGAAATAGAAGATTCTATCGGCATAGATGCAAGCGGTGCGATACCAGCCAGTGCAAAAGAGAATATTGGCACAAAAGAAATACTTGAAGCTATTGTAAAACATGTACCTGCACCAAAAGGCGATGCAGATAAAAACTTAAAAGCTATGATTTTTGACTCATGGTATGATTCATACCGTGGTATTATTATCCTTATCCGTGTAATGGACGGCATTATCAGAAAAGGCGATAAAGTGCAGTTTATGGCAACAGGTAAAGAATATGAAGTTATAGAAATAGGTAAATTTCTGCCACAGGCTACTCAGGTAGAAGAATTAGGACCGGGAGAAGTTGGCTTTATATCTGCAAGTATTAAAGATGTACATGAAGTAAAAATCGGCGATACTGTAACACATTCTAAAAACCCTACTAAAGACCCGTTTCCTGGCTTTAAAAATGTTAAGCCGGTTGTTTTCTGTGGTCTTTATCCAATTGACCCAAACCAGTACCAGGACCTGCGTGATGCTATAGAAAAACTCATATTAAATGACAGTGCTATCACATTTGAGCCAGAAAGTTCTGCAGCATTAGGCTTTGGTTTCAGATGCGGTTTCTTAGGTCTTTTACACATGGAAATTGTACAGGAAAGGCTTGAAAGAGAGTTTAATTTAAACCTTATTTCTACTGCCCCTACTGTTATTTATAAAATATATAAAACTGACGGCACATGCGTGGAAGTAGATAACCCTGCAGATTTGCCAGACCCTAATAACTATACAAAAATAGAAGAACCTTACATTTCTGCCACATTAATTCTGCCTTCTGAATATGTGGGTGCAGTAATACAGCTTTTACAGCAAAGAAGGGGCTGGCAGACTAATATGAAGTTTTTATCACAAAGCCGTGTAATATTAGAATATATGCTGCCTTTAATGGAAGTTGTAATGGATTTCTATGATAAATTAAAGTCATGCTCAAGAGGTTATGCCTCTTTTGATTATGAATTTGCAGAATACAGAGAAAGTAAGCTGGTAAAACTTGATATTCTTATAAATAAAGAGCCTGTTGATGCATTATCTATTATAGTGCATAGAGACCAGGCAGACTATAAGGGCAGAGAGCTGGTTGAAAAAATGAAAGAAGTTATCCCTAGGCAGATGTTTGAAGTAGCAATTCAGGCTGCAATAGGTAATAAAGTAATAGCCAGAAGCACTGTAAAAGCATTTAGAAAAGATGTTATTGCAAAATGTTACGGCGGTGATATATCTCGTAAAAGAAAACTTTTAGAGAAACAGAAAGAAGGTAAAAAACGAATGAAACAAATAGGCTCTGTTGAGCTGCCGCAGGAAGCATTTTTAGCAGTGCTGCGTATAGGAGAAGATAAGTAGTATGAGCGAAAAAGAAAAAGATAAAAATACAGAAGAAAAACCTAAAAATTCTTCAAAAGAGATTATAGACAGTATTGTTGTTGCATTTGTTATAGCTATATTTATAAGAACTTTCTTTTTAGGTGTATATACAATCCCTACAGGCTCTATGCTTGAAACTCTACAGATAGGCGATTTTATACTTGTAAATAAGCTCTCTTATAAATTTTCTAAACCAGAGCATGATGATATAGTTGTATTTGAATACCCGCTTAATCCTAAAGTAGATTATATTAAAAGGGTTATAGGTGTGCCTGGTGATGTTATAGAAATAAAAGACAAGATAGTTTATAGAAACGGCGAAAAATTAGAGCCGGATTATGTCCGCTATGAAGAAGGCTATCATCTTGCAATAGCTGATAATGTGGAAAAATTCACTGTTCCAGAAGGCTTTTATTTTATGATGGGCGATAACAGAGATAACAGTGCAGACAGCCGCTTTTGGGGATATGTGAAAGAAGATGCGATTGTAGGCAAAGCATTTATAATATACTGGTCATGGGGCGAAAACGGACCTAGATTTTCAAGACTGTTTAATTTAATTCATTAATACAAAATATCGTAAAAAAGCGGGCATAAAAACCCGCTTTAGATTGTCGAAAAAATACATTTTTTCGCCAGTCTTTTGATGAGCCTAATAATGCTCGCTGCATTTTATTAGGCTATAAGGGTGACTAAACTTGGATACACGCTCCAAGTTTAGTTAAACAAATTAATTTTAATGTAGATAATATTTCTTATCATAAGTTTAAAATAATCAATAACTTTTTTGACAGTCTGCAGCGGGTATAAAAACCCGCTTTTCTTATACAGTTATATAATACTTTTAACAAATACTATCTTCTTACATTTGCACCATAGCCGATGATTGTAATAGTGCTTTTAAAAACAGAATCTTTTATTTCATACTGTGGAAGAAGTATAAAATCATAGCCTGATTTTACAAGAGCTTCTCTATACACTTTTGCATATATATTAGGGTCTTTTTTATTGTATGGTATTGTGTGAGTAATTTTATCCCCTATTTTTAAATCGTTAGCAGAAAGTGTAACTGTTACAGGTAAAGTAGAATTTACAGGCACAACTGATGAACAGCCTGCAATCATAGCAAATAATAATGCAGCAGTTAATAATTTAAGTTTCATTTCATTCCCCTTTTTTAAATTTTTTAGCATAAACATACTATGCTTTTACTATTTACCAGCTTTATCTTCAGGCTCAATTCCCCTGCTTTTCCAGTATGCTGGATTATTAGGATTTAACTGATTTGACCTGTTGTCCTGAGCTGCTTTAAACTGTTCATTTATGCCATCAGTGTCAGGATTAGGATTTTGCATATTTGATACATTATCCTCTGGTTTAATTTTGTCAGCCATATAATACCTCCTTTTAGGATTTAATGACTCATCATACCCCCCCCCGCTTGCAAAATGTCAAGAAAAATTTTATTACTACACAATACTTGTATAAAAAATTATTCCACTTGATTATATTCTATTATTATAGTATTCTAAAATGTTTAAATGCAGCGGAGGTATATATGAATTTAAAGTACAACAGAATTTTATTAAAACTAAGCGGTGAAGCCTTAATGGGCAATGCTCAGTACGGAATTGATGCAGAAACAGTTAAATTTATTGCATCAGAAATCAAACCTATTTATGACTTAGGTGTAAAAATAGGCATTGTTATTGGAGGCGGCAACATTTTCCGCGGAGTTTCTCCTGCTGCAAAAGGGATGGATAGAGTTACAGCAGACCATATGGGTATGCTTGCAACAGTTATTAACTGCCTTGCTGTGCAGAATGCACTTGAAATGAACGGTATAGAAACAAGAGTGCAGTCTGCTGTTGAAATGCGTCAGATTGCAGAGCCTTATATCAGACGCAGAGCTATGCGTCATTTAGAAAAAGGCAGAGTTGTTATTTTTGCAGGTGGTACAGGCAACCCTTACTTTACTACTGATACTACTGCAACACTTAGAGCATCAGAAATAAATGCCGATGTAGTATTAAAAGCTACAAAAGTAGACGGTGTATATACTGCTGACCCTAAAAAAGATGCGACAGCTACTAAATATGACGAAATAAGCTATATTGATGTACTTACAAAAGGCTTAAAAGTAATGGATGCAACAGCTATAAGCATGTGCATGGATAACCAGATACCTTTAATAGTATTTGATATGTTTGGCAAAGATAATTTAATGAAAATAGTTAAGGGAGAGCCAATAGGCACTCTTGTAAAATAAAAGATAAAGAAAATAATTAGGAGAATCTATGAGCGAAGTTGTTAAGGAATTTAAAAATTCAGTTGAAAAATCTATCAGCTTTTATAAAGAAGAATTAAAAGGTGTTAGAACAGGCAGAGCAAGTGTTGCTATGTTTGAAAATATTAAAGTTGACTATTACGGCACACCTACTCCATTAACCGGGGTTGCTTCTCTTTCTGCACCAGAACCAAGACTTGTTACTATCTCCCCATGGGATGCAAGCCAGATACCAGCTATTGAAAAAGCTATACAAAACAGCCAGATGGGCTTTAATCCATCAAACGATGGTAAAGTTATCCGCGTTCCTTTTCCACAGCTTACAGAAGAAAGAAGAAAAGAACTTGTTAAAATAGTTAAAAAAATGGGCGAAGATGCAAAAGTAGCTATCCGTAATGAAAGGCGTGATGCTAACGATAAAATAAAAAAGCAGGAAAAAGATAAAGAAATCAGTGAAGATGATGCAAAAAAACTGCAGGACGATGTTCAAAAAGTAACTGATGATGCTGTTAAAAAAATAGATGAAATTACAGCAGTAAAAGAAAAAGAAGTTATGGAGATATAATGCCAAAAGGCTTAGAAAATCTCCATATTGCAATAATTATGGACGGTAACGGCAGATGGGCTAAAAAACGGGGACTTCCTCGTTTTTTAGGTCATAAAGAGGGTGTGAAAGCTGTTAAAAAAATTATCACCCATGCTGCAGAAAACCATTTAAAAGCATTAAGTATATTTGCTTTTTCTGCAGAAAACTGGCTCCGTCCAAAAGAAGAAGTTTCTTTTTTAATGAACCTGCTTGATGAGTATGTTGCTTCAGAATGGGAAAGTATTACTAAAAATAACATTCGCTTTATATTATCTGGTAAAGTTGAGCTGATACCAGAAAAAACACGACAGTCTCTTTTAAAACTTAAAGAAGAAACAAAAAATAATACTGGTCTGCTTTTAAATATGGCTTTAAGCTACAGTGCACAAGACGAACTTGTAGACTGTATGAAACAGATTGCACAAAAAGTGCAGGAAGGAAGACTTAGTATTGATAATATATCAAAAGATACTATTAGAGAAAATCTTTATAACAGTGAACTGCCTGATGTAGATTTACTTATACGCACAAGCGGTGAGCAGCGTATAAGCAACTTTATGTTATGGCGTATATCTTATGCTGAGCTTTATTTTACAGATAAACTTTGGCCTGATTTTGATGAAAAAGATTTTGACAAAGCAGTAGATGAATTTAATAAAAGAGTTCGCAGGTTTGGCAAAACTGATGAACAGCTAAATAATAATTGAGGGAAGTTATGGACAGCAAAAAAGCAAAAGAAATGTTTATGCGGATAATTGTAGCATTAATACTTATTCCACTTGCACTATTTTTAATTATAAAAGCACATTCCCATATATTTTTAACTGTTGTTGCTGTCATTTCTATACTTGGCACTCATGAATTTATAAAAATTATGAAGCAGGATAATATCCGTTTATATACTCCACTCATGTGGATATCTTCAGTGGCTGTGCCGTTTATCATTTACTTTTTAGGCTTTACAGCTTTTACTGCCTATGCTTTTGTTATCCTTTTTATATTATTCCTTTTAAAAATGTTTTCTGCAAACCCTACAGAAAAAGTTATGGAAGAAGTATCATATAACTTTTTTGCTGTAATGTTTGTTCCTTTTATGCTTACATTTCTTGCTCTTTTAAAAAACATAGGCTATGAATGGGTATTATTTTTATGCTTTGTAGTATGGGCAAGCGATTCTTTTGCATATTTTACAGGTGTTGCCTGCGGTAAACATAAGCTGATTCCAAAAGTAAGCCCGGGCAAATCTATAGAAGGATTAATTGGCGGTACAATCGGTGCATTAATAGTTGGAGCATTTTTTAACTATTATCTTCTGCATGAAAACTGGATAATTATGATTATTATTTTAGTAGATGTTATTGTGGCAGGGGTAATTGGTGATTTAATAGAATCTATGATAAAACGCAGTGCAAATGTAAAAGACAGCGGCACACTGCTTCCAGGCCACGGCGGCATTTTAGACAGGTTTGATTCTTTAATGATTGCAGGCCCTGTTCTTTACTTTTATCTTATATATATTGCAGGCAAATAGTTATGAATAAAAAGAAAATAGGTATAATTGGTGTTACAGGCTCAGTTGGTTCTTCTGGTGTAGAAGTAGTTTCTGCAAACAGTGATTTATTTGAAACAGTATTTGTAACAGCCCACCAGAATGTGCAGGGGCTTGAAAAAGCAAAAAATCTGCTTAATGCAAAATATGCTGTACTTACAAACAGCCCAGAAAGCCACAATCAGATATTAGATATAATTAAAAAAGAAATGGTAGACATAGTGCTTTTTGCTGCAGCTGGTGTTTCAGTTGTCCGCCTTGTATATGATATTGTAAAAAGCGGTACACATATTGCCCTTGCTAATAAAGAATCTATAGTTACTGCAGGAAGCCTTATAATCAGCGAAGCAAAAAATAACGGTGCAAAAATACTGCCTGTTGACAGTGAACATTCTGCAATATTTCAATGCCTTTTAGGGCAGCGAAAACAGTATGTTTCAAAAATCACCTTAACAGCAAGCGGCGGACCATTTAGATACAGACCAAAAGAAGCCTTTGACTATATTAATAAAGAAGAAGCATTAAAACATCCTAACTGGTCTATGGGTTCTAAAATCACAATAGATTCAGCATCTATGATGAATAAAGGCTTAGAACTTATAGAGGCTAGGTTTTTATTTGATATAGAGCCAGAAAAACTAGATGTTATAATACATCCAGAAAGTATTGTTCATTCATATATTACTTTTACAGACGGCTCTACAATCGCTCAGCTTGGTGTGCCTGATATGAAAACACCTATTGCGGTTGCATTAGGATACCCCGACAGGATAAATTCTACTGTTAATCCTGTTAATATATGGGAGCAGAAATCACTTACATTCTTTAAACCAGACCTGCAGAAATTTAAGTGCTTAAAAATAGCCATGGATGTATTAAAAACTGACTCTAATGCATTAATGACAGCTATGAATGCAGCCAACGAACAGGCAGTTTATGCATTTTTAAAAGAAAAAATTGTGTTTAAAGATATACCTAATGTTATAGAAGAAGTTTTAGGAAAAGTAGATATTCAAGATGCTAAAACTATTGATGAAGCAGAAGAAAATATCATAAAATATCAAAAAGCTGCCGAAGAAATCACAGGAAGATTATAAGAATTATGCCTGAATTTAGGTAAATTAAATCTAAATTCAGGCTTTTTTATTTTCAATTATTAAATATCATTTATAACAGTTTTTAATGCAGGAATAAAATATCCAGAATTAATTAATGACTGGCCTATCTCTTTTGCTGTTCTGCCCTTATTATCTGTTATAGAAGTATCTGCCCCTGCTTCTAATAATGCACGCACCATATCTATATTATTTTTTAATACAGCAAGCATTAATGGAGTATAACCCTGACTGTTCTTTATGTTTAAATCTGCCCCATTTTTTGCCAAAAACTGCAGCTGCTCTATATTTGCACTTAAAGTTGTAGCATTATTGGATATTTTTATTACTGGTGCTTCATCAAAATATGCGGGAGCATTAATATTTACCCCAACTTTTAGCATAGCAAGCAGTATATCTTCATAAGTTTTTATATAAACTCTTTCAAAATTTTTAGCAAAGGCAGTCATGCCATCATTATCCTGTAAAGTCCAGTCTATTCCTGCACTCATTAATATTTCCACTGCTTCTTTTGATTTTGCATAATGAAGCAGTGTACCCCCATTCTGCACTTTAAAATTAATGTCTATTTTCTGTTCCTTTAAAAGCTCTGATAATAACTCTGTATCATTATCTGTTACAGCATTATAAAGTTTTGTTTCCAGCTCTTTCATATACTACTCCTATACATGAAATTTTAAGCCTTCAAGTTTACTGATAGCAGTGTAAAGGCTTTCTAATTCTTCATAAGTCCATACTTCTGTTGTTGCTGATATGCTTATATATTTACCTGTTCTGCTGATATTTTCTGAAAAAGTAACATCACTTCTTCCGTCAAATATTTTTCTTGCATCAGCTGAAAACTGATTTGTATTATCTCCCATTATTTTAAATGTAAATAAATCTGGGAATTTTTGTAAATCTTTTAATGTTTTGCCATTATTGTCTATATTCTGCATACTTTCTCCTTATCTTTTGTTACTCTGCCAAATACTCTGCCTATGCCTTCTAAACTTTTTACTGCCTTAACTAATTTTGCAGGCACTTCTGTTGCTTTTTCATACTGCCACTTACTGCCTGGAAGCGGGTCAAATGGATGAGAATGTATAGTAACCCTGCCTTTCCATTTTTCTATAAACTTATATGTTTCTTCATAAGTTTCTTCTGTTTCATAAGGCAGACCGAATATTAAATCTACTACTATCTCAAAATTTTTATCTAAAAAAAGCTCAATAGCATTTTCAGTTTCTGCAAGCCCTGAACGCCTGTGCATAATCTTCTGCATATCATGAGATGCTGACTGCAGACCTAAAACTATCTGCTTATTATCACAGTATTTTACAAGCAAATCTACAAGCTCTTTTGAAACACCTGACGGGTCTAATTCTGAAGGAAAAGTGCCGTAAAACAGCTTGCCCTTATTACCTATTGTATTTCGTACATTACATAAAAGGCTTTCTATTGCTTCTAAATTTATACCTTTATTATACTGATACGATGAAGCATCTGGTGCAATAAAACGCACATCTGCAAAACCTTTTCTGCTTAATGCAAATTTTATTTCTTCCACAATAAAATCTATACTTCTGTGCCTAAGTTTTCCACGGAAAAGCTGTGGAGTCTGGCAGTAGGCACAGCCGCTTGGACATCCCCTGACTATTTCTATTGGCCCTAATGATACCATTTTTCTTGGAAATACTCTGTATTCATCAAGATTTAATACTTTTTTACCAGTAATTATACCTTCCACCCTGCCAGAATGAGCCAAATCTATAATATCTCTAATACTTTCTTCGCCTTCACCAGTACATACACCGTCAAAATATTTAAGCATATATTCACTTCTTGCACTGGCATGAGCACCGCCGCATACTGTATTTATTTTAGGCAGTTTTGCTTTAAGCCTTGTAACATAATCAATATAAGCACTGCTTGTGCCTGTTAAAAATGAAAATAAAGCTAAATCATCTTCTTCTAAAAATTCAAAAGCATCCTGTGGTGTTAATACATAATAGTCTTTTTCAGGAAACCATTTTTCATAAGCAGCTAAAAGAGCTCTTATAGAGTGTTTATTAGTTTTATCTCTTACAAATACTACTCTTTTCATTTATTTTTTCTTTACCTTAAGTTTTAAGCCTTCTATATTTGTAATAATTACTGCATCATCTACTGATAAGTTTTCATCACTATATGCATTCCATATTTCTTCATATATTTTTACTCTGCCTTTGTTTTCTTCCCATTCTATAACTACAGCTTCTTTATCAAGCATAGTTTCAGGACCTGATGATGGTCTTCTTGTAAAGTCTTTTATTATAAGCCTGCCTACTAATAAAGCTATTAATAATGTTGTACCTGTAATTAAAAGAATAACCCATAAAGATACAGATATACCTGCAGAATGCTCGCTGTCAAATAGCATACGAAGTCCAAAAATAAGGCTTACAAGCCCTGCAACAGTTAATGCACCAAAGCTGGTAATAAATATCTCTGCAATGAAAAGCCCAAAGCCTAAAAGTATAAGCATAATGCCTAAAAAGTTTATAGGTATAATATTTGCACCAAAAGCAAATACTATTAAACATATAATACCAAGCCCTGCAAAAACGAATGTGCCAGGCATTTTAACTTCCAGCATAATAAGAATAATGCCAAGGAAAAGCACCGCTGCTAAAAAGTTAGGGTTGGCTATAATATTATATATTTCCTGCTTAAAATCAGGCTCTATATTAATGATTTCAGCATCTTCTGAAATATTATATTTTTTAGAAATTATTTTTATAAGTTCATCATGGTTTACAACTGCATCAATAATATTTAATTTTAATGCTTCACTTGATGTATAGCTTTTTGATTTTGTAACCATACCGACAGCAGTTTCTATGTTTTTACCCCGTTTTTCTGCAATAGTTTTAATTAAAGCTGTAGTATCATTTAAAACTTTTTCTGCCATATCCCCTTTTATATCTTCACCACTTGAAGATACAGGGTGAGCTGCTCCAATATTTGAACTTTCACTCATTGCCGAAAACTCTGCTGCCATAGTAATAAATATACCAGCAGATGCAGCTCTTGCACCATTTGGATAAACATAAGATATAACAGGCACTTTTGCAGAAAGAAGTGTCTGCACTATTTTTCTAGTAGATTCCAGCACGCCCCCTGGTGTATCAATATACATTAATACAGGTATATTATCCTGCTCTGCTTTTTTAATGTTAGCTTCTATAAAAGATGCAGTGGCATCTGTAATAACTCCGTCAATAGTGAAAGAGTATATTTTATTATAAGCAGTTTCTCCAAAAGATATTTGGGAAAAACATAATATCATCATTAATAATAAAATTATTTTTTTCATAATTATATTCTCTTATATCTAAAAAAATAAGCACCTTCACTGCTTACAAATTTTCTAAAATATTTTGTAGGGAAATAATCATCTACATGGCGGACAAAACTTGTATCATATATAGATTTTATTCCAGTTACTTCTTTTAAATTCTCATTTATTTCTTCTGCATAGTCGTCGTGGTCTGTAGCAATCTGCATAAGGCCGCCTTTTTTCAGTTTAGAAACAATAAGCTGCATAAATTCAGGTTTTAAAAGCCTTCTTCTTTTATGTTTTTTCTTGGGCCATGGGTCTGGAAAGTTTACATAAACATTGCTTAATGATTCATCTTCCATAAGCCTTAAAATAAGGGCTGCATCAAACTGAATAATACGGATATTATTAGTTTCTATTTTATTTGCCCTTTTTTCTGCCAGTTTAAATATTTTTTTAAATACTTCTACCCCAAGCCAGTTTTCTTCTGGTTTTTCACCTGCATATTTTGCAATAAACTCACCATTTCCTATACCTATCTCTAAGTTAAGAGGGTTATTATTGCCAAATATTTCCATGCAAGTTATGGGCTTCAGCTTAATATTTGGATAAAGCTGGCTCCAAATAGCATCACCATAAAGAGCATTTTTTTCAAAAGGCAGTTTTAATACCTCTCCGTTTTTATCAATATTTTCTGCATAACGGATACCACCCTGCCACCATGAAAAAAATGCAGGCAGTTGTCTTTCATTTTCACTTAAATTTTTTTCTTCCATTCCACTCTCATTTACTGCTGATTTTGTAAATTATTTAATTTCTCCATAATTTCTTCAATATTTAATCCGTGCATAAGGCAGCTTTTTTCTAATGTTTCATTTTGTATGCCCATACAGCTAAGACAGCCCATATTAAGGCTTTCAAAAAACTCTTTTGCACCATTAATATTTTTTAAAATATCAGCTGTTAAAGTATCTTTTGTAATAATCATAGCTCCTCCTTAAAAAAACACTTGCTATTTTCATAAAAAATAGGTTATCATTTTACTCCCTAAAAAGCAAGGAGGAATGATATGGCAAGACGTTGCGATGTTTGTGGCAAAGGCCCATTAAGTGGAAACTTAGTAAGCCATGCACACAATGTTTCAAGAAGAAAGTTCTACCCTAACCTTCACAGCGTAAAAACTGTTGAGGCAGATGGAACTGTTGTAAGAAAAAAAGTTTGTGCAAAATGCCTTAAAGCCGGTAAAGTTAAAAAAGCTTAATAACAGTTTTTTATATACAATTCTTCCCGCCTAAATTCTGCTGATTATATATCAGACAGCTTTTAGGCAGGATGAGGGCTTTATTTTTCTTACATATTTATGACACTGCCGCTTCGGTTACTGGACCCAGCGGCATATCTCTCTTTTGATGAAAATATATATATTTTCATAACAATATTTTTGTATCATTTTTTACAGCACATAAAATTATATCAATTACACTTAAAAATATTTAAGAAAATTATGCAAATCTTTTATTGAAGTATTATTTTTTTAGTAGTATAGTATATAAGTAGTATTTTATAATTATACATACGGAGCAGTAAATGCAGCAGCAGGAGTTTGAACAGTCTATATCTAAATTTTTTGAAAAAGCAGGTGTACGCCTTATAAAAAAAGGTGAAGGATATGATGATAAAATCACATTTCCTGCTTATCTTTTACTAGATACTAAACGCAAAGCATACTATTTTACAGAAACAGATGTTCAAACTATAGATAATAATATAGCAGCCTCTGTTTCTCAGCTTGCAGAAGATACAAGCCTGTCAAAAAACAGTGCAAATGCATTATTTAGAATTGGTCAGGACATTAGTAAAAATAATAACCAGTTTATGATTGAAAGTGATGACTTGTCATCTCTTGACTGTAAATCTGCACTTATTATAAGCGAAGAAAACAGTGCTGAAATTAAAGATTATTTAAGCAGCAATTCATATAAATTCCAAACAGTGCCTTTAAAAGGGCAGTTTTTAGTTATATTTTTTGATAAAGGAATGGAAGATAATTTAATAAATCTTTATCAAAAATATGCAGACAGTACAGATTCTCTTTTAGAAGATGATGATATTGCACCTGTTTTTACTCCAAAAGAAGACAGCAGTATAGAAGATATTGATTTATCTGCCCCAAAAAAGAATAATTTTGATGCAGAAACACCACTTGTTACACCAAAAACTGATGATGATACAGATTTAAATAATTTATCTGCTGATAATGAAGAAATAAAAGTCAAAAAAAATAATGCAGAAGAAACACAGGAAGATAAAGAAGAAGATGAATTATTAGACAGTATTGATTTATCTGACCTTTTAAAACCTGCTCAAGAAGATGATACACCAAAAGATGAAACAGAGGCAGAGCTTTTATACGGCAAACTGCTAAACGAGCAGGCAGATAAGATTGAAGTTTCTACAAGCGGTCCTGTTGAAAAAACTCTTGATGAAATACCAGAAGGCATCATAAGCGAAGAAGAAATAAAAGATATGGCTTCTGATAACACAGCCGCTGCAGCTGCAGGCACTAATGAAGTACTTGATAAAAAAGCTGCAAAATTAAAAGCTAAAGAAGAAAAACAGCAGGCAAAACTTGCTAAAAAAAGAGAAAAAGAAGCAGAAAAATATACTTATGAAAACAGGAATAGATCATGGCTTGATGTTCCAGGCAGAATTGCTGCAAATATTATAGGTATAGTATTTTTTCTGCCTGTATATATATTAAATAAATTAAACAGAATTATAAAAGACTTTTTTCCGCCATTTGTACTTTACTGGTTTACTGCAATCATTGCTATATTTGGCGGTTATCAGTTACTTTTTTCACTTTTACCTAGACCTTTAAATGATTTATTTTTAAATGAAGCAAATAATGCAATTGCTATGATACAAAATTATAAAATAGAAGCGGCAGAAGGCCAGCAGATAAGTGAAATTGTACAAACTTCTATAGCGATGATGAAAAGCAGTGCAATAGCATTTTACGGCTCATTAAAAGGCATTGATGTGCTTATGAATAACGGCTATCTTTTACAGTATCTATTAGGCTTTGCTGCTGTAATGATGATATTCCCAGCATTTAGATTTATAGGCAAGACTATCACAATATTTTCAGTACTTTCCTATTTTCTGCTGCCTGTTGTGTCATACTCACAAGGTATGCTTATTCAGCACTGCTTTAATATGCCGGAAATCAATTTAACGGCTGCTGCAATAAATTTTATAGTTTATATATATCCATTATTACTGCTTTTTGCAGTTTTATATATTTCATCAGCCTTAGTGCCTGATAAAAATACTAGGAAAGAGGTGCTGCCTTGAGTAAGACTATAAAACCATTAGAATGGGTAGATGATTTAAAATTAGGTGATTATGCTCTTGATAACCATACAAAAGAGTTTTTACGATTTGCAAATATATTTATAGATGCAAAAAATGTTGGCAACGGGGAAGAACAGCTTGATAATATTTTAAATAATCTGACAGAATACTCTCACAAGCATTTTCCATCTCAGGAAGATTTAATGGAACGTATCCATTATCCATCACTTGATGAACACAAAGCAGACCATAAAAAATTTAATTTAGGTGTTGCAAAACTTCTGAAAAAAAGACTTCTGCTTAAAAGAACAAATGTACCTGCAGATGAATATGATGAAAGAGGGGTAGAAGGTGTTTTAACAGATATTGCAGATTTTATTACTGACTGGTATCACAGCCATCTGCTTGGCGCTGATAAAAGACTTTCTGATTATTATAACTACGAATATAAAGGCTTATAAAATAAAAGCTGAGCTTATATATTAACAGCATTACCCATTAATTTGGCAATAATAAATGGTAGTGTATAATTAGAATATAAGTATTATTTTATTAAATAAATATTATTTGGGACATCTCTAAAAATCAGAAATATTATTAATATATACTAATTTTCAAGGATTATTTTTCTACTTTACCCCCATTTTTTTTACAAGAATATTTATAACTATTTAATAATAAACAAGAAAATGTTTTATAAGTATAAAAATAGACTTTTAAAAAATAATATAATATTAATATGTTTTTTATCCGCATTTAAAAGAGCCCCCGTGTTATTTCATTATCTTTGCGACTTAATTGTATATGAGCAATTTTTTCGTAATGTTTTGCTGTCAGATTGTTTGAGTGAAGCGAGTTGCTGCAGCAATGAAGAAAAAATTGTGAATGATTATGCAATTCGGAGCATAAGGAATGAAATAACAAAAAGTTTGCTTTATGAGATTTGCGGCGGTAAGATAGTGTAAAATATTATAAAAATACATATTATTAGAAAATATAAAACACAAATTTTACTGTAAAATAATGACTGTTCCATGCAGTTTTAAAAAAATGGGGGTAAGGCAAATGCAGAAATAACTTGACAATCCCCCCCCCAGTGATAACATACACCATACACTATATTTAAACGGAGGGTAAAAGTGAAAAAAATTCTTATATTAATAATAACACTTATGTTTGTAGTGTATGGCTGTGGAGAAACACAGGATACACAAACATCTAATGGAAATCAAGACACATCAGGCAACACTGGTGACGGTGGTAGCACTGGCGACGGTGGAAATACTGGTGATGGTGGAAATACTGGTGACGGTGGTAACACTGGTGACGGTGGAAATACTGGTGACGGTGGTAACACTGGTGACGGTGGTAACACTGGTGACGGTGGAAACACTGGCGACGGTGGTAATACTGGTGATGGTGGAAATACTGGCGACGGTGGAAATACTGGTGATGGTGGAAACACTGGCGACGGTGGTAGCACTGGCGATGGTGGAAACACTGGCGATGGTGGAAACACTGGCGATGGTGGAAACACTGGCGACGGTGGAAATACTGGCGATGGTGGAAACACTGGCGATGGTGGAAACACTGGCGACGGCGATAACACTGGCGATGGTGACACTATTATTGTTGGTAACAGCAGTTTTATGAAAAAAACAGCAGAGCAGATTTGTGATTTTGAAAATGGAGATACTGAGGGTTGCACTGAAGGTTTAAAACACTTAATCACATATCATCAAACAAAAAATCCTAAGTTTGTTGTTTATGTAAGTGATTATGATAAATTGGCAGAAACAAATAGTATAACTTGGGATGACTATTCTGTAAACAATCTAACTATCCCAGTATCTCATATAGTTAGTATAAAAGAAGCTTATATTCCAATTTCTAGCAATGATACCGCTATCTATTCTTTATTAATGGAAGAAACTAGCGATGGTAAAAATAAAATCACTATATTAGAAGATTTAAGAGTTCAAAATGGTGCAACTGGTTTTGATATAAAAATAGAAGATGTAGAATATTATTATGCAGATGGTGGTATAGATATTGTAAATGGTATAACAGTTAATAAAGGCTATATTAAAGATAATCCATCTTATATTAATAAAAATTATGGTAAATGCCCATCTTTAAACCAACCAAAAGAAATACTGCAAACAAAAGCTGGTATGTGTAATAATGAAGGAGAAGGATGTTATGCTAGAATGTCCTTTCCTTTAATGCATGATACATATAATGTTCCTGTAATATATTTTTATGCTTCTTCATTTTATAATTATCATAACAATATAAATATAGGTAATACACATGGTATTTATCCATATGGAGCAGGATACCATACTACTTTGCCTTCTGCTAAATATCCTGTATATAAAGTAGAAAAGGTAGATAATGGAGATGGCACATATGATTATAAAGTTGAGGATTTAAGAACAAATGATATGACTGGCTTTGATTATAAAATAATAAAAGATGTTGAATATTATGTATCATATATAGAAGGAGCATGTAAAATCAATAAACAAGACTATATAATAATAGAAAAAGGTAAAATAAATAACTATAATCCGCTTGATAGTGATGGCTGCTATTATAGTTTGGATACTTCTAGCTTATTAAATAAATGCTCTGGAAGTGATGGCGAAAATTGTTATGACGGCACCCTATTAAGCTTATCAAATCTTAATTACTCTAGTTTAAAAAGCATGTGGGCTTATGCTTATAATAGTTATCCAATAAAAATGATATCACAATCATATACAGAGCCTACTATGGATTATGCTATTGCGAACTTATGGAAAGTAAATATTACAGAAAATGGGGAATATAATATTACAGATTTGCGAGACAGCAATAAAGTTACTGGGTTTAATTCTAAACTTGTATGCACAAAAGCATATAATACTGAAAATCAGTTAATAAAAACATATTATCTTAATGTAGAAAAAGGCATTGTAAAGCCTGTAGAGTCTGTAAAATAAATATAAAATGGGGGCTGTTATATAGCAGCTCCTATTTTTTCTTATTCATAATATAATCTATTCTTTCGCTTATTTTCTCTTTAAAGTTATTTAATATTTTAAGAGCTATACTGTCTAATGCACCCTGCTCTACTGCTGTTTTTGCAGCATTTGCACCACGGTTAATCACATCTTGTGCCTGATAAAAGTGAAACATATCAATACCTGCCACTTTTGGCTCAATAACTGCTATTGCTTCCTGCATTTTTGCTTTTGCAAGATATCGTGATACAATACCCATAGACCTGCTCATAGTTTCAAGTACACCTGGAGCAGATGTGCTGTCCCTTTCTTCTATATATTCATGAAGATGAACTGCTACAATATTTTTATGCTTATTATTATGCAGCACATCAACAGGCAGCGGGTTAGTAACTGCACCATCCACATAATAATTGCCTTCATATAAGTAAGGACGCATTACACCTGGTACAGAAATACTTGCCCTTATTGCATGAATTATACTTCCTTCTGAAAAAATACGCTCTTTGCCTGTATCTAAATTAGTGGCTATAATATATAAAGGTATTTTAGCATCTGCAAAGGTTGCATCCCCTAAATGTTCCTCAAAGGCCTGCATTAATTTTTTGCCGCCAATAAAACCGCCTGAAAAGGAAAAATCAAGTGTCATAAAAGTAGATTTTTTATTTAAGCCTGTAAGCCATGATTTTAATACATCCAGCTTTCCTAAACAGTAATAGGCTGCAACTATTGCGCCCATAGAAGTGCCCGCTACTGCTGTAATCTGGTATCCTTCTTTTTCAAGGGTTTCTATTACTCCAATATGTGCCATTCCCTTTGCTGAGCCAGAATCAAGAGCAAGGGATATTTTTTTATTATCAATTACATCTTTTATTATGCTCATAAATTATATTCTCCACCTATTTCTAAAAGAATTAATTTATCTTTATCTACTACTTTTTTTATTCTGCGAACTGGTTCTCCTGCCGGCTCGCTGCTCATAGTATAAGTTCCGTAATGCATAGGAATAAATTTTTTACCGCCTAATATTTCAAAAAGTGCTGCAGATTCTTCTGGGTTTACATGATGGTCTCTCATCATATAATGGGGGCTGTAACTGCCTATAGGCATAAGGCATATATCTGGGCTGCCCATAATATTTTTTATATCCTTATACATTTCTTCATTATATGCAGTATCACCTGCAAAAAATATTTTTTTGCCCTTATATTCTATCATAAAACTGCCCCAGAGCCTTTTATTCTGGTCTAATAAACCACGCCTGCACCAGTGGTCTGCTGGTAAAAATGTAACTTTAACATCTTCTTTTAAATCAATATATGACTGATACCAGCCAGCTTCCTGCCTTGCTATCCATTTTAAAGGGCAGCTGTTAAAAAGTTCTGCTGTTCTAAGTGGCAGCAGTGCTTCCATATCTGGATTATTTTTTAAAAGAGATGATATGCTTTTTACACTTAAATGGTCATAATGGTCATGGCTTATAAGCAGATATGAAAGATTTTTTAAATCATCTATATTAAAAGGAAGTTCTGTATCTCTTTTATTTGTGATTAAATCAAAAAAAACAGGGTCAGTAATAAATGAAATACCTGCTATATTTATATAAAAGCAGGAATGGCCAAGCCAGTAAATTTTATTATCTTCAAAATTATTTATTTTATTTACTTTTATTATAGATTTTTCTTTTATTAAATCTTCTTTCTGAGGGTTACTTTTTATAAGCCATCTGATAGTTTTAAATAAATGAGTTTTCTTTTTATTTAAATCTTTTGAAAACCTGCCCTGAATTAAAATATTGCCTGGAAAATCTGCCTTTAATAAAGGCAGATTATTATTTAATTCATATTTGATATGGTTTGACATACTAAACCTTGCAGCAAACTGCTATTTAAAAAGCATACCTTCTGCAACCTGCGAAGTAATTTCTTCCCCCTGCAGCTCTGCAAGCAGATTAAAAGCATATTCAAAAGCAGCAGCAGGGCCAGCCCCTGTAATAACTCTGCCGTCTTTTACAACATACTCATTATTTATATATCTACCACTTGGAGCATAGTTCTGCATACCAGGATACATTGTAAATTCTTTACCAGCTAAAACACCAGCTTTATCTAAAACCATAGGGGCAGCACATATTGCAGAAACTATTTTTTCTTTATTATAAGCATCTATTATTATATCTGTAACTATGCTGCTGTCTCTTAAGTTAGTTGCCCCCGGCATACCACCAGGGCATATAAATGCATCATAATCATCTGCCTTAATATCTTTTACATCTTTATCTGCCATAACTTTTACATTGTGGGAGCTTACAACCTGCATGCCAGTTACTCCAGCAATAGTAACATCAACCCCGCCCCTGCGTAATACATCTACAGGTGCAAGTGCTTCTATATCTTCAAACCCGTCTGCTAAAAATACAACCGCTTTTTTCATATTTTCCTCCAATATTATTTAATTATTTAACATCTTCTTTTAATATTCTTTTTGCTCTAATGATTAAGAATATTCCAACACATATAAATGCAAGGCTTGCTGCATGTGGTGCACGGATAAAACCAAGCATTAAATCATCTGCCCTGAACATTGTTACAAAGCCGCGAATCAATCCGTATGATACTAAATATATACCAAAAATTAAACCTGTAGAAATATTTTTACTGTTACGCCAAAAATAATACATAATTGCAGCAGCAGTAAAGTTTAAAATCATTTCATAAAAAAATGTAGGGTGCACTGCAAGTGTGCCAAAATCTCTGTATGCTGCCACCATATATTTATCTGTAAAGCTGATACCCCAAGGCACATATTCTTTTAATTCATATACTTTGCCTTGAAATGTTACTTCCGCCCCCTGTTTCACTATTTCATTTAATTTTGATACACTTTCTGGAGTATTATTTAAATTAAATGTATTCAATACTGTATTCCAAAAATCTATAAATACAGGCTTAAACTGGAAAATTATTTCCGGCGGTGTAATTGTTGGCACGCCATGGGCTTCCCCATTTGCAAAGTTGCCAAGCCTGCCTAAACCTTGACCAAAAAGAAGCCATGGTGCAATTAAATCACCAAAAAGCATAACTTTTATTTTTAAATAGTGAGAGTAAATAAGGGCAGCAATAAAACCCATTATAACACCACCATGGATTGCAAGACCGCCATGCCATACTGCAAATATTTCAAGTGGATTATCTTTATAATATTCCCATGAGAATATAACATAATATATCCTTGCACCAATTAATGCTGCAATGAATACCACTATTATCATATTTTCAAGGTATTCTTTTTTATACCCCATTTTAACCATCTTCCTGCCTGCCATATATATGCAGATAAGAAGACCAATAATTATCATAAGACTGTATATACGCAGCTCAAAATTACCTATTTTAAAAAGATACGGCATCATAATAAAAAACTCCAAAATTTAATTTTATCATATTAATATAAAAAATGAAGATGTCAATATTTTAGATTATATATACCATATTTAAATATGCAATTATTTATATAAAGCTATTATTTTTATTTTAAATGTGTATCAATATTATTACAATCTGTTGTGCAATTAAGGCTGCTTATGATGGAAATGGCATGACTTTTCAAGAAATGTCAGATTATATGAAAAGAGAAAAAGAATCATTTATGGAATAAGGGAAGTATGTTCTGTATTGATATATAAAATTTTATCCGATAAAATATTATAAGAATGAATATAAAGGCTTGAAATTATATAAAATTTTAATTATATTAAGAGTAGCACAGGGGACTGGTGCGGTCAGTCCTCGCTGGCTATTTAATTAACTATATAGCTAAAAATAACCACTTATTCGGCGTAGGTGGTTATTTTTTTATGTAAAAAATTATGATTGCTAAAAAAAGCACACACAATAAATATGTGATATTATCAAAATATATCATAGGCTACTCCTTTCTATCATTTAAAGTTGAGAAAAGAGAGCCAACCTACCCAGTCGCACCTGTGCAGACCATTCAACTAAATAGCCATAGAAGAATAAACACCAAAAAGAACAAAAAGGCAAGTAAGTAAAATTTTATAAAAATGAATATAAAGGCTTGAATTAATATAAAATTCAAGCCTTTTTCTGGGGGTACCCCATTTTTTTGTAAGAATATTTATAACTATTTAATAATAAATAAGAAAGTGCTTTATAAGTATAAAAAGAGACTTTTAAAATTAATATAATATTAATATGTTTTTTCTCCGCATTTTAGAGAGCCCCGTGTTATTTCATTACCTTTGCGACTAAATTTCTTATGAGCTGTTTTTTTGGAATGTTTAGCTGTCAGAAAGTTTTGAGCGATAGCGAGTTGCTGCAGCTATGCGAGTGTTTTTTACGAGGACACTTTTTTCCGACTGAGTAAGGAGGAAATAAAAAAAGTGGCTGATAGAAAAAATAGCGAATGTTTAAGGAATTGGAGTACAAGGAATGAAATAACAAAAAGTTTGCTTTATGAAATTTACGGCGGTTAGATAGTGTAAAATATCATAAAAATACATATTATTAGAAAATATAAAACACAAATTTTACTGTAAAATAATTACTTTTCTATGCAGTTTTAAAAAATGGGGTACCACCAGATAGTAAAAAATACTTGACAATCGCTGATTATTTCATTAAAAATATACCCTGCGACTTATCACACTGGCAAAATAAGAGCTCGGCGTGTTCCTTATAAAATAAGGTGCTTAATCTTATCAGTGGAAGAAAAAACTAAAGGAGATTTAATATGTCGTATATTTCTATGAAAAGCCTGTTAGAAGCAGGTGTTCACTTTGGTCACAGAACTAACCGCTGGAACCCTAAAATGTCTAAATATGTTTTTGGTGCTAGAAATGGTATCTACATTCTTGACCTTCAAAAAACTGTTCAATGCTTTAACAACGCATTTGAATTTACAAGAGATATGGCTAAACAAGGCTGTAACTTCTTATTTGTAGGCACTAAAAAACAAGCTCAAGATGCTATTAAAGCAGCTGCAGAGCAGTGCGGTGCATACTACATTAATAACCGCTGGTTAGGCGGCACTCTTACTAACTTTAATACTATTAAAGGCAGAGTTGCAAGACTTAAAGAATTAGAAGAAATGTTTGCTACTGATTTTATCAAACGCTTCACTAAAAAAGAAGCTGCACTTCTTAAAAAAGAATATGATAAATTAGAGAAAAACTTAGGCGGTATCAAGGATATGAAAAATATCCCTGATGTTATGTTTATTGTTGACATTAATATGGAACAAAATGCAGTGTTAGAAGCTCACAAATTAGGTATACCTATAGTTGCTATCGTTGACACTAACTGCAACCCAGAAATGGTTGACTTCCCTATCCCTGGTAACGATGATGCTATCAGAGCATGCCAGCTTATCGCAGGCAGACTTGCTGATGCTATCAACGAAGGCAGACAGTCAAGAGAAGATGAACTTGTTGGCGAAGTTAGAGAAGCATCTAAAGAAGAAGATGTAGAAGAAAATGAAATAGTTTCTATGGCAGAAGCTGAACTTGATGATATACCAGAAGATGAGGTGAAATAATGGCTGAAATTACTGCATCACTTGTAAAAGAACTTCGTGAAAAAACTGGCGCAGGCATGATGGACTGCAAAAAAGCATTAGCAGAAACTGGTGGCGATTTAGAAAAAGCTGTTGATTTCCTCCGCACTAAAGGTTTAGCTGATGCTGCTAAAAAATCAAGCAGAGTTGCTGCTGAAGGTTTAGTTGTTACTTACCTTTCTAATGATTTAAAAAATGGTGCTATCGTTGAAGTAAACTGCGAAACAGACTTCGTTGCTAAAACTGACGATTTTATAAAATTTTCTAACGATATATGCAAACTTATTGCTGATAAAAAACCTGCTGATATGGACGCTTTAATGGCTCTTGACTATGAAGGTGTTACAGTTGAAAAAACTATCGCAGAAAAAGTTGCAAAAATTGGTGAAAATATTAAAGTTCGCCGTTTTGCTCAATATGATGCTGCTGGCAGATTAGAAGCTTATATCCATGCAGGCGGTAAAATCGGTGTATTAGTTGAATTTGATAATGTTACAGACAGCGATAAAGAAGTTATCAGAGATGTTGCTCTCCATATCTGTGCAGCTAACCCACTTTGCGTAAGTGATAAAGATTTAGACCCAGCTGTTATTGAACATGAAAAAGCTATCTATATCCAAAAAGCTAAAGAAAGTGGCAAACCTGATAATATTATTGAAAAAATAGTTGAAGGTCAGGTTAATAAATTTAAACAAGAATCTTGTCTTGTAAGCCAAAAATTTGTTAAAAACCCAGATGAAAGTATTGCTAAACTTTTAGGCGATAAAAAAGTTGTTCGCTTTACTAGATATCAGCTTGGCGAAGGTATTGAAAAGAAAAAAGAAGACTTCGCAGAAGAAGTAAGAAAACAAGCAGGTTTATAAGATTATCTTATATAAAATTTCAGGGGAGTTTTTGCTCCCCTTTTCTTTTGGGTTTAGGATTAATAGAAGGATAAGCTGCCTTTCTACAGCTTAATATTTAATACATATTTATTATATTCTATATCTGTAAAATCTCCAATTAATGCTTTTTTAGTATCCAGACTATTAATTAACTGCATATCTTCACTGCTGATATTAAAATCAAAAATATTAAAGTTTTCTTTCATCCGCTCTATTTTTACTGTTTTAGGTATTACAATTATACCTTTTTGTATTAAAAACCTTAATGCTGTCTGAGCTGCAGTTTTATTATATTTTTCACCAACGCTTTTTAATATGCTGTTATTAAAAAAGTCATTTTTACCTTCTGCAAAAGGTGCCCATGCCATTATTTCTGTACCATATTCCTGCATAGCTTTCTGCAGATATTCCTGCTGATAAAATACATGAATTTCTACTTGATTAATTACAGGTTTTATTTCACAGTTATATATTATATCAATATATCTTCCTGTATCAAAGTTGCTTATACCTATACTTTTTACCATACCGCTTTTATAAGCATTTTCTAAAGCTCTGTATATGCTGTAATAATCGTTATAAGGCATATGTATAAGCATTAAATCAATATATTCTGTCTGCAGTTTTTTCAAAGATGTTTCTACTGATTTTAATGCCCTTTCATATCCTGCATTTGTATGCCATATTTTAGATACTATAAAAAACTCATCTCGTTTTATGCCTGATTTTTTTACAGCATTTCCAACACCTTCTTCATTATTATATACTTGTGCAGTATCAATAAGCCTGTAGCCTGTTTCTATTGCCTGGCTTACATATTCTTCACTTTTTAAGGGGTCTACCATAAAAAGACCATATCCAAGTACAGGTATTTTAATGCCGTTACTTAACTGCCTGTATTCCATAAATAACTATTTCCTTTTTACAGTTATCTCAAAATCACTATTTTTACCTGCAAATATCTCTATGCCCTTTGTTACTTTGCCTACAGAATAAAGTGAGTAAGAAAGTCCAAAATCCCTGTAAAAAAAGCACAGGTTGCCAAATGGCTGATAGTAAGCAATATCTGATTTATCTGGGTCATAAGCCTGCGGCTCGCCTTTAGTATTTATTTTATTTCCTACTTTGCCTATTTTTTCAGTATTATTGTAATCTGTCATTTTAATAGTAAGTGGCAGAAGTTCTAAAAAACTTTTACCTGCATTGTTATCATAAACAATGCCTTCTGCCTTTTCATTTCCTATAATTATCTCTATTTCTGTACTGCCTTTCATTTCCTCTGCTCCTGCATAGTTTACAAAAAAGAGCATAGCACAAAATATTATACTTAATTTTTTCATACTGCTGCTCCCATATCATAAGCCTGCTGAATATATTTAGTAGAGTCTATCTCTCCTTTTTTCCATACTCCGCCTGCATAAATCATTCCTTTTATTTTTATACCAGATAAACAGTCACATAGTCCGTCAATACAGGCTGCTGCTCTCTCAAAAGTGGCTTTGCCATTTTCTGCTGCTGTAAATAAGTAATATATTTCTTTATCTGTAATCTTAGTATAGACTGCAACGAGCCTGTCTATTAATGTTTTTAACTGACCGCTTATAGAATAAAAATATACAGGGCTTGCAAATACTATTACATCGCTTTTAAGTACTTCATCAATTATTTCTGCCATATCATCGTTCTGAGAGCATGCACCATTATGTGTTTCGCAGTATCCGCAGGCTTTACAGTAGTTTATTTTTTTTTGCATTTGTAAAAATTTCTATTACTTCATTGCCATTTTCTTTTGCACCGCGGGCAAAACTGTGGCATAAAGTATCAGAATTGCCGTTTTTTCTTGGACTGCTTGATATTATAAGCACTCTTTTTCCCATATTTTCACCTATTTTAATTTACTGTATTCTGCATCACTTACAGGCTCAAGCCATTCATTTTTTGCCCCTTCTGCTGGCACTTCTACTGCTAAGTGAGCAAAAAAGCTGTCGCGTGCTGCACCATGCCAGTGTTTAACTCCTGCAGGAATATTTACCACATCACCTGCTTTTAGTTTCCTAGCAGGTTTGCCCCACTCCTGATACCAGCCGTTACCGCCTGTTACAAGTAAAATCTGGCCGCCTTTATGATGAATATGCCAGTTATTTCTGCACCCTGGCTCAAATACAACATTGCCAACAGTTACACCATTAGTAGATAGCATATCAAGATAGCTTGTGCCTTTGAAATATTTTGCATAAGCTGTATTTTCTGCACCCCTTTTAAATACACCCATATTATATTCTGTAATAAACTGAGCATACTGGACAGTATAATTTAACTTATCATCACTTAAACCTGTATTTTTTGCCATATTAATATGAGCTTTAAGCTGCGGCTCTGCTCCACTTAATACTGCTAAAAATGAAACTGTGGCAAGCTCCCTTTCCTGATGAGTAAGCAGACCCCTTGCAAAAATATCTGCAAATAAATGCTCTTTTAAATACTGCTCAATACCCGGTGCAAATATCTGCCATTCACCTTTTACTATACCGCCTGCAAGTTCTTCTCTTGTTTTTTCGCCTATTGCATCCCTGTTATCTTTTGATGATAATACTTTCGGTGTATCTCCTTGAATATCTTTAATACCTTTTGCCTTTCTCATCTTTACTACATTAGTAAATGTGCCAATAGCATTTAAGCTCCTTGGAAAACCGCAGTAAGCATAGCTTTGGATTAATATTTCATTAATCTCATTAATAGTCATTTTATTATCAAGAGCATTATTTAAAGATACAACAAGCTGCTCCTGATTACCGCTGGAAGTAAAAGATGATATTTCTACTATACTTTTTTCTTTTTCTGTTAGTTTTGATGCCATAGCATTAGCCTCCATAACAATCATTAAAAAACATATTATAAATAAAACAGTTTTCTTCATATATGCCTCCTTATTTATTCTTCTATTTTTATTTATAATATATTACATCTATGTTTTTACAATATATGATACAGTCTAATTTTTGCCTAATACTATCATTTAAGCATAAAAAAAGGCTGTGCTTTTACACACAGCCTTTAATCTATATAATTATATTATTATAATTATTTTACTGCTCCAGCAGCTGCCTCAGCAGTTTTTAATGCCCATTCAGGTGTAGTATTTAAATCTATACCCCAAAGTACTGGCATTAAATACATTACAAAAATTACGATAACTATTGTACCAAAAATATTTAAGGCAAGACCAGCTTTTGCCATATCTTTTATCCGCACTGCTCCACTTCCAAAAACAACGGCGTTTGGCGGTGTAGCAACAGGCAGCATAAATGCAAATGATGCAGCAACACATGCAGGAACGATAGTTGCATAAGGGTGGATACCTAAAGCAACAGCAGATGCACCCATAATAGGAACAAGCAGTGTAGCAGTTGCAGTATTTGATGTGATTTCTGTTAAAAATACTACTAAAAGTGTAACAATAGTAATAAATATTAACATATGCATACCGTTTAAGCTCTCAAGCTGTTTTGCAATAAATGCAGCAAGACCTGATTTTTCAAAACCTGCAGCAACAGCAAAACCACCACCAAATAAAAGAACGATATCCCAAGGTATTTTTACAGCTGTTTTCCAGTCAAGAATAAATATACCTTTTTTCCAGTCTGCTGGTATTGTAAATAAAAGGATAGTACCAAACATAGCAATAACTGTATCGTTTACACCTTTTAAACTAGGGAATATTGTTTTAAGTTTTGGAGAAAATACCCAAAGGAAACCAACAAGTAAAAATACAACAAGTACTATAATTTCCTGTTTTGTAATAGGTCCCATTTTTTTAATTTCATACTCAATAACATCTTTACCTTTAGCAAGTTTTAAATCGCCTGTAGGGAAAAGGAATTTAACAAGCAGAAACCAAGTAACAGCCATAACAATAATTACAAGCGGCAGACCAAACATCATCCATTGAGAGAATGTGATAGTCTGACCATAAGTAGTATTTAACATACCAACCATAATAGTGTTTGGCGGAGTACCAATAATTGTTGCAACACCACCAATAGATGCAGCATAAGCAATTGCAAGCATTAAGCCTTTACCAAAGTTTTGTTCCTGAATACCTACTGTGCCATCTAAAAGCTGTTTAGAAGAAATACCTGTAACCTGTGCAATAACTGCAAGACCAATAGGCACCATCATCATAGCAGTAGCTGTGTTAGAAACCCACATGGAAATAAAACCAGTTGCAATCATAAAACCAAGAGTCATTTTGCCTGGGCTTGTACCAACCATTTTAATAGTGTATAATGCAATACGCCTGTGGAGATTCCATCTTTCCATAGTAACAGCAACAAAGAAACCACCAATAAAAAGATATATTGTAGGGTCTGCATATTTTGCTGTAACATCTTTTGCACCCATTACATTTAATAAAGGATAAAGCAAAATCGGCAGTAAAGATGTAGCAGGTATAGGCACTGCTTCAGTTATCCACCATATTGCCATAAGCGTAGTAATTGCTGCCACTTTCATCGCAGACGGATTCATACTTTCTGGCGGAGTGATAAACAGCATAATAAGAAAAACGATAGGTCCTAAAAATAAACCTACCCTCTGAGTAGTGTTATACTCTTTCATCTAACCCTCCAAATTATATCTAAAAGCAGAAGACACTGCTTAGATAATTGTGATTATAAAACAGTTTATTAATCTGAACTTTATTAATCTAGCATATTTATTTTATTAAGGCAATAAAAAGTGAGTTTTTTGTAAAGAAAAATATGTTATTTTATGAAACAAATAATTTAATAAATAAAAATATTATGCTTGAAAAATTATTTTTTAAAGAAAATATGTATAAATCTTTATTATTATAGTATTTTTAATGAAAAATATTAGATTAATATACTATGATATACAATTAAACCCTATAACATCAAAGATTTATACAGTTAGGATAAAAAATAGAACAATGATAAAAAAGTGTTTTATTATTTTAACATTCTAAATTATACACATATTTATCAAGTGCTGAGCTTATAATTTCCGGCTTGCCGTTGTTTATTAATACTGTCTGCTCTAAACGTACACCAAACTTTTCTGGCAAATAAATGCCTGGCTCTATTGTAAATATCATATTATCTTCAATTAAATAATCGCTTTTTGGCTTTAAGACTGGAAGTTCATGTACATCTATTCCTACACCATGACCTAATGAATGGTTAAAATATTTGCCATAGCCATGTTCTTCTATATAAGAGCGGGCAGCATTATCTATATCACTGCACATAATGCCTTCAGAAATACTTTCCACTGCTTTTTCTAAAGCTGAGCGGACAATATCTATCACTTTTAATACCTCTGCATCATTTCCTGCATACACCATTCTTGTATAATCGCTGGTATATATATCGCGGCTTCCAAAATCTATAATCACAGGCTCATTTTCACTGACTTTTTTAGCAGATGCTGTTCCATGTGGCATTGCACCACGAACACCTGAAGCTACAATAGTTTCAAAACTTTCACCTTTTGCTCCAAGCATTTTCATGTGATATTCTAAGGCTGCAGCCCATGATTTTTCACTTGTTTCATATTTAAATGATTTTAATGCACGAAGAAAGGCTTTGCCTGCTAAATTATACTGCTCTTTTATCAGTGATATTTCTGAATTCTCTTTTACCATGCGAAGTTTCTGCATAAAATCTTTTTCATCAAGGTATATTTCTACACCCTGAGCAGCTATTTTTGAACTTATATTTATAGAACATGATGGCTGCAAAAGTATTTTTTTAAAAGCAGAACATCTTTCTGTATAAATACTTGCATAATCTTTTACAATTTCCACTACAATATTTTCAGAAACTTCTTCAGCTGCCTGAATGCTGTACCTGCCGTCTGTAAAAAATACTGCTTTTTCTAAATCTACAAGCATATATGCGGTTGTGCCTGTAAAGCCGCTTAAATATTTAACATCACTTAAATTTGTAATGAGAACTGCAGGAATATCAAGGCTGCGTAATTCTCTTTGAACTGCTGCTATCCTTGCTATCATTGCCATACTCCATTTGCAAAATAATCTACTGCCATTAAATATGAATCTTCCCTAAAACCAGCAATTACACCTATAGCAATATCAGAAAGATATGAATGATGACGGAATGGCTCTCTGGCAAATACATTTGAAAGATGAACTTCTATAAATTTAGCATTAATAGAAAGCAGTGCATCTCTTATTGCTATGCTTGTATGAGTATATGCACCAGCATTAATAATAATGCCATCATATCCTGATGCTTTCTGGATACAGTCCACTATCTCGCCTTCAGAATTTGACTGAAAAAAATCTATATCCATATCATATTTTTCTGCCTGCTCTCTAATTAAATCTTCAAGCTCATAAAAACTGATTTGTCCGTAATGGCCTGGCTCTCTTTTGCCAAGCATATTAATATTTGGTCCGTTAATTACTAATATATTCATCTGCTTTCCTTATTATGCTGCACTTTTTCTAAAAAGTTTTCCAGTCGCATAAGTTTTCTATCTTTTTCTGAAATATCTATTCTTTCATCATCTGCCATATCGTCATGAGTCATACCAACTGCACTTAATATTTCATCCATAATGTCGCCTTGAGTAAATGGGGCAGATTCGCCTAAATCAATAGACGGATTATCACTGTCTTTATAGCTTTCATCAACTATTTTTCCATACTGAAAATCATCATCTATCATATCATCATAAGTCATACTGCCAAGTGATGACGGTACTTGTTTTTGAAGAAGTTCTCTTTCTTCATTATCACTTTCATTATCTGCTGCGAATACACTTTCTTCTGCAGTATCTTCTGTATCACTATCTATTGCACTTTGGCTTTCTTCTGGTTCTTCTAATGCTGATAATTCTTCATTATCTTTACTTTCTTCTATTACTGCAGGCTGTTCATCTTCTGCTGTCTGAGTGTTAATTTCTTTATTTTCTAATGTTCCCTCTGTTTCATTTAAAGTATCTTCTTCCTGCAGAGTTTCTGCTGTATCTTCACTTTCTTCATCATTTGATAAAGCTGATAATAAATCATCTGTGCTGTTATCTTCTGCAGTTTCTGCTACTTGATTTTCTTCCTGCAAAGCAGATGCTAAATCTTCGCTTTTTTCTTCATTTGATAAAGCTGATAACAAATCATCTGTGCTGTTATCTTCTGAAGTTTCTTCTACTTGATTTTCTTCCTGCAAAGCAGATGCTAAATCTTCGCTTTTTTCTTCTTCATTTGATAATGCTGATAATAAATCATCTGTACTGTTATCTTCTGCAGTTTCTTCTACTTGATTTTCTTCCTGCAAAGCAGATGCTAAATCTTCGCTTTTTTCTTCATTTGATAAAGCTGATAATAAATCATCTGTGCTGTTATCTTCTACAGTTTCTTCTACTTTACTTTCTTCCTGTAAAGCGGATGCTAAATCTTCGCTTTCTTCATTAAAAGATAAAGTTTCAACAGGTTCTTGAGTTTCTTCTGATTTATTAATCTGCGGCAGAAAATCATCAGGACTGCTGGAAAGGCTTTCTTCTTCCTCATCTTCATGCTTAGTAATTAACGGCATATAATCGTTAGGATTATCAGAGTGGAAATCTTCTTCCTCTGTATAATTTCTAGCATTAATAGTAGTATCTGAAACTAAATCTGCCATGATTATTTCAGCATTTCTGATACGCTTATCTATTTCCTGATATGTTTTTAAATCTTCATCTTCTTCGCTTTCTGCTGCATTTTGCGACTGGCGTTTCATACGCTCATCATATATCTGACCTGGGTTTAAAGTGCCGCCAAGCTCATCTATCATTTTGCGAACTTCTTCATCTTCAGGACTGCGGATAAATGCCCCAGTTAAATATTTAAGAGCTTCTGTATTATCGCCTTTTTCTTTACATATGATACCAAGCAGCTTTAATGCTTTATAGTTATTATCATCTTCTGCTGTAACATCAAAAAGCAGTTCCCGTGCCTGGTCAAAAAGCCCCTTATAAACATAGGCTTCTGCAAGGAAAGTTTTAGCAGCACAGTTTGATGGAAAACGCTCAACAGCAGTTTTACACATTGCAATAGTTTCATCATATTTTTCCAGTTTGTTATACGCTAATGCAATAGGTATAAAATAACCAGAATTAGGCTCTGCTTCCATTTTTGAAAGAAAATAAGCTATATCAGCCATATAGCGAGCATGTGTCCTTTCGTCCACCAGCTGCACCCCTTACTTACATTTGAATTGTTTTAGATAAGGATTTTAGATTATTTTTAAACCATATCCTTATCTAAAACGAATATAGCAGTTTATATATATTACTTTTATTTATAGAAATAAGTCAATTAATTCTTTTGGTTTTATGTTATTTATAATAACTCCCTGCATATTTTTGCCGGAGAGTGCAATACTTATCCCATTTTTGCCTGCTTTTTTATCTTTAGAAATGGCCTCAAGCATTTTATCCATATCTTTTGGCTCATAATGGGTTGGATATTTTAGAGATTTTAAAAGTCCATAAATTGCATCATATGTAGCTTTATCAGTATGACCGTTTTTTAAAGCATATTTTGATTCATATATCATGCCTAATGCTACAGCAAACCCGTGATGTATTTTATGGTTAGAATCACTTTCTATACCGTGAGCAGCAGTATGACCAAAATTAAGCAGTTTTCTAATACCTGATTCCTTTTCATCCTGCTCTACTATTTCTGCTTTTAACCTGCAGGAAACTGCGATTATATATTCCATTATTGCTTTTGAACGCTTTAATATACTGTTTTTATTAGCAGCAATATATTCAAAAAATTCTTTATCTCTAACAGCCGCTATTTTTATAGCTTCTGCAAGTCCGTTTAAATATTCTTTATCTGTCAGGCTGTCTAAAAAATGGCTGTCTATTAATACCATACTTGGCTGGTAAAAAGTACCTATATTATTTTTTATGCCTTTAAAATTTACTGCAGTTTTCCCGCCAACACTAGAATCTACCATGGCTAAAAGTGTAGTAGGCACTTGAATGAGCTTAATGCCGCGCATATATACAGAAGCTGCAAATGCTGCCACATCACCAGTTATGCCGCCGCCTACTGCCACAAGTGTAGAATCTCTTAATGCATCATTCTGCCTTAAGAAATCAAGCATTTTTTCTAAACTTAAAAGTGTTTTATTTTTTTCTGATGCCTGAAATAAAAATACACGCTCTTTTGGAATAATGTTTTTATAAAAAGATGCAACTCTGCTGTCTATAATAAAATATGCACCTTCTTTTTCATACTGGGCAAGTTTGTCTCCAATAAAGTCACTGCCTATAAATATACTGTAATTTGTTTTACTTTCTGAAATATTTACTGTAATACTCTTCATTTTTTTATACCTGCCTCTACACATATATATTTTGCTATTTCATCAATAGACTTATCGGATGTATCTACTAATATATCTGCTAATATATAATAATACACTCTTTTTTGCATAAGTAAATTTAATTTTTCCACTCTATCCTCCCCCTGCAGCAGCGGACGGACATTTTTTTCAAATGAAACCCTTGATAATATTACATCAGGTCTTGCCATAAGGCATACAGATACACCATTTGCATTAATAAGCTTCATATTATCTTCATAGCAGGGAAGTCCGCCCCCTGTTGAAATAATTACATTTTTTAACTGAAATGTACTCATTAATACACTTCTTTCAAGCTCTCTAAAATAAGCTTCATCATGTGATTTAAAGATTTCTGCAATACTCATACCAGATTCTTTTTCAATAAGACTGTCAGTATCAATAATTCTGCGGGATGTAATGCGGCTTAAATAAGCACCTACTGTGCTTTTACCTGTTCCCATAAAGCCTGTCAGATAAATACGGTCTTGTTTGTCCTTTAATTTTTCCATAATTACACTCACTTATAGATTTCTAGCAAAAAATATGTTCTGCCAATTCTGCCAGTTTTACACTGTATGATGCAGTACAAAACTATAGTGTATTAAAACTTATGAATACACGCCCATAGTTTTAATAATTAAATTTATTTATAATCTATTCATACTTTGGCAGCTTGTTTTTATTATATGCTTCAATGTATGAGCCTGCTTTTTTCTTACTGGTTAAGTATCCTGTTCTTGCATCAACTCTTTTAAATACAATATTTGCAGGTTTCTGGAATGAGAATGCAGCATCTGCTCCGAAATATTTTCTTTGAAATGAAGATATTAAAGGGGCTGCAAGCCGTCCACCACTGCCTGCATAAGTTATAGGGCTTAAATCATCATAACCAACCCATACAACTGCTGTATAATCACCAAAAACTGCGGCTGTCCAGGCATCTTTTGTATCGTTAGATGTGCCTGTTTTTGCTCCAGTTCCTTTTAACAGGTTTGCTCCTCGTGCTGTACCTCTGCTTGCTACTGCCTGCATTATATATAATGTCTGGTATGCAGCTTCTGCAGAAACAACTCTTTTACCCTTTGGACGCAAATCAACATATTTACTGCCCACTTTATAACCTGTTGCAAGAACAGCCTTTTTATACTCCCCCATGTTTCCTATTGTAGAATAAATTTGTGCAACAGTCAATGGGGTTGCAGGAAATGCTCCTAAAGCCATAGCATAAAATGGTCTGACTTCTTTATTCATACCCATTGATTTACTTAATTCACATATATAATTAAGACCTACACGCTCAGCAAGTTTTACTGTTGAATTATTTAAAGAATAAGTAAAAGCATAACGGACAGGAATTTTTCCCATAAAATATCCGTTATAATTATTTGGTCTGTATATTACATTACCTACTCTAAAATCATAAGGCATATCTATAATCTGGTCAGATGGTTTTATACCCTTTTCAAAAGCGGCTAAAAACACAACTGGCTTAAATGTAGATGCCATCTGCCTTGATGTTGTTAATGCTCTATTAACTTTTGTATTATACTCACGGCTGCCTATTGCTGCCATAATCTCCTGTGTATCATTATTAAGCAGAACAAATGCAGCCTGAAGTTTATCATCTTTATTTTTAAAATATTCACTTAATGCACTTCTTGCTGCAATATTTGCTTTTTCATTATATCCTGTATATATTTCTATATTTTTCTTTCCTATATTTTCTTTTATCTCTTTAATATCTGCTATCTGCTTAAATACTCCGTTTAAATATGCAGGCTCTGCCGTTTTAATATTTTCTGGCTCTAATGTTACATTCATTGCCATATATTCTGCTAATTTGCTGTCTGATATAATATTCTGCTGGTTTAATTTATTTAAGATACTGCGGGCTTTCCTGTCTAGCTCCTGATAATCTTTTACTGCATCATAAGATTTATTAGAAAAAGAAATGGCAGCAAGCAGAAAAGCCTGCTGTAAATGGTTTATATCTTTTATATCTTTATTAAAATAATATTTTGAAGCGGCAGCTATACCGTAAAGATTTTCTGCATATTTAGAACTGTCTAAAAACAGCTTTGTAAGCCCAACTCTGCTGTACTGATTATTCAGCTTGTCAATAGTATACCACCTTAAAAGCTCTTTTTTAATACCAGTAAGTCTGCTTTTAGATATAAGCATATCGGTATAATGAAGATATGCTGCAGCTTCAAGAGAAAATGGCTCTATACCTTGATAATTTAATATTATCTTTTTCCACCTTTCTATGCCCTGCTCTTTAACTGTTTTATATCTTTCATTTATCAAAATCTCCACCATTGGCATAATCTTGGAAATATCATAATCGCCACGCAGTTTTTCCTGCCTGACATAATATTTTTTATACATTACAAAGTTATCCTGTCCATAAACAGTAAAAGCTATTGTATCATTATACGCAGTAATATTATCAGTATCTGGTACATACACTTTTACATATTCAACTTCTGAATGAATGTATAAAGCAAGACCTGCTGCAAGCTGCAAAACAAAAAGAATAATAAAAACTGCAATTAATTTTTTCATATTATTATATTATTGTACCAAGGTAGTCCCTTAACTGTTCTAATGCCTTATATCTGTGGCTTATTTTATTTTTTTCATCGCTGTCTATTTCTGCTGTAGTTTTTCCATTTGGAAGTAAAAATATACTGTCATACCCAAAGCCGTTTTCGCCCCTTTCTTCATATCCTACTTCCCCTTCCAGCTCTCCATGGAATGTTTTTACTGTTGTGCCGTTTTTTGAAAGAGCTATAGCACATATAAAGCGGCATTTCCTGTTCTCTTTACCCTGCATTTCCTTTAATACTTTAAAATTATTTGCTTTATCATCGCCATGAGTGCCTGAATATCTGGCAGAATAAATTCCAGGTGCTCCCTGCAGTGCATCAACAGATAAGCCGGAATCATCTGCAATAACATATTCATCTCTTAATTTAGAAGATAAAAAATCTGCCTTAATTTTTGCATTTTCTTCAAAAGTGCTGCCTGTTTCTTCCACATCTTCCATATCTGGAAAAGATTTGCATGTAATACCAGCACTTTCCATTATCTTATTTATCTCTTTAATTTTTCCCTGATTTTTTGTTGCTACATATAAAATCATAACCTACCCCACATGCTGACAAGCTGCATAAACATAATAAATAAAAAGCGGTGCTAAAAAATATACAGCCTTTTCTGAATATCTAAAAAATGCAATTAAAAGAATAATTACATATACAATCAATATTATATCATCTGCCATAGTTATATTGTACTGCACTAATTCAGGCACTACTGAAATCATCATGCCTATTATATATTTTAATATTACAGGCAGCACTAATAATATAAATAATGCAAATGTAAGGTGAGTTTTTACACCCTTTTCTTTTGCCTTGTTTTCTGCTATCTCAAGACCAGTTACTGCCAAAATATATACTATAATATTTAAAACCACCATTAAAACCATATCAAAAGTAAAAAAGGGTGTATCTTTATTTTTTATAAACATTTTAATTAATGCAGTATATGGAAGAAGTGCAAAAATAAATGCTAAAAATACATTACTTATATAATTTACTGTGATTTTCATACTATATCCTTTGCAGCCTGACTACACTTTCTATATGATAAGTATCTGGATACATATCAAATAAAGTAAAATCAGTTATTTTATACTTTTCTTCAAGCCTTATAATATCCCGTGCAAGAGTAACAGGGTTACATGAAACATATATTATTTCATAAGGGCTTAATCTTTTTATATTTTCTATTACTTTTTTATCTGCACCATCTCGCGGCGGGTCTAAAAAAAGGCTGTCGCCTTTTTTTATTTTTGATAAAAATGTACCGCTGTCCATTGTTTTTATATTATAGCCTGACTGCCTGCCTAAATTTGATGATATTTGGTCACTTTCACATGCCTCTACTTTTCCTTTTTCTATTAATGCACATGTGAAAAAACCAGCTCCAGCATAAAGCTCTACAATATCTAAACCCCTTGAAACAAGGCTGTAAGCATATTCCTGAAAATCTTTTAATAAATACCTATTTGCCTGAAAAAATGATTTATATGTAACCTGCACAGCACCATAAGGGGTATTAAAAGCAATATTTGAAAGTCCGTATTTTTTGTTATTTATACATACACCTTCAAAACTACCCATATTTTTATAATCAATATTTTCTGCTTTAATATCTGCAAGAGATAAGCCTTCATCATTTTCTACTGCATATATTTCTCCAGTTAAGTTATTAATATATGCAAACTCTTTCATTTTATTATAAAGGCTTTTTTTAATTACAGGACATGTTTCTGCGGCAATAAGTTTATTTGTACCATGTTCAAAAAAACCAATTTTACCGTTTTTACTTCTTGCTGTTGCCCGCAGTCTGTATTCCTGATTACTGCTTTTTATTATTTTTATTTCAGGCAGACTGTGCCTGTATTTCCTAAACTGGTTTAATACAATGCGTTTTTTTATATCTTGCTGAGCATCATATGAAATATGAGCAAAAGAACAGCCGCCGCACATAGAAGCTGCTGTACATTCTGGCTTAATCCTCAAACTTGATGGTTTAACAATTTTAATAAGGCGGGCAAAAGCAAAACTTTTTTTATCTTCAAATATTTCTGCATCTATAATATCACCTTCCACAGTTTTCTGCACAAATATTACCTGTCCGCTTTCACTTCTGCCAACACCTGCTCCACCATAGGATGTATCAGTTATTTCTAAATTTTTGATTATTTCTTTTTCCATAGTGAACTAATATAAGGAAATTTTTTAAAGATGTATAGTATATTTTACAAATGAAAATATTTTGACAGATTTTATTCTCAAACTAATTGACATTCATTTAAACAGTATGATAGCATAAAGCACTTAATTATTATATAAATTCTTTTGGAGATACTGTGGCAATAGGTGTATATGATTCGGGCATAGGTGGCTTAACAGTATATAAAGCTGTAGCAGCATATTTTAAAAAGCAGGATTTGATATATCTTGGTGATGTGGCAAGAGTGCCTTACGGCAACCGTTCAAGAGAAACTATTATCCGCTACAGTATAGAGTGCGGCTCATTTTTAAAAGAAAAATATAATATTTCCGCCTTAATTGTTGCCTGCAACACTATTTCATCTCATGCTCTGCCTGATTTAGAAAAATCACTTAATATTCCCGTTCTGGGAGTTATAAAGCCGGGAGCAAAATATGCTGTAGATTTAACTAAAAATAAAAAAATCGGTGTACTTGGCACTCATGCAACAGTAAACAGTAAATCTTACATACATGCAATAAAAGAAATGCTTCCAGACGCTCAAGTTTATCAGCAGGCATGCCCGCTTTTTGTGCCACTTGTAGAAGAAGCAATGATTTCTGGCAAAGTGGCAGAAACAGTTGTAGAAGAAACTCTTAAAAATATTGCAGAAACTGGAATAGACACTGTAATTTTAGGCTGCACCCATTATCCAGTATTAAAAGATTTAATTGGAAAATATCTTCCTAATGTATCTATTGTAGACAGCACACATTATATTATAGAAGATATTAAAAAATTAAACCTGCCTGATACAGAAAAAGGTCTTAGAGAAGTGCTTGTAACAGATGATACTCCTGCATTTTTATCACTTAAAAATATGCTTGTTGGCAATGTGCCTGTGCAGGTAGTAGATATTAATAAGTAATAACATATTTATATAAACAGAATATAAATAATTTATAAGTTTATATAAATTATAAGCTGCATATTCTTTGCTGTGCTTAATATATATATATATGCAGCTTTAAACAGAAAGAGTATATTGAGTTAAATATATTATATAACAAAATATTATACTATTATACTGCCGCATATATTAATAATCAAGTTTTCGTTATTTCATTCCTTATGCTCCAATTCCTTAAACATTCACTGTTTTTTCTTCACTGCTGCAGCAACTCGCTTCGCTCAAACAATCTGACAGCAAATCGTTCCAAAAAAACAGCTCATAAGAAATTAAGTCGCAAAGAGAATGAAATAACCTGGGAATATTTCTTAAAATAAGGAAGAAACTATAATCAATATATTAATAAAGCAAAAATGATTTCAATATTATTTTTATATATAAAAAAAACCGCCGTATTTTCATACGGCGGATATTTTGTATTATTTTACATGTATTAATGTATGAATATGATTAGGTTATAAACCTATTACATCATACCCATGCCACCCATACCGCCCATGCCGCCCATATCAGGAACTGCTGGAGCTGCTTTTTCTTTAATTTCAGTGATAACTGCTTCTGTTGTAATCATAAGACCAGCAACTGATGCAGCATTTTGTAATGCTGAACGAGTAACTTTAGTAGGGTCAATAACACCTGCAGCCATCATATCTTCATAAGTTTCTGAGTAAGCATTGAAACCATAGTTAATATTTTTGCTTGTTTTGATTTTATTTACAATAACACTTGATTCAAGGCCTGCATTTTCAACAATCTGGCGTAATGGGTATTCTAATGCTCTGGCAATAATATTTACACCAACCTGCTGTTCTGGAGAAACTTTTAAGTTTTTAAGAGCAGATGAACATCTTACTAATGCAACACCGCCTCCAGGAACAATACCTTCTTCAACTGCTGCTTTTGTAGCTGCAAGAGCATCTTCAACTCTGTGTTTTTTCTCTTTCATTTCAGTTTCTGTTGCAGCACCAACTTTAATTACTGCTACACCACCGATTAATTTAGCAAGGCGTTCTTGAAGTTTTTCTCTGTCATAGTCGCTTGTAGTGTCTTCAATTTGTTTTTTAATCTGGTTAACTCTTGCTTTAATATCTTCGCTGTTGCCTGCACCTTCAACAATAGTAGTGTTATCTTTATCAATAACAACCTTTTTAGCTCTTCCTAAGTCTTCAAGCTCAACATTTTCTATTTTGATGCCTAAATCGTCAGTAATAACCTGGCCTCCAGTTAAAATAGCAATATCTTTAAGCATTTCTTTTCTTCTGTCGCCAAAGCCTGGAGCTTTAACAGCTACACAGTTTAATGTGCCGCGGAGTTTATTTAATACTAATGTTGCAAGTGCTTCACCTTCAATATCTTCTGCGATGATAACAAATGGAGCATTTACTTTTGCAAGTTTTTCTAATACTGGAAGAATATCTTTCATATTAGAGATTTTTTTCTCATGGATAATAATGTAAGCATTTTCAATAACCGCTTCCATAGTATCTGGATTATTTACGAAGTATGGAGAGAGATAGCCTCTGTCAAACTGCATACCTTCAACTACATCTAAAACAGTTTCCATTGATTTATTTTCTTCAATAGTGATAACGCCGTCTTTACCAACTTTATCCATTGCTTTTGCAATAATGCCGCCGATTTCGTTATCATTATTAGCTGAAATTGTACCAACCTGTTCAATTTCTTTATTAGTGCTTACTACTTTTGAAATTTTTTGAAGTTCTGCAATAACAGCTTCTACTGCTTTATCAATACCTCTTTTGATTTCCATAGGGTTTGCACCAGCTACCACATTTTTCATACCATCTCTGTAAATGTATTGAGCAAGCACTGTTGCTGTAGTAGTACCGTCCCCTGCTACATCGTTAGTTTTAGAAGCAACTTCTTTAACCATTTGTGCGCCGATATTTTCAAGAGGGTCTGCAAGTTCTACTTCTTTTGCAACACTTACACCATCTTTAGTGATTAATGGTGTACCGAATTTTTTTTCTATAACAACATTTCTTCCTTTTGGTCCAAGTGTAACTTTAACTGCATTTGCAAGCTGGTCAACACCACGCATAATAGCCTGACGAGCGTCTTCACTGAATGTAATATTTTTAGCCATTGTATGTAATCTCCTAAATTTTTTTTAATTAATTATTATCCAATGATACCTAATATATCATCTTCTCTCATAATAAGCAGGTCTTCACCATCTATTTTAACTTCTGTACCAGCATATTTGCTGAAAAGAACTTTGTCCCCTGCTTTTACTGTTGGTTTTATAACATTGCCGTTATCTAAATATTTACCTGCACCAACTGCAACTACTTCACCTTCCTGTGGTTTTTCTTTTGCAGAATCAGGAATAAAAATACCTGATGCAGTTTTTTCTTCGCTTTCAAAGCGTTTAACAATTACTCTGTCTTGTAAAGGTTGGATTTTAGCCATTATACCTCTAAGCCTCCTGTATTTATATATTAATTATTTTTTAATAATTTCGTGCAGTTCCTAATTTAGCACTCATTCTTTCTGAGTGCTAATATTACAATGATAGCAAAAAAAAGCAAGGGGAAATTTTAAAAATATGAAAAAAATTTCATATTTATAAAAAAAATTACAAATTTTCTGCAAAAAATTGCTATTCTTCCATATAACCTAAATCATAAAGGCTTGAATATTCATTTTTGCATACTATTATATGGTCTCTTAATTTTATACCAAGTGTGGAAAGTGATTCTGAAACTATATTTGTAAGCTCTATATCTTTTCGTGAAGGGCTGCTGTCGCCAGATGGGTGGTTATGAGCAATAACAACACTTACTGCCTTATTTTTAAGAGCATACTCGGCTATCTGCCTAGGGTATACTATAGCATTATTTACAACACCTTCTGTCATAATCTTCTTATCAATAAGGCAGCCTTTACTGTTTAAAAGGATAACTGCAAAATTTTCGTTTTCTGCAAAACCAATATGATATTTTAAAAGCCTGTATATCTGCTCAGGACTTGAAAGAGACTGCTTATTTTCATAAAAAGAATTTTCTATCCTGTTATAAAATTCAGCCGCTATTCTTAAAAATCTTTCTGTTTCTTTTCCTGCACCATCAATCTGCTGACAGTTAATATTAAAAATATTTCCAATAGTGCCTGCCTGCATAAGCATTTCTTTTGCCATAGGCTTTACATCTTTTCTTGGTATACAGTAACCAAGCATTAATTCTAATATTTCATAATCAGCTAAAACTGACGGTGCTTCATCAAACTTCTCTTTCAGTCGCTGTCTGTGACCTTGATAATGTGGCTTTTTATCCATATTATATTAAAACTTAATTCCCAGCTCTGCTCCAACACTAAATCCAGATAATGATGAAATATATGGATTATTCAGCGGTGTAAAATCATATAAATATTCACCAAATACTCTTACAGATAATATATGATAGCTGTACTGCAAACCAGCCTGAGCAAGAATAGCTCCGCCTGATAAATTCTGTTTACTTTCTACTTCATTTTGAATTGTGTTTAAGTTACCAAAAGTATAAGCAGCACCAATGCTTCCAAAAGGGGCAATAGAGCCAAGAGATAAATCAATAGGATATAAACCAACTGCCATGACACCTATATTATATACAGTTCCTTTAAACTGAGTAGATACTCCGCCTATATCAAAACTTTTTTTGCCATCTGCATATTGCAGAAATGCCTGAACTTGAAAGTTTTTATTAAAATCGTATGCACCACCGATTTTTAATTTATTCTGGAAGAAAGTCAGATATTTGTTATCTGGCATAAAATAGTTATAGCCTACACGCAAAGACCATTTTTTTTCATCAATTCTGTCAAGAGAGATTTTTTTCTTATTAAAATCCGGCTTGCCTTTTGATTTTGTTTTCACATCACTTGTCTGTTCTTTTGGTGCATCAGCTTTTTCAGTTTCTGCAGCAGCTTCTTCAGCAGCCTGTGCAAAAGCCTGCACAGCAAATAATATACATAATAATGTCAGTAATAATTTTTTCATATCACCCATCCTTTTTATTCTTCTATTTGGTTTAATTTATTTTCATATTCCTGCTGTTTTGATTCCAGCTCTGCATAAGCACTGTCAAGATAAACAAAGGCTTCATCAATTAACTTATTAAGCTCCGCTAATCTTTTACCATATTCTCCTATCAAAAGTCCATTATTATTCGCTGATGCTTCAATTAATAATTCATTTAATTCTGATACTTCCTGTTCATAAGTGCTGATATTATTTTCAAGAGTTTCTACCTGCTGCTCTAAAGGTTTGATAACTTTATTTTTTTCAGAAATTATTTCACTGCGTAGTTTTCTTGCATCTTTTTTATTCAGCTTTGTTTTTACTTCTTTTACTTTAGCAGCATTTTCTTCCTGCCAGCCTTCTTTTTCTAAAAATTCTTCATAAGTGCCTTCAAATACATAAGGGTATTCATCCTGAAAAACTATTAACCTGTTTGCAAGGGCATGCAGAAACATTTCGTTGTGGGTAACCATTATAACAGCTCCCGGGAAATTATCAACTGCTTCTATTAAAGAGTCGCATGCATCCATATCTAAATGGTTTGTTGGCTCATCAAGCATTAATACATTCTGAGGACTTGCTATAATTTTGCCAAGCATAACACGGCTTTTTTCACCGCCTGAAAGCACTTTTATTTTTTTAAGTGCAGCATCCTGCTCAAAAAGCATAGCACCGCATATATTTCTAACATAAGTTCTGTCAAATGTATCTGAAACAGACTGTATTTCTTCTTCAATAGTATTATCTGGATTTAAGGAAGATACATTAGTCTGCTCATAATATCCTTTTACACAACCTGTATGATATATAACATTTCCACTTGTGGCAGGAAGAATCCCTGCAAGCACTTTTAAAAGAGTAGATTTACCTTTACCGTTTTTACCAATAACTGCAATCTTATCTTCACTGCCTATAATGATTGATAAGTCGTTGATTAAAAATTTCCTACCGTCATAAGAAAAGGAAATATTTTCCGCTCTCATTATCTGTTTTGATGTGATAGGCTTATATTTAAAAGCAAATTCAAGGTTTTTAATTGCTTCCAGCTTTTCCTTTTTCTCCATTTTATTAAGAGTTTTTATACGGCTCTGTACAAGCCCGGCAAGGCGTGCCTTTGCTCTAAACCTTGTTATATACTGCTCTAATTCTTTACGCTTTTGCTCATCATTTATGCGTGTTTTCTCATATATTTCTTCATCGCGGGCTATCTGCTCGTAAAACTTATCAGTTTTGCCCTCTATTTTACGCACTCTTGTTCTGTGAATTCCTGCAGTATGGGTAACAATATCATCCATAAACTGCCTGTCGTGAGTGATAAGTAAAAGTTCGCCTTTCCATGAATTTAAAAAGCTTTTCAGCCACCTGACAGATATAATATCAAGATAGTTTGTAGGTTCATCTAAAAGTAATAAATCAGGGTTAGAAAGTAAAGTCTGGGCAAGCATAAGCCTTACTTGAAAACCGCCTGAAAAAGATGCTGGGTCTTTCTCCATATCTTCTTCTTTAAATCCTAGACCAAAAAGAATTTTTTCAGCTTTCCATTTATCATGAATTTCTTCATCAGAAAGTCCAAGCATAGCTTCTTCTATAACTGTCTTTTTCTCAAACTTAATATGCTGCTTTAAAAAGCCTACTTTATAGTTTTTTGGAATAGAAACTTTTCCGCTGTCTGCTTCTTCTTCCCCAGTAATAATACGCATAAGAGTTGTTTTACCGTTGCCATTTCTGCCAACAAGTCCTATACGCTCACCTTTGTTAATATTAAAGGTAACATTTTCAAATAAAATTTTTGAGCCGTAGCTTTTAGAAACATTATCAAAACTAATCATAGATGTATTTTTCATTTTTTTATGATTTTGGCAAGTCTTTTTTTTGGCACGCTGATTGCTATAAGGATTGCATAAGCCAAGCAGGGTGGCAAAGGAGCGTTTATAATGACTGATTCTCTATTAATTTCTAATTCTAACCAGTATGCAGCATATACTGCAGCAAGCAAAAATGAAAAAAGTGTATCAGAACTTTCCAAACTTCTGCGTGGAGAAAAAGTAGATAACAGTAAATCCAATTCAGAAGACGCAGGAATATCTATGGATAAAGTAATTATTTCGAAAGAGGCGTTAGAACGATTACAAGCTATGAATATGGCTTAATACCGAAAAGATTAATATCCGCCAAATATTTTTCATAATTCGGCAGATTGTTTTAACGCATAAACATAATAATATCCTTCCGACAATGGAATTATCCTCTGCCTGTTTCATTTATAAGCAACCGCCAATTTAGCTTAGAAACAGGCAGGGAGTCCATTATCAAAAGTATGTATCGTGTTACTGCCAGATTATTTTTACAATACCTTCTGCAACCTTTCCTTTTTCAGACTTTAAAAATAAGCACTTATATTCATAATTGATACATTAGCAATAATATAGTTTTCACTTATTATTTTTGTACTTTCTTATATAATGCTGTAGAAATGAGATATTGAACTCTTCTTTTTTAATCATGCCTTATATTTATAGTTCATATTTTTTGATAAATAATATTTAGATTTTACAGGATTTATGCATGCTCTAAAAGAAATGACTTTTATAAAAGTTTAAGCAGGGCGGAAAACCCTGCTTATATATATTATTAGATACCTTTTGTAAGATTAGATGCTGATTTGTGATGTTCCATTAACTCTTTTCTTAATGTAACAATATACTGGTTATATTCTTCATCTTCTTCACCAACATGCTTTTTGCCTTTCATAAGCAGTTCTATCGCTTTCTGCAATGAATCTACTCGCTGAAAGCCAGACTTTCTGTCAGTTTTTGCTAAAATATTTTTCGCTTCTTTCATGTAGTACTGTTTAGCAAACTGAGCTTTCATCTCATCAAGTTCTTCTATATTTTTTACTACTTCAATATTTTTATTTAATATTTTAATCTGCAGATTTTGCAGTCTTGGTGAAAATTGTGCAGAATCAAGCACTAATTCTTTAATATATTCAAACCTGCCCATAGCCATATCAAAGCTTACAGTTGGCTGATTAATAATTTCTGCACTTTTACGGATATTCTCCATTGTTCTTGATAAGGCTGGAAGACTTAAATCTACTTCTTTAATCTGCCCAGTCCTAGGGTCGCGCATTTTTCTTAATTCACCTTCTTCAACATACACATGGTCTTTTGGTTTATCTGCCATTTTTTTCTCCAACTATTTAAAATAATACCTGCTTCGTCCTGTATTATACATCAATGTAAAATAATTTCAAATACTAATTTATATTTTTTCATATTCTTTTATATGCAGATGATAAAATCAAATAATTTAAAAAAGGACATAAAAAAAGCTCTGCATAAGCAGAGCTTGGAACGGGGACGACGAGACTCGAACTCGCGACCTCTGGCGTGACAGGCCAGCGTTCTAACCAACTGAACTACGCCCCCATACTAAAAATGGACGGTACAGGGATCGAACCTGTGACCCTCGGCTTGTAAGGCCGATGCTCTCCCAGCTGAGCTAACCGTCCGTTTGGTAAAGCGACCCGTAGGGGATTTGAACCCCTGTTGTCGGCGTGAAAGGCCGATGTCCTAGGCCGAGCTAGACGAACGGGTCGTATATAAAAAGTAAATGGTGAGCCGTATTGGGATCGAACCAATGACCCATTGCTTAAAAGGCAATTGCTCTACCGTCTGAGCTAACGGCTCCTAACCCCACCCGAGCAAGTTCGGCTACTCTCGGGTGGAAGTAATATATAACAGAGTAAAATATAAAAGTCAACAACTTTTTTTTAATTTTTTAAAAAAAATTTTTAACAGGCAATTTTACCTTTATATATCAATCACTTTCCTTATTTACTATACATAATCTTTTTTACTTTTTCAAGTATTTTATTTTAAAAATTTTTTGCAGCTCAAAAAAAAATGGGGAGCTTTTATGCTCCCCATTGATAAATTATTTTTTACTTAAATATTTCATTTAACACTATTGTCTGGCTTCTGTCTGTGCCGATAGATACCACACAGTATGGAATGCCTAAATAGCTTGATATAAAATCAATATATTCTTTTGCTTCTTTTGGAAGGTCTTCTATTTTTTTAGTTTTTGTAAGGTCTGTCATCCAGCCTTTAAATTCTTTATATACTGGCTTAATTTTTTCAAGACTTTCTAAATCAGCAGGGAACTGCTCAACTATTTTGCCGTCTATTTCATAAGCTGTACATACTTTTATTACAGGCATATTATCAAGCACATCCATTTTAGTAAGTGCAATATAGTCAAGACCGTTTACCATAACAGCATATTTTGCAGCTACTAAATCAAGCCAGCCGCACCTTCTAGGTCTGCCAGTAACTGCACCAAACTCATGGCCTGCCGCCCTTAATGCTTCTCCATCTTCATCAAAAAGCTCTGTTGGGAATGGGCCACTGCCAACTCTTGTTGTATATGCTTTCATAACACCAGCTATACATGATATTTTTCTTGGAGAAATACCTGTTCCTGTGCATGCTCCGCCAGCTGTGCCGTTTGATGATGTAACAAATGGATATGTTCCAAAATCTACATCAAGCATTGTGCCCTGTGCACCTTCAAGCATTACTTTTTTACCTTCATCTATTAATTTGTTTATTAAATATGATGTATCTGTAACATATTTTTTTAAGTCATTTATATGGCGTTTGCAGTATGCTTTTGCTTCATCTATATTAATAGGGTCTACACCATAAGCTTTAACAGCATATTTATTAAGCTCATCAATATTTGTCTGTATTTTTTCATCAAGCAGTTTTTCATTAAATAAATCACCTATACGGATACCGTTTCTTGCTGTTTTATCCATATATGTAGGGCCTATGCCTCTGCCTGTTGTGCCTATTTTATTAGCACCTTTTAATTCTTCTTTGTGTTTATCAAAAAAGATGTGGTATGGCATAATCACATGAGCTCTGTCACTGATATAAAATCTGCCGTCAAATTTTACACCTTTTTCTTTAAGCTCATTAATTTCCTTAAATAAAGCATCAAGCTCAATGACTGTGCCGTTACCTATGATATTAATTGTTTTTTCATGGATAATGCCGGAAGGGATAAGTCTTAGAATGTATTTAACACCATCTACCCATACAGTATGACCTGCATTGTGGCCGCCCTGGTATCTGACAACAACATCTGCCTGCTCCGAATACATATCTACTATTTTTCCTTTTCCTTCATCGCCCCACTGGGCACCAAGCACCGCTGAACAGCTCATTATTTCCCCCATTAAATTATATTTTTAAAAGTATAATTTTTTATAAAGTTTTCTTTCTGGTTTTCATCTGTTACAAATATAACACTTTTGCCTTCTTTACGAAGTGATATAGCTTTTTTAAAGTTATCTTTACCGATAACTAGATAATCATATTCCTTTGCTGCACTTTCGCATATAGGAAAATGAAGAAGATTATCAATATTTAATGCAGCACCGCATGCAGTTAAATCTTTACCGAATTTTGACATTAATTTGTCATATCTTCCACCGCTGCCTAATATGCTGCCGTAACTTTCATGCAGTATTTCAAAATGAACACCTGTATAGTAATCAAGCCCTTTTGATTCTGCAGCATCAAAAATTAAGATATTTTCATCTATTCCACAGCTTACAAGCTGATTAAAAAGATTTTTAATAAACTCTATTCTTTCAGAAAGCTCTTTATCAAAAGATGAAAGTTTTACAAGAGTTTCTATATTCTCCCTGCCGCCAAAAGCAAGTGGAAGTTTAACTATTAAATCTTTTAAACTGTTATCTGCATTTATTTCTGATACTAATTTTTTTAAATCATGTGTTCTTCTATCAGATACTGCTTCAAGTATTTTATCGCCTTTTTCACCTGCAAGAGTTTTTATTCTGTTTAAAAATAAAGTATCTCCAAAAGTAAAACAGAAACCTTTAAGCCCCATTTTTTCTAGTGCAGCATTTGCAGTTAAGACTATCTCTATATCTCCAAAAATACTGCTTTCTCCAAAAATCTCCCAGCCTGTTTGGTTTTCTTCGCCTTTTATTCCCCTGTCCTTTTCTACTGAACGGAAAACTGTACCTTTATAGCATACCCGAAATGGCAGCGGCAGATTTTCCATTCCTGACACCGTGCGGCATACCTGTGGAGTAAAGTCTGGACGAAGAACTAATGTTTTGCCAGTATGCCTGTCTATAAAACGGATAATACTTTCATCAGAGAAATTAAATACTGTATCCTGCAGTAAGTCATAATATTCATAAATCGGCAGATGAAGTTCAGTATAGCCGTACTGGCTGAGAGTGCCTTTTATAATATTTAAAGCACTCTCTATTCTGCCGCTTCGCTCTATATTCTGCTCTTTTGAAATATTTGTCATATTGATGGCATTTCTCCCATTAATACAGCCTGTGCAGCCGCCACACCTTTACCAAGTTCAACATCTGCACCAAATTTCTTAAGCCCCATTTCTATTGCACTGATTGCAGTAATTGTATCAAATGCATCATGGTAGCCAAGGTGAGAAATACGGAGAATTTTGCCTGCTAAATGGTCCTGACCACCTGCAAGAGAAACACCGCATTTATCTCTTAAGTATTTAACAAATGCTTTGCCGTCTATATTTTCAGGTAGAAAACAGCCTGTTGCAGCATTTGATGGATAATCTTGGGCTAAAAGTTTTAAGCCTAATGCTTTAACCGCTGCTCTTGTTGCTTCTGCATTAATTGCATGGCGGGCAAAAACATTATCTATGCCTTCTTTTTCCATCATAGATATTACTGTTTTTAAGCCAACTATTAAGCTGACACCTGCAGTCCATGCAGTAGTATTTTTTAACTGGTTTTTAAGCTCAGTTTTTAAATTGAAATAGAATTTAGGAAGTGTAGATTTTTCCACCATATTCCATGCTTTTTGGCTTAATGTAATAAAAGCAAGACCTGGAGGCAGCATAAATGCTTTCTGGCTTCCTGTAATTAAAATATCTATACCCCATTCATCAAAACGAGTATCGTGAACACCTGCACTTGTAATGCCGTCTACTACAAGTAATGTTTCAGGCATATTTTTTGTAACTGCAGCAAGTTCTTTAATAGGGTGATATACTGTTGTAGATGTTTCACTGCCCTGAACAAATACTGCTTTAGTATCTGGGTTTTTATCAAGGAATGCTTTTACATCTGCAGGGTTTACAGAACGGCCCCACTCAACAGTAATGCTTTCTGCATTGATGCCATAAGACTGGCATATTTTTATCCAGCGTTCGCCAAATTTACCGCCGTTTATAACTAATACTTTATCTCCCTGACTTAAAGTATTAACAACAGCAGCCTCCATTGCACCTGTACCGCTGCTTGCAAGAATTAAAGGTTCCTGCTCAGTTTTAAAAACTTTTTTTAAACCGTTTCTTGCTTCTTTAAATATTTCTTCAAATTCTGGAGTTCTGTGATGTATCATTGGGCGTGCCATATCTAAAAGCACTTGTTCCGGAACAGCTGTAGGTCCTGGAGTTATAAGATATTTTTTCAGCATTTCATACCTCTTGTATATTTATATATTCTTATCAGTGCTGATTATATACTATATCATTTTTTTTTACTATAACAAATTTTCTTTTTTATGATTTTAATACAATTTTTACATTAATGTTTGATATATAAATCAATATCCCATATCATTACTATTGATAAAATTATTTTTTTACTCTATAATATTTATCCAATAACCACTTAGTTGCTTTATTTATATAGGGGGTTAGAATATATGTATAAAGGCAAACACAAAACAGCAGTCAAGTCCCAAAAGGTTATAGCTGAAGCTTTTTTTGATATACTGCTGGAAAGGTCCTATTATGATGTTTCCATAAAGGAAATATGTGCTCAGGCAGGTATCTCCCGCCAGACATTTTATTCTCTTTTTGGCACTAAAGAAGATGTTATTAGATTTTATCTGGCAGAAACATTTAATCAATGGAGACAGCAGGCAAAAACTAATGGCGTCAATTCATTATACGATTTAATTCTATTTTTCTTACTGGGTATTACAGAAGATGAAAAACTTGCTCAATTATATTCCAGCGAAGTTTTAGGTGGTATCTTAGCTGATATATTAAAAGAGCATCTTGATAAAACCATTCTTTATGAGCAGGGCTCAATTTCAGTTGGCGACAGTGTTGCAAACTCATTTATTGCCGGCGGTTTAACTATGGCTTTTAAACAGTGGCATGCTGATGCAGACAGAATATCTATTGAAGATGTTACTATGTTTGTTATCAAAATCTTATCCGGGGAATATTTTACTGAGATTATGTCTTATGCAAAACAGTTCCCATCATTGAAAGAAAAATAAGTATATTCAAATCAGTTAAGTTTGTTTTCTGCCCCAAAAAAACGGGGCAGTTTTTATTTAATTAAACGCATTATATCGTTATAAAAAGCAAATACCATTAAAGATATTATTACAAGCAACCCAAACATTTGAAAAGCACCTAATGCTTTTTCTCCAAGTGGTCTTCCCATTATTCCTTCTGCACCAATGATTGCAAGCTGACCGCCGTCTAATACAGGAATAGGAAGAAGATTAAACACAGCTAAGTTTATACTGATTGCTGCCATAAATATTAAAAGTGCTGCAAAGCCTGATTCTGCAGACTGTGCCGCTGTTTCTACTATTAATATAGGACCGCCTAAAGAATCTGCAGGTATCTCTCTTTGAATAAGTTTTGCAAATCCAAGATATATAACTTTTGTAAGCTCATAAGATTTTTCTAAACCCATAATCATCGCATCTACTGGACCGTAACGAACAGTTATATCTCCATCAATTGGAGCAATACCTATTAATCCTACTGTTTTTTTATTTTCGCCGCTGCCCTGCTCTGTTGGCTTAGGTGTTAATTTAAATGGCAGCTCTTTCCCCTGTCTTTCAACAATTACAGTTAATTCCTGCCCTGGTTTGCTTCTTATTAAATCTGCAGAATCATTCCATGATAAAACTTTTTCACCATTAATAGATAAAATTTTATCACCTTTTAAAAGACCTGCTTCTGCTGCTGCCATATTAGGCACTACTTCTCCAATAACAGCATCTATCTGCAGACCTGCTCCAATTGAACCGATTTTCTCTTTATCTCCAAAAATATCTGCTGCTTCTTTTTCGCCTACTGTTAAATTTATCTGCCTGTTATCAGATAATGTGATTGTTACTTTTTCATTTGGCTTATCAGCAATAATTGCTGCAAACTCATTCCATGAGCGTATTTTTTCATTATTAACTGATACTATTTTATCTCCAGCTTTAAGTCCTGCAGATTCTGCAATAGAGCCCTGTTCTACTTTTCCAACTATGGCAGAATATGACGGGATACCTGTCATATATAAGCCCCAGAAAATAAGTATTGCAAATATTACATTAAAAAGCGGACCTGCAAAAATGATTGCTGCTTTATGCCAGCCTGATTTATCTTTAAAAGAACGGCCCTCTTTTGCAGGGTCATAAGTTTCCTGCCCTGGCTCATCCTCATTCTGCTCACCATACATTTTTACATAACCGCCAAGGGGCAGAGCAGAAAGAACATACTCTGTTTCACCATACTTTTTTCTTAAAAGAACAGGTCCAAAGCCTATTGAAAATTTCTCTACATATACACCAGCCCATTTTGCTACAAGAAAATGACCTAACTCGTGAACAAATACAAGCACTCCTAAAACTATTATCGCTATTAATATATTCATATTTTACCCTTGTCTTTAAAATTTTATATAATATTGCAAGATATTTTGAAAAAAGCAATAGGGAAATATATAAACTACAAAATTTTAAGTTTATTTAATAAGATTGTACTGAAAATTTTAATTTCTACTGATTAGTTCTAGTGTTATTAAATTTTTTATCCAATAATCTAACACTATTTTTCCGCCGCAAAACTCATAAACTAATTTTTTGTTATTTTATTACTTATGCTCCAATTTCTTAAACATTCAATGTTTTTTCTCCACTGCCACTGCTACTCGCTTCGCTCAAACAATCAGCTGGCAAATCATTCCAAAAAAACATTTCATAAGAAATTAAGTCGCAAAGATAATAAAATAACTTGTAGTAATCTGCTGTAAATGGAAAGTAATCTATAAATATATTATTTAATAATACATTTCAGATTGTCGAAAAAATGTATTTTTTAGAAAATTTTAGGGCTTAAATTTCTTTAAGCCCTTTTATGATAATTTATAAGTTTTTTACTTATTTATCAAATTTATCCATGAAAATGTTGCCAAAGCCTGCATCGATGCTTGTTTCCATTTTTTTCATATATTCTTTTGTTTCTCTGCGTTCAGAATCCTGCAGATATTTTTTAATAGAAAGAATAACCTGTTTCTCTTTATTATCTGCTTTGATTACTGTTGCAGTAACTGTATCCCCTACATTGTACTGGTCAACTGATGCTTTTGCAGGGTCTAAATCTGCTGCAGCAATTACACCTTTCATTTCAAGTGGAAGCTCAACTTCTAAGCCCTGTTTATTTACTGCTGTGATTTTTACATCAACAACTTTACCCTGTGGCAGAAGTTTTGTTACTTCTTTCCATGGATTTGCTTCTAACTGTTTAATACCTAAGCTGATACGCTCTTTATCTTCATCAATGTGTAAGATTTTAGCTTCAATAGTATCGCCTACTTTATAAAGTTCATTTAAATCTACTGGTTCTTCTCTCCAGGAAATATCACCTTTACGAACTAAGCCGTCTAAGAAGCTGCCAAAGTCTACAAATAAGCCAAAGTCAGTTATGTTTTTAATAGTGCCTTTTACAATAGAGCCTTCTGGATTTTCTTCTTTTAATGTTTTCCATGGGTTGTCTATTAAATCTTTAACACTCATAATAACTCTTTTACGCTCGTTATCATAGCCTGTTACTCTGCCTTCAACTATATCTTTTATATTTAAAGTAGATTTAGTATTTTTAAGCCAGCCGATTTCTTCGTTTGGAACAAAGCCGTCAATACCTGGAGCAATTTCTACAACATAACCAGCTCTTTTTCTTGCAACAACTGTACCTTTAACAGTAGAGCCTTCTGGGTAATTTTTTGCAGCATCATCCCATGGGTCTTTTTGCAGCTGTTTCATACCAACAGCAACTTTGTTAGCAGCTTTATCGATTTCTAATATTACAACTTCTACAACATCATTTTCAGCTAAGAATTTTGCAGGGTTTTTCACTCTGCCCCAGCTCATTTCATTTTTATGCAGAAAGCCGTCTATACCGCCAAGGCTGATAAATGCACCGTAATCTTTTAATGTTTTAACAGCACCTTTTATTTTATCGCCTACATTGTATTTTTCAAAAAATTCACTTTTTAATTTTTTTGCTTCATCAGCTAAATACTGGCGTGGAGAAACTAAAACTGACTGTTTTTTACCGCCATTTGCTTTTAATATTTTTGCAAGAACTGTTTTATGAACAAATTTTGCAGGGTCTATATCTTTTAAGTGGACATCAATATGTGTTTCTGGAATAAATGCTTCTATTTCTCCAACTTTACCACGGTATCCTTTTACTTTTTCAGTGTTTACATATTCTGTGATTTTAACTTCAACAGGTTCTCCACTGTTTTCTTTTTCTTTAACAGCACTCCAGTCGCCTCTAGCGTTGATTGCTTTTTTAGAAAGAAAAACGCCGTCATTATTCATTTTAACGATACTGAGTTCTACTTCATCGCCAACTTTCGCTCCTTCTAATTCTGAAACATTAGCTACACCTTCTGTTTTATAGCCAAAGTTAATAAGAGCAGTATCTCCTTTGATTTCTACAATAGTGCCTTTTACTTCTGCACCTGTGTGATATTGCTGGAGAGACTCTTCAAAAAATGACTCAAAATCTTCCATGCGTTCTTCGTTTTGTCTGTTTTCATTACTCATCTTGCGACCTCTAAAATGTATTCACGCACCTTTTCAAGCAGATATGTAGGGGTGCTTGCCCCTGCTGTCAGTCCTACTTTACTTATACCTTGAAACATATCTACCTGTAATTCTGAAACTGTTTCTATGTGATAAGTATGTGGACAAATCTCTTTACACAGGTGGTAGAGCCTTGTAGTGTTAGCACTGTTTTTACCGCCAACTACTATCATTACTTCCACTTTTGATGCTACCTCAATAGCAGCCTCCTGCCGTTTTTCAGTAGCTGAGCATATTGTTCTTGCTATTGCAAGCTCGTTGCATTTCTGCTTCAGTTTTTCTACAGCACTTTCAAATATGCCTATACTTTGTGTTGTCTGGGCTAAAAACCCATATTTTTCCACATAATCAAGTGCGCTGGCTTCTTCTGCACTTTCTATAACTTTATAGGGAATATCTATATAACTGACAATGCCTTTTACTTCTGGATGGTCAGACTCCCCAAGAATAACTATATAATCGCAGCTTTTAGATAATCTGGCTGCTGCAATTTGTGCTTTTTTAACAAAAGGACAGGCAGCATCTACAACATTTCCTGCATTTTCTGCCAGATATTCAGCTTCCTTTCTTTCTATACCGTGGCTTCTTATAACCACAGACATATCTTTTGATACTTCATCAAGGGATTTAATAGTTGTAACCCCTGCTTCCTTCAGCTCACTTACTACCTGAGGATTATGTATAATAGGACCAAAAGTTACTACTGATGAGTATTCTTTTGCAGCATCTTTTACTATATCAATAGCACGCTCAACACCAAAACAGAAACCTGCGTGTCGTGCAACCATTATTTCCATTAATGCTCCTTTCAAGCTCAGATGATTATTTTATACTAATTTTTTTAATTTGGCAAATAAAATAGAATATTTTATCTTACTTTTTTAGTTATTGTTTTTATAAGATATTATCATTTCACCAATTTTATCTGCCACCTGCTCTAATGAAAGCCCTGTTGTATCAAGCAAAACTGCATCTTCTGACTGTAAAAGCGGGCTTTCTTTTCTTGTCATATCCATTTCGTCCCGTTTTTTGATTTCTTCTAGTACTTTTGCATATTCTGCACTCTGCTCCATACCTTCCCATTCTTTAAATCGTCTTTTTGCTCTTTCTTCCGGACTTGCAGTTAAGAATATTTTAATATCAGCATCAGGAAGTACCACAGTGGTAATATCTCTGCCTTCCATAATTACATCGCTTCCTTCTGCATAAGACTGCTGTTTTTCCACTAAAATTTTTCGTATATCGCTGTTTGAGGCGACAAAAGCAACCTTGGAAGAAATTTCAGGTGTGCGGATTTCTTTTGTTAAATCATATATTTTATCATTATATTTTATAGATATTTTTCTGCCATTATCTTCTAAAATAAACTCTGTATTTTCTGCCTTTGCAGCAAGATTTTCTTCACCAAAATGAACACTGAGCCATGCTATACTTCTATACATTGCTCCTGTATCAATATATGTAAGAGAATATTTTTCTGCAATTATTTTACATACTGAGCTTTTACCGCTTCCTGCTGGCCCATCTATTGCTACCTGCATAATTTCACCTTATTATTTTTCTTCCAGTGATAATAAATCACCAATAAAATGCGGATATGATACATCAAGTGATGCTATATTATCCATTAATACTTTTACACCAAATTTTTTAGCAAGAATAATATTTACCATAGATATTCTGTGGTCATCATAAGCTAAAAGTTTTGCTTTTTCAGGTTCTTTTTCAAGTGGATAGATTTTTAATCCATCCTCATATTCTTCTATTTCAGCACCTAATGCTCTAAAGTTATTTATAAGAGCAGCAATCCTGTCTGATTCTTTAACACGAAGTTCTTTAGCATCCCTTATTTCAAGTGGAGCTTCACCAAAAAGGGCAGTCATAGCTAAAACTGGTATTTCATCTATCATATTTGCGATAATATCACCGCTTACTTTACCGCCTTTTATTTTACCGCTTTTTACATAAATACTGCCTATTGGCTCATATTCATTACTTGTTATTTCATACTTTACATCAACACCTAAATCTTTTAATACATTTAATAAGCCTATTCTGCTTGGATTTAAGCCGCAGTTTTCTATAACTATTTCAGAGCCTTCAAAAATAATACCTGCACCTATAAAAAATGCAGCAGAAGAAAAATCAGCAGGAACATCAAGCTGAGTCTGGTGAAGTGCTCCACCATGAACTGTTATTTTTCCATTACTGCTTTCACATTTTATGCCAAAAGCCTGCAGCATCCTTTCTGTATGGTCTCTTGTTGGTGTTTTTTCAGTATATGTAACTGTGCCCTCTAACTGTACACCAGCTAATAACACAGCACTTTTTACCTGAGCAGATTTTGTTTCTGCAGTAATTTCACCAGCCTTCATATTGCCCGGAATAATAGTTGCAGGAAGTAAATTGTTGTTATTTTTTGCTTTTATTACTGCACCAAGTTTTGAAAGGGGTTCTATTACTCTTGCCATTGGTCTGCGTAAAAGAGATGCATCACCTGTTAATACTGAATAAAAATTATTTGGTGCAAGCATACCCATTACAAGACGAGCTGTTGTACCTGAATTATCACAGTTTAATACATCATAAGGTTCTTTAAAATTTTTAACACCTTCAGAATGTATAAGCAGTCTTGAACGCTCATTTACAATATTTACACCTAACTGCTGCATAATATTCATAGTAGCAAGTGTATCTCTTGAAATAAGCGGATTTCTTACAACAGTAACGCCGTCTGCCATACTGCCCATTATTACTGCCCTGTGTGTAATAGATTTATCTGCTGGAACTTTTATATTTCCTTTAAAACATTTGCATTTATCGAATGTAATCATATATGTACTCCTTTATATCTATATTAAATGGTTTTTTAATAAACTGCATATACTTAATATATACAGCTAAAAAACCTGTAATTTTCTTATTTATATTTTATTAAAGTTTTCTGCGTTCTCCGCTTACTTCTTCTATTTTAGCGTGCAGCATTTTTTTATTATCGTCTTTTATCATATTTTTCCATATAATAATATCTTTTTCTAAATTTTCTACACATTCAAGCAATGCTTTTTTATTGTCTATAAAAATATCGCTCCACATTGCAGCATCACTTGCAGCAATACGGGTAAAATCTCTAAAGCCGCCCCCTGCATACGAAAGAGCTTCTTTATTTTTATTCAGGACTGTATCCATTAAGCAAAAAGATATTAAGTGTGGCAGATGACTTACATTGGCAAAGATTGTATCATGCTCATAACTTGTCATATAACATACCTGCATATTTATGGACTTATGCAGCTGGGCAAGTGCATTATCAAGTTCAGTATGTCCCATAGAAGTTAAAATATGTTTTGCTCCATTATATAAGTCTGCTTCTGAATTAACAAATCCGCTTGTTTCTTTTCCTCTGATAGGATGACCGCCGCAGAAATACAGATTATTATTTCCTGCAGCTTCTAAAATAGTTGTTTTTGTACTGCAGCCGTCTGTTACTGCTTTTTTATAGGAAGCCTGACCAAGCATATTAATAAACTTAACTGCCGACTGTACAGGCACACATATATATATTAAATCAAGGGGGAAATTAATAAATTTTTCAAACTCATCAGTTACCCCTTCAAATATACGGCTTTCCACTGCCTGTAAAAGCACTGACTTATTTAAATCAAAACCGTAAATTTTTATACCCTTGCAGGCAAAGGCTTTAGCGAAAGAACCGCCTATTAAGCCTAAGCCTGCAATTCCTATATTTTTAAACTGCATATTATTTTGCAATTTCCTTGCCTACTGCTTTTGCAATAATTTCTACTTTATCTATTACTTCACAGTACTGGTCTGGAGTTAATGACTGGTCGCCGTCACTTAATGCCTCATCTGGATTTGGGTGAACTTCTATCATTAAGCCGTCTGCTCCAGCTGCAACAGCAGCAAGAGCCATAGGACCAATACATTCAATTCTGCCTGTTCCATGGCTTGGGTCTACAATTATAGGCAGGTGAGAAAGGCTTTTGATTGCAGGGACACATGATAAATCTAATGTATTTCTTGTATATGTTTCAAAAGTTCTAATACCTCTTTCGCAAAGAATAATATTTGAGTTACCTTCCTTAGCAATATGCTCTGCTGCTAATAAAAACTCTTTTAATGTGGCACTCATGCCTCTTTTTAAAAGAACTGGTTTTTCCTGAGCACCAACTTCATGTAACAGACGGAAATTCTGCATATTTCTTGCACCGATTTGGATAATATCAGCATATTCTGATACAATATCTAAATCTCGTGGGTCTGTAAGTTCAGTAACTACAACCATACCAAATTCATCAGCTGCTTTTCTTAAGTATATTAAACCTTCTGGACCCATTCCTTGGAATGAATATGGGCTTGTGCGTGGTTTATATGCTCCACCTCTTAATATTCTTGAGCCTTTTGCGCTTGTTCTCATAGCTACAGTGCGAGCCTGTTCTAAACTTTCTACAGAGCATGGGCCGCTCATAATAGCAAGCTCTTTGCCGCCTATTTTTACGCCTTTTACATCAATAACAGTATCTTCTTTTTTAAATTCACGGCTAACAAGTTTATACGGTTTAGATATTGGTATAATTTCATCAACACCTGGAAATGTCTGCACCTGCTTGCCTTTTAAAAGTGATTCATCACCTATTGCACCAATAACTGTTCTTTCTACACCTTCAGAAATAGTCAGTCTGTAGCCGCATGTTGTTAAGTGGTCAGTTAAGTTGCCTATTTCCTGTTTAGAGGCATCATGTTTCATTACAATAATCATAGTATAACTCCCAGAAATCTTTATTATTTATTTAAAACTTTTTTTAATGCACTGATAAAGATTTTATTTTCTTCATCAAGCCCTATTGATACTCGGATATATTCTTTTAATCTGCTTCCGCCTAAAAATCTGGCAATAACACCTTCTTTTAATAAGTCATCAAAAACTTTTTTGCCATCACCTACTTTTATAAGCATAAAGTTTGTATCAGTTTTTACATACTCTAAGCCCATAGCAGTTACTTCTTTATATATATACTCTTTTCCTGCTTTATTTAAAGCAACCACTTTTTTAATATGTTCCTGGTCTTTTACAGCTTCTGCACACACTATTTGGGCAGCTGAATTTACATTAAAAGGCGGACGGATTCTGTTTATTAATGCAATACATTCTTTATCTGCCACAAGATAGCCGCATCTGATAGAAGCAAGCCCGTATGCTTTTGAAAAAGTTCTCATAGTCATAAGGTTATTATACTTTTTCATAAGTGCAAAGACATCAGGATAATCACCTTCTGCAAATTCAATATATGCTTCATCAAGCACCACAAGCACATCAGGGGAAAGTTTATCCATAAAATCAGTAAATGCTTTTTCGCCAAATAAAGTACCTGTTGGATTATTTGGGTTTGCAAGCATAATAAAGCGTGTTTTATCATTAACAGCATTTAATATGTTATCAAAATTAATTGAAAAATCGCTGTTTGTTTCCACCCATCTGCAGCTTGATTTTAAACCGCGTGCTAAAAGCTCATATTCAGAAAAAGACGGACTTGGAGCAAGTGCATGAGTATCGCTTGATAAAAATGCCATATATAAAAGCTGAATAATTTCATCACTGCCGGCACCACATACTATATTATCTATATCCACATTATGAAATTCTGCAATAGCCTGCCTTAAATAAAAACTGTCGCCTATTGGGTATCTTGTAATTTCTTTTTCATACTCTTTTAAAGCTGCAACAGCTTTTGGGCTTGCGCCGTATGGGTTTTCGTTAGATGCAAGTTTTACAACCTTTTCTATACCCAGCTCCCTTTGAAGTTCTTTTACAGGTTTACCTGGAACATAAGCTGATAATTCCAAAAGCCCGTCCCATACTAATGATTTATAATCTGCCATACTAAAACTCTCCTTTTGGATATGAGCCTAATACTTTTGCAATAGGCGTTTTTTCTATAAATTCATCTAATACTTTCTTGATTTCTGGGCTGTCTTTGTGGCCGTCTATATCTGTATAAAAAAGATATTCCCACGGTTTTTGTTTTGACGGTCTGCTTTCAAGAGTAGTCATATTAATATTTCCACGCTTAAAGATTTCTAATACATCATATAAAGCACCAGACTTATGATGAACACTAAACATTAATGATGTTTTATCATTACCTGTTGCTTCCTGATGATTTTTACCAATAACTACAAACCTTGTAAAATTACCAGGACCATCTTCAATGTGCCTTTCTATAACCTTTAGATTATAAACAGCTTCTGCAAGCTCACTGCCTATTGCTGCAACTGATTCATCATTTTGTGCCATTTCTGCAGCAAGTGCAGTAGATTCACATGGAACAAGCTCTGTATCAGGAAAATTTTTAGCAAGCCATTTAGAGCACTGACCAAGTGGACTTGGATGAGAATATATTTTTTTAATGTCTTCTTTTCTGCCAGTTTTATTCAGCAGATTTTCAGCAATCTCCACATACACTTCCCCCATAATAATAACATCGCTGTCCATAAACATATCAAGGGACTGATTAACTGCACCTTCAAGAGAGTTCTCCACAGGCACAATACCATAATGTACATGACCTTTTTCCACACCTTGAAATATTTCGCCAATATTTCTGACAGGTATAAGTTTTGCTGACTGGCCAAACCTTTTTACAGCCGCTAAATTAGAAAAAGTACCAACAGGTCCTAAAAAAGCAACCCGCACTTCTTCCTCTAAGCATAAAGATGCACTCATAATCTCACGGAAAACATTCCTTAAAGAATGCTGTGGAAATGGACCTTTATTTTCTTCTTTTAAGCGGGCATATATTTGCTCCTCTCTGGAATTAACCCAGACAGGCGAGCCTTCCTTTTTCTTTATTTCGCCAACTTCAATTACACAGCCTGCACGCTTATTTAAAAGTGCTAATATCTGGCTGTCAATACTATCAATTTCTTCTCTTAAGTCTTTTAAAGTTTTCATTTGAAAAGTTTAGCAAAAGATTTTTAAATATTCAATGAAAAAAAATGAATTTTTTTATAAATTTTATAATTTTTTAAGTGTAATATTATTTTTCTACTGCCCTTTTTATTTTTATCAAATTTTTTATAAGTAATTTGTCCCTTATTCCTTTCGTAATCACTTTGTATTAAGCTGTCATAATAATGGACTTGTAATACCTGCTGTTTTAATGCAGCAGTATTTTTTCATAATTTTTTAATGGAAATATTACTTTTTCCAATTTATAATTATATATACTATTGCAATATGACTTATAATTGTATAATATAACTAATCATATTTTTTGGAGTTTTGAAATACATGTTTGAATTTAATTCCCTTGTTGTGCTTTCTGATAAAAAAGATAAGCAGTATATGGTTACTTTAAAAGAAGGTGCAAGGTTTTCCACTCAATATGGCTATATTGAACATAACGATATTGCTGCTCTTGATGAAGGCGATATTATTAAAAGTACATTAGGTCATCCTTATCTCGTATATAAACCTACATATATGGATTTTGTAATGAATATAAAAAGGCAGGCTCAGATTATCTATCCAAAAGATGCTGCGGCTATGCTTATGTGGTGTGATGTAGCACCAAACCAAAAAATCTTAGAATCAGGTATCGGTCAGGGTGCATTATCTCTTGCAATATTAAGAGCTTTAGCGGGAACCGGCAGCCTTACAAGTTATGAAATAAGAGCAGATTTTGCAGAACAGTCTGCTAAATTTATAAAACAGTTTATGGGTGAAACACCTGCAAACCACACAATAGAAGTTAGAAGTATATATGACGGTATAGACGGCACTTATGACAGAGTGCTGCTTGATTTACCAGAGCCATGGCATGTTGTGCCTCATCTTAAAACTGGATTAAAAAACGGCGGGCTTATAGTGGCTTATCTGCCTACTATTCTGCAGGTTAAAACTTATGTAGATACATTAAAAGACTGTGGATATTTTTCAGATATTGAAACAGCAGAATTTACAAGACGACCTTGGAAAGTAGATGGTATGTCTGTAAGACCTGAAATGTGGATATATAACCACAGTGCATTTTTGATTAGTGCCAGAAAACTTAAAACACTTGATTAATATATATACAGGGGTTAAAAATGGATACAAGCAAAACAAGTTTTAAACTAAAATTTTTCTTTATACTTTTATATCTTTTAGTAGTTATTATTTTATCTGAACTTGATATACTGCCCACACCAGTTTCTTTAGTGCTTTATGCTGTGTTTTTTCCTATTGTATTTATAGCAGTAAGAAATATTTTAAACTCTATTCTACATATTGCACGTGTTATGGCTACTGAAGAAGATGAAATAGTAGATTTAAGAAAGCGTGCAAACCAGAATGTAAAATGCGAGCACTGCAGAAGTATTGCTAAGTCACTTAACCATATGATGAGAAATACAGATAAAACTATTTTAGAGTTTTACAGGCTTATAGTTAGTGCAGAGGGCAGGTCATTAAGAGTATCATCATCTATTGCAACAGTTGATGAAAGTATTACTAAAAATGCACAAAGTGCACAAAACATATATAAATCAATTAACGAACTTGTAGGTTATATTGGCAAAATCACACAAACTTCTGCAGAAATTAATTCTGATATTAACAAATCACTTGATTTAACTAAAACAGGCTCTGATGCTATGGAGCATGCAAAAGAATTAATGGAAAATATTTCCAATGCAGCTTCCAGTTTGGAAGAAAAAATATCAGAATTAAATTCTGGAGCTGAAAAAATTGGTGTTATCGTTTCAGTTATTGATGATATTTCAGAACAAACTGCACTGCTTTCATTAAATGCTGCAATTGAAGCAGCAAGAGCTGGAGAAGCAGGCCGTGGGTTTGCTGTTGTTGCAGATGAAGTAAGAAAACTGGCTGATAAAACAACTAAATCTACTAATGAAATTAAAGAAATGATTGCAGATATTCAAAACCACATCGGCGAAGTATCTAACCAGACAAGCAGTATTTTCCACCAAATTATGGAACAGAAAGACCAGACAGAAATTGTATATAAAAACTTTAATGATATTTTAAATTTTTCTGAAAGAATAAGCGTTACAAGTGATGATATAACAAAAACTATGGAACTACACTCAGGCGTAAATGAAGAAATAGCAAGAGATGCTCAGGATATTATAGAAGTTTCTGAAACAACTGATGACTTAATGCAGGAACTTGTTGCAAACTATAATAGAATGATTGATGCTATGAGCGAATTAACTGTGCGTGTTTCTACTATTAAATATTCAAGCCGTGCAGTGCACTTTCTTAGAGCAAAAAGTGCCCACCTTAAATTTATGTATAATGTATATACTCACTATATGCATAACCAGTCAACAACACTTAATACCCACAAAACATGTGCATTTGGTCAGTTCTATTATAATAATGGACAAAAACTTTTTGCAGATAACAGGCTTTATAAAGATTTAGAGCCAGTCCATATTAAAGTCCATGAATTAGGTCATAAAGTTATGGAAAAAATAGAGGCTGGCGATAGAATTGGAGCTTACCAGTATCTGCAGGAGCTGCAAAACAATGTAGACCAGCTTATAGATATGCTTGATAAGCTGATTGACCAGTATCTTGAAGGCGATTGGCTGAATTATTGATATAAATCATTGCAATATTGGGGTTTTTGTTTATTTATATAAAAATCCAATTATTATCTATTATATATTAGGAAGCAGTATGACATTTCTTACCCAGTTTATAATATCCACTATTTATTATGTTATTATTATGGCATTAATTATTTTTAATATAGTGCCTTTCTATGTTGGAATAATTTTAGCATTAATTCATATTGGAGTTACAATATTTATTGTAAAAAAACTTCTGTCAAAAGTCGGTGGTATAATACTTGATATGCAGTGTGCAGATAAAAACAGCCTTGACTTATCTGTAAGAGCTCAAGACCAAAGCAACTGTTCATACTGCACTCATATTGCTTCATCAATCAATACACTTATGGTAGATATAGATAAAAATGTACTGGAATTTTATAAGCTGCTTAGTGCTGCTAGTGCAAAAACATTATTTGTATCATCATCAATTGCAACAGTAAGTGACAGTGTTTCTGTAAATAATAAAAAAGCAGACCAGATTGCTGATTCTATTAAAGATGTTATAAGCTATATTGGAGAGCTTTCTCAAACATCTCATACTATACAGGAAAATGTATCTAAAGCTCTTGCTTTAACAAAAGACGGTGCAGAAGCTATTGAAAATGCAGACGAAATGTCATCAGAAATAAATGATGCTGTTAAAATATTAGAAAACCAGATAGATATATTAAAAGCAGGGGCAGAAAAAATAGGCATAGTAGTTACTGTAATTGAAGAAATTGCAAAACAGACAGCACTGCTTTCACTTAATGCATCTATTGAAGCAGCAAGAGCTGGCGAAGCAGGAAAAGGCTTTGCAGTTGTTGCAAATGAAGTAAAAAATCTTGCAGATAAAACAAATTCATCTACTAATGAGATTAAAGAAACTATTAATGAAATACAGGAAAATATTGAAAAAGTTTCAATGCAGACAGAAAGAGTATCTGACAGAATACTTATGCAGCAGGAAAAAACTTCTATGGCTCATAATCATTTCCAAAATATATTAACCCTTTCTGAAGAAGTAAATAATACAGCCGTAGAAATTAATAGAATTATGGCTCTCTATACAGGTATAAGCGATAAAATATCACTAGATGCTGATGATATTATTAAAGTAACAGATACAAGCACTACCTTAATAAACCAGCTTATATCAAACTTTAATGTTATGGAAAAAGCAGTAAATAATGTAATGGATAGGATTTCTGCAATTAAATACAGCTCAAAAGCAGCTTACTTTTTAAATGCAAAAGTTGCACACTTAAAATTTATGTATAATGTATATCAAAACTATATTAATGATAACTTTATTTCTCTGCCAGACCATTTTAACTGTGCCTTTGGTAAATTTTACTATAGCAGCGGCAAAGAAATGTTTGGCAAAGATGCTGATTTTAATAATATTGAGCAGGTACATGCACAAGTTCACTCATTAGGTCATAGAATTATGCAGTGCATTTCTGAAAAAAGAAAAGAGGATGCAGTGCAGGATTTAGAAGAACTGCAGAATACTGTTTCTAATCTTGTAGAGATACTTGATAAATTAATTGATAAATATAATATATAAATTCAAACAAGCAGAATACTAAAACCTGTATCCTGCATCTACAAATACTCTTACTCCAGAATAATCATGGTTTGTAAAAACATAGGTATAATCTACACCAAAACCTGTTGTAAAGTTATTTGAAAAAGCATAACGAAGCCCTGCACCTACCACAAAGCCTACATTTGCCGCGGTATCGCTTTCATTAGTTTTTACTGTATTAATAAGATATACAGCACCATCTGAATCTGTTTTATAGTTTGATGTTACTGTTTCACTGTTTACAATAGATACTGCCACATCCATACCTGCTGCAATATATGGAATAAAGCCTTTTGTTGCTTTTACATCATCATACTGCAAAACAGCTAAAAGCTGTAAGTCTATTAAATGGTGGTCTGTACTGTATTCTGTGTATCCTTGAATATTTGTGCCACCAGCATAGTTATAACGGAATGTACCAGCAAGTCCAAATATTTTATGAAAATTATATTTATAACGCAAATCAAAGCCGCCACCAACACCTGTATAATCTTTTATATAAGCATCTTCCCCTGTTGGTATATAAATAGATGGAGATATGCCTATATAATGTTTTTTATCTACATAACTGCTGCTTTTCTTTGGTGCAGGCATATCTCCATAGCTGTAGCTGTTTTTGCCGTCGTAATAATCACCATACTGAGCATAAAGAAAAGGAACATTAACTGCAAATATTAATGCTGTTATTATAATTACTTTTTTCATTATTTACTCTCCCCACTTTCTGCTGGAATATATTTCCAAATTTCTTCTATTAAACTGCCATTAAATAAGCTGAAATATGTATTATTATCTTCTGATATTTTATTTTTAAATTTCTGGTTTGCTGCTTCACTGCAGGAATAAGCTATAATTTTTTCAGGCTCACTTCCACTGTTATCTATGCACTGCCCAGGCACACCAATATTTTCATAAACTACACCGCTAGAAATATCACTGTTTCTTATTTTCCACTGCTGTTTAGTGTTTTCTGAACATAACTGCAGCACTGCCATTTTTCCCTGTTCTAAGCAGTAGCCAGGATATATGGCTGAATGAATACGGCCAGATTTATCTATTGCCCAGCGTTGATTTTTACTGTCATTACAAATTGCTGCTTTAACAGACATTCTGCTTTCTGCAGATTCATATACTTCCATACATTTACCATTTATTTCTGCCTGATTAAACTTAAATACCACTGTGCCAAGTCCACTTGACTCAAGCAGATTTTTTAAACCTTTATCGGCTGATATATCATTATTTTCAAGCAGTGTATAATTATCATCTATATACATATTAACTTCATCAGTTTTATTTTTATTATTTATATAATCTTCTGCCACTGCTTTTTGAGATGATGACAGTTTATTTAATGCACTAAACCTATATAATATTTCTATTAATTCTTTTTCTTTTGCAGTTAATGTGTAGTTATTAACAGTTTTTCCTGCCAGCTTTGTTTCAAGGTATGCTGCATCTTCATTTATTACATCATCATAACCTTTGCCCTTGCCAATGATTACAGGTTTTTTAAGCGGCGTATTATATACCTGCTCATCAATAGTCGTTGTACCTTTTAATGTATTATTTACATATAAACTGATTGTTTTAGGCTTATCACTTTCTGCAATATTAAAGTGCAGTTTATTAATTATGCTGCCTGAATATCTGCTGTTATTAAGCACTACATACTGGGCAGGCTTTGTGCCGTAATAAGTTATTTCTAAATAGTTTACTGCATCTGCTGGTAAGCTGTCTTTAAAAATAGATGCAAATACATTACCCCAGTTTGCTCTAAAATATGGATAAAGCACAGCATTATATGGACTTTGCGGGTCATAACCCCCTAAAATAGTTATAACAGGCACACCTTTTTCTGTTGGGTTTATTCTTTTATTAATAAAATTTGCTTCTGTTGCCTGTTTATATTCTCTTGCACTTTTATCCCAGCCTAAATGATAATATTCGCCGTTATTATTTTTACTATCACTTAAAAAATATCTGCCTTCTATATTTTTCTGTATCTGCCTTGTACTTCTTGCAGTATTATGTGTATATCTTGATATGGCACTGTCTGCTATACCACCTGCCATACTGTCTTTATTCCACCCGTAAGTATCCTGAAATGGTGTAATATAATGGTTATAAAATGTATAGCTGTCTGGGTTTGAATTCCATGCTACATTAGCTCTCATTCTATTTTTATATGCATCATAACCCCATGATGTAGAATATCCATGAATAGAGCCGTCTGCACTTTCATTTGAATTTGGATAATGGCCCATATTATATCCATGACCTACTTCGTGGCTGAATTCGTTACCTCTTGAATCAACTAATGTTCCTATGCCGTTGCCACCACTTAAACCGTGAATAACATCTTTTGCACTGCCATTATCATCTGTATATCTGCCTATTGTATGATGAACTGTAAAATAAAACATATCATGAGTAATTTCATGTATCTGATTTAATGCACTATCTATTACACCTTTATTTGCTAAATCTATACCAACACTGACTTGTGCTTTTGCAACACTTTCTCTCATATCTCCACTGTAATAGTCTGCACCTGCAAAACTACTTTTATTTTCATAAATTGTACCATTATCTAAAATAACTTTTTTTAGTATTCTATCTTCATAAATCCCTGCTGAAAGCTGTGCAAAAGGAACTGTCTGAAAATATTCCTGCATTGCATGAGCAGTATCTGTAATCATATCATGGTATCTGCCTTTTATACCTTCAAGATTATTTGTCAGCATACCAAGCCTTATAAATAAAAATGCGCCTTCAATTGGGGCTGCAAACTCTATATCTTCACCTGATAATGTACCTGTTAACTCTAAGCCGTCTTTTGTTTTTGCCATAAATTCTAACTGCATATTTGGCTCTACTGCATAATAAGGAAGCTGAACACTCCAGGAGCGTTTAGAGTATGTAATATCTTTTTTTGTGCCGTTATTATTATAATCTGATTTTGGCATATTTATTGGCGGCATCATTACATAAACTTCTGATTTTACTAACTCATCTACCTTATAAGTGGCTTTTACTTCTAATGATGATAAGTTCATTTGTGGAGTAAAAAGTAAAAGTGCTGCTCTGTATGGTATTAAAGAGGGCTCTTTTCTTTCTTCATTATTATTTGGGTCAATAGTATTAGTTTGAGCAAACTGTACTCTGCCAGCTAAATCGCCGCTTGATAAGTTATTAGGAACAGTTCTTATCTGCTTAAATTCATTAACATCAAAAAATGTAAGCCTTGTATCTCTTGGACTTCCCACTTTATATGATATATCACTTGAATAATCTGCATAAGATACTACTTCTACACCAGTATCGCTGCAGGAAAATAAAAATACAGCTGAAAATATTGATAATATAATTTTTTTCATACTCAGCCCTTAATATCTGATTTATTATTTTTATGGTCTAATGCATCTCTTAAGCCTTCGCCTAAAAGGTTATATCCTAAAGCAGTAAGCACTATGGCTATACCTGGAAAAAGAGAAAGCCACCATGCATTAATTATATTATTCTGACCTTCTGTTAATATGTTACCCCATGAAGGAGTTGGCGGAAGTACTCCTAAACCTAAAAAACTTAAAGATGATTCTAATAAAATAGCACTTGCAACACCTAATGTGGCAGTAACAAATATCGGGGATAATACATTAGGAAGTATATGCTTAAACATTATTTTAATATGGCTTAAACCCTGCAGCCTTGCAGCAGTAATATATTCCCTGTTTTTTACACTCATTACTTCTGCCCTTACAAGCCTTGCCACACCCATCCAGCCTGTTACACCTATTACTACCATTACATTTATAATAGACGGTTTTAAAAAGGCGATAACTGCTAAAATAAGAAAAAATGATGGGAAACAGAGCATAATATCAGTAAACCGCATTATAATGCTGTCTACTATTCTGCCGTAATATCCAGCCATCAGTCCTAAAACAACACCTATAATTATAGATATTCCTACAGCAATAAATCCAACAAATAAAGATATTCTTGCTCCATAAACTACTCTTGAAAATACATCTCTGCCAAGAGCATCTGTGCCAAATAAATATGTGCTGTTAGGGGCAGTAAATACTTCATTTAAATTAGTAAGTGCAGGATTAAATGGAGCAATAAGTGGTGCAAATACAGCAACTATTATAAAAAACAGCACAATAGATGCCCCGCTTACAAGCAGTATATTTTTACTTATTTTTGAAAAGATTTTGCTTCTTATTTTATTTCTTTCCATATCGTATCCTTGGGTCTGCATAAGCATAAGCAATATCTGCAATAAAATTGCCTATTAATGTAAGAAGTGCACCTATTACTAATATTCCCATAATAACAGGATAATCTCTCATCATTACAGAATTATAAAAAAGCTGACCCATGCCTGGTATGCTGAATATTGATTCAAAAATTACACTGCTGCCAATAAGTCCTGGAATAGAAAGCCCTAAAATAGTAATAACAGGCAGTAATGCATTTCTTAAAGCATGGCTGAATAATATTTTACCTTCTGATATTCCCCTTGCTCTTGCTGCCTGAATATAGTCTTCATGAAGCACATCTAAAGTAGAAGTACGGGCAAACCGTGATATTCCTGCAAGAGAGCCAAATACTGAAATAGAAACAGGCAGCACTAAGTGAGCCGCAATATCTTTTACCTTTTCCCAGAAACTCATTGTATCATAAATATATTCTGTATAAAGCCCTGAAATAGGCAGCCAGCCTAAATGTATGCTGAAATAATACATACATATTACTGCAAGCCAGAAAGTAGGCACAGCAAAACCTATAAAAACTATTACCGTTATGGTCTTATCAAGTACGCTGTTCTGGTAATAGGCAGAAATAATGCCAAGGGGCAGCCCTATTAAAAATATAAAAAACATACTTAAAAGATTTAAGCCTACTGTAATATGTATTCTTTCGCCTATTTTTTCTTTTACACTTCTGCCGTCTATTGCAAAAGATTCTCCAAAATCTAAAACGGCTACCTTTTTAAGCCATATTATATACTGCTCATAAAGAGGCTTATCAAGTCCATACATTTTTTCAAACTTTGCTCGTGCAGTTTCAGAATACTTAGGACCCATAGCTGCCCGCATCTCTGCTGCATTGCCTGGAGATAAATGAATAACAATAAAACATATTATAGTAATACCTATAAACATAGGTATCATCATTAAAAGCCTGCGGATAGTGTATGAAAGCATTTTATTCCTTATTATATATGAATATTCTTATTATATTAAATAGATACTTTTTACCGCTGTCAAATGATTTTTACAGGTTCATCACTTATTTATATATATTTTAAATCCAACAATTATGATTAAATTGTTGGAATTGTAAAAAATAATATTGATAATTATTACTATTATTGTTATAGTACTTTTACAAGGAGGTCCAATATGGATAAAAAATATTTAACTACATCACAAGGCATACCTGTAGGAAGCGATTTATCTTCCATGACAACAGGTGAAAAAGAAGGTTATACATTACTGCAGGATTTCCACTTAGTAGAAAAACTTGCTCATTTTAATAGAGAAAGAATACCTGAAAGGGTTGTACATGCAAAAGGCGCAGGAGCAAAAGGATACTTTGAAGTAACTAATGATTTATCAAAATATACAAAAGCAAAATTATTTTCTCAGGTTGGTAAAAAAACTGATGTATTTTTAAGGTTTTCTACTGTGGGCGGCGAAAAAGGCTCTGCAGATACTGCAAGAGACCCTAGAGGTTTTGCTGTTAAATTTTATACAGAAGAAGGAAACTATGATATAGTGGGAAATAACACTCCAGTATTCTTTATTAGAGATGCACTTAAATTCCCAGACCTTATACACACACAGAAAAGAAACCCGCAGACTAATCTGCATGATGCTAATATGGCATGGGATTTCTTCTCATTAACTCCTGAATCTGTACATCAGGTAACAATACTGTTTTCTGACAGGGGTACACCATACAGCTACAGACACATGAACGGCCACTCAAGCCATACTTTTATGTGGTATAATGAGAAAAATGAATATGTATGGGTAAAATATCACTTTAAAACAAATCAGGGCAATAAAACAATGACTAATGCTGAAGCAGAAAAAATGGCTGGTGTTAACCCTGACCATGCAACAGAAGATTTATTTAATGCTATTGCAAATAAAGATTATCCGTCATGGAATGTATATGTGCAGATAATGACACCAGAACAGGCAAAAGAATATAAATTTGACCCATTTGATGTTACAAAAGTATGGTATCACAGTGATTTTCCACTTATACCGTTAGGCAGACTTACATTAAACCAAAACCCAGATAACTTTTTTGCAGAAGTTGAGCAGGTTGCATTCTCTCCTGCAAACTTAGTGCCTGGTATTGCAGCTTCTCCAGATAAATTATTACAAGGCAGACTTTTTGCATACGGCGATGCTCACAGATGGCGTCTTGGCTCTAACTCTCATCAGCTGCCAGTAAATAAACCTCGCTGCCCATTTAACCATGGTTTAAGAGACGGCGCTATGAATATGGATAACGGCGGCTCAAGCTACCATTATTTCCCTAGTTCTTTTACTGGTGTAGAAACTAATGCAGCTTTTAATCCACCATTTATTGATATTTCTGCTTCTCTTGGAAGACATGACAGGAAAGTAGAAGATGTGGACTTTGTACAGGCTGGTGAACTTTTTGACAGAGTAATGAACGAAAGTGAAAAAGCAAATACAGTTTCAAATATTGCTGGCAACCTTGGAAAAGCTAATGAAAATATTCAATACAGACAGACAGCTCTCTTTTATAAAGCAAGTGAAAATTACGGCTCAAGAGTAGCTGAAGCATTAAACCTTGATATTGAAAAAGTAAAAAAACTTGCATCTTTAACTCAACAGGAAAGAGTTGACGCTACAAGATAACTTACTACTCCCATTTTATACCTTACTCTAGGCAGCCAGGCCACCCAACTGGCTGCCACACTCTCCTTATCCGCCTGCAAAAAAGCAGGCGGAACATTTTTTATTTATAAGCTATAGCTTCTATTTCAACAAGTACATCTTTTGGAAGTCTTGCTACTTCTACAGTAGTGCGGGCAGGAAATGGCTCTTTAAAAAATGATGCATACACTTCATTCATAGCTGCAAAATCATTCATATCTTTAATAGATACTACTGTTTTTAATACTTTATCCATAGAACTGCCTGCTGCTTCAAGCACTGCAGAAATATTTGATAATACCTGCTTTGTCTGCTCTTTTATACCTGCTGGTATTTCAGAAGTTGCAGGATTTACTGGAATCTGACCAGATGTAAAAATTAAATCTCCAAAAGAAACACCTTGAGAATATGGACCTATTGCCTGTGGTGCATTTTGAGTTGATATTGCTTTTTTCATTTTATAACCTCATAAAAGTTTTATTTTAGTAATATCTTTTATAACATAATAAATGTCAATATTTTTATATTTTTGCTTGCTATTAATTATAAAAGGTATATAGTGCATAAAATATTTTTTATAAGGCAGTATAAAATTATGTTTACTAATATTGAATCCGCTTTATATGCAGTATTTTTAGCAGCTATTGCAATACTTGCAGTTATGAACCCATTTGGCAACCTGCCACAGTTTATATCTATGACTGACGGTATGCCAATAAAAATAAGACAGCACCTTTTCAGAAATATCATCATTACAGCTTTTGTGATAGTTATGATATTCCTTTTTGCAGGCCCTGTTGTAATGGATTATATGTTTAGAGTATCACTTAATGAATTAAGAATTGCTGGCGGACTGATACTTGTTGTTATGGGTATAAAAAACCTGCTTTTCCCAGGCACTGTAAAAGATTTCTCTCATTATCAGGATATGAGTGAAGAAGAATTAATAAGACGCTCTATTATCCCTATGGCGTTCCCTATGCTGATAGGTCCTGGTTCACTTTCTACAATCGTAGTAATGGCAGCAGAAGGCGGCATGAGAAACACAATTGCAGGGATATTTGCAGCATTCTTTTTTATGTCTATACTTTTCTATTTTGCTTCATTTTTAGAAAGAGTGCTTGGCAAACTGGTGCTTTTTGTAACAGCCCGTATCATGCAGGTGTTTATTGTTGCAATGGGTGTAAAAATGATGCTTATAGGCTTAGGGGTAAGCCCTGCCCATTAATTACATTTAAGACCTTTTAGGCATTTGCCAATATTTCTTTCATCTGGCACAACTATTAAAGGCTCAGGCTCTTTTGCCATTGGGTCTTTATACCTTAAATCAGGCTCAAATAAAGGGGGAGCTTCTGGCTCTTTTTCATAATACCTTTCAAGCATTTTATCCTGCAGCTCCCTGTCAAATAATATTTCTGGCTCTTTAAAAGGCAGCTCCATTCTAGTCATATCTGGGTCTTCTATATAAGGCTCATCAACTTCATCTGGATTATTAAATGGGTCAAAAAGTTTTGGGTCGCCAAGGGGCTTCGGTTCTTTTGGCTCAACTCCACGCACAATAGGACCGCCAATATTTTGTGCATACAAATTTACTGACAATAACATTAAAAATAATATGTATATAACTTTTCTCATACTATTTATTATATACTTTATTTAAACTGGTGCAAGAAAAAAGATATACTTATATATAAAGCCATACTAATTCCGGTCTGTTAAATATTCTTAAAAGCCGTTTATTAAAGCTAATACCTCTTGAAACTATCATATACTTATTTTCTGCTATATTATAACTGCCGCCTGCATATTTTGGAAAAAATCCCTGATTTGGTGCATATATGCCGTTTAATATAAATGGTATCGCCACCTGCCCGCCATGAGTATGCCCTGAAAGAATATAATCATAAGGAAGATTTTTATAAATTTCTGCAAATTCTGGGCGGTGAGAGAGAAGCATTTTATATGAATTTTCTATTTCTTTCTCATTAATATTTGTATGTATTATATTATTAAGCCAGTCCATCTTTTTATAATCTTCTATATTATTAATATTTTCAGTTACTTTTTTAATAGATGTAAAATTATTTAAATATTCATCTATCCACTGATTCTGCCAGTTTTCAGGATATGCTTTTTTTATGTATCTGCCTGTATCATCATACTTTATAACATAAGGGTCATCAAGACCAGAAATCAGTATATTTTTATTATTAACAGTTATAAAAAATGAAGGACTTTTTTTATCAAGCACTACTATATTATAATTTTTTACTATTTTTTTATAATCATTTATCTTACTGCTCCAAAATTCATGGTTACCTGTAACATAAAACTTTGGAATATTTTTCAATATACCACTATTAAGACTTTCAAAAAGCTTTACTGCTCCAGTAATGCTTTCTTCATCATCTAAAATATCACCGCCTAATAATATTAAATCTACCCTTTTTTCTGCAGCTGCCTTTTCAAGCTTTTCTATTAAACTTTCATAATATATTGTGCCAGAATGATAATCAGCAATAAAAGCAATTTTTACACTGCTTCCATAAATATACTGCTTCTCCGTAAGCGGAGAATAAAAAGCATACAAAATAATTAATAATAAAATGACTGATATAAATAATATTTTTTTCATAATCTATTATAAATTAATGATTTTATAATTACAATCATAAACACATTAGTAGATATTATCAATTTTAAACCACATAAAGCATAAAATAATTGATAATTTTATTTTTTACCTATATGATATTACTATGAATAAAATAATTTTATTTCTAATATTATCTATTATACCACTGCATATTTCTGCCCTTACTCTTGATGAAGCTGCTCTTTACGGCTCAAGAATATTAGTCTGTAAGGACTATGAAGTAAAATACTGGAAACTTATTCAGGCAGGGGATAGAAATAACAACAGCAGCAGATATTTAATATACGATACATTAAAACATAAGTCATATTCCTTAAATGACTGTTCTCTTTATAAATGCAGTCCAGAGCCTGATAGAATGTATAAATGTATTATGAGGGATAAATAATATGCACCTTCATTTAAGGCTTCCTTTCAGGCTGGACCCAAACACATTTTCTGCCCTTAAATCAAGAAATTTTACAATATTTCTTGCTGGTCAGTCTGCAGCTATGACAGGGGTATGGGTGCAGAAACTTGCAAACTCATGGCTTGTTTACAGGCTAACAGAATCACCTTTCAAACTTGGACTTATTGAGCTTTTAGCTAACGCCCCTATTTTTATAGTGGGACTTTTAGCTGGTGCATATCTTGACCAGCATGATAAAAGAAAAACTTTAATGCTTACCCAATTCTTAACAATGCTGCATGCTGTTATTATGGCAGTGCTTGTTTTAACAAATACCATAAACTATTATTTTATTATGATTTTAAGCCTGTATTTAGGTATAGTTTCTGCAATAGATATGCCTGCAAGGCAGTCATCTATTCTTTTAATGGTGGAAAGCAGGAAAACTTTAAAAAGTGCACTTGCTCTGCAGTCTATGACTTTTAATTTATCAAGGCTTATAGGGCCGTCTATTGCAGGCTTTATTGTATATTATGCAGGGGAAGGACTTTGCTTTTTATTAACTGCTATATTATATTTGCCTGTGCTTTTTGTGCTTTATAAAATAAAATTTAATGAAATGCCACATGATAATAAAAAACATAATATGATAAAAGATGTGGCAGACGGCTTAAAATATGTAAAAAACTTTTATGCTCTTAGGACTATGGTAATATTTTTAGCTGTGTTTGGTCTGTTTTCTTATTCTTATACTGTAATGTTTCCAATATTTGCAAAAGATATTCTTCATGGCAACTCAAGACTTTTAGGTCTTTTAATGGGGCTTTTTGGCTTTGGTGCAATAATCGGTGCTTTCTCTGTTGCTTCAATTATGCGGCTTGAAGCTATGCCTAAACCTGTGCTTAAAGTAAGCCTTTTATATGCTGTAAGTTTAGCCATATTTGCTGTATCTCCATATCCTGCCCTTTCTATGATTGTTGTTATTCCTGCAGGTCTTGGACTTGTAGCGACTTTTATTGCAACAAATACACTTTTTCAGACTATATCATCAGTAGAAATGCGAAGCAGAGTTATAAGTATATATACTATTGTTAATTTAGGACTAGGACCTATAGGCTGTTTTTTTGCAGGCTCTATTACTGAGCATATCCCACCACAGGCAACAATGCTTATATGGAGCTTTATAATGATGCTTGCTTCTTTTTACCTTTTCCTTAATATGAAAAAAGTAAATAAAGAAATACGCCCAATAATCAGAGATTTAGATAAAACTGCTTAATTTTTATTATCACAGAAAAGGCTTATAACAGCTTCTTTTAATGCCTTATCATCTTCACCTTTTTGACGCATAAGGCTAAGCATTGTATAAATATTTTCTTCATTATCCTGAGCCGCACTGCCGCCTGATATATAATCATTATATATTGCTAATGCTTTTTCACATGTAACATTCTGCCATACTTCCTGCATATCTATATTTATCATTTCAGGAAGTTTTTCTTTTATAAAATTATCTCTTGTTTCCTTTAATAAAGTACCAGCACTTTCTGTTACAGAATTTATTGTTTCTTCCACATCTTTTAAATCTTTATCATTTGCTGCTTTTGATGCTTCATTTATCATTTCAGAAGCAGTACCTGCCACATAGCCTGCCAGCTCTTTTACACTGACATTTTCTTCTACCACTTTCTGATATATTATACCTGCTAATATTGCTATAACTGCCGCTATTAAAATTGTACGCATAAATCACCTTTAAAATTTTTCCTATTTCTATATTATTTTTAATATGTTTGCAATAGTTATTCTTTTTTATACTCAGCATAAAATCTATATTACACAAGTGCCTAAATAAGAAATATATAAAATATTATACATATAAAATATAAGATGATTGTGTTTAAATGAAGATATACTGCATATATTTTTACTTGACATATAAGCATTTTATCTTATACTAATCTATACCTTATCGCGAGCGGTGGAGGGACAGGCCCTTTGAAGCTGCAGCAACCGGCTATTGCCTTAATAGCAGATGGTGCTAATTCCTGCTCCATATTTTTAGGGGAGAGATAAGTTCTTATAGTATTTAGTTCTTTTCTACCTGCCTTTATAATAAAGCCTTTTGCGGTAAGTTGTATTTTTTATTATTAATATTGATAATAGGCACAGGATGTGCCGTCGCGTAGCGCGAGCGGTTTTCAGCGAGGACTGCCGATTTCCTGAGCGAATAGCGAAGAATCAGAAATCGCACTGGCTGTGAGCATAGACGAATTTATTTCGGCTATGCGTTATTTAAAAATTTTATGGATAAAATTTTTAATAAAATTTATGAGGTGTATTGTATGAAAAAAAAGTTATCCATTGAAACATTAGCTGTTCATGGCACATACAAAAAAGATGAAACAGGGGCAACTAACCCTGCTATTTATTTATCAAACGCATTCCAGTTTAAAGATTCTACTCATGCGGCAAATCTTTTTGATTTATCAGAACCAGGGTATATTTATTCAAGGCTTAATAACCCTACTACTAACCACTTGGAAGAAACTGCTGCTGCATTAGAAGGCGGTGTTGCTGCTGTTGCATGTGCTACTGGCCAGTTTGCTGAGTTTATGACTATTGCTACACTTGCAAAATGCGGCGATAATATTATCGCTTCTAATCTGCTCTATGGTGGCACACATACTCTTTTTGCAAACCAGTTTACAAGGTTCGGTATAGAAATAAGATTTGCTGACCCACATAATATTGAAGATTTTGAAAAATTAATTGATGATAATACAAAAGCTATATATATAGAATCAATTGCAAATCCTCAAGGTTTTGTACCTAACTTTAAAAAATTTGCAGCTCTTACTTCACAATATAAACTGCCACTTGTAGTTGATAATACATGTGCTACCCCATATTTAGTTAAACCTATAAAATATGGTGCAGATATTGTTATACATTCTGCTACTAAATTTTTAGCAGGACATGGTGCTGTACTTGGCGGGCTTGTAATAGACAGCGGTAAATTTGACTGGGCAGCAAGCGGCAGATTCCCTGAACTTACAACACCTGATGAAAGCTACCACGGTCTTATTTTTACAGAACATTTTGGCAAAGCTGCATTTGCTGCAAAAATGAGAGTAAGTGCTATGAGAGATATTGGCGGCACTATAAGCCCATTTAACTCATTCCTTATCCAGCAGGGCATAGGCACACTTCATGTTAGAATGGAAAGACATGTAGAAAATGCAAAAAAACTTGCTAAATTTTTACAAAACCATAAAAATGTTGCATGGGTTGACTATAACGGTTTAAAAGATAATAAAAACCATAAAAATGCTGATAAATTCTTAACGCTTGGCGGCGGCTCACTTTTAACTTTTGGTGTAAAAGGCGGCTTTGAAAAAAGCAAACAGTTTATAGAAAAAGTTACTCTTGCACTGCATGTATCAAACCTTGGTGATATTAAAACTATAGTTACTCACCCTGCAAGCACTACACACAGACAGTTATCTGAACAGGAACTTATAACTTCTGGTATTTCTGCAGATTTAATAAGAGTATCTGTTGGTATTGAAAATATAGATGATATAATAGCTGATTTTGACAAGGCTCTGGGCGATTAATGGAAAAAGAAAACTCTCTTGGTATAGTAAAAACACAGTATGTAACATTTAAAGATGAATTCTTTTTAGAAAGCGGAAGAATTTTATCACCTGTTACTATTGCTTATGAAACTTACGGCACACTTAATGATAACAAAGATAATGTAATACTAGTATGCCATGCATTAACAGGCTCTGCTCATGCTGCAGGCCTTTCTTCATCTGAGGAAAGCTCTGCAGGCTGGTGGGATGCTATGATAGGTCCTGGTAAAACAATAGATACTGATAAGTATTTTGTAATATGCTCAAATATATTAGGCAGCTGCTACGGCTCTACAGGCCCTGCAAGTGTTGACCCATACACAGGCACAAGGTATGCTTTAAAATTCCCTGTTGTTACTATCAGAGATATGGTAAAAGCTCAACGAAAACTGCTTAACTATTTAAATATAGAAAAACTTTTCTGTGTTATAGGCGGCTCAATGGGCGGTATGCAGTCTTTAGAATGGGCTATCACTTTTCCTGAAATGGTGGAAAATGCTGTTATTATTTCTGCTGCAGGAAGAATTACGCCTATGGCTATGGCTTTTAATACTGTTGCAAGATATGCAATCACTAAAGACCCTAACTGGCAGGAAGGTAATTATTACGGCAAAACTACTCCAAAAGACGGACTAGCAATAGCTAGAATGGCTGGGCATATTACATACCTTTCTGATGCTTCATTTAATGCTAAATTTGGCAGACGGCTTGGACATCAGGACTCTATATTTGATTTTTCCAGCAGCTATGAAGTAGAAAACTATTTAAAATATAACGGATACAAATTTACTGAAAGGTTTGATGCAAACAGCTACTTATATATATTAAAAGCTATGGATATTTTTGACTTATCCTATGGATACGGCTCTTATGAAGATGCATTAAAAAGGCTGAAAGCTAATACTCTTTTAATAGATTTTACTACAGATTTTTTATTTCCAGCCTACCAAATGGATGAAATGTATGATATTATGAAAAAGTATGATAATAAAGTTGAGCGTGTAACAATAGATTCTGACTACGGTCATGATGCATTTTTACTGGAGTTTGATGATTTATCTGCTGTTACTCTTTCATTTTTAGAAAAGGCAAGGAGGAAAAAGAATGTTTAGCACATTTAACAAAGACAAGCAGATTGTGGATAAGTATATTGATAACTACCATATCCATAAAAATAATATATATCTTTTAAGATATAAGCTTTCTTTTCAGGATAATCCAAAAGAATTTCTGCAGGATTTTTTTAAGGATATTGAAAAAGGCAGTGTGGTAGTTATTACTGAAACAATAGTATATGATGAAGATGCCTATGTTAATGCGGCAGCATCTCAAGTATACAGCAAACACAGACGCTTTTATACTGTTAATGAAATCCTTGATTTTATTAAAGACGATGCAAGACTCAGCTATTTCCTTAATTTTAAAGAAGTTGTTTATACTGATGATATAATGCAGTGTGTAAAAGATACTGCTACTCAGCAGGAAATATTTAAACTTCTTAATGATTTCCCAGATAATATAAAAAATCTTTTATCATTTAAAGAAGAAAACGGCAGACTTGTTTCATTTGAACCAAATGTTGCTGTTTTCATACTGATTAAAAAATAATAATAAAAAAGACTGGTAAAAATATATTTTCTTACCAGTCTTTTTTTATAATAGTCTGTAATTTTTACTTTTAAAAAAATTATTGATTTATATAAGTATCTCACCATCATAAATATTTATCATTAATGATTTCATAATCTGACCATTATATTCTACTTCCTTAATTAAAACAGAACCTTCTCCACAGGCTGCAACAATGCCATAATCGTTTACAGCTACAATTTCACCAGGTCTGCCCTCTATGCCGCTCCATGATTCAAGAACTGCATCAGTTATTTTATATTCTTCCCCTTTAAAGTAAAATACTGCACCGCTGAAAGGGAATGTGTAAGCCCTAATAAAGTTATATACTGATAATGCATCTGCATTGAAATCAATCTTTTTACTGTTTTTTCTGATTTTTGGAAGATAAAATGCATATTCTTCCTGCTGTTTTATTCTGCTGTACTGCTCTCCCTTATATAAAGAAGCAATAAATTCTGCGGTAATATTTGCCTGCCTGTCCATTAAGTCAGATACTTTGAAGTAATTTTCTATTTTTATTTCCTGCTGGTAAATTATATCTCCGCCATCTATAATACCATTGTATTCATATATTGTTACCCCAGAATATACTACTCCGCGGATAAACTGCTCACTGACTGCTCCATATCCTCTGTATTTCGGCAAAAGTGATGGCTGCATATAATATACAGGGCAGGACGGCAAAGCATTTTCAAAATAATCTTTTTTCCAGTCTATGCAGATTATTATATCTGCATTTGGTAAAATATCTTTTGCTCTGCTGTAGCATTCTCCATTTACTTCATATACTTGAAAATCTTTTGAAAAGGATAAAATATCGCCACTTGCTTTCTTTCTTAAATCAGTCTGCTCTGATGTTGCAACAAATGGTGTAAGCCTTAACTGCTTTAATCTCTGCAATACTTTACTGCCAGTATATCCGTTTGTTAATATTAATATATTCTTATAACTCATTATCTTGCACCTTTTTCTGTTACATCTGCCTGACTGCTTATAATATAACCTGTTTTATTGAGCTTTGGAAGTATTACTGCATACCATACATCTTCACCACAGGTTTCATTATTCCATGGAGTATATAGTATATCCCGTGCTCTGTAATATACTTTTTCTATAACCGTGATTTCCTTGCCATTAGGCTTTTCAAGTACACGCATATAGTCGCTTGTATCTTTTATAGATAAGCTTTTATAAAATGATTTCTGATAAGCATAACTTCTATTATACCCTTTATCACTCTCCAGCTGAAAAAGTGCAGGTATTGATAATATATCTATTTTCTTTTTATCATCTGGCATACTGCTTATGCTGTAACTGTATGCATATATATATGCTTTCATTGTAACAGCTCCGCCAAGATATTTTTGAAATGTACCCTGCGGCTCTACTTCATATTTATTAAAATACTCTAATACCCGCCTGTCTTTAACTAAAAATGTCAGCACATGTCGCTTATTTATTACATCTACTGCTGGATATTCTGCAATATTATTTACAGTTGAAAAAAATTCTTTATTATCTGGTATAAATATTAATGATGCAGGACGGGTGCTTTTTGTATCTGTTAAAATATCATAATCAGTATATTCTGTGCTGTCATGATATATTAAAGCCAGTGTGCCGTAAAGCCATTGTGGTTTATAAGAAAAGAGTTTATTATCCATATCAAATAATGAAGTATATACATATCCCGATACAGAATATATCTGGCTTATTTTGCCTGTTGATTCTATAAAAAATATTTCTACAAAGCTAAATTCTCCCTGATTTTCTATTAAATATATCTGCATAGCAAGTGTAGAATTAGGTGTTAAATACTGTTTATCTATTTTTATGCTTAATTTATCATCAATTTTATTCTGATATAATGTAAAGCCCTCTGATGCATAAATCTGCATATATTTCTTTGCTGCTTTTTTAAAATATGCATCTGCAACAGGGTTAATTTTAGGCAGTATATTATTTTGAAAATCATCACTTAAATATGATGAAATATCTGGTGCAGGGCTGAACTGCAAAGGTGCTGCATAAAGATTTGAAAAAATAAAAGTTAGTATTAAAATGATAAATATTTTTTTCATAAAAATATATTATAGCATTTTAAAGCTATTTAAAAGTGTTTTTATTGATATTATTTAGATATCTTGCAAAATGCTGTATAAATATTATTTAATTTATACAGCATTATATATTCACAAGTTTATTACTAATGCATTTTTTTAAGTTCTTCTTTTATTGTTTTAGTAGTTTCCCTCATTCGTTTATCAGCATTAAAAACATCATTGCCACGAATACTATTAAATACACAGTATATTTCAATACATCTGTTCCACTCTTTAGTTCCTGGCTGTACAGTAAAATATATTTCCCATGTATCAAGTTTTCCTCTGCATTTATTAAAATATTGTTCTGCTTTATCACGGTTGCCTAGTTTATTACTGCTCCAATAATCTACAACTTCTTTAGTAATCGGTCTTAATGCTGAATTATTTTTCCAATAATCACCTGCAGCATTAACTTTTTTCCAGTAATCTGCTTCAATTTTTTTTGCCTTTACTGACTGCTCTCTAAATTTTTTATCGGCTTCAAATGGGTCCATATTATTCATTGTAGACCATATCTCAATACACCTGTTCCAATCCTTACTGCCTGCTTCTACCACAAAATATTCAAAGCCAACATCAAATGTACCCTGACATTCACGGAGATAGCTTGATGCTTTAAGCCTTGTTCCAGGTTTTCTATTCCACCAGTAATCTATAACTTCTTTTGTCATTGGTCTTAAAGCTGAATTATTATCCCAGTACTCTCCAACTTTATCCACTTTTTTCATATAAGCCTGTTTCTCTTGATACTGTATAGCTTTTTCCATATTATCTTTTAGTACTTTATCAGCTGTTGCTATATCCCTGTATGTACTAACAGCAAAAATTTCGGCACATATATTCCATAACTTACTTCCATAAGGAACCTGCATATATCCTTCATCAGCTAAACCACATTCCTTATAATAAGCCCTTGCTTTCTCTAAGTTATATGCCCAGTATGCTGTAATATCCTGATTAACTTCTCTTGGTTTATCTTTTGTTTCCCAATATTCTCCTAGACGCATAACCCTTTCTTTAAATTCAGGAACTGTTTCTGCATATAAATTTAATGCACTAAATAAAAATAATAATATAAAGTATTTTTTCATTATTCCTCCACTATATATTCCATTGATATATTACATATTATTAATTTGTTTTCAAGACAAATTAAATTTAAAGCATATTAAAATTAATTCTTAATCTATTATAAGGTTGTAAGATTATAACAAATAACATATAAAATACCAATAACTAAATAAATATTTTGCCTAGTAAGTTATATTTTTTACTAGAATAATTAAAATATTTTTTAAAATACATTCTTTCATACTTAAGCAGATACAAAGTATATATAGCATAATTATGACAATATGATATATCTATTATACATATAAATACACTATATTCTTTGTATTGCACTAATAACAAACTGCCTTATGTGATAATAAATAAGATATATGATGCCTATAATTAAATAATAACTTTTATTTTATAAATATAACTAAAAAAACTATAAATGCATAAAATAACGGATGCAACTATTAAACAATAACAAATAATCTATAAAGCTGCTTTTCTTTTTCCTGCCTATTCGTCGGGAAAAGACAGCTCTCGCATAAATCGCTCGTCCTGGATTTTTTTTCATCGTTTAGTCGCAGTAAATGTTGCCAGCCACTGTTTTCTTCTTCCTCGTTAATCACTCGGGAAAACAGATGTCCTCGCTGTAAACCGCTCGCCCCACTCACTAAAGTATGCACTTCCTGATGCATATAGGTCGCCTTTATGCATAAAAAAAGGGATAGTTAAATTAACTATCCCTAATATCTTTAAGCTTTGGCGGCGACCTAGTCTCCCAAGTGTTATCTTCACTAAGTACATTCGGCGATGGGGCCCTTCACTGCTGTGTTCGGTATGGGAACAGGTGTTACCTCCCCTCTAAGACCACCAAAGCAATCTTATTTAATTTTATATCAAAAAATTTATAATAAATCTTTTGATTAAATATAATTAATATTTTTAGTTTAGACAAGGCGGAAATATTTTTTTCAAGGGAGTTTACATACTAGTAAATGACCGAAGAAAAAAAATATCAAACACAGTATAAACTAACCAATTATATTATAAATTTTGTTTAGGCTAGGCGGCTTTAAAATTTTATGAAGGAGTTTACCTTGTCAGTAAATGACTGAATAAAATTTTAAAACAACA
>CALUWI010000006.1 GCA_944324465.1 uncultured Mucispirillum sp. | reverse complement strand
AGGTTGGAGGTGTAAGTGTCGTGAGGCATTGAGCTGACCAATACTAATAAGTCGAGGGCTTGACTTTAAAACCTAATGTTGTAAGTGGTTATTACTCTATACTCCTTTTACTTAATTCTTATTCATTATAACTAATCTTTTTAGTTTATACTGTGTTGGATATTTTTTTCTTCGGTCATTTACTAGTATGTAAACTCCCTTGAAAAAAATTATTTCCGCCTTGTCTAAACTAAAAATATTAATTATATTTAATCAAAAGATTTATTATAAATTTTTTGATATAAAATTAAATAAGATTGCTTTGGTGGTCTTAGAGGGGAGGTAACACCTGTTCCCATACCGAACACAGCAGTGAAGGGCCCCATCGCCGAATGTACTTAGTGAAGATAACACTTGGGAGATTAGGTCGCTGCCAAAGCTTAAAGATATTAGGGATAGTTAGTTAACTATCCCTTTTTTTTATACATAAAGGCGACCTATATGCACAGGGAAGTGCATTCTTTAGTGAGTGCAGGAGCATTTACTGCGACTAAACGATGAAATAAAAAATCCAGGACGGATTTTTTATTATGGATTGATAATCGCCGCCAAAGCTTAAAGATATTAGGGATAGTTAATTAACTATCCCTTTTTTTATGTATTTGTATTAGTTTCTTTCAAATATAAGTTGATATTTACTAGCTCCCTTGTGAGGTTGCTGAGGAAAATAAATTATTGCTTGATTTATAATATAATAAGATTTATTTTTTTAAAAGTGTAACATATGTGTTGTTAGTTAAAACATAAATTTTAAATTTATATGATTTACTATTTACAAATTTATATTTTTAGTGCAATATCTACTGAAAATTTAATTTATGGAGTATAGGATTAATGAGCATTTCAAATATTTTAAATACTAGAAAGCCGTCTATTTCTTTTGAGTTTTTTCCGCCTAAAACTTTAGCAATAGAAAAAGTGCTTTTTGATACTATAGATTCTTTACAGGAAGAAAATGCAGATTTTTCATCAGTTACTTTTGGAGCAGGCGGCTCTACTGCTGATAAAACTTTTGACTGGATAAATTATATTAAAGATACATGCAAATATGAAACAATGATGCATATTACATGTGTTGGTTTTGATAAAGTTACACTTGATAATATTTTAGAAAAGCTAGAAAATGCAGGCATAGAAAATGTACTTGCACTTCGCGGTGATATACCAAAAGGCAGCGACTTAAAGCAGGGCGATTTTAAATATGCTTCTGATTTAGTAAGCTATATAGCAAGTCGTGGCAAATTCTGCATAGGTGTGGCAGGCTATCCAGAAAAACACCCAGAATCTCTCACTTTTGAAAAAGATATAGAGATGCTGAAATATAAAGTAGATATGGGAGCATCATTCATTATTACACAGTTATTTTTTGATAATGAATATTTTTACAGGTTTAGAGACCGTGCAGAAAAAGCAGGCATAAAAGTGCCTATTGTGGCGGGGATAATGCCTATTGTAAATTTTTCTCAGATAGAAAGGTTTAAAGTAATGTGCTCAAGCCATATACCTGAACATTTAATAAAATCAATGGAAGGAAAAAGCGAAGAAGATATTGCATCTATTGGTATAGATTATGCTGTTAACCAGTGCGAAGATTTAGTTAAAAATCAGGTGGCAGGTCTGCATTTTTATACATTAAACAGGTCCCATGCTACAAAACGCATATTAGATAAACTTCATTTTTTATAATAATATGATTTTATAATTTATAAAAAAAGGGCTTTTTAAAAAGCCCTTTTTTCATATTTTAATATATGTAACTAACTTATTCTTCTTAAATTTATTACAAATAAAATAATTACAACCCCTACAATTATCATAGCGATACCAAGCACAAGGCTGATATATACAGAAACTATTTTAGGAACGGCAGCAATTAAAAGAGCTAAAAGGATACCAATAATACCGCCAGTCATTAAAGACTTCCATGCAGGGTAAGTTCTTTTTTTCCATTCAATTGCTGTAACAACTGCAGTAACACTTTTTAATGCTATCCAAAAGCCTATTAAAAATGGAAGCAGGTTTTCAAGAGCAGACTGACTGCTTAAAAGCATAATACCAAGTATAATAGAAATACCGCCTTCTATTAAATAATATACAGCACCTTTAAAATCACGCAGGCTCATAAATAAAAATATATTTGTAAGCCCTGAAACAATCATTAATATACTTATCATTATAGCAAATGCAGTCATTGTGCCTGCAGGGTTCATTATAATAATTACGCCAAATATTATAATAAGCACTGAAAATATAATGCTTGCTAAATAGCTGGAACTAGACATAATATCTCCTTAAAAGTGGTATGAAAACCCAATAGTATATTTAAGCTGCTGCATATCAAGTGAGTCTGATACACTGCCAACACCTGCTAAATCTAAGTTAAATTTAGGGTTTTGAGCATAAGTATATCTAAACTCAAAAAATGCACCCCATCTGCCGTCTTTTGTAAAAAGATATTCAGCACCGGCAAATGCGTCAAACCCTATTAACTGGCTGTTTTGTGTAAAATCACTGTAGTAAACACCATTATTTGTACCGTCAGAAATATTAAATGTGGCAAAGTTGTATGAAACACCAATACCAATCCATGCATTAACTATGTTTGATGATGTCATATATGCAAGATTTAAGGCAATAGGTGCCATGTGAGCTTTACCTTTTATCTGCTGGTTTTTTGTAGTAAAATCTCCGCCAATATAGTCAGCACTAAAGCCAATAGAGAAATTACCCCAGAAGTCATTTAATATATTATAATATACAAAACCGCCGCCGCCTGGAGCTAAATCGCCCCAGGCATTAGAAATTCTGTCTGTTAAATTACCGGTAATGGCTACCATACCATGCCTTTTTGCATAGCCGTAGTTATATGGTTTATCGGTTCTGTCATCAGCAAAAGCAAAACTGCATGCAAATGATAAAATAATAATTACTAACAATATTTTTTTCATTTGTATGTTTAGTCCTCAATTAAATCTGTAGGGTCTATTGGATACTGACCAGTAAAGCATGCAAAGCAGAAGTTATTATCAATAAGCACTTTTTTCATACCTTCAAGGGAAATATATCCAAGAGAATCAGCCCCTATAAATTTTCTAATTTCTTCTTCTGTATGTGTATTAGATATAAGTTCTTTTTTAGTAGGTGTATCTATTCCATAATAGCAAGGGTAGCTTGTAGGTGGAGCAGATATTCTCATATGTATTTCTTTTGCTCCAGCATCTCGCAGAAGTTTTACTATTTTTTTACTGGTAGTTCCGCGGACGATAGAATCATCAACAACAACTATTCTTTTACCGCTAATAAGGTTTCTAACAGGGTTAAGTTTTATTCTAACACCAAAATCACGGATATTTTGTGATGGTTCAATAAAAGTTCTGCCTACATAGTGGTTTCTGATAATACCAAGTTCAAAAGGTATTTTGCTTTCTTCAGAATAGCCTATTGTTGCAGTAATACCAGAGTCTGGCACAGGTATAACAATATCTGCATCTACTGGACATTCTTTTGCAAGCATTCTTCCAAAGCCTTTACGCACTTCATAAACAGACTGACCAAACATAAAAGAGTCAGGTCTTGCAAAATATACATGTTCAAAAACGCATGGTGCAGGGTGTTCTAATTTACCATTAGGAAAATAAGATTTTACACCGCTTGCATCAACAACAACCATTTCACCAGGTTCAACTTCTCTGACAAAGTGGGCATCAATTAAATCAAGAGCAACGGTTTCGCTGACAAATACATATCCGTCTTTCATCATACCCATAGCAAGTGGGCGGACACCGTGTGGGTCGCGCATAGCAATAAGTTTATTATCAGCCATAAATACCATAGAGTATGAGCCAGTTATTTGAGTCATAACATTTGAAAGGGCTGTAATTAAGTCTTCATTTTTTAGTCTTTTAGCAAGCAGATGCATAATAGTTTCAGAATCTGTTCCAGTAGAGAAGATTGCACCGTCTTGTATAAGCTGTTTACGGATTTTAAAAGCATTTACTAAGTTACCATTATAAGCAAGAGCACAATCACCTATTGGCAGTTCTGCTATAACTGGTTGAAGATTTCTTGCTGAAAAAATACCGTCAGTAGGGTATCTGTTATGACCTATGGCTATTTTGCCAGGTAATTTTTTAAGACGCTTTTTTGTATAAACATCAGCAACTAAACCTTCTCTTTTTTCTGAATGAATATGGTCGCCGTCATATGCTGCAATACCAGTACCCTGCTGTCCTCTATGCTGCAGAGCATATAAGCATAAGTAAACTAGATTAGCAGCCTCATGGTTGCCATATACGCCGGCTATTGCACATTCATCATTAAATTTATCGCTACCTGCAATCATTATAACACCTTTATAATTACTTGATTTACTTATATAACATAAGAGAATATAAATGTCATTAAATTTTATAAAAAATAATTGCTTTTTTTCATATTTAGTAGTAGTAATTTGAAAAATAATAATTAAAAACAGTATAAAGAAATCTATGGTGTTTTATGGCACTTATTAAAAATAGAAAATTTGCATTAACATTATTTTGTATAGTTGCCTTATATTCCACATGGGGTGTTGTATATCTAAGTATCAAGTTTGCACTTGTTTCTTTTCCTCCAGTTTTACTTTCAAGTATCAGATATATTTCTGCAGGCTCTATATTTTTGCTTTGGTCATTTTTTATTAAAAAAGATAGAAAACTGCCTGCAAAATCACAGTTTATTACTATTTTCTTTGCATCATGTATGATGATAGTTATAGGTGGTGCTTTTTTAAATATTTCAGGACTTTATATTAATTCTGGTACAATAGCTCTTATTATGGGCTCTATACCTTTATGGATGGTAATTGTCAGCTGGCTTATAGGTTATGATAAAAAGCCTTCTGCATCAGTATTTGTCGGCTTAATTGGTGGTTTTATTGGTGTCGGTGTGCTTGCAGTATCAACAGGGATTACAGGCGGCTCTAATGCAGTATTAGGTATTATCACTATATTTATATCTATGGCTGGCTGGGTAGCAGGTTCTATCTATTTAAAACGCAGACATTCAGATATGAATATGATAAAAAGCCTTGGTTTTCAAATGGTTACCGGCGGTTTAGTTATGTTTGTCATCTCTTTTTTAATAGGGGAGTGGACTGGTTTTTATCTTTCAGAAGTTACTTTAAAAGCATTTTTAAGCACTCTGCATTTAATATTTTTTGGTTCTATTGTAGGTTATACATGTTATGTATGGCTTTTATATAATACACCAACTCATATTGCCATATCTTATGCTTATGCAGAGCCTGTTGTAGCAGTTATTGTGGGTGCTTTATTTGGCGGCGAGCCTATAAACCATATTACTATATTTGCTTGTGTTTTTATTATAATTTCTGTATTTTTTGTAATAAGAGATAAAAAAGAAAATTAATAAAAATTTTTTTTGAACTAAATATAATTATCTATGTCATTCACTATATAAGAGGGATAAAATGAGTGATGCACAGGTTATTGAACAAGTTTTAGAGGGCGATACAGGTGCCTTTGAAATTTTAATATTAAAATATCAGTCGCAGATATTTTATTCTGCTATGAATATAGTTAAAAATAAAGAATATGCGGAAGATATTTGTCAGGATGCTTTTTTAAAAGCATATGAAAAACTTGATACTTTACAAGACAGGGAGCATTTTTACCCATGGTTAAAACGCATAGCTGTTAATCTTTCTCTTAACCACTATGAAAGAGATAAAAGAATAGTGGATATGGAAGATGAAGAAAGCGATGTGGACTATTTTGAAAGATTAACTACTGGCGAATGTCCTGAAGATTACATTATTAAAGACGAGCTTAAAAAGTATGTTAAGTTTTTTGTAGATGCGCTGCCTGACAGGCTTCGTAATGTTATTATTCTTCGTGAAGTAGAAGATTTAAGTTATGAAGAAATAGCAGAGATGTTGAATATACCTTTGGGCACTGTCCGAAGCAGGCTTTTTAATGCAAGGCAGATAATTAAAGAAAGACTTATTAAACAAGGCCTTACAGATGAAGCATTTGCGGAGGCAAAATAAAATGGAGCGTAATATGAAACAAGAATGTGTGGATATTAAACCTCTTTTATATGCTTATATTGATAATGAGCTGACAAGTGAGCAAAGTAGTATTGTTACAAGCCATATTTCTGAATGTGAAAGCTGTAAAGCACAGCTTGCTTCAATGTATAGAGTGCGTGATATGGTAAAATCAGTTTATGCACCAAAAGAAGATATAGATTTATCTAAAAAAATAATGGCAAATATTAAATTTAATAATAAATATGCTAAAAAACAAACTGCTCAAGTAAAAGAAAATATAGAAGAAAAAACTGCAGTTATAAATGAAAAACCAAAACAGTCTTTACCAAAAATGGTTGCAGGTAAAGTGTTATATATTGCAGTGGCAGCTGCTGCCATAGTGTTTGCTATTGGTGCAACTGTAACATATTTTGAAAAATCTAACCCAGTGTCTGTTGAAATGGCAAACCAGACTTATAATAATTTTGAAGATTATGTTTTAGAACATTATACAAATTCTTATGCTGGTCCATCAGCTCAGGCATCGGTGATTTCGGTAAATTTTGAAAAATGATTCGACTTATTCTCTCCATAATATTGCTTTTATCAGCAGCTGTAAATGTTTTTGCTGCTGATAAGGCAGTTGTCTTTAAATGTTTAAATAAGGACAGGTATGAAGTTTATTTAAATATGCAGGATGATTATTTTGCAGATACTTCTATGCTTGGCTCTATTTCCCGCCAGCTTTTAAGAGGTTTCTTTTCAATAGACAGGATACCAGCAAAATATTATAATGTTGAAAAAATGGATAATATTTCATTTTTTGGTTTTGATATAACTCAATATACAGTTATCCCAAAAGATAAGTACAGATTTAAGCAGATTTTATGGCTTGATAATAACGAACATATAGTAAAGTTAGAAGTATATGACCATGTAAATACATTAATGTTTGCTTTCAGCGGCTTTGATTATATGACTGGTGCACTGCACGGCCGTCACCATGAAGGTATGGGTCGCGGTATGGGCAGAGGCAGAGGTATGGGCATGGGACGCGGCATGGGGCAGATGAGAGAAGGTCATAATGATTTACGCGGAAATATAGAAGGTAAATATAAGTTTTGGGATACGCCCGAATTTTATCATGGTTTCAGGCACTTTCATACAACTGTATTTAATAGATATGTTTTTGATTTATCATTTGAAGACGGCATTAACAGATTTTCTGTATTTATAAAACCAGCTAACAGACCAGTAGAGCCTGTAAGCACAATAGTTTATGGCAACTACTTATTCAGCAGAATAATTGATGATGTAGAATACACAGTATATGGCACTGTATCTTTTGGATTTATGGAGGATATAGTAAATATTATCCATGGAAATATAAAACAGGTAATAGATACTGCATCTGAAGGTGGTATTTTAACATCAGAAATTTATAATAAAAAATGATACCTTTCAAGGAGGAATTTTCATTAATGAAGAAATTATATTTAACAGCGATGCTTGTTTTAGCTTTTACGGTAAATGCTTTTGCAATACCTACAAGTTTTTCACCTGTTGTAAAAAAGGCAGCACCTAGTGTTGTTAATATAAGCACAACAAAAACAGTAACTCGTCAAATTGACCCATTTTTTCAAGACTTTTTTGGTGGTATGTTTGGCGGCAATAATCCATTTGGCTTTGGTAACGGTGGTCCACAGAAATATAAATCTACAGCATTAGGCTCTGGGTTTATTATTGATAGAGACGGTTATATAGTTACAAATAACCATGTAATAGAAGGGGCAGATGAAATTGTTATTAAACTTCAAGATGACAGAGAGTTTAAAGCAGAGATTATTGGTACAGACCCGCTTACAGATTTAGCACTTTTAAAAATAGATACAAAAGGTGCAAATATTACACCTATTTTATTAGGTGATTCTGATGAAGCAGAGATTGGCGACTGGGTTGTAGCTATTGGTAACCCACTTGGTCTTGGCGGCACAGTAACTGCAGGTATTTTATCAGCAAAAGGCAGAGTTTTAGGTGACGGACCTTATGATAACTTTATCCAGACAGATGTATCTATTAACCCAGGTAACTCTGGAGGTCCGCTTATAAATATGGACGGGGAAGTTATAGGTATTAACACAGCGATTATACAGTCAGCTCAAGGTCTTGGTTTTGCTGTACCTGTAAATATGCTTAAAAATATTCTTCCTAAACTTAAAAAAGACGGTAAAGTATCAAGAGGCTGGGTTGGTATTGTTATGCAGCCACTTGATGAACAGCTTGCAGCATCATTCGGTTTATCTGATACTAAAGGTGTATTAATAGCAGATGTAACAAAAGGCGAGCCGGGAGATAAAGCAGGTCTTAAAGCTGGTGATGTTATTATTGCAGTTGACGGTAAACAGGCACAAACTTCAAGAGAGCTTGCCGGCATTATTGGTTCAAAAAGTCCAAATGAAAGAGTAGTTTTAACAATTATTCGTGACGGCAAAAGGCAGAATATTACTGTGAAATTAGGCGAAAGACCTGGTAATAACCAAATTGCATCAAATTATTATGGTGCTCAGCCAAAACAAAGAAGTGGTGATATAGTTGTAAAAGATATTGACCCACAGCAGGCTAGAAATTTAGGCATATCTAATGGTGTAGTTATTACAAGCCTTAATGAAGATACTCAAGCCTATAAAAAAGGCTTAAGAGAAGGCCATGTGATAGTGCTTTTAAATAATAAGGCTGTAAATAATGCAAACGATTTTTACAGAATATATGATAAAATGAAAAAAGGTGATTTAATGGCTGTAAAAGTTGTATCACCTAACGGTTCAAACTTTATTGCATTTGCAAAATCAGAATAATTTTATTACCTGTTTTTAGCAGGTAATTTATTAGAACTAATATAAACTTAATTTACTGCACTTATTTTATATAAGTGCAGTTTTTTTTATTGTAAATTCTATTAATTTTCTATATCAATAGTTACTGGTTATTTAAGACATATCATTATTTTTTATTTTATATAAATCAAAGTATATCAATATGTTAGAATAATATATTTATAATAAATGTTATTATAATATTATATAATATATAAAATAGTAACATTTTTTTAAATACTTTTACTTGACAATTAACAAATTTAATATATATAATTATTCACTAACACAAAAGGTGTAATATGTCAGAAAATACTCAGTTACAGACTTTACTTTATCCAGTATTAGAAGATGATGTTATTATGTGCCCCCATGGCGGCAAAGTGCAGTTAAAATCAGTTAAAGGCAAACCATTTCAAAGCGATGGTGTGCCTATTATATTAGAGCCTGATATGCAGAATGCTTTAATTTCTGGCTGTACAAACAGCATATTAGGTGTGCCTGCCCCATGTACAATGGTTGTAAATATTCCACCTGCTGCATTAAGTTTAAAAACATTAAATGGTGAAAAAGCTGTTATGCAGGACTATGTAAGCCTTATAATGACAGATAAAGGGTTTCCTTTACAAATTATTCCAAAGCCTAATAAATGGAAGCTGGCTTATTCTGCCCCGCAGGCAGACAGCGGAAATGGTGAAAGCAGCGAAAGTGAAAAGGAAGAGTATGAGTATATTTTCCATGTTCGTTACTGTTTAAGTAAATCATACCCTGATATAATAAATGGAGCATATTATATTAAGATATATAATTCATCTGTGGAAAATCAGGGTGCAGAAAGTAAAGAATATCAGTTTAGAGAGTCTGATTTTGATAACCCTTATAAAATATCACTTGGCAAGGTAAAAGAAAGCGATACAGGCATATACAGCGAGCTTTTAGACTATTTAAAGGAAACATATACAGAAGATATTTATTCATATAAAGCCATATCATTAGAAATTGGTGCAAACATTTTTGAATACATATTTTTAATTCCTAAAAATAAAAAGTATGAGTCATCATTTGGTTTTTTAGAAACTGGTGAAACATTCAGCCGAATGTATGAAAATGAAGATGAAGAAACAAATCTACCTGTTATCACAAAAATATATAAAGCAAGCAGAATGTTTGAAGAGATTAATCTAGTTATCAGTTAGGGTGTTGTATGGATAGTAAAGACAGTAAGAAGAATTTTAAAGAATGTTTATGCATAGCACCCCAAACAAATACATATCAATGTGATTTTTATTCTAAAAATGGCTTTACTATATGCAGCAATAAAGTTAATTCTGAAACAGAAAATATTATCAAGGAAATAAAACATATAAAAGAAGATAATATATATTTAATTTTAGAAAATCTTAATATTTTAGAGAAAAAGTCATTTTATGAAACCATATTAAAAAAGAATAAAAATATAAAAATAAAAACCAATAATTCTTTATTTTTAGAAACTCTATGCAGCATCAAAAATAATAATGTACAATATAATCAAGCAGCCAATTTTCTTACTTTACAAATACCATTAAATCATATTTTATTAATAAGAAATACTGATATTGATATTTTATCAGTTTTAAAAAATAATAATTTAAAAAATGGTAACTTTATCAAATTAGAAATAGAAATATTCAAATCTTTCTCTGTATTAGATAAGTTCCGTGCTAATTTATTAGAAACTGCTAAAGAGCAGTCACCAAATAATATATTATTAAAAGAAACAAATGACAGACTATCAGTAAATATAGATGCTTTATGTAAGGACTTATCAGTAATTATACATGAATTTTATATACAATATAAGGAATATCTTTCAACCAATAATCTTATTAATAAAATAAATAAATACGGCGAGCAGGAAATTCATAGTTATATCCAAGAAAATATAAAGCCAGCTATGAAAAAAATAGAAAGTTATATATTAAGCTATACCGAAAAAAAAGATAAATTTTTATTTGCTAAATTGATTTTTGGTTCAATTATGTTTATGGTAGATTTAATTATAATTGGTTTAGGTGTTGCAACTACTCCAATGGGTGTAGGTCCATTATTAATATCATTAGGCATTGCTAAATTATCTTACACATCTTCTATATTAGACATTTACACAAGTGATAAAGAAACATATAAAGAACAAGAAGAAATAAATAATTTATTATCAGATTTATATTTTACAGTATTACTGCAGTCTTTTGGTAACAGTATAAAGCCTTTAATGGAATATGAATATAAAATCAGAGGCAATTATGTATATACAGAAAATTCTATATCTATATACAGCTCATATAATCCATTAAATATATATAAAAATAATGACATGCCAACATATAATATAAACTACAAATATAATGAAGATATTCAAAAAAACAGCACTTTTTCATCAGTTTTTAATGAAATATATATAGAAAATGAAAATACTGGTAAAAACTTAAAACAAATACATGATAGATTTATAGAGATTTATCAAGATAAAAAAGACAAAATATTTAATGACAGTATAAATAATCTTTATAAAATATTATATATAGAAACACCATTATATACTACCCCGCTTTTAAGTTATTATTTAAGTAATAAAATAGACAGTAATATGAATAAAAATATTACAGACTACTGCAATGTTATTATTTTTACAAATTCTCTTTTATCTGGTAAAAGTCCTTCAGTAAAGCAGGAATTAACAAATAAATTAAAAGTAAATCCAATATATCATATTAGTTTTGGAGCAGGTGCAGAAGATTATAAAAGAAACTATGGCATGCATGATTATGCAGATTATGATTTAATGATAAATAAAGTGCAGGAAGAAACATCAAAAATTTATCCAATGTTTTTTTCATGTTTTAAATATACAGGAAAAACTAACTATATTGATAATATTTTATCAAATATAGAAAAAATATATAATGAATATGTTGCACTATTTAATAGTATGAAGAATAAAGTAGAAAGCTGGAAGATAAAATATATAGAGGAAAGACAAAGAATGTTAGAGGATGAGAAATTTCGTTTCTTCTACAAACAAAATCATTTAGAATATAACAAGAAAATCCCATTTATAAAAAAATATATAATTAATTGTTTTGCATATTATAATGATATGGTAGCTCATATTCAAACATATTTTATATTAGATGATGAGTTAAATATCCATTTAAATAATTTATTTACTCTAATAATGAATGCGTTTCAACCTATTAGTTATTTTTATACAAATGAGCAGCTTGATGAATATGATATGTATGAAGATTATAAAGGTTTTATAAAAGACCAGATACAAGAGTTCCTAGATACTATAATTGGTAATTGTGAAAAAGAATTTGGAAAAATTACAGAAATAAATCAACAGCATAGAATGGAATTTAAAAATTACAAAAAAATTATGTACCCTTTTATTCTTATAAATTTTAATATTTATGATGAATATGATAAATATTTTGATAACTTATGTAAAAATATATATTATTTTCTTAAATATAGAGATAAAACTATTACAAATATTAGGTTAAATCATAATCAATTAAGTTGTGATGCTCCTATTTTTATTAAACTAAGTGAAAAAATATTTGATTTATCACTAAATATGCTAAAAAATATTGTATTTAGTATATTGTTTTATACTGATATAACTAGCAGCAGAATACAATTATTACATTATGATAAAGTTAAAGAAAATAATTTAGAAGATACTTTTGAATATGGTATAATATATAATTTTTTAAACCAACAAGGTGTCCATGTAAAATCATCATTTACTCTTGAATTATATAATATCATAAAAAAATATATGACTTATGAAGTTTTTACTCAAAATGTGCCAAATGAATATCTGATAGATGAAAATAGATATAATGAATGTAAAGAATATGTGTTAAATATCATAACTATTAATTATAAAAATATAAGAGATACAGCAGATTCTCAAACATTTCAATCAACTTTAATATATCTTTACGAATTTATTCTTGACCACTTTAAGTTTAAGCCAGAATATATTAACCATCATGATGTTATCTCAGAACAGGAAACAAATATTACTGTAGAAAATAATGATATCATTATAGAAACACTTTTAAATACATATACAATTGATGAAAAGAATGAAGAAATCCAATTAAAAGGTTTATCTTCTGTAGTAAAAAAGGGGACAAAAAAAGTTGCTAATTATTTTTTTGATGCTTTGCTGGATGAGGTGCTGCAATGGATATATGATATACCAGATAAAGAAAAACTTAAAAAATATATAAACTTATATAACTATATGCATTTAGATGATAAATTTTTGCCACCGCATACAGTAATAAATCAGCATACAGTATGTATGCCTATTGACATAATAAATAATTTTAGTATATTTGATAATAAGGCTGTATTATTTGGCGATAAAAATATGGATATTAACTCATTAATTAATTCATATAGTTTATATGCGAATATTAATGATGCAGATACAGCAAAATTTATCTTTAAAGAAAGAATAAAAACCTTTCTTACAGGTATGAATATTAAAGATTTAGATAATGTATTACTAAAAGAATATAAAGATAAATATAATGGCAGCAGTATTCATGGTGCAGGTGCATCAAAAGCATGGGACTATATTGCAAAAGAGCATAAAAACCAAAAAAAAGATGAACCTTTAAACATAAATATAGAAACTATTAAAAATATGCTTGGCTTAAAAGATGAAAAACTTTCAAATATATCAGATAATAGAGAAACAGGTTTCAATGGTAGTAAAAAGGAATATAATAAATCTATTGATACCCCAGCCACTACTGTTGCAAAAAGCTTTTATCAGGCAGTATGTTTTGCAGAAGGCTATAAGCCAGATTTTGATTTAGTGCCAAAGAAAATAAAAGCAGTTCAAAGTGATAATAAAAAAATGGAAAAAAGAAATTCATCTTTTACAGAAAGCCTGTATGAAATAGCCCGCCAAAATTTAAGAAGTGCTTATATGCAGGTAGATAATAAAAAATTTAAAGATGAAAACTTAAACAATAAAATATCAGTTAACCAGCAACCATTTATAGGTATTATCACATTGTGGGTATTACCACAAAATATTATAGAGGGATAATATATGAAATTTAGTTGGAATAGAATAGCTGCTGAGCAAGATTTTCTATTTGTTGATACATTTCAAGAATTATGGCGTCTTCAAGGTCTTAAACCTTACCTGCCAGAAAAAAATGAAGTAGATGCAGAGTTTCAGCACATAGCAAAGGAATACCCAAAAAACAGCATAAGATCATATTATTTATATAAAGTGCTGCCTTATGATATAGAAAAAAAACACTTAATAGAATACAGAGAAAGAATACGGCAGGCCCCAATAGGTATAAGGTGGGAAAAAGAAGAGCTGGATAAATTTAACTCATTATCAGATGTAAAAGAAAAGCGAGCTATGATATTAGAAAAAAGTGAGCTTAAAAGTGTATATATACCCCATTTAAAATATGAAAAAGATATGATAAACTTTCCAAATATGCCACATGATGCTGAAAGTAAAGCTTTATTTAAAGATGGGTTAGAATATTTTAATAATAAAGAATATGATAAAGCCTTTCCATTACTTCAAAAAGCAGCATTTAAAGGAAACTATGTAGCTACATATTTAATATGCAAAATAAGCTTAAATAGGTTAGAACAATCACCATACCGTATGTTATATTTTGATTATATAAATACTTATGCAGTAGATTTATACCCTAATAATATGGCTAAATTATTAAAACAGACCACTTATGGTGATTATAAAAAAGCCTTAAAAGATATGAAAGAAACACTGCGTCAAATAGAGCTTGCTGGTATTGAGCTTGAAAAAAAAGGCCTTCCAACAGGTCCATATTTACAGGCAGAAGTATATTACCATTATTTAAAACACTTTTCCCGCCACCGTTTTGACAGCCGTTTTAGAAAAGAATATGTTACTCACTTAATGCGAGCAGCTAATATGGGCTCTTATGATGCTTATATGCGATTAGCAGATGATAGTGCAGATTTAGAGTGGGTATTATGTGCTATGATATCAAGCCTTGATTATAAATGTTTTGATGAATTTATTATAAATTTTAATACTGATGTTAGAGAATATACAAGCCCAAGGAATTTAGCCATAGTGCGCCTTGCTGCTATGTGGGGCAGTAACTATGCTATGGACTGCTTAACTTTTGGAGAAACTGGTAACTTTCTATCTGTTTATAAAAACCAAATATTAGACGGCCACCCAAATGGTGCTATATATATGCCTGATAATGAAGAACTTTATAGAAGAAAAATATATAACCAGTTTTATGGAGAAGAAACTGGAGTATTTGAAGGCACTTTAATACCAGAGCTGGATACTATTTTTCCACCAAAACCAGTTATACATTCTCCATATGGTAATACTATGTATATTGAGACTATATTGGAATGGAATAAAAATATTAAACACCCTTTAGATAAAACATCAACAGAAGCTGATATTTTAGCATTTAGAGAACTTTTACATAAAATAGATACACAAGAAAATGGCTCATTTTTAGGTGGCGGCTGGGGAGAATATATTTTACAGAAAAATAAAGAGTATATTAATAGAAAAGGTCCTACTGATGAGCGTAGAAATATGATAATGGATTTTCCAAAAGGCTCAGATGAATTCATAGGCTATTTAAACAGGCTTAAATTAAGAGAGTTAGAGCAAAACCCATTATATTATCCAAGTGGCAGACCATATATATACCCAGCAAGTGTATATAAAAAACACCCAGACTGGTATTAATAAGGCGGTACGGAAAATGAAATATTTAACAAGACAAAATAACTTATTAAAAAAACGCAGTGCATTAAAAACATTAGGTTTGTTATCCTTAAGCCCTGCATTAGCTGGCTTAGGCATATCATCTATGAAAGATGTAAAAGAAATATATGATAATATACCTGTAAAAAATAATAAAGATACAGAAGAATTTAAATATACATATTCCAGCAAAATAGAACTTTCCCCAGTTTTACTTGCACAGATAGAAGAATATTTAGAAGAATGTAAAAAAATATAGGGGGGGGATAGATACCCCTGCTGCTGTTGTAGCAAAAAGCTTTTATCAGGCAGTATGTTTTGCAGAAGGCTATAAGCCAGATTTTGATTTAGTGCCAAAGAAAATAAAAGCAGTTCAAAGTGATAATAAAAAAATGGAAAAAAGAAATTCATCTTTTACAGAAAGCCTGCATGAAATAGCCCGCCAAAACTTAAGAAGTGCTTATATGCAGGTAGATGATAAAAAATTTAAAGATGAAAATATAAATGATAAAATATTAGTTAATCAGCAGCCATTTATAGGCATTATTACATTGTGGGTATTGCCACAAAACATTATAGAGGGATAATATATGGAGTTTTGTTGGAGTAGAATAGTATCAGAGCAAAATTTTTTATTTTCAGATGACTTTCAAGAATTATGGCGTCTTCAAGGTCTTAAACCTTACCTGCCAGAAAAAAAGGAAGTAGATGCAGAGTTTCAGCATATTGTAAAGGAATACCCCAAAAACAGCATAAGGTCATATTATTTATATAAAGTGCTGCCTTATGATATAGAAAAAAAACACTTAATAGAAAACAGAGAAAGAATACGGCAGGCACCAATAGGTATAAGGTGGGACAAGGAAGAGCTTGATAAATTTAACTCATTATCAGATGTAAAAGAAAAGCGAGCTATGATATTAGAAAAAAGTGAGCTTAAAAGTGTATATATACCCCATTTAAAATATGAAAAAGATATGATAAACTTTCCAAATATGCCACATGATGCTGAAAGTAAAGCTTTATTTAAAGATGGGTTAGAATATTTTAATAATAAAGAATATGATAAAGCCTTTCCATTACTTCAAAAAGCAGCATTTAAAGGAAACTATGTAGCTACATATTTAATATGCAAAATAAGCTTAAATAGGTTAGAACAATCACCATACCGTATGTTATATTTTGATTATATAAATACTTATGCAGTAGATTTATACCCTAATAATATGGCTAAATTATTAAAACAGACCACTTATGGTGATTATAAAAAAGCCTTAAAAGATATGAAAGAAACACTGCGTCAAATAGAGCTTGCTGGTATTGAGCTTGAAAAAAAAGGCCTTCCAACAGGTCCATATTTACAGGCAGAAGTATATTACCATTATTTAAAACACTTTTCCCGCCACCGTTTTGACAGCCGTTTTAGAAAAGAATATGTTACTCACTTAATGCGAGCAGCTAATATGGGCTCTTATGATGCTTATATGCGATTAGCAGATGATAGTGCAGATTTAGAGTGGGTATTATGTGCTATGATATCAAGCCTTGATTATAAATGTTTTGATGAATTTATTATAAATTTTAATACTGATGTTAGAGAATATACAAGCCCAAGGAATTTAGCCATAGTGCGCCTTGCTGCTATGTGGGGCAGTAACTATGCTATGGACTGCTTAACTTTTGGAGAAACTGGTAACTTTCTATCTGTTTATAAAAACCAAATATTAGACGGCCACCCAAATGGTGCTATATATATGCCTGATAATGAAGAACTTTATAGAAGAAAAATATATAACCAGTTTTATGGAGAAGAAACTGGAGTATTTGAAGGCACTTTAATACCAGAGCTGGATACTATTTTTCCACCAAAACCAGTTATACATTCTCCATATGGTAATACTATGTATATTGAGACTATATTGGAATGGAATAAAAATATTAAACACCCTTTAGATAAAACATCAACAGAAGCTGATATTTTAGCATTTAGAGAACTTTTACATAAAATAGATACACAAGAAAATGGCTCATTTTTAGGTGGCGGCTGGGGAGAATATATTTTACAGAAAAATAAAGAGTATATTAATAGAAAAGGTCCTACTGATGAGCGTAGAAATATGATAATGGATTTTCCAAAAGGCTCAGATGAATTCATAGGCTATTTAAACAGGCTTAAATTAAGAGAGTTAGAGCAAAACCCATTATATTATCCAAGTGGCAGACCATATATATACCCAGCAAGTGTATATAAAAAACACCCAGACTGGTATTAATAAGGCGGTACGGAAAATGAAATATTTAACAAGACAAAATAACTTATTAAAAAAACGCAGTGCATTAAAAACATTAGGTTTGTTATCCTTAAGCCCTGCATTAGCTGGCTTAGGCATATCATCTATGAAAGATGTAAAAGAAATATATGATAATATACCTGTAAAAAATAATGAAGATACAAAAGAAATTAACTATACATATTCCAGTAAAATAGAGCTTTCCCCAGTTTTACTTGCCCAAATAGAAGAATATTTAGAAGAATGTAAAAAAATATAGGGGGATATTAAATATCTCCCTGTTACATATTTTCAATGTTTATATTTCTTTGACAAATTGTGTCATATTCTGTATAATTTAAATAAAATATTGATATTATTTAGGTATATTATATCCTTTATTTACTATATACCAGCTTAATGCTTCGCCGGCTTTCTTTTTATCCCAGAATAATTTAGCAGTATTTAAATCATTTTCATTTTTTTCTTCGCCGTCAAAATATTCAAGGCTGCCGTTAAAGCAGTATCTGCCATTTGCTATGGATTGAGCACCAACAGCAATTCTTTCTTTATCTGTTTTTTCATTTTTATTATCTGTTACAAGGCTTTGACCAAAAGAGTGAAATTTAAATCCTTTATGAGCTGTCATATCTACAATAGTAGGTACAATATCTTTATGGCTTCCTGCACTATATTTCAGCTTATATTCACTAACTCCACTGCCATATATTATTAACGGAATAGATGTGGAAGTAAATATTTTTCTATTAGGGTTAGGATAGCTTCTGTCAAAATGGTCGCCTGTAACAAAGAAAATGCTGTCAGGATATTTTGCATAAGTTTCTTTAATAAAATCAGCAACACTTTTAATAGAATACTCTGTTACTGTTAAAATTTCTGGTGTTATTCCTGGAAATCTTTTATCTTTTGGGTAGTTTGTATCAAGGAAGTTTCTAATTTTTTCTGTATCAATATTATAGTATTTTTTAGTATCTATATCGTAAGGCGGGTGGTTAGATGCAGAAAGTATCATATTAAATGTAGGCTTATTATGGTTTTTATCAATACTTTCAAGTATAAAGTCAAAGCCTTCATTATCGTATATTCCCCATGTGCTTTTTTGCTTATTATGTATATTTTCCATACCATAGCTTTTATTAAAGCCTTGAGCGGCAGTATAAGTGCCTATTTTACGCCATGCAGAGCTTCCAAAATAATAAAAGTTTGTATCATACCCTAAATCTTTAAATATTTTACCAGTAGATGAATCAAAGCACGGTATTTTACCAGTCATTTCACTTACTGGAAAATATGTGCCGTAAAGTCCTGTAATCATCATATCCATAGTTTCTATAGTGCCGTATCCGTTTTGTATAAATACAGGTACTTTTAAGCCGTTTTCAGAATCTGCAAGCTCCATTAAATCATTACCCATGCCTGCCTGTTTAAATTCTTCAGATAAGTGATAATCAGAAAGAGATTCCATAATTATTAAAAATATATGTTTAGCATTACTTTTGCCGTTACTTAAAACTTCCTGTTCCATTAAACTGCTGATATTATCTTGATTTGTATATCTATCACCAAAATATATCTGCATAACCTGCTGAATAGTTTTACCGCCTGAATATTTTTCAAAACTTTCGCCTTTAATATCTTTATAGGCTCTATATACTCTGTCTAAATCATGCAGAGCTCCGGGAGCTGCTTTTTTAAGGAAAGCATTTTCTGGAAGTTTTACAATATAGCTTAAATCTCCACCCTGCAGATTAAATGTGGAAGATGTAGTAAGTATTAAAACATAAAGTAATAAAATACCTAATGGTACAGCCTGTTTTATAGAAACAGATTTACTAATATTTTCAATTTTTTTATATATTTTATTATAAATATATACAGCTACGGCAGTTAAAATAATAGATGCTAAAATTTTCGGCAGAGCATTATAGTCGCTGTTAACTGCTGTATGGAATATTGCAGACTGGTCATCATATATAACACCAAGCAGTATAATATTAAAAGTATCATTAAAAATGCTGAAATAAGTATCATTTACAAATGATGCAATTATTACGATATATGATATTATAGATGTAAAAACAATAATAACAGGTTTCTGTGCTTTTTTTATAAATGAAAATGCAATATATAATACAGCAAAAATAAAAGCAGCAGGGGCAGCAAGTCTGCCGTCATATCTAAGACCTGAAAAAAGTGTCTGCATTATATCTAAAAATGGCAGTGAAGCAGAGCTGTCTGCTCCATTAATAGCAGAATTTAAGATACCAGAGTTTATAATAAAACCTATTCTGCACAGTCCAAAAATAACTAATAGATAAATAAGAAATGTTATAATTTGAATATATATTTTAAGAATTTTATTGCCCATATTGTTTTCTCTCACAAAATTTATTAAACAAATATTATATAAAATTTTATAAATATAGCAACTATTATATTTTTTTGTTTTCTTTTTACAAATAGTAGTGTAGTATAACAGGATATTAAGTGTTTGGTGGATATATGTTTCGCAGCTCATTAATCTTATTATTAGTATTTTTATGTATTATTCCTATTACAGTATCAGCACAAAATAAACAGGCAGGCTCACCAAGTAAAGAGCGTGTTGTATTAGTAACTGTAGAGAAAGTGTCAGAAGGAATGACATCACCTACAATGATGATAACAGGCTCAGCATATTTCAGCGAAAGTTCCCAAGTTGCAGCAGAAAGTGCAGGCAAAGTATTAAAAGTGTATGTAAATGAGGGTGATGCAGTAGAAATAGGGCAGCCCCTTGCAAGTTTAGATGACAGTTTATTAGGGTACAGTGTATCAAGTGCCGTTGCAGCCACCAAACAGGCAAAAGCAAATTTAGATAAAGCCTTAAGAGATTTTAACCGTAATAAAGTATTATACACTCAAAAATCAATATCCCAGCAGAAATATCAAGACTCATTAACAGATTATACTAATGCCCAAAGTGCATATACATCAGCAGTATCCCAACAGAAACAGCTTGAAACTCAGAAAGAGAAAATGGTAATCAAATCACCATTAAAAGGGGTAGTAATCAGTAAAGATGTGGAAGTAGGCGAATGGGTAAATTCAGGCGGTGTAGTAGCAGGAGTAGCTACCTTAACTTATGAAGCAAAAGTATATATTCCAGAAACAGTTCTTCCATATATCAAAGCCGGCCAGCAGGTAACAGTAAAAACAAGCCGCAAGGAATATACAGGTAAAGTATTATCAATTAACTCAAAAGGGGACCCAGCAACCAGATTATTTTTAACTCGTATAGATTTAGGTCAGGACCCTGATTTAAAAGAAGGAGTTTTAGTAGTAGCCTTAATCCCGTCAGGCAGTAAAATTAATTCCTTATTAGTTCCGCGAGATGCAGTAGTAGAGCGTAACAGTGTAAAAGGAGTGTTTAAAGTATCAGAAGATGAGAGAGTTCGCTTTATACCAGTAAAAATAATAGGTTATAACGGCGGCTATGCTGCAGTAACCTCAGTAACAGAAGGCTCACTTAAAAAAGATGACCAGATAGTGTTAGACGGTAATAATGCAGTAAATAACGGTGTAAAAATTAAAATAACTTCTAAAATAGGATAAACAGATAATTAAGGTTATATATAGATGATTAAGTTTGCAGTTGAAAACCCAGTAAAAGTTCTTGTTGGAGTATGTTTTTTAGTAATATTTGGTATTCAGGCGTTTTTAAATATGCCATACCGTCTTATTCCAAGCATTGAATATCCGCAGATTTCTGTAAGTACATACTGGCGTGGAGCATCCCCTTATGAAGTAGAAAAAGAAATACTTGAAAGGCAGGAAAGGGTGCTTAAAACTATCCCCGGCTTAATAGACTGCGAAAGCTCTGCAAGAGAAAGTTCTGCTTATATTACTTTAATGTTTGATATGGATGTACCTGTAAATGATGCAATACTTCTTGTTGCCAATAAATTAAATGAAGTAAGCGGATATCCAGATAATATGAACCAGCCTACAATAAGGGCAGCAAATACAGATGCTGTATCAGTTGTAGATTTAATGCTTTTAACTGATGATACAAATAAACGCTCTATTGATGAATATTTAAGTTTTTTTGAAGAAACTATCAAACCTTATTTTGACAGGGTAAAAGGTGTTGCCGATGTAAGCTACTGGGGCGGCAGGGCAAGGCAGATACAAATAGATGTAGACCCATACAGGCTGAGTGCTTACAATATTACTCTTTCAGCAATTATAAATGCCTTAAATAAAGAAAATGTAAATATTTCTGCAGGAACTATTGATTTTGGTGCAAAAGATTACAGGTTCCGCACAATAGGCGAAGCAAAAACACCGCAGGATATTAGAGATATTGTAGTAGTATCAAGTGATAATGCAAGAATTAAACTAGGCGATATTGCTAATGTAGACTATGGATTTTCTAAAAGAAGCACTATTGTAAGTTATGGTAATACAAATGCTTTAAGTGTAGGAATAGTTGCTCAGGCAGGGGCAAATGTATTAGAGCTTACAAATGATGTAGATAAAGTAGTAGAAAACTTAAATAACGGCATATTAAAAAATAACGGCTTAAAGTTTGTAAAAATAGCAGACCAGAAAAATTATATTTTACAGGCTATAGCATTAGTGAAATCAAATATTATTGTTGGCGGTCTTTTAGCTGTTATTGTACTTTTAGTATTTTTAAGAAGTGTTCGTGCCACATTAGTTATTGCTGTTACTATTCCAATATGTATTATAGGCACATTTTTAATTATGCACTTACTTGGCAGAACATTAAATGTAATAAGCCTTGCAGGTATTGCATTTTCTGTAGGTATGCTTATAGATAACTCTATTGTTGTGCTTGAAAATATAGACAGGCATATATCAAACGGTAAAAAGGCTCTTGATGCAGCAGTTACTGCTACAAAAGAAGTGTGGGGTGCAGTGCTTGCTTCTACTTTAACAACAATTGCAGTATTTCTTCCTATTATTTTTGTAAAGGAAGAAGCAGGCCAGCTTTTTGGAGATATTGCAATAGCAGTTAGTGCAGCCGTTGGTTTAAGCCTTATTACATCTATTACTGTTATTCCTGTATTATCTAAAATATTATTTTCTGCAGGAGAAAATAAAAAGGAAAAAAGCAGTGCTGTATTAAGTAAGATAAAAAGCAAAACATCTGCACTGCATATAAATGATAATGTAAAAGAAAAATTAATAAAATACAGTCCAAATAATCTGCTTGTTACTACAGGTAACTTTTTTGTAAAATATATTGTATTAATATCTGATAAACTTAATTCTAAATTTATTATAAAATTTGCCTTTATTATTATAGTAACAGGTTTTTCTATAATAAGTGCTTATATGCTTATGCCTAAAATGGATTATCTGCCACTTGGTAATAAAAATATGGTTGAATCCCGTTTTACTCCACCGCCTGGTATTTCATATAACGAAAGAAAAGCTATGGGCGATTTTATATACAGGGAACTAAAGCCTTATATGGAAGGGGAAAAAGACGGCTATCCGCAGATAGACAGTTTTGTGTTTATTGCAAGCTCTACTTATGTGGCACTTCGTGCAACATGTAAAGATGAGGCAAGAGTTGTTGAACTGCAGCCATTACTTGCATCAATTTCTGCAAGAATACCAGGTATTACAGCATCTACTTCACAAGTGCCGTTATTTAATATTGGCAGAGGCTCAAGTAATACATTTTTAATGAATGTGGCAGGAGCTATGGAGTATGAAAGCCTTATAAATACTGTCCGTCTTATACAGGATAGAATAATGAATGAAATACCAGAAGTGCAGCTAAGGTTAAACCCTACATCAAACCCAGTATATCCAGAAGTGCAGATTATTCCAAACAGGGAAGCATTAAAATCAGCAGGTATTACTGCTACAGAGCTTGGTATATCTGTTGATGCTTACTTAGACGGCAGAAAAGTTGGAGAGTTTAAAGATTCATCTATCGGCACAATAGATATTATGCTGCAGGGAGAAAGGAAAAGTTTTGATAACCCAGATGAAGTATATTCTATACTTGTAAACTCTGGCTCTGGTTTTCCTGTCCCAATATCAAGCCTTGCAGAAACAAAGGAAGTAATGGGCATAGAAAGAATCAGAAGATATAACTATCAGCGTTCATTTTTATTTATTATTACACTTCCAAAAGGTATGGTATTAGAACAGCTGCAGGATAAAATAAATACAAAAGTATTAGAGCCTATGAGAGAAGAAGGATTGCTGCAGGGTATTACAGTTTATACAAGCGGTGCATCATCAAAACTAGAAAGTGCTAAAAATGCTCTTTCTGGTAATTTTATACTTGCAATACTTATAACATATCTTTTAATGGCTGCTCTGCTTAATAATTTCTTTTATCCGCTTATTATTATGTTTTCAGTGCCTCTTGCTGCATCAGGTGGTTTTATTGGGCTTGATTTAGTAAACAGGTTCTTAACGCCACAGTCCCTTGATATTATTACTATGCTTGGGTTTATTATGCTTATAGGTTCAGTTGTAAATAACCCTATATTAATTGTTTATCAAACATTAAATAATATTAAATACGGCATGAGCGGCAGTGTTGCAATACGCGATGCTTTAAAAACACGGATTAGACCTATTTTTATGAGTACAGCCACATCTCTTTTTGGTATGCTTCCACTTGTTTTAGCACCAGGGGCAGGCAGTGAGCTTTACCGCGGTATGGGAAGTGTTATATTAGGGGGTATGGCATTATCTACCATATTTACTCTCTTTTTAATACCTGCATTATTATCACTGTTTTTAGGTAGAAAACAAGGCAGTGAAATAGTTGAATAATGCTATTATGGAAACAAAAAGGCTTTATTTAAGAAAGCTGCAGATATCTGATATAAATGCATTAAGGGATATTCTGCAGGATAAAGAAGTAATGTATGCTTATGAGCATGGCTTTTCTGATGAAGAAGTTATGCAGTGGTATGAAAAACAGCAGTATAGATATATGCAGGATGGTGTCGGTCTTTTAGCTGTTATATTAAAAAGTGAAGATAAGTTAATTGGTCAGTGCGGACTTACTCTGCAGGATTATAAAGATAAAAAAGTTTATGAAATAGGCTATCTTTTTAATAAATCATACTGGCACAATGGCTATGCTTTAGAAAGTTCTGCAGCATGTAAGGAATATGCATTTAAACAGCTGAAAATAGATGAAGTTTATTCTATTATCCGCACAAATAACTACCCGTCACAAAAAGTTGCAGAAAGAAATGGGATGACAGTAAAAGATGAAATTATAAAGCATTACTATAATATAGATATGCCCCATTATGTCTACAGCATTAAAAATCCTTTAATATAAATATCTTATAATATTCACTGCTTTCAAATATTTTCTTTAATTATTATAAATATATAAAATTGTCTTGCAATTTATCTCTAGTTAGAATATTTTATCTCTATATAGAGATAATGGAGAGTGTATGGATAATCCAGCAGAGCTGAAAATATTAATAGGAATGCACAGAGCAGTTAATAAAATAGACGGTAAAACTATTAAAATAGTTAAGCAGTACGGCTTAAGTTTAGGGCAGTTTGCAGTTTTAGAAGCACTATATCATAAAGGCGATATGACAGTAGGGCAGGTGCAGGAAAAAATTTTAAGCTCAAGCGGGACTATACCTGTCATTATAAAAAACCTTGAAAAAAGCGGATATGTTACTCATAAGGCAGATGAATGTGATAAAAGAAAGTGCATACTGCATATTACAGATAAGGGTGCAGATTTAATAAAACAGGTGTTTCCAGAAAATAAGAATATGATTATAGAATCTTTTAAAAATTTATCAGATAATGAAAAAGATGAACTTTTAAGGCTTTTAAAAAAGCTGGGAAAATAAAATAATGGAGAAGTAATTATGCAGATAGTTAATTCATTAAAAAAACGCAGAACATATTATAATATTCAAAAAGAACTTCCAGTACCTATTGAAAAAGTTATTGAGTTAGTGGAAGAAGTAACAGAGCTTGTGCCGGATTCTTTTAATATGAAAAGCAGCCGTGCAGTTATAGTATATGGAGAAATGCAGAATAAACTGTGGGATACTGTATATAATGCTTTTGAAGGCAAAGTATCTGAAGAAAAAATCTCTCTTTTCCGTTCAGGAAGCGGCACTATTTTATATTTTTATGACAGTAAAACAGTATCAGCTTTACAAAGCCAGTTTCCAGCTTATGCAGAAAATTTTCCAGTATGGGCAAACCAGGCAAGTGCAATGCTGCAGATAGCTGTGTGGAGCGGATTAAGAGAACTTGAAATTGGTGCATCTTTACAGCACTATAACCCAGTAATAGATAAACCAGTTAAAGAGCTTTTAAATATTCCAGAAGAATATGTATTAATTGCACAAATGCCTTTTGGTGCAATAGGTGAAGAACCTGCACAAAAAGAAAAAGAAGATATTAAAAAACGAGTTACAGTTATTTCATAAATAAAAAACTGGGATAATTTATATTATCCCAGTTTTTAGATTGTTGAGAAAGTTTTATGCTATTCTTAATACAAAATAACTTTGTAAGAATATATTATTATATAAGCCCAAGTGGAATCATAGCATCAGCAACTCTTGTAAAGCCTGCAATATTTGCACCCATTAAGTAATTGCCTTTAAAGCCATATTCTTCTGCTGTTTCAAAACATGTTTTATGGATATCACGCATAATTGTTTGAAGTCTTGCATCAGTGTAATCAAATTTCCATGTATCTCTGCATGCATTCTGCTGCATTTCAAGGGCAGAAGTAGCAACACCGCCTGCATTAGTAGCTTTACCTGGAGCATAAAGTACATTAGATGACTGTAAAAGATGAATAGCACCAGGAGTGCTTGGCATATTTGCACCTTCTGTTACACAGATACAGCCGTTTTTAATTAATGTTTCTGCATGTTTTTCATTTAATTCATTTTGTGTAGCACAAGGCATAGCAATATCACATGGAATATCCCATATACTGCCGCTTTCTTTATATTCTGCATTAGGATGATATTTAACATATTCTTTAATGCGTTTATATTCTACTTCTTTAAGCTGTTTTACAGTATCTAATTTAATACCGTCAGCGTCGTATATGTAGCCGTTTGAGTCAGAGCATGCAATAACTTTACCGCCTAACTGCTGTACTTTTTCCATAGCATATATTGCCACATTACCTGCACCAGAAACTATAACTTTTTTACCGTCAAAAGCCTCTTTTCTAGTCTGCAGCATAAGTTCAGTAAAGTAAACAAGCCCGTATCCTGTAGCTTCTTTACGAACGAGAGAACCGCCGTATGCCATACCTTTACCAGTAATAACACCTGATTCAAACCTGCTTGTTAATCTTTTATACTGACCAAAAAGGTAGCCGATTTCTCTGCCGCCAACACCAATGTCCCCTGCAGGAACATCTGTATATTCGCCAATATATTTATGAAGTTCTGTCATAAAGCTCTGGCAGAAACGCATAATTTCTGCATCTGATTTACCTTTAGGGTCAAAATCTGAACCACCTTTTGCACCACCTATTGGCATACCAGTAAGTGCATTTTTAAATATCTGCTCAAAACCTAAAAATTTAATAATACCAAGATATACTGAAGGGTGAAAACGAAGACCGCCTTTATAAGGCCCCATTACACTTGAAAATTGAACACGAAAACCTCTGTTAATATGTATTTCGCCTTTATCATCTATCCATGGAACTCTGAAAATAATCTGTCTTTCAGGCTCGCATATTCTTTCTATCAGCTTCTGTTCCATATACTCTGGATGTTTATCTAAAACTACCCCAAGAGTTTCTAAAACTTCTCTAACAGCTTGATGAAATTCAACTTCTCCAGGGTTTCTGTTGACTATTTGTCGGTAAATAGATTCAATTTTTTCATTCATTATTGTTGACATGGCACCACCTTTAATTTTTATGCAGTTTATATTATCATAACTTATTTTTTTAATCAATAGTAAAAAATAACATTAATTATAATTTAAAAATGTTTTTTTTATGAATAAATTGTGTTTGTTATAAAATAATACTTGCAATTATAAAAAAATTAGATATTGTATAAGATACCGATTAATAATCGGAATAATTTAAAATACAGGGAGTATAATGGACATTAATGTTGGTGAGTCGGTCCTAATGCTGGGGCTTGCTGTTCTTCTCGTTTTTCTCAATGGTTTCTTTGTTTTATCAGAATTTTCAGTTGTAAAAATAAGGCGTTCTCGTTTAGAAGAGTTGGTTAAAATAGGCAGACCAAATGCAAAACTTGCTCTTGATATGACACACAAGCTTGATTCTTATTTAAGTGCTACTCAATTAGGTATAACATTATCATCTCTTGCATTAGGTTGGATAGGTGAGCCTGCTTTTGCAAGACTTTTAGAATATTTATTTGCAGATTTTTTTGGCGATAATAAAACTTTACTTCATACAGTAAGCTTTGTTATTGCTTTTACTTTTATTACTCTTCTGCATGTTGTAATGGGTGAACTTATTCCAAAATCTGTGGCTATTGCAAAAACAGAGGGTGCTGTTTTAAAAGTAGCTGCTCCACTTCACTTTTTCTGGGTAATATTTTTCCCATTAATTAAAACATTTGATTTTCTTTCAGCATTTTTCTTAAAAAGAATGGGAATACATCCTGCTTCAGAAGCAGAAACTGCCCATTCCGAAGAAGAATTAAAATTTATTGTTGGTGAAAGTGTAAGAGGCGGTGTTTTAGATACAGTTGAAGAAGAAATTATTAAAAATGCAGTTGATTTTTCAGATACAGTTGCAAAAGAAATTATGACACCTAGAAAAGATATAGTGTGTCTTGTTGCTGATAAAACTTATGAAGAAAATCTTGCAATAGTTAAAGCATCAAACCATACAAGATACCCTTACTGCGAAGGTGGTAAAGATTCTATTATAGGTATGATACATATTAGAGATTTACTTGAAAATCAGCTTGCACAAAACCCTTGTCATGATTTATCAAAACTTGTAAGAGAAATGATTATTGTGCCAGAAACTGCATCTATTTCTGATATACTTGCTAAAATGAACAGAAGGCAAATTCATACAGCATTAGTTTTAGATGAATACGGCGGTACAGCTGGTCTTTTAACTATGGAAGATATTATTGAAGAAATTATGGGCGATATATCTGATGAACATGACGAAAAAACAGAAGAATGTAAGCAGATTGATGAAAATACATTTGAATTTGACGGCATGGCTTCATTAGAAGATTCTGGCGAAAGAATAGGTATTAACTTTGAAGATGAAGAACAGGTAACTATCGGCGGTTATGTATTTAATCTTTTAGGCAGAGTGCCTGCTGCTGGCGATAAGGCAGAAGATGAATCGTGTATTTATGAAGTTTTAGAAGTAGACGGTAACCGAGTTAAAAAAATAAGAGCTATATTAAAACAAAAGGATACAGAAAACTCAGAAAGCTTTGAATAAAAAGCATTATGAATATATTTTTTAAACCCGCATTAATAATGTGGGTTTAATTTTTATAAAATATAATATTTTTGTAACTATATTAGTATGCTGTGCGACTATCATATAGTGAGGTGTTATATGAAAAAAGCATTAATTGCAGTTATGTTTTTAATATCTTTTGCAAGTTATTCTTATGCAGAAGATATGTGGATAAATTTAGGTTATAACTATTATCTGCCAGAGGAAAGCGGTGCAAAAGCTCCTATGGGTCCTGCAAATTTAACAATAGGCGGTCAGGTTACAGACTGGGTTGCTATTGATTTCAGCATAGGCTATTTATGGGATTTACAGCCAAAGCAGGCTGATACTGATATTAATACAATGCCTATCCGTCTTGATTTTCTTATTCAGCCTAGCTTTGATACAGGTATGTTTGATGTGCTGCCATATATTGGTATAGGTCCGCAGATATCTGCAAATAATACAAACTATGCAAATAACATATTTTCTTATGGATTTTCTGCAAAAGCTGGTGTAAGATTTGTTGAAAATGGGTTGTTATTTGGTGTTGGTATTGAATATTTATACAATCCTGTAGAAGTAGAATATAATGGTATTAAAAACAAATATAATGCATCAGGCATTATGTTTGGCGGCGAAATAGGTGTAGTTTTTTAATTTGATTATCACACAATATTAATTATATGAGGTGAAAAATGAAAGTATTTATGAAAATCTCTTTTGTTATTGCAGCTTTTTTTGCGGTAACTTTTAGCAGTGCTTATGCACAGGAAAGTAAATCAAGAAGTAATGATGGATGGTTTTTAGTTGGTTATTCTTATACATTTCCTGACAGTAAATCAATGGAAGGACTGCAGGGCCCTGCAACTATCACTATTGGCGGCGACTTATGGCGTTTTATAGGTTTAGAAGTTACTCTTGGCGGCAGATGGGCTACTAATGAATACAGTTTGTATGCAAATAATCAGCATATAGTTAGTTATACTGAAGCATTATGGTCTTTTGATATGAAACCATATTTAATGATTCAGCCAAAATTAGGTGTTGATATGATTTCTTTAAGACCATATATTGGTATTGGTCCATCTTTCCATTTTACTGGTGTAAACTCTACATTAGATTTAATTGGTCAATCATCAACAAGTGATTCAACTTTTGATGTAGGTTTCTCTGCAAAAGCAGGGTTAAGGCTGCAGGCACTTAAATTCTTATTTGTAGGTGTAGGCACAGAATACTTATATCATAAAGCAAAAATAAATAATGCAGATTATGATTTGTCTGGCTGGACTGTTGGTGCTGAAGTAGGTTTTATTTGGTAAAATGAATATATATAAAAGGGTGGCTTTTGCTGCCCTTTTTTATGCTGGCTGAAATTTTAACATACTCATTTAACTTGTGAAAAAATATTTATACCTAATCAGCTTTATTGTAATAAGTGTTGCATTTTCAGGCTGTTTTAATGAAAGAAGTATATCTTCTTCTGATAATCAGACTGAAGACAGTTATATTGTATCTGAAAATAAAATAGATAAAAATATTGATAATTCTTCTGATAATTCTAATATTCTAAATAATGCTGAAAGTAATAGTGTAATCAGCAATTCTAATGATTCAATTCAGAATAGGAAACTGCATAGTATAGATAATAAAAGTATTATACAGTCACCAGATTTAAGCCATAATTTAAAAGATAAGCTTACAGATTTATATATATCAGACACATCTCTTATAGACAGCAGTCTTACAGGTACATATAAAATTATCTTTTTTGGCTCGCAGGTAGTTAATGTGGATAATGCAATATTTGGAAGTGTTGCAGATATGTATTATATTTCAAATGACTGCAAAAAAGCTCAAAAATTATACCCAGAGATTGTTAATAACGGTATAAAAAATCAGTGCAGTTTACTTACTCAATCTAAAATTTTAGATGGTGTTGTTACCATATTTTATGATGAAAATAATAAAATAAATATTGTATCTCGCTTGCAGATGGAAGGCGGCATTATTGAAAACTCTCCAGCAGATAAATACCAGTATACAGTTTATTATCCAGTGCAGGATAGTGTATTGCTGCAGGGCAAAGGTGTTACTAGCTGGAATTATGATATGCTTACAAAAAGTCCATCGAAGGTAACCAATACATTTAATAAAAGTCCTTTTAAACTAAGCATACTTGAAGATGATTTAGTGCGTATTGATATGACCTTAATTGATAAAATGATAAAAGCAGTTGGCAAAAGTATGACTATAGATGCTAAAAATACTATTATACTGAAAAAAATCAGCTCTGATAATGCAAGGCTTGAAAATAAAGTCCAGAAAAAATTCAGCAGATAATAAATAAAAAAACAGAAATTAAAGAAAGGAATTAATTATAATCCCTTTCTTTTTGCTTCCTGCCATTTTTCTTCCATTTCTAAAACAGATGCAGTTTCTAATGTTTTGCCTGTTTCTTTTAATGCTTTTTCTACAAAACCAAAGCGTCTGCGAAATTTATTGTTTACTTTTCTTAAAGATTCATCGGCACTTATATCTAAATGAGATGCAAGGCGGGAAAGCACAAATATTACATCGCCTAATTCTTCGCTGATATGCTCTTTATCTTTTTCTTTATATGCTTCTTGGAGTTCATTTAATTCTTCCTGCAGTTTTTCAAATACCTGTTCAGGATTATCCCAGTCAAATCCGTATTTAGATGCTTTTTTCTGCAGTTTTTCAGCCTGCATTAAAGAAGGCAGACTTCTTGGCACTTTATCAAGAACAGATTCTGGAACTTTCTTATCTTTATTTTCTTCTTTTTTAATTTCGTCCCATCTTTCTTTTACCTGTTCAGCAGTTTCATAGTGTTCATTTTTAAAAACATGCGGGTGTCTTCGTATTAATTTTTCATTAATTCCCCGAGCCACATCTTCTATATTAAAAAGTCCATCTTCACAGGCAGTCTGGGAGTGAAATACTACATGTAAAAGCACATCGCCAAGTTCTTCTTTAATATTTTCTATATCTTTATTATCAAGAGCATCAATAAGCTCACATGTTTCTTCAAGAAGTGCATCTTTTAAGCTGTATAATGTCTGCTTTCTATCCCATGGACATCCATAAGGGGCACGAAGTTTTTTTACTATATCTACTAATCTATCAAATTCATTCATATGTATCTCCTGTACCATATTGGGTATATATTAACTTGAAAAAATTTACAATATATTTTTAAAAATAAGCCTTTAAAAAGTAAAATGCCAACACTTGGGGGATGCTGGCATTTTACTTTTAGGTTCTAGGAGGGATTAAATGGTAATTTGGGGATATTACCATTTAATCTTTTTATAGGAGGTTGAAAAAATCTTTCTTATAATAGTTAGACTTGTTTATTTTAATAAAGTTCAAAAAAAAATATAGACAAAATTTTTATAATATATAAAATTTATAAAAATAATTATTGCTTGAGTATGTTATGGACGGCTTAACTTTTTATAAACTTATTAATATATTAAAAGAAAAATTAATAAATTCTAAACTAAATACATTAACTATTAATAATGATTCTGTTTTTTTATCATTTTATGCTGGCGGTATTTTTAATCTGGAATACAGGGCAGCCCCAGCACCACCTGTTCTAAAAAAAGTAACAAATATTATAGGTGAAAGTCCCGGTGCAATTTCAGCAATACATGGTGCTCATGTATCAGATATGGATACATTTTCTTATGAAAGAGCTTGTTTTATAGAGCTTAAAAAAAGAAAAGCAAGCGGAAAGCTGTTAACATATAAGCTGATTTTAGAGCCTGCTGGCAATTATGCAAACTTTTTTCTGCTTTCTAGTGAAGATACTATTTTATATTCTTTATCGCCAAGAACTATTGATGCAGATAGAAATATTGGTGCTGGCGGCAAATACAGCCTGCCAAAAGCAAATAAGAAATATACCCTTTTAAAATATGATGGAGCAGTATCATTTAATGAACTTTCTGGTTTTTATCCTGTTACTGCAAAGTATGCAGATATGCTGCTGGAGAAATATTCTTTTGCTGAAAGCTGCTCTATTATACAAAATAATCTGCTTGATGATAAATTTTATATAGATGAAAAAGGCAAAGTAATACCGTTTTATATTGAAAATGCTGTGAAAGTAATCACTTATGAAGAATTAGGTGATTATTTCTGTGTAAAGGAAAATAAATCTGCATCAAAAGATATTTCAAGAAAAATTAAAAAACTTTATACATTAAAGCGGGATAAATATTTAGATTTAGCAGAAAAGCTGGAGCAGGAATTAAATATAGCAAAAAAATATCAAGATATACTTGATGAGGCAGAATTAATAAAAAATAACCTTTATAAAGTAAATGTACCTGGCAAATATATTTTTGAAAAATACAGCGAAGATGGTATTTGTGAAGTAGAATATAATGTGGAGCATGGGGAAGATTTGCAGAAAAAAAGTGATAAACTTTTTAAAAAAGCCTCCAGATTAAAAAAATCTATACCGTTGATAGAAGAAAGATTACAGGATACTATGCAGCTTGCATTATTTTCTGAAGAACAGATATTTTATGCAGAAACTTTATCAGAAGAAGAACTTTCAGAGTTTGAGAAAATATTAGATGATGAAAGTAAAAACAAAAATAAAAAACAGAAAAAAGAGCAGTTAAAGCCATTTTTAGAATATATTGGTGAGGGTTTCAGGCTGTATGCTGGTAAAAACTCTGCATCGAACCATGAGCTTGTTTTCAGGTTTGCCCAAAGTGATGATATTTGGTTTCACGGTAGAAATATTCCTTCTGCTCATATTATTATAAGGCTTGAAGGGGTGGAACTTACTGATGAAATAATAGAGTTTGCTGCAAAAGTTACAGCATATTATTCAAAATACGGCAGTGAAAACCTTATAGATGTTGATTATACATATAAAAAATATGTTACAAAGCCTAAAAATACACCTGCAGGGTTTGTAATATATAAAAGGTTTAAAACTGTTACAGTAAAACCTTTTAGTAAGCAGGAAATCAGCGATTATGGATTATTAAAGGAAAATAATTAATTTCTTTATTTTTAATATTGTTTGATAGATGTAAGGACTTGTTCCGACCAAATGCCTGAATAAAAAATACATGGGGAGCGAAGCGACGCAAGCATTTCCCGACGAATAGGCAGGAAATAGAAATGCGTAGCTGGAACGTATTTTTTATTATTGTTTTAAACTGGTTTATAGCTATTTTTTCAAGCTGCTATGAAAAGCATTTATTTTACAATAAAATTTGGCTTTATTATTTTCTAATAATATGTATTTGCAGTATATTTGTAACTATCACTACCGCCGCACAATCTAGTAATCAAACTTTTTGTTATTTCATTCCTTATGCTCCGAATTGCATAACCATTCACAATTTTTTCTATCAGCCACTTTTTTTATTTCCTCCTTACTCAGTCGGGCGTAGTGTCCTCGTAAAAAACACTCGCATTGCTGCAGCAACTCGCTAACGCTCAAACAATCTGACAGCAAAACATTACGAAAAAATTGCTCATATACAATTAAGTCGCAAAGGTAATGAAATAACTTGGGGGCTTTCTTAAAAACGGATACAAAAAACATATTAATATTATACTAAATTTAAAAGTCTATTTTTACACTTATAAAATATTTTGTTTTTATTATTAAGCAGTTATAAAAGTTTTTATAAAAAAATGGAGGTAAATCAGTATTTTAAAGGATTGCAAAATATAATAAATAATGCTATAAAGTAAACTGGTAGAATTATGAATATACTTATAAGTAATGATGACGGCATAGAGGCAGACGGTATTCAGAGCCTTGTAAAAGCCTTAAAAACTATTGCTAATGTTACAGTGGCAGCCCCATTATATGAAAGAAGCGGTGCAAGCCAGTCTTTAACAATTCACCAGCCTATGCAGGTAAAAGAGATAGTTAGAAATGGTGAATTTTTAGGCTATGGCATTAACGGCAGCCCTGCAGACTGTATAAAACTTGCTCTTTTTGATATATGCAAAGAAAAGCCGGATTATATTATTTCTGGTATTAATAAAGGTCCAAACAATGCCTGCAATATCCATTATTCTGGCACAGTTGGAGCAGCAGCAGAAGGAGCAGTTAATGGTATTATGTCATTTGCTGTCAGTTTAACAGGCTATCATCATCAAGATTATTCTGTAAGTGCTGATTTTATGAAAGAATTTATACAAAAAGCACATCTTATACCAAAAACAAGCCTTTTGTATAATATAAATATTCCGCCGTTAAAAAAGGAAGAAATAAAAGGTGTTAGGTGGACTCGTGCTTCCCAGTATTCATATCTTTTAAATTATGATAAAGGGGTAGACCCTTTTGGTGAAGATTTTTACTGGCTGGCAGATTTTCGTGAGCCAGAACATATTGATAAATGGACTGATGATGGTGCATTAAGCGAAAATTATATATCTATTACACCACTTTTAATGGATAGAACTGATTATAAAGCATTAGAGCAGATACAAAAATTAGGAGATATATGGTGATAAATAGACTCCTTTCTTTTACATTTATATTTTTAGTAATATTTACAGGCAGCAGTTTTGCTCAGGTAACAGTGCCAAATTATGCTTTTACTGGGCAGGAAATCACTAATTTCAAAGTAAGGCCAAGCTATACTGCAATCCAGTTTAATTTTAGTATGCCAAGCCAGATGGATATTTATTTGCAGAAACGCAAGGCTGAATTATCTGGCGGCGATAAAAGAGATTATATGTCTGATGAGCCAGGCTTTATATATAAAGACCCAAACTCTGCACGGTTTACATCATTATTTGTTGGTGCAAAAGCACTGCGTAATAATGTTGTAAAAGCCTTTTTAAATAAATCATATATTGATACAGTTAATTCTTATCTTCGTTTTGAAAACAAACTGCAGAAAAGTGAATATGCTGTTGAAACTAGATTTTTATACGGCTTAAGCCTTTTTTATACAGGCAGTCAGAAAGAAGCGGTAGAAGTGCTTTTAGAAGTGCTTAAAACGGAAGGGGAATATGCTGTACTTGCTCAAGATGCTTTATTTTTAATATCATCAGAGCTTAAACGCTATGATATAATGGAAGAAACTGCAGCACTTGTTAATGATTTTACAGAGTATTCACTTTCTAAATGGATAGAATATCTTTATTCTAAAGACAGGTTTGAAGATATTATTCAGTTATTAAATAATTATCCTGTTTTAGAAGCAGACTATCCAGTTTATAAAAATATCCGCATTACATGCTATTACTTTTTAAAGCAGTATAAGGAAATTGAAAAAATAGCTGATAATATTACAGATACTAATATTACACCTATCATTGCAGACAGCTTTATTATGAGTGGTAAAAATGATAAAGCTAAAAATTATTTAAAAGAACTGCCAAAAAATGATATATATTATTTATTAAGTGCTAAAATAGATATATCAGAGGGCAGGCTTGCAAATGCCAGTGATAAAATTATAAATATCCAAAGCGATAATGAAAAATTATCATTACTTTTTTATGCAGTAAGTGATAAGTTTGATAAAGTAACACCAGCATTTTTACAAAGTTTTAAGTTTAAAGACAGGGTAAATAATGACTATGTATATTTTTATACTGGTCTTAAATATTTTGAAGATAAAGACTATGCAAACTCTATGCTTTTCTTTTCTATGATAGGCTTTAATAAGGAATTAATTAATTCATCATACTTTTATCAAGGTATGGCAAGCCTGCAGTTAGATATAAACAGAGCAGAATATAATTTTAATAAGTTTGTAAATGCAGGAAGCGATACAGAAAAACTTATGCTTGCAAAATTTATGCTTTCTCAGATTTATTTCTTAAAATCTAAATATGATGAAGCACTTATGCTTGTTGATGACTGTACTGCTGCATACTGCGAAGTATTAAAAGGTGATTTATATCTTGCTTTAAATAATGAAGAAAAAGCATTTGAATATGTAAAAAATAAAACAGATGACAGGTCAAGGCTTATTAAAGCTAATGTTTACTATAACGATAAAAAATATAAAAGTGCACTGGCTGAACTTGTAAAAATTAAAAAATCTACACCAGATTCTGAATTTTTACTTATGATGAGCCTTTTTAAAGAAAAACGAGTGCTTGATGCTGAAAGAATTATGAAGAAAAATAAAGATGATATCCGCATATTCTCTAATGGTATTCAGCAGTTAATATTAGCAGGGGAAGGCAGAAAAGCTCTTGCTTATATGGAAGGATTAAAAGATTTATCACCAGAATTTAAGCTGGAAAGAGCAAAACTTTTAGCAGCATATAATAAAACTAAAGAAGCAAAAGCAGATTACAACTCACTGATTATATCAGGTAATTACCTTTATGAATCATTAAGCGGACTTTTTGAAATTGCTAAAAAAGAGAAAAAAGGCAAATCTTTTATAGATGAAAAATTAAGCTATATAGAAAAAAGCAGTGAATTTGAAAATAAAGATATGATTATATCTCAGTTTGCAGCATATTCTTTAGAAGTAAATTCCCCAAATACTGCTATTGGTTATGTAAACTTTTTTATGGATAATTATCCGCAGTCTAAATATTATCCAGATGTGCTTGAAACAAGAGCAAAACTTTTCCGTTTAACTGGCAGATATGATAACTGTGTAGCTGATGCTGATAAAATCATATCAAAAGGTGGAACAGGGGCAGAAGATGCTTTATTTATGAAAGCAGAGTGTATGGAAAATATTGATAAAAATAAGGCTATGGATATATATAAAGAAGTGGCAAAAACAAGTAAAAGATTTTCAAAACCAGCTTACAGCAGAGTGGCAGGTATGAGCAACAGTGCAGAAGATGTGCTTTGGGCATCAGAGCAGTTAAAACAAAGCTCGCCAAATCTCTGGCAGGCAGGCTATTTAAGGTTTATTGATTTATCAGATAAAAAAGATTTTGATAAACATGCAGCATATATTGAAGAAATGGCAAAAACTTCTACACCAGCAGTTCGTTCTGCATCATTATGGCGTATAGGTAAAAACCAGTTTGAAAATGGAAAAGTAGAAGATGCGGCAGTGAGCTTTATGAAAGGTTACTATCTTTTCCCAGAAGAAAAATATGCGGCAGAGAACTTAATTGGTGCAAAAGCATCTTATACAAAAAGGAAAATGAAAAAAGAATTAGCAGTTATAGAAGATATGTTAAAAGAATATAACATAAAAAATGAAAAATCTACTTCAAATCAAAAAGTGAATATTAGTAGAAAAAATAATAAATAATAATTTAGGAGGACAAGATGTGGGAATTAATACAGAAAGGTGGTATTACAATGTATCCCATCATATTACTTTCTGTTATAGCTTTAGCAGTATTTTTAGAAAGGCTTATCAGCCTGCGTAAAGAAAAATATGTGCCAAAAGCATTTTATGAACAGCTTGTTAGTCTTTTAAAAAAGAGAAATATAAATGAAGCAGTAGAAGTTTGCAAAGCTAATAAATCAGCACTTGCAAGAATATCTGAAACTATTATTACTAATACTGATTTACCATTATCAAGGCTTTTAGAAGTAGCAGAAGAATCAGGCAGAAGTGAGGCTTCAAAGTTAGATAAGTTTTTACCATCGTTACAAACTATTGTTGCTATTGCTCCATTACTTGGTCTTTTAGGAACAGTATTAGGTATGATTAAAATATTTGATGTAATAGCATTACAAGGCACTGGAAGTGCTGAGGCTTTATCATCAGGTATTGCAGAAGCTCTGCTTACAACTGCCGCAGGTCTTGTGGTTGCTATCCCTGCTCAGATATTTTATTTTATTGCAAAAGCAAGAGCAGATGCCATAGGGGCTGCTTTAGAAAAAGCATCATCAGATGTGATGAACCTGCTTTTTAAAGAAGATGAAAAATAATATTTTAGGTTAGTATATGCGTTTTCGTAATGAAAAGAAAGATACAAATATAATGATAAATATTACATCATTAATTGATGTAGTATTTATTCTGCTTATATTTTTTGCAGTAACAACATCATTTGTTACACCGTCATCTATTAAGGTGGATTTACCTAAGGCAAAAGGCGAAGCGGTGGAAGAAAAGAAAAATATCCGCATAGCTGTTGACAGTACAGGTGCATTATTTTTAGATGGTGAAGCAGTAAAAGATGAGGAGCTTGAAAGCAGGCTTAAAGTGTTAAAAGATGTAAACCCTGAGGCACTTATTGTTATTGAAGCAGATGAAAAATCTCTCCATGGCAAAGTAGTATTTGTTATAGATAAGGCAAAAAGTGCAGACTATACAAGGTTTGCAATAGCTACTGAGGAAGCAAAATAGGCTGTGCGTTTACTAGCTGTTTTATTAGTTGTATCATTTGTAGTTCATTTAGGGTTGCTGGCTATTCCTTTACCTGAGAAAAAGTGTGAGAAAAAGGAAGTAATACCAGTCTCTATTGTGGACTACAAAACAATAGAGCAGAAAAAGGAACAGCCAAAAAAGCAGCAGAAACCAAAGCCAAAACCTGTTGAGAAAAAGACTGAGCCTAAAAAAGAAGTTAAAAAAGAGCCGCAAAAAGAAGTAAAAAAAGATACTGCCAGTGTGGAAGCTAAAAAAGCAGCTCCAAAACAGCAGGTTGAAAATAAAAAAGTGGAAGAAAAGCCTTTCCGTCCAAAAGGGGCAGATGACCCTCTTGTTTTACCTGATATACATGTACCACTTACTCCAAATGAAACTATGCCTGAAATTACAGTGCCTGATGTGCCAAAACCAAATATTGATGTGCCATTAGAAACAGCAGAAAATCAGAAAAATATAGATATATCAAAAGAGCTTTCTTCTTTAAGTGAGGCTCAAAAAGATATGCAGGCAGATAACAGCAGTATTTCAAGCCAAGTGCAGAAAGAAACAGCAAAGGCAGAAGATGCAGTTAAGGGCAATATATATAATTTTGATATAGCACCAACAGGCAATAGAAAAGTAGTTTATCTGCCACCAGACCCTGTATTTGCTCTTGCAAATGATACAAAAGTAACAGTTCGTTTCAGCATTGATAAGGCAGGCAACACATATAATATTATATTTATTACCCGCAGTTCTGTAGATGTGGAAAAATTAGCTGCAGATTATGTAAGCCGTATGAAATTTGATGCCATTATTGAAAACAGAGAAGATTTTGCTCAAATTACAATGCAGTTTAAAGTTCAAAAATAAAATATTTATTAATTTCCTATTATATCTATTTTCTATTTGAAAAAATTTAAAAATATCATTATAATACCTTTTTTAAAAAAACTGGCTTAAAATATTATTAATAATACTGGGAGTATATTATGGCTGTCAATCGTATTTATGTTGCAAAAAGGAATGAGCATGCAGTAGAAGCATTAAGACTTTTTAATATGCTTAAAAATGATGAAGCAATCTCTGGGCTTACAAATCTTACTGTTTTAAACAGGTATGATGTGGAAGGTTTAACAAGTGAGCAGTTAAATAAAACACTGCATACTGTGTTTTCTGAGCCTATGGTTGATGATATATATTTAGAAACATATCCTTTTGGCAGCAGTAAATATTTTTCTGTAGAATATCTTCCTGGTCAGTATGACCAAAGAAGTGATAGTGCTGAACAGTGTATTAAAGTTATGACTGGGGCTGAAACAGTAACTGTCAGATGTGCTAAAACTTATGTTTTAGAAGGCAGCATCAGTGATGATGATGTTAAAAAGGTTATAAGTATTTTAGTTAATACTATTGACCAAAGAATAGCAGCAGAAGCAAAACCAGAGACTCTTTGTTTAGTTATGCCAGAGCCTGCACCAGTAAAAGAGATAGCCGGCTTTATAGATATGAATGAAAGTGAGCTTCAAAGTTTAATATCATCTATGGGTCTTGCTATGAATCTTGATGATATTAAATTTTCTCAAAACTATTTTAAAAATCAGGAAAAAAGAAATCCAACTGAAACAGAATTAAAACTGCTTGATACATACTGGTCTGACCACTGCAGACATACTACATTTAATACTATTTTAGAAGACATAAAAATAGAGGACGGCAAATACAGCCAGCTATTTAATGAAGTATTAGAAAAATACTATAATATGCGTAAAGAAATATATGGTGAAAAAATATCTAACAAACCAGTTTCTTTAATGGATATGGCAGTAATTGGTGCAAGAGATGCAAAAAGAAAAGGTCTTTTAAATAATTTAGAAGAAAGTGAAGAAAATAATGCATGCTCTATTGAAATAGATGTAAATATAGATGGCAGAAAAGAGCCATGGCTTTTACAGTTTAAAAATGAAACCCATAACCACCCTACAGAAATTGAGCCATTTGGTGGTGCTGCAACATGTGTAGGTGGTGCAATCCGTGACCCACTTTCTGGCAGAGCTTATGTTTACCAGTCTATGCGTATAACTGGCGGAGCAGACCCTAGAAAAGGTGTGGAAGATTACTTAAAAGGCAAAAAACTGCCGCAGAGAAAAATAGTGCAGGATGCTGCAAAAGGTTTTTCTTCTTATGGTAACCAGATAGGTCTTACAACAGGTTATGTACAGGAATTTTATCATGATGGTTTTACTGCAAAAAGGCTTGAAACTGGTGCAGTAATTGGTGCATGTCCTAAAAAGGCAGTTAGGCGGGAAAGCCCATGTGCTGGTGATTTAATAATACTTCTTGGCGGCAGAACTGGCAGAGATGGTGTAGGCGGAGCAACTGGCTCATCAAAAGAACATGATGCATCATCTATTGAAATATGCGGAGCAGAAGTTCAGAAAGGTAATGCACCGGAAGAACATAAAATACAAAGGCTTTTCAGAAAAGAAAATGTTTCTGCAATGATTAAAAAATGTAATGACTTTGGAGCTGGCGGTGTTGCTGTTGCAATAGGCGAGCTTGCTGAGGGTTTAGAAATAGATTTAAATAAAGTGCCTAAAAAATATGAAGGGTTAACTGGTACAGAAATAGCTCTTTCTGAATCACAGGAAAGAATGGCTGTTGTTATTGATGCATCTGATATAGATAAATTTATAAAAGAATGCAGCAAAGAAAACTTAGAAGCTACACTTGTAGCAAAAGTTACTGACAGCAAAAGGCTTAAAATGGTGCATGACGGCAAAGTGATTGTAGATATATCAAGAGAGTTTCTTGATTCTGCAGGTGCTGCAAGATACCAAAAAGCATATATTTCAAACCCAGAAAAAACTAACTATATAGAAAATAAAAAATACGGCTCATTTAAAGAGCTTGTAAAAAATACATTATCAGATTTAAATGTATGCTCTCAAAAAGGTTTAGTAGAAATGTTTGACTCTACTATTGGAGCATCAAGTGTTGTAACACCATTTGGCGGAAAAACTGGTAATACTCCAGCACAAAGTATGATTGCAAAAATACCAGTGCAAAGTGGTGATACTACTACTGTTTCTATTATGGCATCAGGTTATAATCCATTTATTATGCAGTGGAGTCCATTCCATGGTGCTTATTTTGCAGTAGTGGAATCAGTAGCAAAAATTGCAGCAGCAGGCGGCAGACTTGAAGATATCCGTCTTTCATTTCAGGAATATTTTGAAAGACTTATGCAGGATGAAAAACGCTGGGGCAAGCCAGCAGCAGCACTGCTTGGTGCATTAAAAGCTCAGTATGATTTAGGTCTTGCAGCAATAGGCGGAAAAGACAGTATGTCTGGCACATTTAAAGACAGCGATACAGGCAGAGAAATAAATGTACCGCCTACATTAATATCTTTTGCAGTTGCTCCGTCTGATTTATCAAATATTGTAACAAATGAACTTTCATTAGATGGTGGAAATATTTATTTATTAAAAACTCCACTTGCTGACAGCGATTTATTAAATATTGCTGCATTTAAAGAAAACTTAAAAACATTAGAAAAATTAATTGCAGATAAAGTTGTAAAAGCAGTGCATACTGTTACTAACGGCGGTATTATAGAATCACTTTCAAAAATGGCATTCGGTAATATGGCAGGACTTAATATTAAAAATTTATCTCTTGATGAATTATCATTCCCATTTTACGGCAGTTTTTTAATACAGACTAAAAAAGGCTATGATATTAAAGGTGTTAATAATATTACAGAAATTGCAGAATTAAATAATAATCAGGAATTATCATTTAATAATGAAAAAATATCATTAGCAGATGCTCTTTCTATATGGCAGAGCCCGTTAGAACATATTTTCCCAAGTAAAGTGGAAAGTGAAAAAGTTATTATTAAACCGCAGGATTATCCAGAAAGAAGCAGCTTGAAAAAAGCAAAAGTAATAGTTAAGCCACAGGTGGCAGTGCTTGCATTACCTGGTACAAACTGCGAATACGATACTAAACGCATTTTTGAGCGTGCAGGCAGCCGCACTGTTGAGCCATTTGTTTTTAGAAATATGAGAGTAGAAGATGCGATAGATTCATGCAATGAGTTTGCAGATTTAGTAAATAACTCTCAAATATTAGTACTTCCTGGTGGTTTTAGTGCAGGGGACGAGCCTGAGGGTTCTGGTAAATTTTATGTATCAGTATTAAAAAATAATAAAGTAAGACAGGCAGTTGATGATTTAATAAATAAAAGAGACGGCTTAATTATAGGTATATGCAACGGTTTTCAGGCATTAATCAAAACAGGCATATTAACTTACGGCCATATTTGCGACTTAACTGAAGAAGATGCAACTCTTTCTTTTAATACAATAGGCAGACATGTTTCTCAAATGGTGCATACAAGAGTATCATCTCTTAAATCACCATGGATGAATTTAAGAAATATAGGTGAAATAGATATTGTCCCAGTATCACATGGCGAGGGCAGGTTTACAGCTCCGCAGAAAACAATTGACAAACTTTTTGAAAATGGTCAGGTATTATTCCAGTACACTGATTTAGAGGGCAATATTACAATGGATTCTCCGTATAATCCTAACGGCTCAGTAATGGCGATAGAGGGTATATGTTCCCCATGCGGCAGAGCATTAGGTAAAATGGGGCACAGTGAGCGTGTTGGAAATGGTGTTCATATTAACAATAATTACGGCAATATGAACCAGTGCTTATTTGAAGCCGGCGTTAAATATTTTACTGGAGAAGAATAAACATAGAATGAGGTAAAAATGAGTAGTTATCCATTAATTATTCAAGGCGGTATGGGTATAGCGGTAAGTAATTATCATCTTGCAAAAGCTGTTTCTATGGCTGGCCAGCTGGGGGTGGTTTCTGGCACAGCGATTGATGCAGTAATGGCTATGCGTCTTCATTACGGCGATATTTTAGGAAATGTTAGAAGAAGTTTACATAACTTTCCTGTTAAAGAAATAGGCCAGCAGATGATAGACAAGTTTTATAATGCTAACAATAAAATTAAGCAGATGTTTAAATTTACTATGCCTTCATTAAATATGAGCCATGAAAAAGAAAATGAAATAGTTACTGCTAATTTTTCAGAAGTATTTTTAGCAAAGGAAGGCCATAAAGGTATTGTTGGTATTAATTTTTTAGAAAAAATTCAGTTTCCTAATTTAGCAGGTATATATGGTGCATTACTTGCAGGTATTGATTACATTATTATGGGGGCAGGTATTCCAAAAGAGATACCAGCAGTTATAGAAAAACTTATGCGTCATGAAAAAGTAGAATATACATGCAATGTGGAAAATGCTAAAGAGCCTAGAAAAATGATGTTTGACCCGTCAAGATTTGGACTTTCTCATTTAAAATTAAAGCGTCCAAAATTTCTTGCTATTATATCATCAAACATTTTAGCTGTTACTTTAATGAAAAAATCACCTGTAGCACCAGACGGTTTTATTATAGAAGGTCATCAGGCTGGCGGTCATAATGCTCCGCCAAGAGTATCTGGTGTGTTTAATGAAAAAGGCGAGCCAGTATATGGCGAAAAAGATGTTGTAGATTTAGAAAAATTAAAAGAATTAAATGTTCCTTTCTGGCTTGCAGGTTCTTACGGCACAAAAGAAGGTTTAGAAAAAGCATTAGCAGCAGGGGCAGCAGGTATCCAGGCAGGCACAGTTTTTGCATTTACAAAAGAGGCAGGCTTTACAGATGATATAAAACAGAAAGTAATATCATCAGAAAGTATTAATATAAAAACAGACCCTTATGCATCGCCAACAGGTTTTCCTTTTAAGGTGGCAGATGTGGCAGGCACTTTATCAGATGAGGAACTTTATAATAACAGACAGCGTGTATGCAACCTTGGTTATTTACGCTCAGCTTATGAAAAAGAGGACGGCACAATAGGGTATAGGTGTGCTGCAGAGCCTGTTGAAATGTATGTGAAAAAAGGCGGAAAGGAAGAAAATACTAAAGGCAGGAAGTGTTTATGCAACGCTTTAATGTCTGCAGCAGGCTATCCGTTAATATGTAAATCTGGTGAAGAAGAAAAACCACTTGTTACAATGGGAGATGATTATAAATCTGTAATCACAAGACCTTATGGATATACAGCACAAGAAGTAATAAACGAAATTATCGGCAGATAGTTTTATAAATTATTTATCTATAAAGATTTATTTCAATTTTAATACTGTCTGAAAAGTGTTATAAACTTTTCAGACAGTTTTTTTTTACTTTTAATAAAAAAATGTTAAAAAATCACTGTATTTTTTTTATTTTTTATGATAAAATAGCCACTTGTAAAAATAAAAATACCAAATAATATGAAATATGAGGAATTAAGATTGTGGAAATAATTCAGCAGCTTTTAAATGGTTTAACTGTGGGTGGTATTTATGCACTTATTGCTCTTGGTTATACTATGGTTTATGGTATCATCAAGTTAATCAACTTTGCCCATGGTGATATTTTTATGATAGGTGCTTTTGCAGGCTTTTTTGCTATCACCTTAATTACAGATTTATTTATAGGTACACTTGTTGCATCTTCAATTGGAGCCGTTGTATCAGAATATAAGCTGATAATAGCTATTATATCATCTATTATTTTCTGCGGTCTGCTGGGGCTTTTTGTTGAGCGTGTAGCTTATAGACCATTAAGGGAAGGTTCGCCTAAAACTATTATAGGCTCAGCTATTGGTCTTGCTTTTATTATATTTGTAGCAGTTTTTGGAAAAGGCGAATTTCAAATGGATACTGCATTATTATTTCTTGTAATTCTTGGTATGTTATCTATTTTATCATTTGCTTATATTAGATATGCTGGCAACAATATTAAATCTTTAAGCAAAGAAAATATTAATCAGAAAATTATTGTATATTCAGTTTTATATATTATTGCATTTATCATATTAGCATACCTTGCATGGTATTTTGATATGACTACAATGGTATTTGTATCATTTGCATTCGTACTGCTTATATACTGGCTTGTAGTAAGCCGTGTAAAATCAACTAATGCTGGTGGCAACTCTCGTATTAATGCCTTAATCAGTGCTATCGGTATGTCTATGATACTTTCAAATATGGTAATGCTTTTAAGAGGTACAAGTGACCAGCCATATAGAATGGGCTTTTTTACAGGCACTATAAATATTGGCTCTTTCAGTGTTTCTTCTCTGCAGATATTTATTATTGTATTTTCATTTATCTTAATGGGTATATTATTTTACATTATTCATAAAACAAAATTTGGACTTTCTATGCGTGCAGTATCTCATAACTTAAATGCTGCAAGGCTTATGGGTATAAACCCAGATAAAGTTATTGCTATGACATTTGTTATTGGTTCAGCATTAGCAGGTGTTGCAGGTGTGCTTGTTGGTACATATTATCAATCAGTCAGCCCAAATATTGGTATGATGTATGGCTTAAAAGCCTTTGTTGCTGCAGTTTTAGGCGGTATCGGCAGTATTCCTGGTGCTGTTGTTGGCGGCATTGTTTTAGGTATTGCTGAAGTTGTTGGTATTGCATTTTTATCATCATCTTATAAAGATGCAATAGCTTTTGGTATATTAATACTTATTCTTATAATCAAGCCAACAGGTATATTTGGCAAAACAATGAAAGAGAAGGTGTAATATGAGTATAGATATTGTTAATATATTAATATTTTCTGGTATTAATATAATTACAGTTTTAGGACTTAATTTAATTACTGGTGTTACTGGCCAGCTTTCCTTAGGGCATTCGGCATTTTTCAGTATTGGTGCATATACATCAGCTCTTTTAATGTTAATGCTTGGTGTTCCTTTTGGTGTGGCATTAGTTTTGGCTACATTAATGGCAGGTTTAATCGGCGGTTTATTTGGTATACCAATACTTAGGCTTCGCGGTGATTATCTTGCTATTGCTACACTTGGTTTTTGTGAAATTGTTCGTGTTGTAATATTAAACTTAAAAGTAACTATTCACGGCTCTGAAAAACTTCTTTCTACAAGTTTAGGCGGTATTCCTGGAAATACTACACTTATATTAGTGCTTTCTTTAGTAGTGCTTGCTACATTATTTATGGTAGCATTAGAACGCTCTAAATTTGGACTTGCTCTTAGAAGTATCAGAGAAGATGAAGTTGCATCTCAAATGATGGGTATAGATATTGCACGCCATAAAATATTATCATTTGCAATAGGTTCAGCATTCGCAGGGCTTGGTGGTGCTTTATATGCAAGCTATATGACAGTTATAAGCCCGGGGGACTTTGGCTTTATGCGTTCTATTGAAATGCTTTGTATGCTTGTATTAGGTGGTATGGGCAGTATTGTTGGTGTTATTGCAGGTACAACAGTTTTAACTGCTATCCCAGAATTATTAAGATTTGCTCAGGAATATAGAATGATAATGTATGGTATTGTTTTAATATTTATGATGGTATTCCGTCCAAGAGGCCTTTTTGGCAGTATCAGAGTAAATGTGTAGGTTTGGTGATTAGTTATGTCAGATAATACTATATTAGAATTACAAAATGTATCCTTAACATTTGGCGGCTTAAAGGCTGTAAGTGATGTTAACTTTAAAATGAAAGATAATGAAATTTTAAGCCTTATAGGTCCAAACGGAGCAGGTAAAACATCTACATTTAACTTAATTACTGGTGTATATACTGCCACAAGTGGTGCTATATTATATAAAAGCAAAAATTTAAAAAAATATAAACCACATCAGATTACTAATCTGGGTATTGCAAGAACATTCCAAAATATCAGGCTTTTTAAACAGTTAACAGTGCTTGAAAATATTATTCTTGCTATGGACCATAGAAGAAAAATAAACTTTTTTGCATCTTTACTTCCATTCGGGCCTGGTAAAAAAGAAATGGAAAGTGTAAGAGAGCAGGCTCTTAAATATTTAGAGTATGCAAATTTAGCAGAATATAAAGACCAAAGGGCAGAAAATTTATCATACGGTAAACAAAGAGAGCTTGAAATATGCCGTGCTCTTGCAACTGGTGCAGATTTACTTTTATTAGATGAACCTGCAGCTGGCTTAAACCCGTCAGAAACAGCAGGACTTATGGATATTATTAGAAATATTAAAAATAATTTAAATAAAGCAATCTTTTTAATTGAGCATGATATGAAGCTTGTTATGGGTATTTCAGATAGAATTGTTGTGCTTGATTATGGTCAGAAGATTGCAGAGGGTACACCTGAAGAAATCAGGAATAACCCTGCAGTTATTAAAGCATATTTAGGAAAGGGGGAATAATATGTTAAAACTGAATTCTATCCAGACTAAATATGGCAGTATCTATGCACTTAAAGGTATAGATTTAGTTGTAAATGAAGGCGAAATTGTAACTATTATCGGTGCAAATGGTGCAGGAAAAAGCACAACTTTAAATACAATATCAGGCTTAGTTCGCTCTATTGCTGGAACTATTGAATTTAATGGGGTAGATATTACTCATATGCCTACAGATAAAATTGTAGAAAGCGGACTTATTCAAGTACCAGAAGGCAGGGAAATATTTCCAAACTTAACTGTTATGGAAAACCTTAAATTAGGTGCTTTTTTAAGGAAAGATAAGCAGGGCATAAAAGAAGATATAGAAAAAGTTACATCATATTTTCCTCGTCTTGCAGAGCGTTTTAATCAGCTTGGAGGCACATTATCTGGCGGTGAACAGCAGATGCTTGCAATTGCAAGGGCATTAATGAGTAAACCAAAATTATTATTAATGGATGAGCCGTCTTTAGGTTTAGCACCTATATTTGTTCATGATATTTTTGATATTATAAAAAAGATTAATGAACAGGGCACAACAGTATTACTTGTAGAGCAGAATGCAACTCTTGCTCTTTCTATTGCTCACAGAGGCTATGTAATGGAAACAGGTAATATTGTTATGGAAGATAAAGCAAGTAATTTAATGGATAATGAAAGTGTAAAAGCTGCATATTTAGGCTTTTAACACCTGATTTATATTATAATCATAATTATTTAACTGCCAGAAAAGTTTTAATGCTTTTCTGGCTTTTTTATTAATTTATATATCTATTTTCAACTTTTTATTCTAAGCACAGCAAAGAATCTATCAGAATTTAAGTATTAAAAATATTTTAAGTTTGTAGAAAGTTTATTCAGTATAATATTAGAATACTGTGCTTATTTATATTTTATATGTTATGGTATATTTATATAAGTACATATTTTATTTTTCAGTAAAATACAGTTTGCATAAAACACCACAATTTTTGAAATATTATTCACTATTTAAGTATATAAAATATTGAAAGATATTTATTAATATGCTAATTGTTTACTTTATCAGCATATATTTTGTTTTTATGGAGGATATTATGAAAAAGCTGATTGTTTTATTATTTTTATTTTCTTTGTTTTTATCAGCAGAGAAAGTTTTTGCACAGAATACTGGAGCTAAATACGGCTGGCTTACAGTTGGTTATGGTTATTCTCAAAGTGTAGACGGCAGCTGGACATCTACTGGCCCTGTAAAGTTTACTATAGGCGGCTTATTATGGAAATATGTTGGTATGGAATTATCAGCAGATACAAGCTGGCTTGAATGGGGCGGCAAAAACATTTCATGGACACTTGATTTAAAACCTTATGTATTAATTCAATCTACATTAGGCAATAAGCATAATGCATTAATACCTTATGTTGGTATTGCACCAGTTTTATCTGTATCTGGTGTGGACTATGATAATAAAAATTATGAAGATAAAGCAGGTTTTGATATAGGTGTAGCAGCAAAAGGCGGACTTCGTGTAAAAATTATTGATTTCTTAATGCTTGGTATAGGTATAGAATATGTTTATCATAAAAACGACTTGCCAGCATCAAGAAATATGTCTCAGTTTAATGCTATAGCAGAAGTAGGTTTCAGCTGGTAAATGTTTTTAACGGCATAGTATAAAACATATTATAGAAAAAATCTTATGATAGGAGAAACTAATGAAAAAAATATTTTTATTGCTTAGTATTGCAGTAATTTTATCTTTATTTACAGGCTGTGCAGAAGAAAAATCATCACTAAACACAGATAGTCTGCCAGTTGATAATATTCCAGAAGAATTTAAAAATCTGGCAGGCACATATAATATTATATTTTTTGGTTCAGAATTAACAAATCTAAATAATGCAATTAATACAGATTTATTTGAAACATATAATAATTATTATATTTCTAATAACTGCCAAAAAGCTCAAGAACTTTTTCCGGATGTTATTAATAAAAATGGAAAAAATAAGTGTGATGAAGTGACACAACTGAATTTGTTGACAAATAAAGCAGTAATCTATATTTTTGATAACCAAATATCTTTTAAAGCAAAGCTTCAGGCAGAAGGTAACATAACAGATAAATATTTAACTTATAAATATCAATATATTACATCTGCTCCATCTAACAGCTTAAATGGTAATGAAATAAAAGAATATTATTATTATAATAACAATATATCAGATACAGCTTATGAGCATTCAGATAATAATTATGTTATTACAAAACTGAATGACAAGACTATACAAATAGATATATTTTATTATAGAAAAGATATTAAGCTAGATACCATATTTAATAATATAAATGTTGATACTAAAAATACATATATTTTAGAAAAATTAGATAATAATACTATTGAGCTTATTAATAATAATGATTATCCTTTTTAATAAAATTGTTAATAAATTATTTTATAAAAAATATTAAATTTATCTTTTTTTATTGTTGACACTATAAAATAATGTATTATAATAGTGGCAGCTTTTTAAAAAAAATAAATAACGAGGTAAAAGTTATGAAAAAGTCTTTATTACTTATTTTAGCAAGTCTTTTTGCTATTTTTGCACTTGCTGGTTGTGCAGAAGAAGAAAAAAATGATACACCAGCTCCAATACCTAATACTCCAGTTGATTTAACAAAACCAGAAACATTAAATGGTAACTATGAAGTTACTTTTTTTGGTTCACAAGTAACTAATGTTCCAGCTGGAATGGAAACGTTTCTTTCAGCAGCATACATATCTAATGACTGTGTAAAAGCTGCAGAATTATATCCAGATGTAATTAACCAAGGTGGTTTAAATCTATGTAATTCAGAATCTCAATCTACTTTATTAGATGGAAAAGTTGTAATAACAGTTGCTAATAATGAAATGAATATTGCATCAAGAATGCAAATGGAAGGTGGTATTGTTGAAATATCTCCAGTAGATAAATATCAATTTACTAAATATTATGCAACTAAAGACCTTACAACATTCAGCGGTACAGGTGTAACAGGTTGGAATTATGATGATGTTAATAATGCACCATCAGCTGCATCTACAGAATTTCCAGAAAGCCCATATACAGTATCTCAATTAGCAGATGGCTCTATAAAAATTGATATGACATTAGTTGGTAAATCTGTTCTTGGCATGGCAATAGTTGATACAAAAAATACTATCATTCTTAAAAAAGTAAATGATGATACTACTGCTCTTGCAAATGCTATTCAAAAACCATTTACACCAGCAGAACCAGCTAACTAATTTATAAAGTTTGCATATATAAAAGCGGTGGTTAGTCCACCGCTTTTTTTATCTTATTATACTTGTTGTATTTATTGTATTCTTTTCTTGACCATAATATTTTTAATTATAAATACTCTTTATTTCTTTTTTCTTTTTATATTATATTTAGATTACAGGATAGTATATATAAAAATTATAAACTATAAAAGCTTTGTTTATTTTATTATTTAGCATCTATTATTTTTACTTCATAATAATAGATATTCTATATTGTAGTTATATATTTTATCTGAAAGTGTTTATAATATATTATTTATTATATAAATTATAATTATTATTTTTAATTTCATATAAGATGTATAAGCTATAAACATTATACATAAGATATGATTATTAAATTTACTTTTATATTAAAGTAATATATATAAATATGGGTTTGATATGGTTATATATTTTTGATATAAAAGAAATAGAAAAGGCAGATTGTTAAAAAAATGTATTTTTTGACAGTCTGAAGGGTAGATAAAATCTACCCTTTATTTATATTATTATGGATTTACTGTATAAGGTATGTTTTCAATTTCTTTTACAGGACTTGCATTTAATGTGCCTTGTTCAATAAATTTTAATCGCATTGTTACTTTATTGCCAGCATCACCAAAAGTCAAATCATTAAAACTTGTATCTTTAGGCTTATATTCTATTTGGCTTGTTCTTTCAAAATTATCATCAACATTTAAACCGATTAAACCTACTTTAGTAAAAGCACTACTCAATCCACCTTGATAGTCACTTCCTGTAAGCATATATGTGTCATCTGTGTAGTATAAGTTATATGCATTAAGTTCACTTGTTTTCAGAAAACATTGTTTTAATGGACTGCTTTCTGCAACTTGAATTTTAACAGTTATTGGTATTGTTACATCTAAACCTAATAAACTTGGGTTAGTAACCATTTCGCCAGCAAAATTTTTTCCACCTGTATATATAACATTATTACAAGTAATACTTTCTATTCTATAATATCCAATATATTTCATTGCTCCGTTAACACTTGTACAGCTTTTTGGGTTAGATGAACCAACTTCTCTAGGGTCACATAAAGTGTATTGAGTATTTATATCACTAAGAGATGCTGTATCTGTTATTGTTTTTAAATTATCATCTACTTTTTGAATAGAATTAATAGTATATGTTTCATTATTATAGTTTATTATTAAAGGTTCTTTAAATCTAACTGTTTTTTTATCTGCATCAACTGTATATTCTGGAAAATCTATTAATTCTATTTGTTTTGCATAATCACCTTCTGTATTATAACCAGTATATTTTAAGCCATAATTATAAGTTAATTTTTTAGATGAACCATTATAAAATAAATTTATAGAGCCTTGAAGATATAAAATATCTAAAACATTTGTTTTTTCAGGGTCTACAATATAGTCTAATGGTTTATAGTTACCATTAAATGTAGATGGATTATTAACATCAATATCTGTTCTAGTATCTGATTTATAAGGAATTGGTCCCATTACTTCATTTTCTTCTAAACAACCAGTAAGCATAAATGCTGCAGTTATAGTTAAAAGTAAATATTTTAATAATATTTTTTTCATAATATATAACTCCTTATTAAATTAAAAGTTAGCCTGCACAGCTACCATTGTAGTAAATCTGCTTAAAAAACCAAACTCTAAAAGCATCATAAAATGCTCTGTAGCAGAAAAAGCAATTCCAGCATTCATAGCCCAAGGGGAAGCATTTTGTGCATTTGCTCTATATTTTGATGTAATACTGATAGGGTCATTTTGACCAATAATTGTACCAGCAGGCAATTCAACAGTATATTGACCACTTCTCTCATTTCCCATTGGCAGGTATTGGTATTGTGTGCCTATATGGGCACTTATTCCCATATTTTTAGGCAGTGGCACTCTTAAACCAACTCTTGCACCTGCTATTATTGTTTCAATTATTTGGTCTGTCATATTAGTAGTAGTCCATGCATAGTTTGCATTAAGAACTGCAAACGGCACTACCCTGCCTATTCGCATACCATATTGGAAACCTACACCAACAGCACCAGTATCAGCTTTAAAATCTATTTTTTGATTAAGCATATATCCATTAGGCATTGCAGCATTACCATCTGCAACCGCAGTAAACTGAGAATAACCTTCTGTGTGCATATATACACCAAAGATAGACATAAATGGCAGAATATTCACACCAGCTCTAAAACCGCCAGAGTTTGTTACTATTTTTGCATTTTCCATTCTTACACCAATTGCCTGGTCTTCTGTCATAAATGCATCGTGGAAACCCCAGCCCCTAGCATTTGTAATTGTTTGAGGTATTTCCATGTGATAGTAGATTGCAGAAATAAAGAATGGTTTTGGTGGTCTTACCCCGTTTGCACGAGCCTGTTTACCTAATATTGGAAGATAATCTTCCACAATATGAGCCCTTGGAATTGGAGCAGGGCGTTTTTTTGCTGTAACAGCCGTATCTGATTCAGCTTTCTGCTCTTGAGCAAATGATACATTAGCAAATGAAAAAGCACATGCTAATGCAGTAAGTAAAACTGTGATTTTTTTCATACTATAAAAACCTCATAAAAAATATTTTTTTACTATAAAAAACATTAAAAAGCATATCTTATTTTATCTATTATGTAAAGCAAAATATGATATTTTTTTCTTGACACTATAGCTTATTTTGTGTGATATATATGTGAAATAAATAAAATTAAAAATTTATAGTTAATTATAGACATTTATACTTTTAATTTTAATTAATTAGCCACACCCACTTACATTCCAGATACTTCGCCTTACAGGCTCAGTATAACATAACTGCAATGGGTTATAACTATTGCATAATTAAAATGCTTTACAAGTTAAAATTTTACTTTTACACCCGTATAAAACACAAGACAGTTTATATATTTTATTTCTGCAAATATAGATGAATACTTATACATATCAAATTCAGCACCAAGAAGCATATTTATATTTTTATCATAATTTTCCTGATACTCTGCTGCTCCATTATAATTATTTACTGCACCAATCATTAAATATTCATCAGGTATGCTGATATTAAAATTTTCCACCATTAAGCCGCTGTTAAAAAGAGTAGTATAGTCTGCACCAGTATATATGTTTAATATAAAGTTTTTATTAAATGTTATATATGTGCCTGCTTTTAAGGCAAAGGATGCATTATAAAATATATCTTCATAGTTGTCTGATGTTGTCCAGCCAAAACCAGCTCTAAAAGCTATATATGGTGTGTACTTTTTTATAGTCCATTCATAAGCGGCTTCAAAACCAGCCATATAAATATGCTCATTACTTTTTCTTGCAAATAATGCAGTATAATCTTTCAAAAGGTCTTTTTTGTTCTGCTTATTAATAGTATATTCAATGTTTAAAAGACTGTTTCTATATGTATAGTTTATAAATAACTTAAGAAAAGGTGTAATATAAAGCCCTGCTTCTGTTTTTATACCGTTACTTGATTTATTGATTTCTGCACTGCTTATATTTGAACCTGATGATAAGTTAAAGGCATCAGTGCTGCTATATTCATATCCTATGCTTATATTGAAAGGCTGTTTTTTCATAAATCCTTTTTTATTTAATGTATCATTAAATAATGGCATATTATATGCATAACTTATTTGTGTCAAAAATTGACACAATGAGAATATTATTATAGTATATTTTATAAGTTTAAATTTCATTTATATTAACCTGTTCATGGAGCCTGTTTTATATTCTTCTAAATCAATGCATACAAAGATAAAGCCAAGAGATTTTAGGTAGGTGATGATTTTTTCCCGTATATCTTTATTATTTATAATTTCTTTTATATGATTTTCTGATGCTTCAATTCTGGCGATTTGGTTATGGTATCTAACTCTTGCACTTATCATTCCAAGGCTGTGGATATAACATTCACTTTTAGATACTAGCTCAATCATATCTTTGCTTATTTCCATATTATATGGAAAACGAGAGAAATAGCATGCAAAAGACGGTTTATTATAGTTAAGATTAGCCTGTTTTAAAAGGTTTCTAATATCTTCTTTTGTAAGAGCTGCCATATCAAGGGGGCTTACTGCTCCTATTTCCTGCACAGCCTTAAATCCTGGACGAAAGTCTTTTCTATCATCATAGTTTGAGCCTTCAATCAGTGTTTCAAGTCCGTCTTTTGCTGCTGCTTTTTTTAGTATAGAAAACATATATTTTTTACATATATAACATCTTTCTTTAGGGTTATATTTAATATTTTCTATCATATCAAGTGGCTCAAGATAAATTACTTCCTGCTCAATATTAAGCATTGCTGCAGTATTTTCTGCATCTTTCAGCTCACTTTCAGGGTATAAATAAGAATGAAAAGTATATGCTTTTGTTTTTATATTCAGCTTTGAAAGGTAATATAAAAGCAGGGTAGAATCTGTGCCGCCTGAAAAAGCGACGGCACATGATTTAAAACCCTTTAATATGTTGATTAACTTACTTTCTTTACTTTTTAATGTCATTATAAATTAAAATATGTTGCCAGTAATGCAACTGTAGTCATTACAATAGTGTATGGAAGGGCAAGTTTAAGCATCTGTACATAAGATAATCTTATTAATGGAGCAAGTGAAGAAGTTAATAAGAATAAAAATGCAGCCTGTCCGTTAGGTGTTGCAATTGATGGAATATTTGTTCCCATATTTGTTGCAACTGCAAGTTTATCAGCCTGCAGCTGGTCAATAATGCCGCCTTTTAATGCTGCAACAACTTCTGTAATATAAACGGTAGCAACAAACACATTATCGCTAATAGCAGAAAGCACACCGTTTGCAGCAAAGAATGCTAGTATTTGGTGTTTACCGTCCATACTAAATACTACATCAATAATAGGTTTAAACAAGTTTTGGTCTGCTATAACTGCAACAATTGTAAAAAATACAACTAAAAGAGCAGTAAATGGCAGCGATTCTGTAAAGGCTTCACCAAAACGGTGTTCTTCAATAACACCTGTAAATGATGTAACTAAAATGATGATAGTTAAACCAACTAAACCAACTTCAGCTAAATGCAGAGCAAGAGCTATAATTAAAAATACACCAGCAACAGCTTCTACAATATATCTGCCTATTGTTTTACTGTCCATATTTTCAGAAGTTCTTTTTACTTCAGCTTCTAAAACTTTACGGACATTTTCAGGCATTTGGTAGCCATAGCCTAATATTTTAAATACTTCTGTTAAAATACAAGTTATAAGACCTGCAAAAAATACCGGCACAGAAACTGGGGAACATTCTTTAAAGAACTGAATAAAATCCCAGCCCATTTGTTTACCTATAAGAAGATTTTGAGGCTCCCCAACTAATGTTAATGCTCCACCTAATGTTGTACCTACTGCTGCATGCATCATTAAGTTTCTTAAAAATCCACGAAAATTCTCTAAATCTTCTTTATCAATTGCATCAATATTTTCATCATCTTTAATAGATTTTGCCTGTTTTTCCCCTTTACTTGATGCATATTTATGATATATACCATAAAAACCATATGCAACTGTTATTATAACAGCTATAACAGTTAATGCATCTAAAAATGCAGATAAAAATGCACCAAGAAAACAAAAGATTAATGATAAAAATATTTTAGAACGAATGCTTACTAAAAGGCGAGTAAAAATAAAAAGCAGCAGTTCTTTCATAAAGAAGATACCTGCTACCATAAACATAAGTAATAATAATACTGGAAAATTATCTACTACATGTTCATAAACATGTTCTGCGGAAGTCATACCAATAATAACTGCTTCAATAGCTAATAAACCACCAGATGGCAGTGGATAACATACTAGTGCTAATGCTAGTGTAGAAATAAATTCTGCCATTAACACCCAGCCTGCTACAAATGGATTAACAGCAAATAAAATAGGGTTAATGATAAGATATGATATAATTAAAATCTTATACCATCTTGGAGCACTGCCTAAAAAATTAGAGCTGACAGCAGATAATATACCTTGTTTTGCTCCTGGATTTTCGTTTACCTTCATTTTTCTCTCCCAAGATAAAATAATTATTATAATATATATTATAATATACTATTAATAAACTTATTTTATTATATTGCAAGAGAAAATTTGTCTTTTTTTAAATAAAATTAATGTTTTATAAATTAAAAGATAATTTTAATAGAGTTTATTGATTTTAAACTGCCAGTTATCTTCTGTATCGCTTATAAAATCATATTCTAATATTTCATCTATTGTATTTATACGGCTGTTATGATTAAAAGTAAGCACTTTTGCTTTTCTTTCACCCATTTCGTCATTTGTAACATATTTAGAAAGAGATATAATCACTTCATCTCCAACCTGGCAGCTTCTTGCAGCAGCACCGTTTAAGCATACAACACCGCTTCCTTTTTCTCCAGGCAGAACATAAGTGCTTATTCTTGCACCACTTGCTTTATTCCATATATATACAAACTCCATAGGGCGGATACCAGCCTTACGAAGAATATCTTCATCAATTGTAACACTGCCGTGGTAATGCAGTGCACTTTCTGTTATTTTTATTCCATGCAGTTTTGCAGATATAACTTCAATCAGCTCCACTAATAAGCCTCCTAGTAATAGTAAAATAGGTATATATTAAATTGTTGAAGAAATCAATTGAAATAATTATAAATTTATATTATAGCTTATTTGGAGGAATTTTATGGAATATATTGCTGATTCTTATTATATACTTACATTTTTAATAATTGCCTCATTTTGTGCTGGATTTATAGATAGTATTGCAGGGGGCGGCGGGTTTATTCTTGTGCCAGCCTTAATGCTTGCTGGTCTTTCGCCAACTATGGCTGTAGCTACAAACAAACTGCCTGCAGTATTCGGCACAGCAACAGCGGCATATAACTTTATCCGCAGTAAAACTGTAATATGGCCTATTGCATTAATCGGACTTGTATGTGCATTTTTAGGCGGTATGGTTGGCTCAAATCTAAACTTAGGTTTATCTCAGGATACTTTAAATAAAATAGTTCTGTTTATTCTTCCTGTTGCTGCTATTGTTACATTTATCCCTAAAAAGAATTTAAAGCAGAATGTAACAGATTTTACTAAAAAAGAATTATACATTGCAGCACCATTTATTACTTTTGTTTTAGGTATATATGACGGCTTTTTCGGTCCTGGTATGGGGACATTCTTAATAATTGCATTTTATTCTATATTAGGTATGAATATGGTAAATGCTTCAGCTGTAGCAAAAATTGTAAACTTTTCTTCAGGTGCTGGTGCATTAGTAATGTTTTTAAAAGCAGGGCAGGTAATAATAGCTATTGGTATCCCTCTTTTAATAGCTAATGTTTTAGGCAGCTACATAGGCAGTAAAATGGCTATAAAAAACGGTCAGGCTTTCGTTAAAAAAATATTAATAATAGTATTTATTGTAATGTTCGTTTCACTTATTATTAAAATAGTTCAAGCATAATATAATTAATTATATATGATTTATGTATGGTTTAAATATCATACATAAATCAATTTCTGATTTATAATATTTTTTACATTCCCATACAGCAAAATATAGTTTTTAAGCCAAAGAATATTTAGAAGCAGTCTGTAAGTAATATTTAAGATAAATGTTTATAAAAATGAATAGTTTATATTTTATAGAAAAGATTAATTAATTACAGAATGGGAATATTTCATCCCATTCTGCTTATATATTTATTTAACTCTGTTTGCACTGCCTAAAACATTTTCGTTTTTAGCTTTATATGCTTTCACAAGCTCACTTCTAGCATTGCCTAAATATTTTCTAGGGTCAAATTCGCCAGGCTGAAGAGCAAGTGTTTCTCTAACTTTTGCAGTAAATGCAAGACGACCGTCAGAGTCAATATTGATTTTACATACTGCAGATTTAGCAGCTTTTCTTAACTGGTCTTCAGGAACACCAACAGCATTTTCCATTTTACCGCCGTATTTATTAATTAATTCCACATATTCTGGAAGAACAGAAGAAGCACCATGTAAAACAATAGGGAAGTTTGGCAGTCTTTTTTCACATTCTTCTAATATATCAAAACGAAGTGGTGGAACACTTTCGCCAGGTTTTACTTTAAATTTGTATGCACCATGTGATGTACCAATAGAGATTGCAAGAGAATCAACACCTGTGCGTTTAACGAAATCTTCAACCTGGTCTGGGTCAGTATAGTGAGAATGTTCGCTTTGAACTTCATCTTCAATACCAGCAAGTACACCTAATTCACCTTCAACAGTAACATCAAATTGGTGAGCATAATCAACAACTTTTTTAGTTAATGCAACATTTTCTTCATAAGGAAGGTGAGAGCCATCAATCATAACTGATGAGAAACCTTTTTCTATACAGTCAACACAAAGTTCATAGCTGTCGCCATGGTCTAAGTGTAATGCTATAGGTATGCTGCAGCCTAATTCTTTTGCATATTCAACAGCACCAACTGCTAAATAGCGTAAGATTGTTGCATTTGCATAGTTTCTTGCACCTTTTGAAACCTGCAGTATAACTGGAGATTTTGTTTCAGCACATGCTTGGATAATTGCCTGAATCTGCTCCAGATTATTAAAGTTGTATGCAGGAACTGCATAACCATTTTTCATAGCGTCTGCAAACATTTCTCTTGTGTTTACAAGACCTAATTCTTTGTAAGAAACTGCCATTAGAGTATCCTCCTTTAATTAAAACATTGATACATTCATTTTTATTTCATCAAGTTTTATTTTTACACCGTCAGTATTATCATAGGCACAGTTTGGTATAACCATTGTAAATGTTTTTAAGCCATACTGCTCAAAAAACCTTTTTGCCCAGTTAGCAGCCATATCACCATGGCTTCTGTCTGCTGCACCTTGTGTTAATATAAAAAACATTTTTTTGCCTTCTTCAAATTTAGTTTTACGCTCAGCCGTTTTTAAACAGTAAAATCTGTCTGTTAAAATTTTAGCAAGGCTTGATATAAAACCCATAATATTTGGAGAAATAAGAATAATCTTATCAGCTGATAAAAGAGCAGGGTAAAGCTCAGAAATATCATCTTGAATAACACAAAGACTGTTATTAGTTTTGCACGAGCGGCAGGCAGTGCATGGCTTAAGGTTAAGTTCTCTAAGATTCACTACCTGACAGTCATCACCATACTTTTCCTTTAAACTATCAGCGATAAATGTTGAATTGCCATTTTTTCTAGGGCTTGCGTTAATAATTAATATGCTCATAATAAGTATAGTATTATATTGTTTAATTTCTTTCAAGATATATTTTATCTTAATTGAAAGATTTTACTATATTTATAAAATTTATTACTAGAAGCCTTTTTTAGATATATAAAAAACTACTGTTAAGTTATACTTATTTTAAAATTTGGTATTTTATTTTTTATATTTAGTATTTATAACATCATCATCAACTTTTGACTGGCTCATAACTATTGCATTTCTATTTTCATATTCTTCTATCATTTTAGAAAGCTGCTCAAGTTCATCACCTTCTGGTGTGCCAGGAACTGCATGAAACATTAATTCATCAACTCTGTTTAAAGCCTGTAAAAACTCTCTTTCATTATTTAGTCTTCTAACCATAACTACCCCTTTAATTAATTATTTTATTACTAATGCACCATCAACTGGTATATCATTTGAAACAGGCATAGGATAAGAACCAAACCTGTCTGTATAAATAAATCCACCATCAACTTGTGGATAATAGATATATTTTAATACTAAACTTTTACATTTTTCATAATCTATTTGAAAGACTATGCTTTTATAAAAGTATGTTTTTAAATTGCTTAGAGAGTGAATATCTGTGATAATATCCCCATTATCATATTCACATTCCATAGACATATTTAAGTTTGTCATAAATGTGCTGCTTACATTTTTAACTGCAGAGCTTATGTAGCCGCTTTCAGTGTTATAGTATACACTTATATCCATATTACTGATATTGTTTTTATACAGGCCGTCCAAATTATCATAACCAAATAATGTACCTGAACAGCCTGTTATAAAACTTATAAGCAGTATAATAATATAATTATTTATTATCCTCTTTTTTCTCATCATTTTCAACAGTTTCTACTTTAACATCTACAATATTTTCATCTTCATCATTAGATTTCTTTTTACCAAAGCCGAATTTTAAGTTGCCTTTAATAGCTTCTATTTCTGTTTCCATTTCTTCTATTTTTTCAGAAATCTGCACAATAGAGCTGTATTCAGGCTCAAAAAGAGATGCATCTATTTCTCCCTGCTGAATAAGTTTAAGCAGGCGTTTACTCATTTTATGCATTTTCTCATTATAAGTTTTATTAAAAGAATTGATTTCTAATTTTAAACGAGAAATTTTGTAAACTTTTGCTGTTTCTTCTGTAACATTATTAAGTGTTTTTGCAAACCAGTCTTTTCCTTCAGATTTATCCATAATCAGCCTCCTGTTATTTGACTTACTAAATTAGTTATCCTGTTATTCATCATATATAATAATACAATTAATGTAAAATTAATTGCAATAGAAATTATAAGCAGAAATACAAGTGCATTAATAACAGATAATTTTTTCTTCTTTTTTTTATATAAGATTATGCCGCTTCTGTTATCCTGCTCATCTATTTTTTTGAAATAGTATTCAAAAGATGAGTCATAAACATGTATCCATGGTCCGTCTATACTTGCAATATAATCGCCTGCTAAAATAGAGCCTGTTTTTATACCTAAAACCACATCATCATAAGAGAGTTTTGTTTTAATAAACCCGCCAGATAAACGGACCTTAAACTGAGTGCTTTTTTCTGCAATATTGTATTCAGCACCGCAGCAGGAGCATACAGCAATACCTTTTTTAATATCTACTATCTGATTAAAACATTCTGCACAGAGTATTCTCAATTTTCCCACCGTTTATAGCAGTTATTATCTATTCCTAAAACATCAAGCACTTTGCCTGTTACAAAATTTACTAAATCATCAATAGTTTCTGGCTTATTATAAAACCCGGGAGCAGCAGGAATAATTACAGCTCCTGACTGAGAAAGCCTAGTAAGATTTTCTAAATGTATAGTAGATAAAGGCATTTCTCTAAAAAGCACAACTAATGGACGCCTTTCTTTTAAAGCTACATCGGCACATCTTTCTATTAATGATGCACTTATACCGTTTGCACATCTGCCTACAAAGCCCATAGAAGCTGGAGCAATAATATAATGCTCCACTTTAAATGAACCGCTTGAAACAGATGCACTTAAATCATTATTGTTATGTATTATAATATTCTCTATACCGTTAGATTTATACATATCTTCAATGCTTTTATAAGTTATACCCGTTTCTGCCTGAGCATTTGCTAATGCTTCATTAGCTGCCGCAGTATGTACTTCATATCCTGCATTCTGCAAAGCCTTTATTATACCAAAGCCGTAAAGAATACCACTTGCTCCAGTTAATGCAACAAATGAGCGTTTCATTATTTACCTACCCATATATCTATAATTGTAAAAATCATAATTGTAATACTAATATATGCATTCATATTGAAAAATGCCATATTAAGTTTTGATAAATCATCTTTTGATACTAAACTGTGTTCATAAGCCATTAAAGCACCAGATAACAGCACACCTGCTAAATATATATATCCTAAATTAGTAAAAGCCATTAATGATATAAATAAGCAGATAGCAGCAAAATGCAGTATTCTTGCTATAATTAAAGAGCCGCCTGTACCAAAAACTGCAGGGATAGAATAAAGTCCTTCTTTTCTGTCATATTCTATATCCTGAATAGCATATAATATATCAAAGCCTGCCACCCATAATATTACAGCACTGCCTAATATAAAAGGCGCTGTATCTATACTTCCGGTTACAGCAATCCATGCACAAATTGGAGCAAGTCCTAAAGCTATGCCTAAAATTACATGGCAGAAGTTTGTAAACCTTTTTGCATAAGCATATAATATAAATATTAATACAGGAATAGGGGAGAGTATTGCTGTTAACCTGTTAAGCATAAATGCTGCAGTAAAATATAATGCAAGGCTTAATAAAATATAAAATAATGTAGCCTTTTTAGAAATATTGCCTGCAGGTATCTCTCTTGAAGCAGTCCGTGGGTTTCGTGCATCAATCTCAGCATCTGCATACCTGTTTACACCCATAGCTGCACTTCTTGCACCAACCATTGCAACAACTACCCATAATATAATATCCCATGAAGGCAGTCCCTTTGCCGCTAATATCATACCAACAAAGGCAAAAGGAAGTGCAAAAAGAGAGTGCTCCAGTTTTATCATTTTTATAAAAGCAAAAAAACTTTTCATTAAATGCTCCAAAATTAAATAGTAATAATATTGCTTAATGCTTCAATAAAATCAGGGCTGTCATTTAAACTTTCTATCCGCACTATATTTTTGCCTGAATTTTTTAATATTGGTATAAGCTGTTCATCAAGCTCTATTAATGTTTCTATATGGTCAGAAATAAAAGATATAGGCACAATAATAATATTATCAATATTTTTTTCTTTGTAGCTTTCAAGTGTTTCAATCATAGTAGGATGCAGCCATTTTACAGGGCCAACTTTACTTTGATAAGCAGTTTCAAATGATTTAATACCTGTCATTTTATTAATTATATCAGTGTGATGCCTTACATGTTCTGGATAAGGGTCACCTTTTTCTACATAACTCATTGGTACAGAGTGGGCAGAATAAAGTACATGGCAGTCTTTTATATCTTTATTCAGCTTTTCTGCAGCCTGTAATATTCTTTTAGATATTGCAGTGCAGTATTTTTCATTTTCATACCAGTGTGGTATTACTACACTTTTATATTTATTATTGCCTGAAATATTATACAGTTTTGCAATCCTGTTAAAGCATGCTTCTACAGTGGTTAAAGAATACTGTGGATAAACTGTTGTAAATATTACTCTTTCACACTCTGTATTTTTAAGCACATTAAGAGCTTCATCAAAAAATGGATGATAGTAGCAGTTTGCTTCTATAACCTGCAACTGTCTTCCTGTATTTTCTGTATAATACTTTTCTAATGCTTTAAATATTCTTCTATGGATAATATTTTGAGGCGAAGCACCATTATATCCCATTTTTAAATATTCAGGAGCAAGTTTTTTAGAGCGTTTTGCTGCTATTTTTTTAGCAATAAATTTTTGCAGCATACTGCCCACATGGAAGTCTATTATATCCCTGTCTGAAAAAAGATTAAATAAAAATGGCTCTATAGCTTCAATGCTGTCTGGGCCGCCCATTCCCATTATAAATAATACATCTTTTTTCATTTTAAGCTAAGCCTTTTACAACATCTATTAAGTATTTTACATTTTCAACTGGTGTAGCCGGCATAATTCCATGACCTAAATTAAAAATATGGCCAGGGCATAATTTACCTTCACTTATTGCAGTTTCTGCATATTTTTTAATAGATGCTTTATTAGAAAACAGTATTGCAGGGTCAAGATTGCCTTGTAAAGTAAATTTACTGCCAAGTCTGTCATTAGCTTCTTTTAAGCTGATTTTCCAGTCAACACCGATACCTGCACAGTTTAATTCCTTAATAGTATCAAAATAAGCTGAGCCGTCTTTTGCAAAATAAATAAATGGGGCAGAAATACTTTCGCTTATTTCTTTCACATAAGGAAATACCATTTCTTTATATTCTGCTGGCGGTAAAATTCCTGCCCATGTATCAAACATCTGGATAGCTGCACAGCCGTGGTTTACCTGATTTTGTAAATATTTTATAGTGTCTTCAGTTAATTTTTTCATTAAAGAGTGAAAAACTTCTGGTGTGTTTAACATCATTTTACGAATTTCTAAAAATGATTTAGAACCTGCACCCTCTGTCATATAACATGCAAGAGTAAATGGAGCACCAGAAAAACCGATTAACGGCACATTTAATTTTTTTACAAGCAAATCTATTGTTTTATATACAAATGGAGCATCACTTTCAGGGTTAAATGGACGGAGCCTGTTTACATCTTCCATAGTTCTTACAGGGTTGGAAATAACAGGGGCAGGGTTAAAGCTCAAGTTTACCCCGATAGGCTCTATAGGTATTAATATATCTGAAAATAAAATAGCAGCATCAGCTCCTATTATATCAATAGGCTGCAGTGTAACTTCGCATGCCAGCTCTGGAGTTTTGCATAATTCTAAAAATGAAACTTTTTTACGCACTTCCATATACTCAGGCATATATCTGCCAGCCTGCCTCATAAGCCATACTGGCGGGCGCTCTGTTTTTTCTTTATTTAATGCCTTTAATAGTAAATCGTTGAAAGCCATATTTCACATCCTAAAAAAAATTTTAATAAGTATATATGTTCAGAGAAAAAATATCAAGTAATTAAGCAAAATTTTTATTCTGCTTATATTTTTCATACAAGTTTTATATAAATGTTGTAAAATTTAATAGTTACTCTTGATTAGTTAATAGAATTTTGATATTGTTATCTTGCTTTTAATTATTAAAGCTATTTTTGAGGTGGATTGTGAAAAAATTTGATGTTCTTATTACTGACCATATCGCAGAGGAAGGTATTGAGATTTTAGAAAAGGCGGAAAGCATTAATTATGAAATCCGTGCAGGTATTTCTAATGCTGATTTAAAGCCTATTCTTGGCAATTATGATGCTGTTATCACTAGAAGCGGCACTACAGTAGATGCAGATTTACTTGAAAATACTGGCAAACTTAAAATCATAGGCAGAGCAGGGGTTGGTCTTGATAATGTTGATATTGAAACAGCCAGCAAAAAAGGTCTTATCGTTATGAACGCCCCTACAGGCAATACTTATGCAGCTGTTGAGCTTACTATGGGTATGATATTAGCTGCATGCCGTAAAATTCCTGCTGCTAACCAGTCTGTTAAAGCTGGAGAATGGAACAGGAAAAAATTTATGGGTATTCAGCTTTTAGATAAAACTCTGGGTATCGTTGGTATCGGTAGAATTGGCGGTAATGTTGTTACAAGATGTAAAGCATTTGGTATGAAAGTGCTTGCTTATGACCCTTATGTTAAACAGTCCCGTGCAGAAAACCTTGGTGTTACTTTATGCAACTCTCTTGATGAAGTATTATCACAGGCTGATGTTATTACTCTGCACACACCATTAACTGAAGAAACAAAAGGTATGATAGCAAAGCCTCAGTTTGATATGATGAAAGATGGAGCAGTATTTGTTAACTGTGCAAGAGGCGGTTTAGTTGATGAAGATGCTCTTTATGAAGCAGTAAAAAGCGGTAAATTATTCTCTGCTGCAACAGATGTTTTTTCTTATGAACCTCCAAAAGGTATGAAATTATTAGAACTTGAAAATATATTTGTTACACCTCACATTGGTGCAAATACTCATGAAGGTCAAAAAGGTGTTGCAGTTATTATATGCGAACAGATAGTTAATGCTCTTGAAGGCAGGTCTTATGCTAATGCTGTAAATATCCCTTATATGAAATCACTTCTGCCTGAAGAATTACAGCGTTATTTTGAACTTGCTAGAAGTATGGGACGCCTTGCTTCTCAATTTATTAACGGCAGACCAGAAGAAATCAGATTTACTATGGTTGGTAAAAGATTTGAAGAAGATTTTGGCGAAAGAACATTTGATTCACCATTTAACTATCAGCCATTTACTATTGCATCATTAAAAGGCTTTTTAGAAGTTGTGCTTGAAGATTCTGTTTCTTTCATTAATTCACCATATTTAGCAAAAGACAGAAATATTCATGTAATGGAATCTAAAACTGACCATTATGATAAATATAATGACTTACTTGTATTAACTGTAAAAACAAGTGACGGCAAAGAAACTACTATTGGCGGCACACTTTTTGCAGAAAATATTGGTAAAATCTTATTTATCGATAACTACACACTTGATTTAGAAGCAAGTGGCAATTATATCTACTTTAGAAACAATGACCGTCCAGGTATCGTTGGTAAAGTAGCAACTCTGCTTGGTGAAAATAATATCAATATTGCTAACTTTGGTCTTGCCCGCGTAGGCAGTAAAGGAAGCGAAGCTATTTCTTTTGTTCTTGTAGATGATAAAGTATCTTCTGATGTAGTAAAACAACTAGCCAATTTAGATGATATTATTGAAGCTAAATATATTAGAATATAATAAATATTATAACCTTAAAATACAGGCTCTCAATAATATGGGAGCCTGTATATCAAATATTTACAGATACTAAACCTATAATCTAAAAAATATAAAATATAACCGCAGTTTCTATTTTTATCTGTTATTTAAAATAAATTAAATAATCCTTTCAGCCACATTGGCGAAGTAAATAATAAAGTTAGTACAGCAGCAGATAATACTGTTCTGCGGATAATATGCTTCCACTGTGGCTCTATTACATTATTTGCAGCAAAATATCCACTTATAAGTGCGCCAGTAAAACCGCCGCCAGGGAACGCATAAGCACCTGTAAACATAAGGTTTTTAATAGTTTTTGAAAAACGCGGCACTCTGCCTTTTCTTAAATAGTTGTTATTTACATAGCCGTAAGCTGTGCCTGATGGTGTTTTCATATATCTTTTAATAGTTTTAGGGGTGGATACTTCAAAATATTCCACATAATCTTTTAAATTTGGGAAATATTTTTCTGCCTTTTTAAATAAATCTTCAGCAAGTTTCTGTTTTTTTGCAAGATATTCTTCTTTTGGTAATGATTCCCATTCATCAAGATATGATGCACCGCAGAATACACCTATACTTCTTTTATCATCTTCTTTAATATTAAGTCCTGCATCTATTGCACCATAATCAACAAAAACAAAACCTCTGTCTTCAATATTTTTATGCTTTAAACCTTCCTGCATTAAATTAAATGGAGCACTTAATTCATTATCATTATTAATGAAAGTAGAGTAGGCATGGTTTTTATATATATCTTTTAAGTTTTCTTTAAAGATAATATATACAGTGTATAAAGAAACTGATTCCTTAAATTTATCAAGGCTTTTATCTTTATACTTTTCATCTACCATATTATCATAAAGCACATTAGGTGAGCAGTTTGCTATTACATATTCAGAATTTACAGTGATTTCTTCTTTTTTTCTTTTATCTTTATAAATAACGCCTTTTGCTTTTCCATTTTCTACAATTACTTTTTCCATAGTACACATAGTTTCTACTGTGCCGCCATTTTCTTGTATAATTTCAGCAAGGGCAAGACTTAAAGAGTAGCTGCCGCCTTTAATATATTTTGCTCCATTGTAATAATTATACTGTGCAAGAGCATGATAATGCCATGAAAATTCATATGGATTATCATGAAAATATACAAGGTTTGTATTTAAAATTCTTTTTAATTTATCATCTTTAATCATACAATCTAACATTTCACCTGTTGATTTTTGATTAAAGAAATATTTAATAAGTCTTGGAAGTTTCACAAAAGGATATGATAGAAACTGAAAAAAGTTCATATCATAAGGTATTTTTCCCATAGTGTAAGCTGTGCTTTTTAATATGGCAAAATATTTTTTTATACCTTTTTCTTCATGGGGGAATTTAGATATTAAATATTTTTTAGCTTCTTCAACACCTTCTGGCACTCTGAATGTTTCATTATTATCTTTTATGTCCCATGTTTCTGGCAGGCTGATTAATTCTATTTTTTTATCAAGCTCTAAAAAGTCAAATAAATCTCTTTTAACATCATAGCCATATTCACCAAAATCCATTTCATGAAGTCCAACTTCTATGTTAATATCTTTTCTTTTAAAAACTGTAGCAGCACCACCAACCATAAAATGCTGCTCAATCAGCAGAACCTTTTTACCTTTTTTTGCTAAAACAGCACCAGCAGTTAAACCGCCTAGACCACCGCCTATAATAATAACATCGTACTTCATCTCATCTCCTATAAATTTTGTGTATAATAAATTATTAAATTATTTGATGCAACTAAAAAATAAACATTTATACTTAATTTGTTCATAAATGAATAAGTTAATATATTTATAAATAGTTTATTAGTACAAAAAATATTGGTTAGTGGCATTATTATTGCTATATTTTAATATAAGAGGTGGTTTATGAATATTAATGCTGTTAATAAAATTGCAGAGTTTTATACTTTATCAAATATAAAAAATATTGATAAGAAAGAAGATTTACAGCTAATGAAAATTAGTGCAGATAGATATGAAAATAACAGCTTTCAAAATATTTCATTAAGCAACCCTTATGGTTTTCAAGAAATGGATAATATAATGGAAAATATTTCCATAAATCAGGAAGAAAATAAGGACTATACAATAGATGATATTCAAAGTCTGCTTTTTAGAGCAGTATTTAATACAAGTGCATCAAGTATTGATAAAGACCTGCTTCCAGAAAATGAAAAATTAAAAGAAAGAATTGAAAAAATGATAGATGAAATAATTGAAAAGGGTAATACTGGCAGTGAAGAAGTTCAGAAAACTTTAGCTGTTTTAAGAGAAAAACTGGAAATTTTAGATAAATTAGGCGATGAAGAAATATTATCAATGGAAGATTTAGATAAAATATTACAGGAAATGGAAATGGCAGAAAAAGAAAGTGATAATAAAAATTTAAATGAAAATAAAGATGCTTGATGCAGGTATTTTTATATGATTATTAAAGCAGATATAAATGATATAAATGTGGCAGCAGAGCTTGCCTTTAAATTATGGAAACATCATACTATTAATGAACTAAAAAAAGAATTTATAAATGTATTAGAAAATAATAAGTCAGTTGTATTTATTAAGTATATTTCAGATAAACCTATAGGGTTTGCTTTTTGCAGTTTAAGAAATGATTATGTAGAGGGTTCTTCCACAAATCCTGTTGGATATTTAGAGGGCATATTTATAGATGAGCCATATAGATGTAAAGGATATGCAAAAAACTTACTTTCAGAGTGCGAAAAGTGGGCTAAAAGTTATAAATGTATAGAGTTTGCAAGTGACTGCAGTATTGATAATTCAGAAAGCATATTATTTCACAATAGGGCAGGGTTTAATGTATCGAATAAAATTATTTGTTTTATAAAAAAGATAAAATAAACTTTTAAAAATTTACCTTAAATGTAGTGCCTGATTTGCCGTCACTTTCTACTTCTATTTCCCAGCCGTGTGCATTTGCTATATTTTTAACAATAGAAAGTCCAAGTCCAGCACCGCCAGTATTTCTATTCCGTGATTTTTCCACTCTGTAAAACCTTTCAAAGATTTTTACTTTGTCTTCTTCTGATAAACCAACACCAGTATCTGTAACTTCAAATACTGCATGGTCATCTTTCATATAAGTGCTTACTGTAACACTTCCATGGTCTGTATATTTAAGTGCATTATTTACAATATTTATAACAAGCTGTATAAGTTTATCTTCCTGAGCTTTAACTATTATACCTTTTTGAAGTTTTGTAATTAATTCAATATTTTTTCTTTTAAATGCTGCTTCAAAAGTAGAGCATACATTTTCAACAACAGATGCAAGTTTTACATCTTTTATATCTGGTATAAAATCATGTGATTCTATTGTTGTAATTTTTTCAAGTTCGCCCACTAAACTTGTAAGTCTTATAACTTCCTGTAAAAGACCGTCAAGCCTTTCTTCTGTTGGCTCAAAAATACCATCAATTATAGCTTCTAACTGGTTTTGTATAACATTTAACGGAGTTCTAAGCTCATGAGAAATATTTGAAGCAAGCTGTTTTCTTAAATCTTCCTGCTGAAGTAATGATTTTCTAAGTCTGTCAAGCGATATAGACAGCTTTACAATTTCTGTAGTAGATGATGCAACTTTTATTTCTGTAGTTAAGTCGCCTTTTATCATATTTTCTGCTTTTTTCTGCAGATATGTAATAGGGCTTGAAAATCGTGATGATAATATCATAATAAACGGCAGAGATAAAAGTAATGCAATAATTAATGATATTAATATATATGTAAGAACACTTTCTTTAAATGTAATATCTTTTGGAGTAAAAAGGCTGTCAGTAAACTGTACAATATATACTTTGCCTTTCATTTGGTTTTTATAGTTTACAGGATAAATATTACGCCAGTATCTATGCACTACTGATGTATTATTTCTGGTAGAAATAGTGTGTTCAGAAGTCCATATTAATTTACCTTCATTATCATACAAGGTAAAATAACAGCCTTCTTTCATAGCCAGCTTGCCTATTTCGTTGCCATTAAAATTATCCCATGATTTATGCTCAGCATAAAATGTTTCAAGGCGGGACACTATTAAATCAAATATTTTGCTTTGTTCTGCCCATTTATAGTCATAGAAGCAGCTGTCAATAGTTGTTCTAAGCATAAAGGACAGAATGAAAAGCGAAACAATAGTAACAAGCAGAAAAAGCAAAAGGAACTGCTTTTTAATGCTTAATTTCATATTTTAGTCCCGGCAAATTTATAACCTACACCGTACTGAGTAACGATATATTTAGGGTTTTTAGGGTTATCTTCAATTTTCTGGCGAAGATTTTTAATGTGAGAATCAACTGCTCTGTCATACCCGTCATATTTAGCACCGATTGCACCTTCAATTAAATCTTCTCTTGAAAAATATCTGCCAGCATTTTGGGCAAGAAATTTCAGCAGTTTGTACTCATTAGGTGTTAAGGTGATTTCTGTATCGTTTTTCTTAACAGTCCTTGAAGTAAAGTCAATAGATAAGCCGTCATTATAAAGCACAGCACTATTTTCACTGAAAAGCCCTGCACGACGCAGCACAGCTTTCACTCTTGCCACCAGCTCCCTAGGAGAAACCGGCTTAATAAGATAATCATCAGCACCAGTATTTAAAACATTAACTTTTGAATCCTCAGAACTTTTTGCAGTTAGGACGATGATAGGTACATCGCTTGTTTTTCTAACCATTTTGCATATTTCTTCACCAGAAATATCTGGCAGCATTAAGTCAAGGATAATCAGATTAAATGTTTTCTCATTTAAAATGTTTACCGCAGCTGAGCCTAAAATAGCAAAAGAAGCATTAAAGCCTTCTTTTTCTAAGTAGGACTTGATTGTTTCCGCAACTTTGATTTCGTCTTCGACGATTAATATATTAATTTTATCACTCATAATAAATATATATACATTGATTTTTTCTTCTTGACAAGTATTACTTTTAGATTTATATATCATCATATAATGATATGATGAAGTGATGTTATAAATACAGGAGTTTTTTTATGGGAGATGACAGTAAAATAATTGATGCAGAAGCAGTGCATGCAGCAAGAGAAAGCCTGCCTTCTGAATATTCTTTTGTGTCACTGGAGCTTTTTTATAAAGTATTTGCAGATACAACAAGAATAAAAATATTATTTGCCTTAAAGGAAGCAGAGCTTTGTGTATATGATATATGTGCAGCATTATCATTAAAGCAGTCCACTGTATCGCAGCAGCTTAGGTTTTTAAGGCAGACAGGTATTGTAAAATCAAGGCAGGAAGGCAAAAATGTATTTTACAGCCTTGATGATGACCATATTACAGGTGTGCTTTTAATGGGTTTAGAGCACATTAATGAAAAGAGGTAGTATTATGAAAAAATATATGCTTGAAAATTTAGACTGTCCATATTGTGCTGCAAAAATAGAAGAAGGGATAAAAAATCTTGACTGTGTAAAAGATGCAAAGGTAGTTTTTGCCACAAAAACATTAATGATAAATACTGATAATATTCATAAAGTGCAGGAAGCAGTTGATGAAATAGAAAAAGGTGTTGTAATACACGAGAAAAAACAGGAAGAAAGTTTTAATGTAAAAAATGAATTAATACTTTTAGGTGTTCTGCTTGCTGCATTTGGTGCAGGGTTTTATATGCTGCATACTTTTCAAACTCCACCTTTTTCTTATTTAAGCTATGCAGTATTAGTTATTGTTTATTTAATTGCGGGAAAAGATGTAATCTTAGCATCTATTAAAAATCTCCGTCATGGTAAAATATTTGATGAAAATTTTCTTATGACATTTGCTACACTTGCAGCCTGGGCAATAGGCAGCCATGAAGAAGCTGTTGGTGTTATGCTTTTTTACAGAGCTGGAGAATTTTTTCAGGATTTAGCAGTTCATAGAAGCCGCCGTTCTATTCAGTCCCTTTTAGAAATACGCCCAGATTATGCAGTAGTTGTAAGGGACGGCAAAGAGTGCAGAGTTGACCCTGAAACTGTAAATGTCGGTGAAACTATAGTTGTAAAAGCAGGGGAGAAAATAGCTCTTGACGGCATAGTTATAAAAGGCAGAACAACATTAGATACAAGAGCATTAACAGGGGAATCTGTACCAAGAAGTGCAGAAACTGGCGATAAAGTGTTATCTGGTATGATTAGCTTAACTGGTATTATTGAAGTTAAGGTAGAGAAAATATTTGCAGAAAGCTCTGCATCTAAAATATTAGATATGGTAGAAAATGCTGCTGTAAATAAAGCAAAAACAGAAAATTTTATTACTAAATTTGCATCATATTATACACCTATTGTGTTTTTCATAGCCTTTGCAATAGCTGTTGTGCCGCCGCTTTTAGATATGGGAACATTTAGCCAGTGGCTTTACCGTGCATTAGTTGCATTAGTTGTATCATGCCCATGTGCATTAATAATAAGTGTGCCCCTTGGTTACTTTGGCGGTATTGGTGGAGCATCTAAAAAAGGTATATTAGTAAAAGGTGCAAACTATCTTGAAGCATTATCTAATATACAGGCTGTTGCTTTTGATAAAACAGGTACTCTTACAAAAGGTATTTTTACAGTAACTGAAGTAAAATCTTTTGGCAGATATTCTGAAAGCGAAATTGTAAAATATGCAGCTGTTGCAGAAAGTAAATCAAGCCACCCTATAGCACGCTCTATTGTGGAATATGCCGGAAATATTGATTATTCTATTAAAGAATATGAAGAAATAAGCGGCAGAGGTGTAAAAGTATCTATAGAAGATAAGGAAATCATGGTAGGAAACGATAGTCTGCTGCATTTTACTAATACAGCTCATGATGAAAGTGTATGTAATATTTTAGGCAGTGTTGCTCATGTGGTAATAGATAAGGAATATGCAGGCTACATTATAATAAGTGATAAATTAAAAGATGATACAGTTGAAGCAGTAAATAAACTTTATGAAGCAGGTATAAAAAATATTACAGTTTTAACTGGCGATAATAAATATGCAACAGAAACCATATTAAAAGATACTGGTATTAAAGAATATTATTATGACTTACTGCCAGAAGACAAGGCAGAAAAATTTAAAGAATTTGCAGATAAATATAAAGGCAGCGGATATTCATTATATGTAGGTGACGGCATAAATGATGCACCAGTTCTTGCTATGGCAGATGTTGGTGTTTCTATGGGAGCAGCAGGAAGTGATGCAGCTATTGAAACTGCCGATGTAGTTATAATGAATGACTCATTAATGAAACTTGTAGATGCTGTAAAAGTTGCGAAAAAAACTAAAAAAATTATATGGCAGAATATAGTTTTTGCTCTTGGTATTAAGGCTCTGTTTATAGTTTTAGGGTTAGTAGATATTGCATCTATGTGGATGGCAGTATTTGGTGATGTAGGCGTTGCTTTACTTGCATTATTAAACTCTATGCGGGCTTTAAGATAATTTTATAATTTAAAATGTAACATTAGGCTTTCATAACACTACTTATATTTTAATTTGGACTTGAAAAATTACTGAACTTTTACTAATTATAGTAATCTATTAAGATATATGTCAGTGTTATGGGGCTGTTTATGAAAAAGTACTTTTTAATAATTTTAATAATTCTTTTTTTTATTCCATTTATAGTATCAGCACAAAATAAACAGGCAGGTTCACCAAGTAAAGAGCGTGTTGTATTAGTAACTGTAGAGAAAGTGTCAGAAGGAATGACATCACCTACAATGATGATAACAGGCTCAGCATATTTCAGCGAAAGTTCCCAAGTTGCAGCAGAAAGTGCAGGCAAAGTATTAAAAGTGTATGTAAATGAGGGTGATGCAGTAGAAATAGGGCAGCCCCTTGCAAGTTTAGATGACAGTTTATTAGGGTACAGTGTATCAAGTGCCGTTGCAGCCACCAAACAGGCAAAAGCAAATTTAGATAAAGCCTTAAGAGATTTTAACCGTAATAAAGTATTATACACTCAAAAATCAATATCCCAGCAGAAATATCAAGACTCATTAACAGATTATACTAATGCCCAAAGTGCATATACATCAGCAGTATCCCAACAGAAACAGCTTGAAACTCAGAAAGAGAAAATGGTAATCAAATCACCATTAAAAGGGGTAGTAATCAGTAAAGATGTGGAAGTAGGCGAATGGGTAAATTCAGGCGGTGTAGTAGCAGGAGTAGCTACCTTAACTTATGAAGCAAAAGTATATATTCCAGAAACAGTTCTTCCATATATCAAAGCCGGCCAGCAGGTAACAGTAAAAACAAGCCGCAAGGAATATACAGGTAAAGTATTATCAATTAACTCAAAAGGGGACCCAGCAACCAGATTATTTTTAACTCGTATAGATTTAGGTCAGGACCCTGATTTAAAAGAAGGAGTTTTAGTAGTAGCCTTAATCCCGTCAGGCAGTAAAATTAATTCCTTATTAGTTCCGCGAGATGCAGTAGTAGAGCGTAACAGTGTAAAAGGAGTGTTTAAAGTATCAGAAGATGAGAGAGTTCGCTTTATACCAGTAAAAATAATAGGTTATAACGGCGGCTATGCTGCAGTAACCTCAGTAACAGAAGGTTCACTTAAAAAAGATGACCAGATAGTTTTAGACGGTAATAATGCAGTAAATAACGGTGTAAAAATTAAAATAACTTCTAAAATAGGCTGATATTATGATTAAGTATGCATTAGATAACCCAATAAAAGTATTAGTAGCAATATTTTTTGTAGTGCTTTTTGGTGTGCAGGCAGTAATGAATATGCCATACCGCCTTATTCCAAATATAGAATATCCGCAGATTACAATACGCACAACATGGACTGGTGCTTCCCCTTATGATATGGAAAAAGAAGTTATAGACAGGCAGGAAAGGGTATTAAAAAGCATACCAGGCTTAACAGAGTTTGAAAGTACAGCTATGGAAGGCAGATGTAATGTAAAACTTACCTTTGATTTATCTGTTAATGTTGATGATGCAATACTGCTTGTTTCTAATAAACTTGATGAAGTTAAAGGATACCCTGATGATATAGATAAACCAACTATCCGTTCAGCAGACAGTGACTCTTTTGCATCTGTTGAATTAATGCTTACAACAAGGGACGGCAACCCAAGAAGTGTAGATGAATATTTAAGCTACTTTGAAGAAGTGATTAAGCCGTATATTGAGCGTGTGCAGGGTGTTGCAGATATGTGGTACTGGGGTGGCAGGTCAAAACAGGTGCAGATTACTGTAGACCCATATAAAATGGGTGCATACAATATAAGCCTTTCTCAAATAATTAATGCTATTGATAAAGAAAATATTGATGTATCAGCAGGTACAAGAGCGTATGGAGCAAAAGATTACCGTTTTAGAACAATGGGAGAAGGCGAAACACCTGAAGATATAGCAAATATAGTAATCGTCAGCAGTGATAATTCAAGACTTAAACTTGGCGATGTGGCTCATGTTGATTACGGCTATGAGAAAAAAGACTCGTTTGTTAGATATAACAATAAAAACGCTATGAATATCGGTATTATTGCTCAGGCAGGCTATAATATATTAGATTTAACTAATGATTTAGAAAAAGTAATAAACGATTTAAATAATACAGTATTAAAAGATAACGGTATAGAATTTATATGGATAGCAGACCAGCGTGGTTATATTTTAAATGCTGTAAGTTTAGTAAAGTCTAATATTATTGAAGGCGGGCTTTTAGCAGTTATTGTTCTTTTAGTATTTTTAAGAAGTATCCGTTCTACACTTGTTATTGCAACAACTATTCCAATATGTATTATAGGCACATTTTTTATTATGAATGCACTAGGCAGAACATTAAATGTTATAAGCCTTGCAGGTATTGCATTTTCTGTAGGTATGCTTATAGATAACTCTATTGTTGTACTTGAAAATATTGACAGGCACATGAAAATGGGTAAAAAGGCAGTAGCTGCAGCTTATGATGCAGTGCGGGAAGTGTGGGGTGCGATTTTAGCATCAACCCTTACTACAATAGCTGTATTTTTACCTGTTGCATTTATCAGAGAAGAAGCTGGCCAGCTTTTTGGAGATATTGCAATAGCAGTAAGCTCCTCTGTTGGCTTAAGCCTTATTGCATCAGTATTTGTAATACCTGTTGCTACAAAAGTAATATATGAAAAAACTGATAAGTTTAAATTTAATTCTCATTCCAAATTTCATAGTAAAGTGCAGAATTTTAATGAAACTATAGGAAATATCGGCTCAAAAGTAGTTAATTTTACAGTGGGTATTTCTGATAAAATAAATGCAAAAGTCAGCACAAGGTTAATATTTGTAATTGGCTTAACTGTAGCATCTTTAATAAGTGCTTATATTTTAATGCCTAAAATGGACTATCTTCCTCTTGGCAATAAAAATATGATAGAAACAAAACTTACTGTGCCGCCAGGTATTTCTCTTGCTGAAAGAAGAAATATTGGTAACTTCTTTTATAAAGAATTAGAGCCATATATGCAGCAGGATTTAAACGGCTATCCACGGATTAATACATTCGGTTTTGTAGGCGGTTCAAATGTAAGGGCAATATTAACAAGTACAGACGAACAGCGTGCAGGGGACTATAAACCATTACTGCAGGGTATAGTTAACCAAATACCAGGTATTCGCGGCTCAACTTCTCAATCACCATTATTTAAAGTGGGCGGCGGACAGGGTAATGAATTTAAAATGAATGTATCTGGTAATATGAGCTATGACCAGTTAATATCTATTGTGCAGCTTATTCAGTCAAGAATATATCAGGAAATGGCAGATGTACAGATGCAGATAAGTCCGTCAGCAAATCCAGTATATCCAGAAGTGCAGCTAAACCCAGACAGGGAAGCTATTATGGCTTCAGGTCTTACTACTGAAGAAGTAGGTATCGCAGTAGATGTTTATTTAGACGGCAGAAAAGTAGGGGAGTTTAAAGACCCAGAAATAGGCACTATTGATATTTCTCTCCGCGGACCTTATGAAGAAAAAGAAACTGGCAATATGGAAACAAACCCTACAGAAGTCAGTGAGTTTGTAGTAAATTCATCTACAGGGCTTGCAGTTCCTGTTGCTAATTTATTTGAAGCAGAAGAAGTTTTAGGTGTAGAAAGAATAAGGCGTTTTAATTCACAAAGAGCTTTTGAGTTTAAAATCACACTGCAAAAAGGTATGGTGTTGGAAGAACTTCGTGATAACATTATGAATAAAGTAATTGAGCCAATGCGCGCAGAAGGACTTTTAAACGGTATTATTATATCTACAAGCGGTGCATCATCAAAACTAGAAAGTGCTAAAAATGCATTATCAGGCAACTTTATATTAGCCGTTATTATTACATATTTCTTAATGGCAGCACTGCTTAATAACTTTTTGTACCCATTGATTATATTATTTTCTATTCCACTTGCAGCAACAGGCGGGTTTATGGGGCTTGCATTAACAGACTTGTTTATTGCAGAACAGCCACTTGATATTATTACTATGCTTGGCTTTATTATGCTTGTGGGAACAGTAGTAAATAACCCTATATTAATTGTGTACCAGTCATTAAACTATATTAAACTTGGTATGAGCGGTAAAGCTGCAGTAAGACTTGCATTAAAAACAAGAATACGCCCTATAAGTATGAGTACAGCCACATCACTTTTTGGAATGCTTCCGCTGGTTATAGCACCTGGTGCTGGAAGTGAACTTTATCGCGGTATGGGAAGCGTAATATTAGGCGGTCTTGCTCTTGCTACAGTATTTACTATGTTTGTAATTCCTGCACTGCTTTCATTATTCTTAGATAAAGTGCCAGGAAACGACCACCTTCCAGAAGGGTATATTGATGATTAGATAGTTTATAAATTATCCCTTTATAATTACAGCCTGTAAATCAAATATAATTCTTAGTTTGCAGGCTGATTTTTTTTAACAGCCAAATTTCTGCCGCAAACATTTAGTTTGCTTTTCCTCTGTCAAAATTTTTGGAAAATTCTTGAGAAACTTTTTTGGTAAGTTTCCCTTGATTTATATATTAAATATCGTATATAAAAAATATATCTGCTTGACATGTATATGTATAACAGGTATATTATAAGTATGATTAAAACATTTAAGTGTAAGGAAACAGAACAGATATATAACCAGCAGTTTTCTAAAAAATTGCCAGCAGCAATTCAGAAGATAGCATTAAGAAAGCTAATAATGATGGATAATGCTGAAAATATACAAGATTTAAAAGTTCCACCATCAAACCATTTAGAAAAATTATCTGGTGATAGAGCAGGGCAGTATAGTATTAGAATTAATGACCAATACAGGATTTGTTTTACTGTGGATAATAACCACATACATAATGTGGAAATAGTTGATTATCATTAAGGAGCATTCTATGGAAAATATAATAGAAACACCAAAAATAAGTGAAATATTACTAGAAGAATTTATGCAACCATTAGGAATATCTGCATATAAATTAGCAAAAGATATAAATGTTCCAACATCTCGCATACAGGATATATTAAAAGATAAACGCAAAATCACTGTTGATACATCCCTGCGACTAGCAAGATATTTTAATGTAAGTGATAAATATTTCTTAAATCTGCAAAACGATATAGATATCCGCAATACATTAGTAACTATGAATGAAGAATTGAAGAATATTAAAAGTTGTGCAGTGTAAAATATAATTACTACTGTTTTGTTCTATCTTATACATAATAATTTCCTATATTTATTTGCTATGTTATAAATAAGTCAATGTATATATATTATATTATATTATATTATATTATATTATATTATATTATATCCAATACTATTTCTATATCTTATTCAATTTGATTACATATTTTTATAAAACATTTAGTGATATTTTATTCTTTTGATAAAATTCTTGTGGAAAGCAAAAAAATAATCCGATAACTTATTGATAAAGAAAGAATAAGATATATGGTGAGGGAAATCGCTTTTAATAAATTTTTGTCCTAAAAATTCATTAAAAACCCAGCCAAATTTCTGTCGCAAACATCCTGTTTGCTTTTCTTCGCTACTCGCTCAGCGAAACAAAGCTTTAGGATAAAGCTTCTTTAGCAAGCATCAAGGGGTTTCCCCGTAGATGCGGAGATTTTAAAAATCCATGGATGGATTTTTAAATAAAAGTTTAATGTCGTTCGATTCCCAATACTTATCTTTATAAATAAAAAAAGGATAGTATTGGTATATGGTGAGGGGAATCGCTTTTAATAAATTTTTGTCCTAAAAATTCATTAAAAGTCCAGCCAAATTTCTGTCGCAAACATCCTGTTTGCTTTTCTTCGCTACTCGCTCAGCGAAATTTGCCGTTCGATTCCCTGTACTTATCTTTATAAATAAAAAAAGGCACCATAGGTGCCTATTTTTATTTATGGAGGTGAGGGGAATCGAACCCCTGTCCAAAAAGCTTACGTCCACAAATACTACATGCTTAGTCTGTGCTTAAATCTCCCCCGCCCACCTCCACAGACAAAGTAAGTTTGGGGAAAGCTCTTAAAGTCTTATACCTGCCACAGAGCAAAGCAGATACCAGCCCATATTAGTTGACACCCTTACAGTCCGTCATGGGCGGACAGTCCATAAGAGCGTCGCTGACACTATGCAGCGAGAGCTAATTCGTCGTTAGCGTTTACTTTTTTGCCTGAGTTTTTACAAGGGCTCAGACAGCCTTGACATGCATTTGAGGATATCGGCCCCCTGTCGAAACCGAGCACCCCCTTAATATGTAACAATTTTTCGCAATACTGCGTTGTATTTTCACTCACAATGCTCATTTACATGTTTTAGTAAATCCGCTTGTATATATTAAATTACAGTGTATATACTGCAATGAAAACTATTTAAATTTTAATTTAAAATCTCTTTCCAGTTCTCTATTCATATCTTTATCTTTTATAGTCTGTCTTTTATCGTAGAGTTTTTTACCTCTGGCAAGAGCTACTTGTATTTTTATTCTTCTGCCTTTTAAATAGGCTTTTGTTGCAACTAATGTAAGCCCTTTTTCCTGCACTTTGCCTATCAGCTGGTTAATTTCTTTCCTGTGTAAGAGCAGTTTCCTAGTGCGGAGTGGGTCTCTATTAAAAATATTACCCTGCTCATAAGGGGAAACATGGCAGTTAATAAGATAAACTTCATTTTTCATTATTTTTACAATAGATTCTTTTAAGTTCATCTTGCCAGCACGGATAGATTTTACTTCTGTACCGTGCAGCTCAATGCCTGCTTCATACTCAGTTAAAATTTCATATTCATGATAAGCCTTTTTATTTGTAGCAAGGCTTGAATTACTTGCATTTTTACTCATGGGGATATAATATATAGTAAAAAGAAAAAAAGTCAATATATTCATTTATAAAATAAAATTTCAATATATTATTAGAGTTTATAGTATAATGTATATTTCAGGTGTATCATGTGTATAGAAAAATATAGTTTTTCAAATCTTTTCAAACTATCTAATCTTGTAGGTATTGTTTGGAATTTAGATAAGGAAATAAAAAGCAGGATATTGTATTATGCATCATGCACTGCTTATGTATGCCATATTTTATATAAAACAAATTATAGAAGAATAATTAAAGAAAATAATCAATTAATATCATTTTTAGCAGCAAATGAATATGGCAGAAGCAGTTTTTTTAAATATTTTTACTTACTACTGTGTTTTATATATATATTTATAATGATATTTTATAAAGATGGCAGAAGTATTTTAAAATATCAGCTTGCTTATAACAGACAGCTTGATAAAATGAAAGATGAAAGTGATAATAAATATAATGCAGAATTAGTGCTTTTTATAACCCATCCTTCATATCAGGGCAAAGGGTATGGTAAGGCATTATTAAATGATTTTCATACTTATATGAAAGAAAAGAATAAACTTAATATTTATCTTTTTACAGATAATTACTGTGATTATGAAATGTATGAAAAAGCAGGCTGTTTAAAAGTTAATGAAAGGGAGAGAGATTTTTATTTTTTAGCAGGGGAAAAGTTTCATCAAGCGCTTTATATGTATGCTTATAAAATTAATTGATAAATTCATAGAAATATGTTATTCATTTTCTTATTATTTTAATTAGGAGTGCAGATGAATATTACATTTTCAAAAATGAGCGGTAATGGCAATGATTTTATTATAATAGATAATAGAGATGGTAAGTACTTATCATTATATAATAAACAGTTTATAGAAAAAGTTTGTGCAAGAGGTTTATCTGTTGGTGCAGACGGTTTAATTTTTATAGAAAATTCTGATACTGTTGATTTTAAATGGCAGTTTTTTAATTCAGACGGCTCAGTGGCAGAAATGTGTGGTAATGGTGCTAGATGTGCTGCAAGATATGCTTATTTAGAAAATATTGCAGGCAGAAATATGGCATTTGAAACTCTTGCAGGTATTATTAAAGCAGAAATTATGGAAAATAATGAAGTAAAAACAATGCTTACTGCACCACACAGTTTAGAGCTTGATAAAAAAGTTACTGCATGCGGCAGAGAATATGATATTCATTCAGTTAATACCGGCGTTCCACATGCTGTTATAATTTGCGATAATGTGGCAGAAACTGATGTATTTTCATTAGGCAGAGATATAAGATATAATAAAGACTTTGCAGAAAACGGCACAAATGTGAATTTTATAGAAGTAACTGGAGAAAACTCATTAAAAATAAGAACTTATGAAAGAGGTGTTGAAGGGGAAACATTAGCATGTGGAACAGGCTGTGCAGCTTCTGCCATAGTTGCCATTAAAAAAGGACTTGTAAAAGGACCTGTTCGTCTGTTAATATCTGGTGGTAAAACTCTTACAGTATATTATGACGATAACACTGTGTATCTTCAAGGAGAAGGACGCAGAGTATATATAGGAAATTTACAGGAAGAAGCATATAATTATTAAGCGGAGGATATTATGTTTCAAGGCAGTATAGTTGCACTTATTACACCATTTAAAAATAATGAAGTTGATGAAAAAGCATTAAGAGAGCTTGTAGAGTTTCATATTGCAGAAGGCACAGATGCTATCGTTCCATGCGGTACAACAGGTGAATCTGCTACACTTTCCCATGAAGAACACTGCAGGGTTATAGAAATAGTTATAGACCAGGCTAAAAAAAGAATACCTGTAATTGCAGGTGCTGGCTCAAACAGCACTAAAGAAGCGGTTTTCTTAACAGAGCATGCTAAGAAATCAGGTGCAGACGCTGTGCTATCTATCACTCCATACTATAATAAGCCTACGCAGGAGGGTTTATATCAGCATTTTAAAACTATTGCTGAGCAGGTAAATATACCTATAGTCTTATATAATGTGCCAGGCAGAACAGGTGTGAATATGCTGCCAGATACAGTTGTCCGCTTATCTAAGGTAAAAAATATAATAGGTGTTAAAGAAGCCAGCGGTTCTCTTGACCAGGCAGGAGCTATATTGCAGCATACTGATGAAAGTTTTGATGTAATATCTGGAGAAGATTCACTGACTTTTCCTATGATGGCAATGGGCGCAAAAGGTGTTATTTCTGTTGTTGCAAATGTAGCACCTAAAAAAATGTCTCAAATGTGTCATGCAGTATTAGATAATGATATGCTGCTTGGCAGAAAACTTCACTATGAGCTTTTAGATTTATGCAAAGGTGTATTTTTTGAAACAAATCCAATACCTGCTAAAAAAGCAGCTTATATGATGGGACTTGTGGAAAATGAAATAAGACTTCCACTTGTGGAAATGACTAAAGAAAATACTCAAAAATTAAAATCCATTATGGAAAAACTTAATATAAAAATAGTTAGAGATTAATAAGGAGAAATATAAATGGCTGTAAAAATATGTATTATAGGTGCAGCGGGCAGAATGGGTAAAAATATTGCAGAAGCAGTATATAATAATGAAAATGCTGAGGCAGCAGGTGCTGTTGACAGAAAAGGAAGCGATGCTTTAGGGCAGAATTTATATGAAATTGCAGGCTGCGGCAAAGGTGGTCCCGTTATTACTGACGATATATTAGAAAGTGCAAAAAATGCAGATGTAATAATAGATTTTACTGGTGCAGAGCCTACTTATAATAATCTGCCTTTGTATGAAAAAGCAGGTAAACCTGTAGTTATTGGCAGCACAGGTTTTTCTGATGAGCAGAAAAAAGCAGTAGAAAAATTATCAGAAAAAATTCCTTTAGTGCTTGCTCCAAATATGAGCCTTGGTGTAAATGTTGCATTAGAGTTAATAAAAGAAGCTGCAAGACTTTTAAAAGGTTATGATATAGAGCTTGTAGAAACTCACCACAATATGAAAAAAGATGCACCAAGCGGCACAGCTATGGCAATGGCAGAAGCTGCAGCAGAGGGTGCCGGCTTAAATTTAGCTGAAAACGCAGTATATGCAAGGCATGGTATTATTGGTGAGCGTAAACCAAACGAAATAGGCATACAAACATTAAGGGGCGGCGATGTAGCAGGTGACCACACTGTATTTTTCTTTGGAAATGGGGAAAGGATAGAGATAACTCACAGAGCTCATTCAAGAAAAACATTTGCAGGCGGTGCAGTTACTGCAGCCTTATGGCTTGCTGATAAGCCAAAAGGTATGTATAATATGAAAAATGTTTTAGGACTTGCTTAACTATTTATAGTGAATACATTTTTGGGGAGCATGCTCCCCATTTTTTATTTGTATATTTTTAAAATATATAGTAAAATGCAGTTAATGTTTTATAATGCAGGTTATTATGGATTTTACCTTAAATAGAGTATTAAGAATTTTTATTTTATCAATAGCTACAGCTTTTATTCCCTTTTTAATCTTGTCTTATATGTGGGGCGGATATCATAATGTATCAATAAGGGTAACAGCAGTTATTTTTATAGTTAATACTTTGCCCTGCATTATTATTAATATGCTTTATCATAAATATTATAGTATAAAAGAATGGCTTTCGTCATTTTATTTTTTTATAACCTTTTTCCTTTCTTTTGCAGCTATTATGATAAGCGGAATAAAACTTCTCTATGGCAATTATTTTGATTATTTAGCAGGCTTTATCATATTATTTATGCTTGCAGAATCAATATCTGTATTTATTTATGTAACATACATTTTTCTTAAATATATTAAGGATATATATGATTTTTCCATTTATGAAAAATTAATATATTTAATAACAGGTGTTATTTTTGCTAACTTCATAATAATGTTTTCTGCGTTTACTTCTGGCATTATAATTTATATTTTTGATTAAAAAAATCAGATTTATACTTTACTTTTTTTAAAAAAAGATTAGAAAGTGTCAAGAAAAAATAATTTTTTTACATTAGTCCAAAAAATATGTTTACAAAAAGAGGTTTGTGGTGTTATTATAAAAAATTGGATAATGTTTGTCTTAGGAGTTTCTTATGAAAGTCAAATATCTATATTTAATTGTAACAATAATTTCTTTAATATTATTTCCATTGATTATCTTTTTTAATTTTCCAGTATTAGTTGATGCATTGATGGCAACGGTTATTGTTTTAGGTTACTTTTTTGTTTATCAATTGCAGACAAAAGGGTTTGCTTCTGCTGAGCGATTAATAGATAATATTGCAAATCAAAATAATGATATTTCAGTGCGTATATCTCAGGAAGATATAAACCATCATCCTGATATGGAACATTTTTATAAAAGTCTAAATAAATATATGTGTAATACAGAAAGTGATTATTTAAGCACTTTGGATACAGTGGCTACTACTGGTAAGCAGGGGTTATTTGTTACTCAAAACCTTATGACGACAAATGATTTAGTAAAGAAAAGTAATGAAATTTCTCAATCAATTAATACAGTGCAAAGTGAAATGCTTATTGCTACAGAAAATATTACAGTTAATACCCATACTATCAATGAAAAATCAAACACAACAGTTGAGCTTACAAATGAAGGCCGCTCTATGATGGAAAAAGCTAGAGAAGTAAGTGATAATATAGATACTGCAATAAAAGAATTAAATAATGAAGTAAACATTTTAAACGATAATGCAGACCAGATTGCAATAGTTATTGCAGTTATTAATGAAATTTCTGACCAAACTAATCTTTTAGCATTAAATGCAGCTATTGAGGCAGCAAGAGCAGGGGAGGCTGGCCGCGGATTTGCAGTTGTTGCTGATGAAGTTAGAAACTTAGCAGAAAAAACATCAAACTCAACTAAGCAGATAGGTGAAACAGTCAGTGATATGCAGAAAAGTATTGCTACAGTTACATCAAGAATGGATATTATTACAAAAATGCTTATGGACCAAAGAGCTGGTATTGATTCGTCATTTAATAATTTCCAAGATATATATAAATCAAGTCTTGATTTAAACCAGTCTATCAGTGAAATTATGGCAGCTTCAGAAGAACAAAATTCAGTTATTCATCAAATAGGTTCTAATTTAGAAGAAATAAGTTCAGAATCTCAACAAGTTACTGATAAAATTGCAGAGCTTTTCAAAGCATTTAATGATATGGCGATTTCTTTAAATACTCTTGAAACTAAATTTACAGGCATTAAATATGCATCAAAATCAGGTTCATTTATTGCTGCAAAAACAGCACATATTGCTTTTATGAGAAGACTGCTTGTTAATAATTATATGAAAAATGTTATACAGCTTCCTAATCACTTAACTTGTGCTTTTGGCAAATTTTATTATAATGAAGGTATGGACCAGTATGGAGATGATAAAGATTTCAGAGCTATTGAACCAATACATAAAAGGGTGCATGATTTAGGTACTCAAATTATGAATAATATAGAAAACAATAAATTTGAAGAAAATAACATACTTGTAGAAGAGCTTGAAAGAAATGTGGAAGATTTAGTTTCTATATTAGATAAATTAATCCATAGATATAGTTAAGAATTAAATATAATATCTATATAAAAATAACCACCAGCAGAAACTGGTGGTTTTTTTATATTCATTTATAATGTTAGTAAAGTTTAGATATATAAATAAATTAATTAATTTATACTTATTTTAAGCATTTTGCAAAGTTAGAAAGGGTATCACCTGCAAGGCGGTGAGTTGTCCATTCTGTCATTTTAACAGCACCTATGCTTTCATAAAAATCAAGTGATGGTTTATTCCAGTTAAGGCAGGTCCATTCCATTCTGCCACAGTTTCTTTCAACAGCAGTATGTGCAGCAAAAGCAAGTAAAAGTTTGCCATATCCTTTGCCTCTTTTTTCTGGTATAACAAATAAATCTTCCACATATATTCCTGCTCTGCCAACAAAAGTAGAGTAGTTATGGAAAAATAAAATAAAGCCAACTGGTTTGCCGTCTTCTTCCCCTATATAAGTTTCTGCAGTCTTTTTATCAAAAAGCCATTCTTTTATCATTTCTGGGGAGTTTACTACTTCATCAAGCATTTTTTCGTATTCTGCAATACCTCTGATAAGCTCATAAATAGTAAGTGCATCTTCCTTTTCTGCACGCTTGATTTTAAAATTGCCTTTTTCAAATACAATATTACTCATTTTAACCTCTTTTATTATTTATTTATTAATTCTAATGCTCTAATCATTGTAGGGTGACCTGTTGGAAACCTTGCTGCTCTATCTTCTGCATAAGCAATAAGCCTTTCATCAGCCTGTATATTTAAGTCACGGCTGTACTTATTAATTAAATACAGGTATAATCCGACAGGGTTTGGCTTATCATCATCAAAGCTGTCTTTTATTCTATGTTTTGTATCTAAAAATGGAATACCATCTTCAACAAAAGTATTTTCTATTTCTTTTATAATGTTTTTTGCAATTAAAAGAAATTCATTTTCATTAGTTATTTCATAAAATTTTAATGTAGCTTCAAGATAATATACATGGTCAGATAATACTCTATGGTTAATTATATATTCTTCTAAATAGGTATTATTTTCTTTATCAGGGTTTGCCTGCATAACTTTATTTATTTCATCTTCTTCTGCATAAAGCCCTCTATAAACTTTGCTGTCATAAACTACTAAATGGCGGAGTTTATGGTAAAGTGCAAGTGCTTGTTCAAGTTCATAAGGCTCATTTTCTGCTTCATACATATTTAAAAGGGTAGTGCAGAACATAAAGTTATGACCGCTTACTGCTTTATTATCAGGCTCTGGGTGAGCTTTTATTGTGCTTATTCTATCAGCTGCTTTTTTTAATGATACATCAAGAGCAGCAGCTTTTATATATTCTTTATGTTTAAGGTATATCACACCATTATAAACTCCCGCTTCATTAGGAAAGTTTTTCAGCTCTTTTTCGCTTAAAACAGTAAAATCTCTATCAGTTACTTTATAAAAATATCCTTCTTCATAATCGCCGTTATTATTAGGGGAATCAGCATCAAGGCTGTCTAAATAACCGTAATCAGTTCTTAAAGAGCCATACATTACAAAATCTATAGCTTTTTGTGCTGTATATAAATAAAGTCTGTTGCCAGTTTTTCTGTAAAGCTGTATTAAAAAAGATGATATTTGAGCATTATCAGAAAGCATTTTTTCAAAATGAGGCATCTGCCACATTCTATCTACTGTATATCTGAAAAAACCGCCAAAAAGATGGTCCGAAAGCCCCATTGTACATATTTTATCTGCAGTATTAATTAAAAATGCAGCATATTCTTCTTCCTGAAAGTTATCAAGCAGATACATCATAGATGAAATATACGGGAATTTTGCACCTTCTCTAAATCCAAAATATACAGGGTCAAATATTTTAGTAAATTCATTTTTTCTGTATTCTTTTATTTTGTCTTCTGGTATAAGCAGTTTATTTACCTGATTAAATGATGTAATAAATTCTTTTCTAGTGTTTATTACTTTTTCTATTTCATCATATTTATTATGAAAAACATTGCTTATGCTTTCAAGTATAGTTTTAAATGCAGGGGAAGCATTGTTTTTTTCTTTTGGAAAATAAGTGCCTGCATAAAAAGGCTCTTTATCTGGTGTTAAAAAAACAGATAATGGCCAGCCGCCTGAATCACCAGTGGACTGAATATAAAACTGGTATTCTTTATCAACATCAGGGTATTCATCTTTATCTACTTTTACAGGAATGTATTTTTCATTTAAGATTTTTGCAGTTTCTTCATCTTCAAATGATTCTTTTTCCATTACTCTGCACCAGTGGCATGAAGAATAGCCGATGCTCACAAATACAGGTTTATTTAATTCTTTTGCCATTTCAAATACTTTATCGCTCCAAGGCTGCCAGTGAACAGGGTTGTGTGCATGTCTTGCAAGATAAAGTGATTTTTCTTTATTTAAAATATTTTCCATATTACCTCTTATAAAAAATTGAGCCTGCAGAAATCTGCAAGCTCATAAAAATATATTATTGATAGTGAGAAATAATTATTCATCACCATATAATTTTGAATTTCTTTTGTGAAGTATTACAAGTGAGATTATAAGCAGAATAAATGCAGCTCCAAATGAAAATAGCCAGCTTTTTGTAAGGCCTGCAATAATAAAGCCAATAAAAGATACAACAGCAACAATAGTGGCATAAGGAATCTGGGTTGTAACATGGTCTATATGTCTACATGCAGCACCTGTAGAAGAAAGAATTGTGGTGTCTGAAATAGGTGAGCAGTGGTCACCAAAAACTGAGCCTGCAAGAGTAGCCGCCAGGTTTATAATCAGAAGTTCTGGAGCAACACTTTCAGATACTGTAAGTATAATAGGTATTAATATACCAAATGTCCCCCAAGATGTGCCTATTGAAAAAGAAAGAAGGGCAGCAACAAGGAACACTATGGCAGGAATTAATACTACAGGCATATTTGATGTTTCTACTATATGGCTCACATAAGCACCAGTAGAAAGAACATCGCAGACACCTTTAATGGTCCATGCGAAAGCAAGTATCATACATGCAGTAACCATTGATTTTACACCAAGAACTATACCATCCATAAAATCATGGAAGTTAAGCACTCTGCGTGGCAGAAATAGTATAAAAGCAACTATAACAGCACCAAAGCCACCTAAAACAAGTGATTTTGTAGGAGCAGTATCACCAAAAGCCTGAAATAATGTTTTATCTTCACTAAAATATCCGCCAGTGTAAAGCATTGCTAAAATAGAAAATAATATTAATGCTAATATAGGTATTAATAAGTCATAAACTTTACCTTTTTCAGATATATTTCTGTTAGAGAAATCATCAGAGTGAGCAGTTTGAGTTTTAACATCATCAATAGTTTTTTTATGTTTTGCCTGTCTTTCAAATTTAGCCATTGGTCCAAAGTCTAAATTCCATATAGAAAGCAGAAGTACCATTACAATTGTTAAAAGAGCATAAAAGTTAAAAGGAATAGTATTTAAAAACATCTGCATTCTATCCACATCTTCTGGAAGATAAGTTAAAATAGAAGCTGCCCAGCTAGAAATTGGGGCAATAATACATATTGGTGCAGCCATAGCATCTATAAGGTATGCAAGTTTTTCACGGGAAATTTTATGCTGGTCTGTAACTGGTCGCATAACAGTTCCTACAGTTAAGCAGTTAAAATAGTCATCAATAAAGATAACAATACCTAAAATAGAAGTAGCAAGTTTTGCTCCAACTGGTGATTTTACTTTTTTAGAAGCCCACTGTCCATAGGCTCTTGCACCGCCTGCTAAAGTAACAACTGCTACTAATGCACCAAGTACACACATAAATATAATCATCATTACATCAAATTTATCTGCCATAATGACAAACATATATTCTAATGAAAGAACAAGGTTATGAAGAAATGATGCATCAGCCGCACCTTCTTTAACTGGTGCATTAAACACATAGATAACTGTGCCTGATAAAATACCTATAATCAAAGAAGATACAACATCTTTAGATTTTAAGGCTAAAACGATTGCAATAATCGGTGGTAAAATAGATAAAAAACCAACATTAATATGTTCCACAATTATTCTCCTGGAAAGTAAAATATCAGAGTAATGTTATTATATAATCTTAATTTTATCAACAATAATTTTTTATTTTTTTATTTTATATATTCTTGTAACTTTGTTTATAATTTGATATTATAGGAAAAAATAAAAAGGGGTGAAAAATATGGCAAAAGAAATAGAAATACAGATAAGATTTAATGATTTAGACGGTTATGGTCATGTAAATAATTCTGTTTATTTAAGCTACTGCGAAATAGCACGGACAAACTGCTATGCAGATATTTTTCATAACAGTATAGAAAATAAAATGTGGTTTATTTTGACAAGTGCAGAAGTTCATTATAAAAAGTTTTTAAAATTAGAAGATAAAGCATTTGTTAAACTGTGGCTTTCCAGTGCAAAAGGTGCATTATTTACATTTGAATATGAAATTCATGATGGAAAGGGCACCATATATGCAACAGCAAAAACTACTCATGCAGTATATGATGCAGTAAAAAATAAGCCTGTAAGAGTTCCACAGGCTATAATAGATGAAGTGGAAACATTATAAATATTCTACTTAAATTTTCCACGGAAAAGTGAGATAGTTAAAAAGCCTGCTGCAATATATCCTATAGTTGTAAAAAGCGGCAGGTTAAATATTACAGGCTGAACATCTACCATTGCTATAAGGCTTGAGCCTATTATTATGGCAACAGTTATTAAAGCAAGTATTATTCTGCTTAACATTCTATCTATAAACGACTGAGCATTTTCTGATATCTGCAGTTCAGAATTAACTTTTACCTGTCCTTTTGCTATCATTTGCAGAATGTCTATTGTAAATCCAGGGATTAATGCAAGTTTTTCTAAACTTCCGCTTAATTCCATTACTGCTTTCTGGATTTTTTTTGTAAATTCTTCTACTGGGTTTTTGCTGTTTTTTATATGTGTTGCAGTAATATCTATCACATTTATATCTGGGTTTAAAAATGCAATAACACCTTCTAGTGTCATAATACCGCGGGCAAGCATAGAAATAGTAGAAGGGACTTGTATCTGATGAGTCCTAAGTATTTCCAGCAGTTCGCTGACAATACTTGCAAGGCTCATATTTCCTAAATCCATTGTACCGTATTTATTAAGAAACAAGTCAATATCAGAATAAAGCCTTACATGGTCAATATCCTTTGACGGGTTGCCAAGAGTTAAAGCAATATCTTTTATTCTGCTTGTATCATGCTTTGCAACTGATGTAATTAAATCAGCAATAAGCCCTCTGTCTCTAGGGCTTAATGTACCCATCATGCCTAAATCTATCCACACAATCTGACCGTTTCGTATTTTAATATTACCAGGATGTGGGTCTGCATGGAAAAATCCATAATCAATAACCTGTGATATATAATCTTCAGCCAGTTTTGCAGCTATTTCTTTTTTATCGTATCCGCCTTCAGTGATTGCTTTTTCATTATCAATAAAAAAGCCTTCCACATATTCCATAACAAGTATTTTTTCAGAACTTAGTTCAGTATATACTTTTGGACATGTAGCATACTGTACATCTTTATGGTTATTATAAAATGTAACAGCATTTTCTGCTTCTTTAAGGAAATTCATTTCTTCTTGAGCAGTTCTCCAAAGTTCATCAAGGATTGTTTCAAAATCAATAACCGTTTCTTTTTTTACTTTCTGCACCATATTTGCAACACGGCGCATAAGTTTTATATCCTGCTCCATACGCCTGTATATATCACGCCTTTGAATTTTTAATACAACAGGAGTACCGCTTTCTTTAAGTTTTGCAGAATGAACTTGTGCGATAGATGCAGAGCCTAATGATTTATAGCTGAAATCATCAAAAAGCTCAGAAATATCTTTATTATATGTTTCTTGAATGATAAAGCGTAAATCTTCATCATTCATAGGTGGAACATCAGTTCTTAGCTTTTCTAATTCTTTTAAAAATGCAGGGGGCAGAGCATCTGTCTGCATAGACATTATCTGCCCCATTTTAATATATGTTGGACCTAAATCTTCTAATACACTGCGTAATTTTTCAGGGGTAATACCTGTAATAATATTATGCTTTCTAACAATCGCTAATATTTCACGCAGACGAGTCCTTTCATTATACTTACTTTTCATTTTTTTCTTTTTCTACTTCTGCTATTTTATCTTTTAATATTTGAATATCTTCATCAGATAAGTTTTTCATATCTTTAATCTGGCTTATAAGGTCAGAATTTAATTCTCTTTCTTTTTCAAGAATTTTTTCCTGCAGGTTATGTTTTAATTCTTCATTTAAACTTTTTCCCTGTTCAACAGTAATAGCACCTTTTTCAATTAATTCATCAATTAATTCTTTTGATTTTTCAGTTGTTTTTGCAATAGCACCCACGCCAAATAAAAAGGCTCTTTTTAAATCATCACTTAAATTACTCATATTATTCTCCTTTATCTATTATTTGAATATGTGCCTTTCTGTTTCTAGGTCCGTCATATTCCATAAAATATATATTCTGCCATGTTCCAAGAACAATTTTTCCATTTTCAATAATAACTGTCAAGCTGGGTGAAGTTAAGGTAGAAAGGGCATGTGCCTGAGAATTACCTTCGCTGTGTCTGTAATGATTATGCTCAGGTATCATATTATTAAATATGTTTTTTAAGTCATATACAACATCAGGGTCTGCATTTTCGTTAATAGATATGCCTGCTGTAGTGTGAGGAATGAAAATAACAGCAATACCACTTTTAACATTAGATTTTGTGATACATGACTGTATTTGAGATGTAATATCTATAATATCAAATCTTGCTTTTGTAGTAATATTAATAGTATCCATAATTATACTCTCAATTACATAATACATTAGGATAAAAGAAGATATTATATCTGTCAATCTTTTATTTTCTTATATTGTCATTGTAACCATTTTTGTTATACTTGCGACATAGCATATAGATACAAAAGAAATATAAAAAATGGAGCATTTTATGACAATTGAATTACGAAACGAAGAAACAGGAAATGTAAAAAAAATAAACCACGGCATCAATTGGTTTTTACTTATTACAGCACCAATATTTGGTATAACATTATTTAAAAATAAACTAAATCGTTCTGGATTTATAATGCTTATAGCAAGTTTATTATTATTTTTAGGTATTGTATGTTTTTCAATATTCAGCTCATCTTTTGCAAGTATGTATCCTTACGGTACATCTCAAGTGCAGGCTTCTCCATCATTTATGATGCAGATATATTATTTATTAGATATTGATTATAAAGATGTGCTTGAATTTTTCCTTGCAAGTTCTGTATTTTTACTTTTATTTATATCAGTTTTTTCCTGTTTTACAGCATATAATGCAAATAAATGGATTGCAGAAAATTACAGATATGAAGGATATAAAGTTGCAGCACCTAGCACATTAGTTCGCAATCTTCTTAAAAAAGAATGGGGCTTAACTGATGATGACTTTATAGAAGAAACAAAATAATAAGCTGAATATAAAAGGGCGGTTTATACCGCCCTTTATTTTTATACGCCTGTTTTATATCCTTTTATAATAGATACAAATCTTTTTGGATGCATAACAACAAGTATGATTGTAAATACAACATAAATAACACTGAAAGTTATAAGTACTGTGTCATGCGGTGTTGCATTTGGAATATATGCAGGAAGCAGTTTATCATAAAATGGTGATAAAAATTGTGCCATAAATAATATAAGCAGTGCAAGTGCTTCTCTTTTACCAGCAACAAGTCCTGCAATTAATGCAATAGCAAAAGCAGACTGAGCAGCAGTTAAAAGCAGTTCATGCATTTGCATAGTTGCAAGGGGCATAACAGTAGAAAAAAAGCCAGTATCATGTGGGTGGTCTGCAGTAGAATAAGAAATGCTGTAAACAAGTGGTATCATACCAACAAGCAGTGTCCATTGGTTTAATTTAGAAGATACAAGGCTTCCAAGAGCAAGGCCTGCACTTCCGCGGAGAGCAAAAGTGATAGCTACAATAAATTCTGGAGCTTCTGAAGCAATAGGGGCAAGCCACTGTACAAGTAAAAATTCATTTACACCAAGCAGTTTACCACTTGCTACAAGGCTTTCACTAAATAATTCTGCATCTGCAAAAATAACTATAGCGGCTACAAAGAAAAGTCCCCATGTTACAGTAAGTCTTTTTTGTTTTGGAAGGTCAGCAATAGTTTTTGCAGGGCCTTCTATTTCTTCTTCTTCAACTGGTTTTCTAATAATGATAGTGATATACCATATAAATATACCTATTAAAACAACTGTATCAAAAAGATTTAATGTGCCTTTTAAAGGAATAGTTATTGCATATAATGTAGCAAGCATTAAAAAGAAAAGTTCAGTTTTGTGAGTAGATTCAAGCACAACTTTTTTTCTGAATTTTATTGCAAATATTAAAATAATTACAGACCAGCCTACACCAATAAGAAGCCTGTTTGCACCAGTCATATTTGCAACAGCATAGTGAACATATTCACCTTGTGGGTCTTGACCTGCCATCCATGTAAAATACATATCAACAGCATATTCTGGCAGTACTGCAATTAATGCAACAAGAGCGACAGCAACAGCCTGTGGAATATCAAGCTGCATAACTTCGCAGGCCCAAGTTAAGATAAATGATGCTGAAAAGATAGCAACAGCAGTAATTAATGTCATAACAATAGGGTGTAGTTCAATACCAAGCACTCTAAGCATAAACCCAGGAATTGTTGCTATTACTGCGATAATAATTGGCATCCAATTTTTCATATTTTTCTCCTTTTTATTTTTTTGCACATATAAAAAAAAGACCTTCGGCATGTAATATGCCGAAGGTCTTGCCAATGATTTCTTAAACCAATGATAAAGCCAGTGTTATAAATAACACGAGATTGTTGACTTTATCCAAACAAATTTGGGCTACTCCCCTTCATACAAAAAATAAGGACAGCATTATATAAATAAAAACACAATAATAAAAGGTGGTACAATTATTATATGTTTTTAAAACTACTTGTTAACTGCTTGTGCTTTGTTAAACTTCATAGTAAGGCGTGAAACTTTACGAGAAGCTTGTTTTTGATGGATTGCACCTTTGCGTGCAGTTTTGTAAATAACGCTTACAGCTTGTTTTAATAATGCTTCAGTATTATCAGCACCTGTTTCTAATGCTTTCATATATTTTTTAATATATGTTTTCATAGCTGATTTATTAGATTTGTTAATCAGTCTTCTTTTTTCTGACTGACGAATACGTTTTAAAGCTGACAATGTATGTGCCACTCTAACACCTCAAAAAATTAATCATAATTATTGTAGAGTGAAAAGATAGCAATATTTAAAGGCTTTGTCAAGCAAATATTATAAAAAAATTAAATATTTTTATTATTCATTGACAACAAAGTAGATTATGATAAGATATTATATAAATGTAACAAAATACTGTCTAATAAAATAGGTGTTTTATGAAAAAGGTCTTTTTTGTTTTGTTTATCCTTTTAATTCCTGTATTTTCTTTTGCTGCAAATTTATCATTTGGCGGCGGTGTATCATTAACCAGTACTAAAAGCGGCGGCTATGGTGAGTTTGGAGTATCAATATTTAATAATTCATCTTTTGAAATGCGTAATTTAATATCAATAGATGGATATGGTAAAAATATTTTTAATAGTGAAAATTCAACAGGTTATTTTGGCATTACAGAAAAAATCACTTTTGGCTTATCTACAGATTATAGAAAAAATAATATTTTTGTTATTCCTTATGGGTTTATTGCCGGCGGTTTTGCTTTTGTCGGAACAGAGGGCAGTCAGTTGTTTGAAGCACCATATTCTTATGAAGTATATGCTGGTTTAGGTGCTGATATTTTCAGTTTAAATAATTTATCTATATTTATAGAAGCAGGCGGTGGGTTTGAATCATTAACAGATACTCTGCCTGGTTCTAATCATCTAGGTAATGGGTTTGCCAGGATAAATGTAGGTATTCGTGGGTTTATAGCAAAATAAATGCAATAATAAAGTGCAAAAATATAAGGGAGGTAGGAATATGATTTATTCTACTGAAGTAGAGCATATGTGTCCAATTGCAAAAGGTGCATATCATGGCCCTGCACCAATACCACAGGAAGGTAAATGGGTTCAGGCAAAAGAAATTAAAGATATCAGCGGGCTTACTCACGGAGTAGGCTGGTGTGCTCCACAGCAGGGTGCATGTAAATTAACTTTAAATGTTAAAGATGGTATTATTGAAGAAGCACTTGTGGAAACATTAGGCTGTTCAGGTATGACACATTCTGCGGCTATGGCATCAGAAATTCTGCCGGGTAAAACTATTTTAGAAGCATTAAATACTGACTTAGTATGTGATGCAATAAATGTTGCTATGCGTGAACTTTTCCTGCAAATTGTATACGGCAGGTCTCAGACTGCATTTTCTGAAGGCGGTCTGCCAATAGGTGCCAGCTTAGAAGATTTAGGTAAAGGTTTAAGAAGCCAGGTTGGTACAATGTTTGGTACAAAAGCAAAAGGTGCTAGATATTTAGAAATGGCAGAAGGTTATATTACAAGAGTTGCAGTTGATGCAGATAATGAAATTATCGGTTATGAATTTGTAAACCTTGGTAAAATGATGGATGCAATTAAAAAAGGCACTCCTGCTGAAGATGCTTTAAACAAGGCAAAAGGTGTTTATGGCAGGTTTAACGATGCGGTAAAATATATTGACCCGCGTCATGAATAATAATAAGGAGTGTAATTATGGCATTATTTGAAAGTTATGAAAGGCGTATAGATAAAGTTAATGCAGCTTTAAAAGAATATGGCATATCAAGCTGTGAAGAAGCTCTTAAAATATGTGAAGAAAAAGGTTTTAATCCATATAATATGGTAAAAGAAATTCAGCCTATTGCCTTTGAAAATGCTTGCTGGGCATATACATGCGGTGCAGCTATTGCGATTAAAAAAGGCTCAAAAACAGCAGCAGAAGCAGCTGAAAATATTGGTATTGGCTTACAGGCTTTCTGTATTCCTGGCTCTGTTGCAGAAGACAGGAAAGTAGGCTTAGGTCATGGCAATCTTGGTGCTATGCTTTTAAGAGATGAAACAAAATGTTTTGCATTTTTAGCAGGTCATGAATCATTTGCAGCAGCAGAAGGTGCAATAGGTATTGTTAAAAATGCCAATAAAGCAAGAAAAACTCCATTAAGAGTTATATTGAATGGTCTTGGAAAAGATGCAGCACAAATTATTTCCCGCATTAATGGCTTTACTTATGTTCAGACACAGTTTGACTATGCAACAGGTGAAGTAAAAGTAGTTAGAGAAAAAGCCTACTCTAATGGTGAGCGTGCTAATGTTCGCTGCTACGGTGCAGATGATGTAAGGGAAGGGGTTGCAATAATGCACTTAGAAGGAGTAGATGTATCTATTACTGGTAACTCTACAAACCCTACTCGCTTTCAGCACCCAGTTGCAGGCACATATAAAAAAGAATGTAACGAACAGAATAAAAAATATTTTTCAGTAGCTTCAGGCGGCGGTACAGGCAGAACTCTGCACCCAGATAATATGGCTGCAGGTCCAGCATCTTATGGTATGACTGATACTATGGGGAGAATGCATTCTGATGCACAGTTTGCAGGTTCATCATCAGTGCCAGCCCATGTTGAAATGATGGGATTTTTAGGTATGGGTAATAACCCTATGGTTGGTGCAACTGTTGCAGTAGCTGTTGCAACAGCTCAGGCTTTAAAATAAGCTCATTATAAATTAATCATAAATGAAAATCCCCGCTTATGTTTACTTTAAGCGGGGTTTTTATATGCGGGAAATATTTTTATTTTATAAAATATGTTTGCCGTCTTTATATACAAGCACGCCGTCAGCTTCTACTGTTCCGCCGTTTTTCATATCTTTTATTAAGTCCCAGTGCAGTGCAGAAATATTTTTACCGCCAACTTCCTGATAACTTGCTCCTATTGCTAAGTGCATTGATTTACCTATTTTTTCATCAAAGAGTATATTTTTTGTAGGGATTTGGATATTATCATTTAGTCCGAAAGCTATTTCCCCAGCAAAGCGGGAGCCATCGTCCATATCAAGCATTTTATGTAAGAAATCCTGTCCTTTTTCAGCACGGGCTTCTACTACTTTTCCTTTTTCAAACCTTAAGAAAACATTTTTTGCTTCCACACCATTATATGTTGTAGGGATATCAAATAATATAGTGCCTTCTGCACTGTCTTCTACTGGGCTTGTAAATACTTCGCCGTCTGGCATATTTCTGTATCCGCAGCAGTTTTCCCACTTTCTCCCTTCTACTTTTAGTTTTAAGTCGGTATCTTTTCCTTTAATATGCAGCCATTTAGTGCCGTTCATTCTGTTTGCGATAGCTTCCTGTTCTGCTTCTACTTTTTTCCATGCAGCAATAGGGTCATCTTCATTTAATTTGCAGGCTTCATAAACGAAAGCTGTATATTCATCAAGGGACATTTCAGCATCTTGAGCCATAGACTGGTTAGGGTATGGGCATAATGACCAGCGGAATTTTCCTTCTAACTCTCTTTTATTCATAATCTCTCTAACAGGCAGAGCCGTTTTTCTCATTAAAGCAATTTTGCTGTGGTCTGCATTTGTAAGAGATTTAGTATTGATAGTAGAATCAATATATATATAAGCAGTCATAATTTCAGCCTGTTTAATATCAAACTCAGGCAGATAAGTAAGCTGTTCCTGGCTTGCATATTTTGCCATATATTCCTGACTTTCTGGAATAAAAAGCCTTAAAAATGGATATGCACCAAGTTTAATAATTTCTTTATACATTGCTTTTACAAGAGGTTCTGCTGATGTTTCTGCTTTTATCTGCACCACATCGCCTTTTGTTAAATTAAGGGAATGGTGTGTAATAAGTTTTGCTAATTTTTCTTCATAAGATATATACTGCATATAATCTCCTTGCTGTGTTTTAATTTTCTATTGAAAATATATAAATAATCATATATCTTAATTATACAGTTAAGTCTGTTATGCAAAATTGTCAATGTTTTTATAAGAATAATACTTTCTTTTTTACATTTTTTAAGAAGATTATAATAAAATATGTATTATTTTTATTAATGTTTTATGAGTGCAGTTATGAAAAAGTATTTGATGATTATATTTATCCTTTTAGTATCTTTACAATCATACGGTCAGGAAAGTAATGGTTTGGTCAGTATGCAGGTTATCACACCAAAAGATTATTTCAATGCAGATAATGTATCATATTATTTTGGGTATGACGGCATTAAGTCTTTAAAAATAGATAACAGTTCATTAATACTAGATGAACTGGCAGTATTTTCAAATCATGGTTATGGTCATTTATCACTCAGCAGTTTTTTAAATGGTGCTTCTGAAGCCTTATATGAAGATGACGGTTCATTAGTGATATATAGAACTAACAGCGATTACAGCTGTCAAAATGATACTGGCAGTAACTGTTTATATTCGCCTGTATATATAAGGAAGATTAATAAAAAAAGTTTAACAGGCAGTATTTCGCTATACAGAATAGATAATTCTATTCCACTTGAAGAAAAAGATACTGTTAACTTTCCAATAGGTTCAGAGCTTTACTCTATTGTGGTAGAAGTTCCAGCCTATGATTTTGGTACATTTACAGATATGGAAAGTCTTGTATGTTCTAAAAATGAAGATAACTTATGTCGTGGAGTTATAAGTAACGGTGTATTAGATAAAACAGCATTATTTGAATTATCCAGCATAAAAGAAAAGGATAAAGAGTTTATATTTTCAGATACTGGTGATGGCTTAGTGTATCAGTATGATTTAATGGAAAATAAACTTATTCCATACAATAAAGAATGTGTGCAGTCAGTAGTGAATATTGATGATTTACAGGGCTGCATAGAGCAAGGGATGCCGCAGGGCAAAATAACACAGAATAAACACCTATCAGGTATTATTTACTGGGAGATTGATTATAAAAATCCTGCAGTAGATAATGTATTCTTTTGGGTTAATAATAGAGGCGAACCATTTAAAGTTTATACAAACAGCAGGTTGATTTATAATTTCAGCTTGTTTAACAAAAAAGCTGCAGATGTTATAAGCGAGTTATTTTCAGAGCAGTAATACAAATAACGGAGGTTTTATGAGAGAGAGGTACAGGTCGCAGGAAACAAAAGACAGGTTTAAAAAAGCATTTTTTGCATTATATGCAGAAAGAAAAATTGAAACAATAACTATTAAAGAGGTGGCAGATTTAGCAGGTTTTAATCGTGGCACTTTTTACTTATATTATAAAAGTATATATGATTTACTGCAGAAAACAGAGCAGGAGCTTCTTGATGACTTTGCAAAACGAGTAGATTTTAATGTAAAAGTTTACTTTGGTTTGGTAGATGCTCCAGATGAGGCAGCTTATGAAGATATGCAGGATAATTTTTTAGAGCACAGTGAATTTATTCGCATATTAAATGGTGAAAATGGCGACCCGCGTTTTAAATCCCGCATGAAAAACATTATTAAAGATGCTTACAGAAAACATATTAATCCAGATAATACTGTAAGAGTCAGCAAGTTTGAATATCTGCTTGAATACCTTGTAGAAGCGAATATGTCTATTATCCAATACTGGCTTATGAACAGGGAGAAAGATTCGCCAAGAATCACATTAAAAGATGTTGGTGATATAATGCAGTTTGTGAGTGATAACGGCTTTAAAAAGGCTTTTGAAACATTTGCTGATAAGTAGTGTGGATAATGCTTATATTGTTTTGATTAGTTTTAATTGTATATTTTATTATAGTAAATTGTCGAAAAAATGTATTTTTTCGACAATCTTAAAAGGGGTTTGTTTTAGCAAACCCCTTATTTTATTATCTTAAGTTGTAAAAAGCTGCTTTTCCAAGATAATCAGAAGAATCAAGTAAATCTTCTTCAATTCTTAAAAGCTGGTTATATTTAGCTACTCTGTCAGTTCTTGATGGAGCACCAGTTTTAATCTGTCCAGCATTTGTAGCTACTGCTAAATCAGCAATAGTAGTGTCTTCTGTTTCGCCAGACCTGTGAGAGATGATTGCTGTATATCCTGCTCTTTTTGCAGTTTCTACTGCATCTAAAGTTTCAGTAATAGTGCCTATTTGGTTAACTTTTACAAGTATAGCATTACCAACTTTTTGGTCAATACCCTGCACTAATCTGCGAGTATTTGTAACAAATAAATCATCGCCTACAAGCTGTACTTTTTTGCCAAGAGCATCAGTTAATTTTTTCCAGCCGTTCCAGTCTTCTTCATCAAGTCCGTCTTCTATTGATATAATAGGGTATTTGCTTGTAAGATAAGTATAGTATTCAATCATTTCTTCAGCTGTTTTTTTAGGAGAGCTTTCAGCATTTAAGTAGTAGAAGCCGTCTTTATAAAGTTCGCTTGAAGCAACATCAAGGGCAATCATAATATCATCGCCAGGTTTATATCCTGCAGTTTCTATTGCTTTTATAATAACTTCAAGAGCTTCTTCGTTTGATTTAAGGTTAGGAGCAAAGCCGCCTTCATCACCAACAGCAGTATTTAAGCCTTTATCATGGAGCACTTTTTTAAGAGCATGGAAAGTTTCAGCGCCCATTCTTAATGCTTCTTTAAAAGAGCCTGCACCTGCCGGCATAACCATAAATTCTTGAATATCTACATTATTATCAGCGTGTTTTCCGCCGTTTAAAATATTCATCATAGGTACAGGTAATGTGTGAGCGAATACGCCGCCTAAATAGCGGTACAATGGAAGCCCGCATGAATCAGCTGCAGCTTTTGCACAAGCCATAGAAACGCCTAATATTGCATTTGCACCAAGTTTTGATTTATTATCAGTGCCGTCAAGCTGTAAAAGCACTTCATCAATAAGTTTTTGTTCGCAAACATCTATACCTTCTAATTCCTGGCAGATAATGTCATTAACATTTTTAACTGCAGTCTGTACACCTTTACCAAGATAGCGTGATTTATCGCCGTCTCTAAGTTCTACTGCTTCAAATTTACCAGTAGAAGCACCAGATGGTACAGCAGCTCTGCCTACAACACCACCGCTTGTAGTAACTTCTACTTCAATAGTAGGGTTGCCTCTGGAATCAATAATTTCTCTTGCAAATACATCAATAATATCAGTCATTATAAACCTCCATTCATTAAATTATGGTATCATATTATTTTTTTAAATAAAGTTCAATATATTTTACTTAATTTTTATGTTTAAAAAAAATAATTTTTTTGCTATATATATAAAAAATTATAGAGGTAACAGTTTTGTATAAAATCCCAAATCTAGTATATGCTAATGAAAAAGGCGAAATATTTGACCATCCAGAATTAAAAATGGCTGTTCGCAGCGGTCCTTATGACTTTATTCCTTATGAAACAGAGCTTATAAGGCTTCCAGAATCATCAAGGCTTTATTTTATGCCACATACTCATCCTGTAGCTTATGATGAAAATAAGGCGAATATGGTGGAGTTTAAAGATGGTTATGCAGTAAGTGTATTTTTATCTCCTGGTTTTTTAAGGCTTTTTTTACCAGCTTACAGGAAAACTAAAGATTACACTATGCCGCTTTTTGCATATACTGCTGTAGGTTACCTTGACGGCCACTTTGTAGTGCCTGCAATACAGGTAGATAATATATCTAAGTGGGACCCTAAAAATTATGACTTTTCATGTAATTTTGATAAACAGGTAGATGAATTTATAAAAAACTCTCCAGAAAACAGACTTTATAATCAGCTTAGGAAATGTGCTACAGAATACCACTGTACAGCTGCAAAAAATGTGTTTTATCCTAGGTGGGAGTGTCCTATACCAACAAGCCCTGCATGTAACAGTGCCTGTGTAGGCTGTATTTCATTACAGGCTTCAGAATGCTGCCCATCGCCGCAGGATAGGATAACTTTTGCCCCAACTGCTGAAGAAATTGCAGAAGTGGCACTTTTACATGGTGAGAAAGCCAAAGACCCACTTGTAAGTTTTGGTCAGGGCTGTGAGGGGGACCCATGCCTTGCTGCAGATAATATTGCAAAAGCAGTAAAGATTATAAAAAGAGAAAATCCAAACTTAACAGTAAACTTTAATTCTAACTGTTCTATACCTGATAATGTGGCAAAAGTGTTAGATGCTGGAGTTGACAGCGTAAGAGTCAGCTTAAATTCTGTAATAGAAAGCACATATAATGCTTATTACCGCCCACGCACATATAAATTTCAAGATGTGGTAAAAAGTGTAGAATTAATTAAGCAGGCAGGGGTATTTTTACAGCTTAATTTATTAACATTTCCGGGTGTAAATGACAGAGCGTCAGAAACATCTGCACTGCTTGATTTTGTAGAAAATCATAAGGTTGATTTAATACAGATGCGTAATTTAAATATAGATGCAGAGCTTTTACTTTCAAGTCTGCAGTTAAAGCCGGATGAAATATACGGCATAAAAAATATGATGAAACTTATTAAAAAAAGGCGTCCAGAAATACAGTTTGGCTATTTTAACAGAATGAAGAAAGATTTTCATACACCTTCAGGTTATCCAGACTTAAGACCGCCTAAAAAGGGGAAAAGCCATATTTAATAGGAATATGCCTGCCTGTATATACGGCAATAAGAAGATAATAAATACCCGTGACGGCTCATATACATTTTACAGTATGGAGTATAATGAATCCTACAAAACAAAATCGGTAGGTGCATATACTGAAAGTCTGCATAAATTTGTAAACGGCACAAGTATAATAGAGAGAGCCAGAGAAAAAGATATAAGGCTTTTAGATATATGCTTCGGTGTAGGTCTTAATCTGGCTGTAACATTTGATGAGGCATTAAAAAACGGTATTACAAACAGGATACATGCAGTATCTGTTGAAAAAGATGCAACTTTAATAAATATAGTAAAAAATACCCATATTTTAATGCCTGCAAATGGTTATAAAGTAGTCCGCAGTCTTTTGGATAATAAAAGGGCAGATAATTTTTCAATGGAACTGTATATTCAAGATGCTGTAGATTTTATTTATTCACTAAATCATAAGTTTGATGTTATATATTTTGACCCATTTTCTAAAAAACACAACAGCGAAATGTGGAGCGATAATATGTTCTGCAAGCTGTATTCTCTTTTAGAAACAGGTGGAGTATTAACAACTTATGCTTCTGGCAAAAGTATAAAAGAAAGCCTTGTAAATGCAGGTTTTTCTATATCCAGCTTAGTTTCATTAGGTACAAGATACCAGCCTGCAACAAAAGCAGTAAAATATTAGTGTTATAAACTGGTATGTGTTCATAAACATATTATTTTCATTATCAGCTTGCAAATAATTTATATTATTTTCTATAAATCATTGGTAAATCACTAAATCTATATATCAACTATATGATAATTCTTTAAATACTTTCTCTAAATCATAACTTTATAAATCATAAAATAATTTTGTTGACATATTTTAATTTATTGTATTATATTTAATCAACAAAATAATATATATAAAAAGATTTATTTATATTAATGTAAATAGTATCGATTCAATATAAAGAGAAGTATCTATATAAAATTAAATTTTATATATTATCAAAAAATATGGTGATGGTTATGAAAGCAGAGAAAGTAATAAGTGAAATAGTTTTTACAAGCAGGGAAGTACCTGCATATAAATTCAGGATAGCAGAAGCAAAGATAACTGAGCGTTTAGATTATCCATACCATATAGAGTGTATATGCTATTATGAAGGGGTATCTAATGAGCCATTAAGTAATGGAATTTATGGTATATTAGATATGAATGTTCGTGTATATCTAAACGACCCCTCATATACTAATATGGCAGAAAAGCAGACAGTAACCAGACTTTTTAAAGGTATAGTAAAAGAGGCTGTGTATTTAGGGGATAAAGAGTTATCCAGCAATTTTACAAAAGAGCACAGGTATTATTACAGAATGATAATATCTTCCCAGCTTATGCGGTTAAGTTATAATAGAGCTTATAGAATATATAATAATAAAAGTGTGCTTGATGTATTGCATATAATTTATGAAAATGCTAAAGGCCCGGTAAGTATTCCTTTTGATTTTTCCCGTATTCAAAACAGCTTTAAGCAGGAAGAATATATAAGCCAGTATAACGAAAGTGATTTAGATTTTTTACTAAGGCTTTGCAGTAATTACGGTATATATTTTGTGGAAAATGAAAAAGGCATTTATTTTTATGATTCTGTGCAGAAAGCAGATTTTGACTTAAAAAATAACAAGCTTAATATGTCAGAAATCTCTAAACATGTAATATATCCTTATAACCCGTCCAGCGATAACTATTTATCAAGCCTGTGTATATCTTATATTGAAAGTGGTATGGCAATGGGCAGTTTATGGAGTATATTCAGCAGCAGTAATGTAAATATTCCCCATTTAGATGAATTATATTTAAGCCAGAATTACTGGAGCAAAAGGGAAGTAGATAACCGTGATAAATTAACAGCTTATGCAGAACATAAAGATTTAAGTACAGCAAGTTTTAGTGAGAGAGCATATAGAAATGGTCTGCAGTTTCAGTCAACTTTAAGTTTATTAAGCAGAGATGTAGAGCGAACAAAGATTAAGGCAAAAAGTAATATATTATCTTTAAATATTAATGATGTATTAACAGTAACAGATGCAGATGAAGAAAACACATACCGTATCACAGGCATAGTTCATTATTATCATGATAAAAGTGAGCAGGGCGGCAGAATATTAGAGCAGGAGCCTGCCTTATATTCAATGTACAGCAATGAATTATGTTTAATACCGAACACTATGCCATACACAATGAAGTATATAGATAAGCCGCTTGTTTTTGGTGTAACATTAGGTGTAGTAATCGGCAAAAGTGAAGATATAGACAGCGAAAGAAATACAATAGTGGTAGATGAATACGGCAGGGTGCGGGTTCGTATTTCATCTATGGCAGTGCAGGGAATGTATGATGACAGTATGGTAAATAAAGATAAATATACTCACAGCTGTTATTTAAGATATGCAAGTCCTGCAGCAAGCAATAATTCTGGCTTTATAGCAGTTCCAAGAGTAGGTGATGAAGTAATAATATCTTATATAGACGGCGATATAAACAGACCTGTAATTACTGGCAGTTTATATAATATGTCAAGCCCGTCATTAATTCAAAGTGAGATACTATCATCTAAGCATAAAACATCACTTTCAGCAAAAACAGTAGGCAGGGGCGAGCAGGGCAGAAATGAGCTTACTATGAGCAACCTGCCAGGCAGTGAGCAGATATATTTAAAAGCAGAAAAGGACTATGAAGAACTGGTGCAGAATAACTATGACCAGACAATCTTAAACAATAAAACCAGCAAAGTAACAGGCACCCATACAGAAAGTATATTGCAGGCACACATTCAAAATATAGCAGGGGTAAAAGATGTGAATGTAGGCGGCGAATATTTAACAGTGGTAGCTTTAAGCAAGGATACAGCAGTGGGGCTTTCTAACACATTAAATGTGGGGGCAAGTAATAAAGTAAATGTAGCCATAGACAGCAGTGAAAATGTGGGTAAAAATAAGGAAGTGATAATAGGCGGCAATTTAGAAGAAAAAATCACATTAGATAAAACTGTAAATATAGACGGGGAAAGCACGACAGTAATAAAAGGCAGTTTAGTAGAGCAGGTAAATAAGGACACCACCCTTACAACAGAGGGTGAATATAGTTTGACAGTGAATAAAAGTATGTCTACAATGGTAAAAGAGACAATTTCTGTCTCAAGTGAAAAATCAAGCAGTATAGAATCAGAAAGCCTTTCTGTTACAGCTAAAAGTGATGTTTCTATTAGTGCAGATAATTCTACTTTAATAACAGTTGGAGATACTGAAGTAAATATAGCAACAGACAGTATCACAATGAAAGCAGGTGGAGTGGAAGTGCTTATAGATTCCAACGGTTTAACAGTAAAAGGCGGGGAGGTTGTAAGTGAGTAAATATATAAATAAAGATATACTAATAGATTTATTAAAACAACAGCATACTGAAAGTTCTAAACTTTATTATAGCAATTTTGAAGATAATATACAGGAAATAAATAATGTGTGCGGATATAGTAAATAGTGGAATAAAATATTTTATAATGTAGAGTTGTTAAAATTAAAAGGCAGGTAAGCAAGTATTGAGTAAATTACAAATTAAAATAGAAAATTTTGCAAAATTTATAGATATTTATAAAAAACATACATTTTTTGGTTATATAATTGCTGTTTTTTTACCTATTGTAATATTTATTATAAGTTTGTTTTTTATTTTAATGTTTGTTATTATAAAAAACTTATATATGGGAAATTCTGTATCAGAATATATATTGATATTTATATTTGATTTAATCATTATATGTGCATTGTATATACTTACATCAAATATAGTTAAAAAAAATAGATTTATACTATTATGTTATTTTTTTGCTTATATTATTTTTATTATAATATTTTACAAATTATTTTTATTATCTACTAAATCTTATTCATTTGAAGAAACATTAATGGCATATTTTTTCTGGATTGTTATGCTGCCACCATATATTTCAATTATATTATGGGGATTTTTTTATAATTATTATTTATATAAAAGTTCTACAATAGATTACAAAAATTATCCTAGATATCAGTTTATTCATACATTTTTATCTGTGATTATGCTTATATTTTGGTTTTTTTTATCAAAGATGGATTAATGAGAGTGTAATTATGTCATATTTTGTAACAATTTATACAGACCCAATTCTTTATGATAATGATAAATTTACTGATTATAGTAATATACTATCTGCATTATTTGGTGTTCATAGTGTAACTCATACTTTTATTAGCTTAACACATAAATCTCCAAGTGAATTAATAAAAGAAAATAATGAATGGTATCTGTCTATTTATCCTAGTATTTTGGATAAAAATAATGATGAAGGTTTTTTTGGATTTGGAACAGGAGAAGATAAAAATACTAATAAAGGAAATATCTTATATGATTATCTAAATGGCAAAATATTTGAAAATAATCAATATATTAGTGAAGCATCATATTCATCTAATGCATATATGTTTAAAAGTATTAGGGGAGAGCATATATTTCAATATGGATTTTGTCCATTAGAAATATCAAATGAAAAGTATCGTTATTTATTAGATATAATATATACAGAGTTATTAGAAACACATAATATTACTCCTAGAAGTGATACTATTAATAATCCTAAATATCAATATCATTTGACAGAGAATAATTGCACTCAGTGGGTTCAGAGATTATTAAATGAAATAGGGATAGAGCAGTATTTATTTCATCTTGATTATGTTACTATTCCAGATACTTATGCTAAATTATATAATTATATATACCAAACAAATGAAATAATCCATAGGCTGTCTTTAGTTGATAAAAATTTATTAACGGTTAAGGGTGCAAAAGCTGTGAAATTTTGGATGCGAGCTAATTTTTATAATTTACATGATATAAAAAGTAAGGATATTTCTAATTTTTTATCATTAAAAGTAAACCAAAATCTTTTTGAAATTTTATTTTCTGTAGATGTAAGAAAAGAAGCTGACAAATTAATCTCATCTTTATTTAATCAATATACTAAGTTGAAAAAATATATTGATAACCTATGTCAAAAAGATGCAGATAGTTACTGTACAGGCACATTTCATTTTATTTATGTAGATAATGGTCAGTTAAAAATAATGAAACCAGAAAATGATTATGTACCAGAAACTCTGCAGGAGTTAGATGCTTCGAAACCATATAATAATTATACTTTAGGTAAGTATTTATATTTTATTTTTATACCAGATGAAGAATATGAATATATATACCATAAATATAATTATGGTCAGGTAGATAAAGAATACAACCAGTCAATAAATGAATGTTATAAACAGGTGCTTTTAGGTAATACAGATAATATAAAATATTACAGTCAGAGTTTAAATAAACTGCTGGATAAGCAGAAATCAAATACATTTCATCAAGTATAATGGTAAGGAATATGAAAGATACGATATTTGCATTTAGTGGCCAGCTTATTGATATTAAAAAGTTAAAAAAAGATAATTTTGATGTAAATAATGGCACAATATTTTTTATGGGTATCAAGCTGCAGGGTTCATCTGAAAATGAGCAGGAGCCTTTATGGTTTGGTCAGTTAAAAAATGGTGAATTAGACAGGAACAAGCCAGTATATTACTTAATAGGCGATAAGGATAGTGAAAGTCAGGTATTAAAAGTGTTTATAGGTAATAACACACTTTTGATAAGGGATTATTCAATCTTAGAGAGTAGTCTGGGTATAAAATTAGAAGTAAAGAGTAAGGAAGCGGAGCAGATATTAAATCAAGAGCAGGAAAAAAAGGAGCAGCAGGAAAATTCATCAAGCAGCAGTGTAGTATCAACTGCCAAGCTTTGCCCAGTATTAGAAGATGATGTATTAATGTGCCCCCATGGCGGCACTGTGCAGTTAAAGGCTAATAAGGGCAAACCTTTTAAAAGTCAGGGTGTTCCGCTTATATTAGAGCCTGATTTAATCAATGCACCAATAAGTGGCTGCAGTAATAATATATTAGGTGTTCCCCAGCCATGCACTATGGTAGCAGTTATCCCGCCGGCAGCACTGAGCCTTAAAAAGTTAAATGGTGAAAAGGCAGTAATGCAGGATTATGTTAGTATGATAATGACAGATAAGGGAGTGCCGCTGCAGTGCATACCAAAGCCAAATAAATGGAAACTGCTTACAGCAGTGCCGGCAGGCAGTGGGGAAGAAAAAGAAAGCGAGGAAGAGCTTTCCTTAACTTCGCCAATATTATCATTAAAATACAGTATGATAAATGCAAAAGAAGTGCATATTATAAGCAGCAGTTATGAAAACCGCGAGAAAGCCAAGTTTAATAAGATAGTGGAGTTAACAGAAATAACAGAAGATAACCCACTGGAGCTGGATTATGCAAAATTTGGAGAAGATGATGAGGGAGTGCCGTCATATATATACGATATATTTTCATCAAAATATTCAAGGGAGCATTATACATATAAGCTTTTAACGGTAGTGATACATTATACAATATATGAATATGTGCTTTTAGTTCCAAAGGGTAAATCCAAGTTATTAAAAAGCCTGCCAAAAGAAAAACAGCCTTATGGTTTAGGCAGGTTTATAGATATGTCAGAAAATTACGGCAGAATGGTAAGTGATGAATTTGGTAATGATAAGTATGTAGATTATCTTTCTATTACAGGTAATGTTTTTAAGACAGGTATAGGCATGGAAAAATTAAGGCTTATAATAGGTTAGGTGCAGTTATGGGTAAAGTAAAAGAATGTAGTGATATTATTAATATAGCTAAGAATAATACAGATTTTAGTTATAAAAAAAATGAGAAACCATCTTACTATATAGATACTATTAATTATAGGCAGGGCATAGGGTATTTAGAAGATGAAATAAACGAGCAAAATATGTCAATGAAGTTAGATAATTATCATCAAGATGTATTTATAAGTTATGATGAAAAACGGGCAATAGCCCATGAATTAGTAGAGTTATTAAAAGAAGATGGTTTACAGCGTATTTTTGAAGAAAATTTAAGTAATTATAATGATTTTTTAAAGCAATTGAGAGAAGTTCATGAGCTTAATTATTGTTATAATTTTTTACAGAATATATCAGATAGTGCAGAAGGGTTTCAAACCCAATTTACTAATGATATGGGAAAATTTGAGAAACAGCTTAAACAGGTGGATAGATATGTTACTCAAAATATGTTAGTAAAAAAAATGGTAGAAATATTTATAGATATGATTTTTGCGGTGCCAGATATTAAAAAAGGAGTAGCAAATACAACATTTAAATCTGTCTTAAGTTTTGCAAGGCGTATGAAATTTATTCCATATTTAGGTATTGTATGTCTTATCATTGATATATATATGTTTATAAAAGAAATTCAAGAGACAATCGATGAGATTCATACAGTAGAAACTCAATGTGCACTGTTAGAAAGTTTTTATAGTCGTCTTTCTCATAAAGTATCATGTGTAATGAGTAGTAATACAGCAAATTATGATAACTTATATTATTCAAGGAAAGATTATGTTTATTTATATAATGCTGCATTATCTTATATTAAAAATAATGATACTAATTATAATCCTTTATCGTTATATATGAATATATTAGTCCGTCCAAATAATTCAGGAAAGCTTAATCCAGATAGTTTTGCACAAATTTCTCAAAGCGATAATAATTCATTAACATCATCATATTTTAACCATGTAAAAAATTTACTATTAAAAGCTAATTTTTTTACTTTTATTCAAACATCTAATTATAGTTCTGCACTAATTAATGAAATATTAAAGGAAAGCCATAAAAATGAATCTAAATATAGTGTAATTGTATCAAATAGTCATGATATAAATAATTATATTTATAGAAGCCAGCAGCATATTTTTCAGGAATTAAAAAGTAATAATCATTATAGTAAAAATATAGTATTTTTTAGAGGTATATATAAAAAAAATATTAAAGAATATACAACAAATTATTTAGCTAGATTATTAGACTTAATAGATAAAATATCTACAGACTATGAAGCATTATTAGATAATATAGATAAAGATAATGAAACAATCTTTAAAAATATTAATAAATATTTTTTAGATAGTATTTATGGATTTAGTTTAATTTTTGATACTTCAGATACAAATAGAAGGCTTTCAAATGCACTTAAATTATTTTTTAAAATAACTGAATATGAATTTGAAGATGGTGGCTTTTTAATAGATGGTGAAGGATATATTACTAAAGAATATATTTTATCTATATGTGATACATTTAAATCTAATTACGAAGCAGCCAGCGAAAAATATAAGTCAGACCAAGATATACAAGAAGCGATAAAAAGAGTATCAGAAGCAAAGGAAAATAAAATCAAATTATATTTATCTGGTGGAGAAGTTGTAGTAGATAAATATGCATATAAAATAAAACAATTAAATATGATAATAGAAGAATTGCAGTTAATAGGCAGCTGTTTTTATTCCCCAGTTAAAGATAAAGAGTTAGTAAAACATATAGATGATGAATGTTTCAAGCGATGTGAAAGAGTAGAACAATTTTATCAAGAAAATGAAAATAATTTCAAGAATAGTAATAATTCTGAGGATAAAAATAACATTAGTTTATCTCGTGTTGTTAATACGTTTTTTTATGCAAAACAAATATGTATTGATGCGATTAAGGCAGAATTTAGTTTAGATTACAACGCAAAATTACAGAAAATTAAATCAGATGCAGAATATTTTCGTGCAGGTTTATTTAATAATGATTTAGAAGATATAAAAGAATGTTTAGTAGATATAATTAAAAATAGTCCTTATCAAACTATTTTTACTGATGATGATATAGATTTAGTAGAATACTATATTTATGACTATATTTGTGCTGAAATAAAAGACCTTTTACCATTAAATATTTCTACTATTGAAAGAGTTTTTAAATATGAAGATTTTAAAAAAGTCTGTGCTGTAATTTATAATTATTATATGTATATAAATAAAAAAGATGCATCTTTACATTTATTGGCAATATTATTACAAGCTGTAATAGAAAGAACTACTATTGATATGATTTATTATTTTGATTCCATTATAATAGATGGTGAAAAGTTTTCATCTGATACGGAGAAAATTGAACATATTAAACAACTTAATATAGATAATATTGACCGATATTCTAAAAAAATATATACTAACTTAAAATTTATTACATTATTATCAGAATTTTTTAGTTTGCAAACAGAAACTGCAATAGAAAATGAAGTAGAAACAGCAAATGAAATACAAAATAATAGTATGGAATATTTATCAGCCCATCAAAGTGATAAAGAAGATTTAAAAAATATAGTTTTAGACTTTTTGGAAGAAAAATTTTTGGAATATGAACCAAAATTATCAAAACCAGTAGTAAATGAAGCTCTTGTTATAGGTGGTGCAGTAACTAAATCTAAACCATTAAAAAATGTATTATTAAAACTATATACATATATGAATTCTATGGATATGTCAGGAGCACTCATTGGTATTACATCAAGTGCAAGTGATAATGTTAATAAATCTGCTGTAACATATCATGCTTTTAATAGGATGGCATCAGAATATAATAAAAAAATTAAATTTTATAAAGCTGCAGGTAATGTTGGAAAAGAAGTAAAGAATAGTATACAAAATAATATTGCAGGTAGATTATCAGATATATTTAAGTCAGGCAATAGAAATATGATTACAAAAAATGATATTAGCTATAGTCAACTTAAAGCAGCAGTGAAAAACTTAGTTAAAAATATAAATGGTATGAGTATTATACAAGGCATTATTAAAGAAATATCTGGTATTGTTATTGACCAGATTTATCCAACAATAGATGTTAAAAAAGCAATATTAGATAGGGATATGCTTATATTTAATTATGTTAATAAACGGCAAAATATTCCAGGTGCTTATTGGAATCAAGAAAAAGGCTATTTTACTATCCCTATTCAAATAAACCAAAATTTTATTATGTCAGATTTTAGGGCTATGGTAGTAGGTGGTGCTCATTTTGATAACAGTTGCTTTATTAAAGGGACAAGCTCTGGAATATTTGTGCAGGATAATAAAGTTGTAAGTAGAAGTTTTATAGAAATTATGATAGATTATATTGATAATATATCAGTAACAGATGTTGATAAAAAGATGGGTAAATATATTCTATCATACTGTAATATTATAAATTACTTATACCAGTTATCCTGGGTGCATAATAATTGTAGCAATGAATTGAAAAAATTATATGATACAGCATCATCAATATTATCAACAGTGGGTATGTCCTTAGGAACAGGAGTTATACATCAGGTAAAAGAAAAGCCGAATGAAGCAAGTGAGCCAATCAATAATAATTATTATGTGCAGACAGATAATTTTTTAATGAAAGATTTTGTAATCCAGCTAAAGCGTTTTGGCGAAAGTAATTATAAATTTTACCATACACAGGAAGAACCACAAAATGGAAAGCAAAGTAAAAAAACAAATAAGAAAGGAAAAGGTTCTTTAACATCTCTTGATGATGATAATAAAGAAATCCCTTTATTACTGGGTTCCTTAATATATGATGAACAATGGTTTAAATCAACAATAGATAGTGAAAATTAAGAGGTGTAATATGACAAAAATAATCTTTGATATTTACGATATAACCAGGATAGATAAATATACAGATAAAATGCTTGAATATAAATGGGACAAAAGCATAAAAGAAAGAAAAATTTACAGAACATTAGATGATATCAAATCTTTTAAATATGAAGCTAATAATGGAATGAAATGGAGTGCAGAAGAAAAAGCCTCATTTGAAAAGTTAAGCCATGTAGATAAAAAGAAATATTTAATCAATAAAATGGGCTTTAAAGGTGGAGTAATTTTTCCTAACCTAAGCCCGGAAAGTTTATATAAATATCCAGAAATTCGCCAGGGCGATGATACCAGTCAGGAATATTATGAAAGGGGTATAAAAGCCCTATCCAGCCTGCAGGTAAGCTTTGGCGAATTAGAAGAGAAAAAACAGCAGGAAATCTTAGAAAACTTCCGCTTTGCTTCAAACCGTGGAGTATTAAAAGCCAGTAAAGAGTTAGCAGATTTACTATGTGCAAGAAACTTTTTACACTCTAATAAAGAGAGTGTAAAAGAACTACAGGAAGCCAGCCTTTTATACCAGAAGTTAGCAAATGCAGGCTCACCAGATGGTTACTATGGCTATTATAAACTATACCGCTTTGTAAAAGATGATAGTAAATTTTTTCATACTAGCTTAACAGCAAAAGATTTATTAGTAAATGAAGCTCAGGCATTAAGCTACCTAAACCTTGCATTAGAAAATGGCAGTAAAGAAGCACTGGAAGATTTAGCCTATGAATTAGAAAAAAGTTATAATGCCTATCAATTAAGCTTAGATATAATGATAACAGTAGGTTATTTATATCAAGATAGAAGTGCTTTTATAAAAGCTATGAATTATGCAAACTATGCAGTAAATGAAATTGTCTATGAATTATTTTATACAGCCTGCATGCGTATGGCAATAATGCTTGGCGGTAGTTTAGATGAGCTTATAATGTGCTATAATTTAAGTGTAAGTGTCCATGCAAATAAAATTCGTGCAGAGAAGTTAAAAACCTATGCTAAGAATAGAAAGTTAATAGATGGGTTAGACCCATATTTTGATGAACATTTTCCGCCAGATTTAGTGTTAGATTTTGGCACAGAATTTTATGGAGATATGTATGGCGGCTCAGGCAGATACCCAGGAGTATATAAATGGATAGAAGATGGTAAAATGAAAGACCCGCGTGATAAAGACAGCACCTTATCAACAGTGAAAGATTTTTACCAAAAATTATGGCAGATTATTATTTGGAAATTTAATTATAAAGTAACATATAATAGAGAAAGTTCTGAAGAATATTTTACTGCAGATTATTATACTATGCATCTTTTATACCGTAAATATTCATCAGGTTTTACATCAGCCCGTCCTTATGTATTTCCTAAGGAAGTGCTTGAAATGCAGATAGATTTTAATAAAATCCCACCAGAAGATTTAGTATAAAAAGGGGGTAATTTATGGAAATATTATTAAACCATCTATTAGAGCAAGAAACATCAAGAAGAACTATTTTAAAATATGGCACACTTGCAGGTATATCAACACTTGCAGGAATAAATGCCTTAAATACAAGTATATCTTTGCCACAAATAACACTTTCATCTGTAGAAATATCATCAAGCAGTATTTCATTAGATTATACTGTTAAGCCATACAGTATATTTTTAGTAAGTGAAAACATGCAGTATGTAAATAGATTATTAACTAATGAAAGGTTAGAGCATTTATATTTATACAGCCATACACTAAGTGCAGGCACTTCAAGCAAAATAACAGTGGATAATAATTTATCCAGCTTATTATTATCATTAGGCAGTATTATTCCATTTGATTATGATATATCCGATATAGATATGAAAGCCTGGAAAGTCCGCGAAGCCTTTTTATATATAAGCGGAGTATATGCAGAATTGCAGAATAGAAGTAAATCAGTAATCAATGAAGAAAAACTGCTGTCATCCATAAATATTTTAGGTGCATATAATAGAAATATTTATGGTGTAAATAATCACTCTGCATGGGCAAATGAAAGTATAAAGATAAACCAGGCATCTTCCCCAATAGGAAATATTATAATGCTGTAAACAATTAAGCCCATAGTTTATGGGCTTAGGATAGAAAAATATTAATGTTGATATAAAATTAATTTGGATAATTTAGGTGCAAATGGTATAAATAAAGAAGTTCCTTAGTGGGTATGTCCTTAGGAACAGGAGTTATACATCAGGTAAAAGAAAAGCCGAATGAAGCAAAAGAGCCAATCAATACTAATTATTATGTGCAGACAGATAATTTTTTAATGAAAGATTTTGTAATCCAGCTAAAGCGTTTTGGCGAAAGTAATTATAAATTTTACCATACACAGGAAGAACCACAAAATGGAAAGCAAAGTAAAAAAACAAATAAGAAAGGAAAAGGTTCTTTAACATCTCTTGATGATGATAATAAAGAAATCCCTTTATTACTGGGTTCCTTAATATATGATGAACAATGGTTTAAATCAACAATAGATAGTGAAAATTAAGAGGTGTAATATGACAAAAATAATCTTTGATATTTACGATATAACCAGGATAGATAAATATACAGATAAAATGCTTGAATATAAATGGGACAAAAGCATAAAAGAAAGAAAAATTTACAGAACATTAGATGATATCAAATCTTTTAAATATGAAGCTAATAATGGAATGAAATGGAGTGCAGAAGAAAAAGCCTCATTTGAAAAGTTAAGCCATGTAGATAAAAAGAAATATTTAATCAATAAAATGGGCTTTAAAGGTGGAGTAATTTTTCCTAACCTAAGCCCGGAAAGTTTATATAAATATCCAGAAATTCGCCAGGGCGATGATACCAGTCAGGAATATTATGAAAGGGGTATAAAAGCCCTATCCAGCCTGCAGGTAAGCTTTGGCGAATTAGAAGAGAAAAAACAGCAGGAAATCTTAGAAAACTTCCGCTTTGCTTCAAACCGTGGAGTATTAAAAGCCAGTAAAGAGTTAGCAGATTTACTATGTGCAAGAAACTTTTTACACTCTAATAAAGAGAGTGTAAAAGAACTACAGGAAGCCAGCCTTTTATACCAGAAGTTAGCAAATGCAGGCTCACCAGATGGTTACTATGGCTATTATAAACTATACCGCTTTGTAAAAGATGATAGTAAATTTTTTCATACTAGCTTAACAGAAAAAGATTTATTAGTAAATGAAGCTCAGGCATTAACCTACCTAAACCTTGCATTAGAAAATGGCAGTAAAGAAGCACTGGAAGATTTAGCCTATGATTTTGAAAATACTTATGAATTATATCCTATGGCTTTAGATATAATGTTAACAGTAGGCTATTTATATCAAGATAGAAGTGCTTTTATAAAAGCTATGAATTATGCAAACTATGCAGTAAATTTGAATGTTTATGAATTATTTTATACAGCCTGCATGCGTATGGCAATAATGCTTGGCGGCAGTTTAGATGAGCTTATAATGTGCTATAATTTAAGTGTAAGCGTCCATGCAAATAAAATTCGTGCAGAGAAGCTAAAAACCTATGCTAAGAATAGAAAGTTAATAGATGGCTTAGACCCATATTTTGATGAACATTTCCCGCCAGATTTAGTTTTAGATTTTGGCACAGAATTTTATGGAGATATGTATGGTGGCTCAGGCAGATACCCGGGAGTATACAAATGGATAGAAGATGGTAAAATGAAAGACCCGCGTGATAAAGACAGCACCTTATTAACAGTAAAAGATTTTTACCAAAAACTATGGCAGATAATTATTTGGAAATATAACTATAGAATAAATTATAAGATAGAAATCGTAGAAGAATATTTTACTGTAGATACATACACTATGCATCTTTTATACCGTAAATATTCATCAGGTTTTACATCAGCCCGTCCTTATGTATTTCCTAAGGAAGTTCTTGACATGGATATAGATTTTAATAAAATCCCACCAGAAGATTTAGTATAAAAAGGGGGTAATTTATGGAAATATTATTAAACCATCTATTAGAGCAAGAAACATCAAGAAGAACTATTTTAAAATATGGCACACTTGCAGGTATATCGTCCCTTGCAGGAATAAACGCTTTAAATACAAGTATAACTTTGCCACAAATAACACTGTCATCTGCAGAAATATCATCAAGCAGTATTTCATTAGATTATACTGTTAAGCCATACAGTATATTTTTAGTAAGTGAAAATAAGCAGTATATAAACAGCTTATTAAGTAATGAAAGGTTAGAGCATCTATATTTATACAGCCATACGCTAAGTGCAGGCGCTTCAAGCAAAATAACAGTGGATAATAATTTATCCAGCTATGCAAAAAAAACTGCTGCAGAAAATGAGTTTTTATATGTATGCTCTATGCTTTAGACTGGGTTTATATCAAAAAACTTATACAGTCTTACAATTTGTTTAATATTAAAATATGGCGAGGTGGTAAGTTGAGTAAAAAGAAATATTTATTATTACTAATACCTGTAATCTTAATAGCAGTTTTTATCGTTGTAAACTATAAGCCCTTATCGCTGGCAGTGGAATATTATAATGAAACAAATGTATACAGTCTGGAGAATAATGTTGCAAGTCTTAATTATTTAATACAAAAAGTAGAATCTGATGTAGCTGGTAATAACTATAAGCAGTATATGTTAGATATTACAGATTACTATATTACAAGTGATTTTGTATATGTAATATTTGATAAACTTGGTATTGTAGAATCATATTATAATGGCATATTATCTAAGTTAGTGGAACAGACACTTTTTATTTCTGTCATAAAAAATAATGTTAAACCTGCAGAAAATCAGAAAATATCTGAAATGCTTAAATATTATTCAATAAATGATATGGAAAACTTTCCAGAGCTTACATTAGCTTTTATCAAACAATTATCACATTATATTACTGCTAATCAATTATATACTATTAGTCTTGTATCAACAACTTTATCAACTAATTCAATTTGCTATGTGGCAGTAACTGCAAATGGTTGTAATAAACAGGACTACTATTTTAATAAGTATATTTATAACCCATTTCAGCAGGTATTTGACTATTATTTTAGTGTTATATCAGCACATAATGAAAAAATAGATTTATTAAAACAACAGCATGCTGAAAAGTTCTAAACTTTTTATCTGTGGTTATGCTTGTATTTTATTTTTTTATATCACAGATGAAGTAATGAAAGGATAGTTTAGTAATATTTTATCACATTTTTACCACAATCTTTTCTATTCAAAAAGCCATTTTTTAATCTAAAAATCTTATAACATGTTAATAAATAAGAAAAATTAAAAATAAACTATATGTTTACTTATCTAATCTATTTGTAATAAACAATAAATTCTCAATTTATGAAATTTAATTGTTGACAAAAATATATTTGTTATTGTATATTAAATCAACAAATTTATATGTGAAAAAATATTTATTTATATAAGCAAAAAAGTTATTGCAAATTATAAATATATAGTATATAATTTGTATATAAACATAAAAGTATAATAAAAGGAGGCTTTATGAGTTCACCAGTTTATATTAAAATTGAAGGAGCAACACAAGGTTTAATTACAAGTGGTGCTTCTACTGAAGATAGTATCGGTAACCGCTATCAAGCAGGCCATGAAGATGAAATTATGGCTCAGGAAATTATCCACACTGTTACAGTGCCAACAGATACTCAAAGCGGCCAGCCAAGTGGTCAGCGTGTACATAAACCATTTATTTTTACATGTTCGCTTAATAAATCTGTTCCACTTTTATACAATGCTTTAACAAAAGGAGAAAAACTTAATAATGTTGAAGTGCATTGGTACAGAACAGCTGTTGGCGGCGGTCAAGAGCACTATTTTTCTACAATTTTTGAAGATGCAGTTATTACTGATATCTCATTATTAATGCCTAATGCACAAGAGCCAGGCAACAGTGATAAAACTGAAGAATTTAAAGTCAGCTTAAACTATCGTAAAATAGTTTGGGAACATGTTGCCAGCGGAACAAGTGGCAGTGATGATTGGAGAAACGCTTAAGAACTCCAGTATACCTATCATACAGCACCCCCAGTTAAATTTTTTAATCACAGCGCTTTTTATTAACTGGGGGTTTTTTATATCTATTTTTCAAGCAGCAGTTATTATAATATACTTCTATTCGCTTAAAGGAATAACCATCATATAACTTGAATTTTTAGATTTACCAAGTGTTGAGCCCCAGCCTAAACGAACACCTGATTTGCCAAGTTTAAGTGCCATTTTTGGTCTGTAATTTATCTTTAAATATAAGTCTATGGCAAATTCATCATTTGTAAGAAATGCTATACTTTTTTTCAACACTTTAAATTTAGAGCCTGTAGGGAAAAAGTTTAATGCTTCGTCATAGTCTAAGTTTTCTATTAATATGCCTATTTTTGTCTGGTATGAAAATACTGTTTTTCCAGTAATAAAGTTATTGCCAAGCTGACAGTTTTTAATGCCTAAATAGTTCTGCTGTGATGAATTAATAGGTATCTGGTGTGGCAGATTTTCTATTATTGTAAGCCTTTCCTGCAGGTTAAATGTGGTCTGCAGTATTCTTTCTATTTGTTTTTTTGGCCGCCTTAAGTTTGCTATTAATGGAGCAAAGGGCAGGTATGTTCTTGCTATTTCTTTATTTTTAATACCTAAAAATGAAAGAAGTATGGCAGATATTTTATCATTAAAATCAATATCAAATGATTTTGCATAGCTGTTCATAGATACAACATCATAAAATATCCATGTAATATAATTATTAAAAAAATCAAAAAGCAGGCTCCAGCCATCGCCGCCGTCATTATTTGCAGCAAGTTTTTCAAGCATATAGCTTGGCAGTTGAGAACTTGCCCCCTGTATGCCTAAAAAATTTACCATTATTTCAAGGCTTAATTTTTTATGTATTTCATTAGTATTATAGTTTGTTATGCTTTCAATTTCTCTATTAGGGTGGCCAAGTGATGAATTAGTTCTAAATAATATTTCATCTTTTTTATATTCTTTAAGTAAGTTTTTAATAGTTTTGTAAAAATATTTATGCTGCAGGTTACTCATATTATCGCTTTTTTACCTTCTGTTGGAAAATAATCCATAATAGTGTTGTTAGATAAACATTTAATTTGAAGTTCACAGAATGAATTAATAGATGCAAATGATGAAAAAAACTTTGCAAGCACAAGTCCAAGTCTATACACTTCACCTGTACAGTAAAAAAGACTGTCATCAATATCTATAACACATAATGTGCCTTTTTTAGCTATGCCGTTTGTAATGCGGTATACTGTTTTTGATTTAATATCCTTTATGGCATCACGGAGTTTTTCAGAAATATTGTCATGCTCTGTTAATGTAAAATCATAGGCCTGCAGTACAGCTAAAAAAGACTGCTTGTTTGTCATTGTCTGGTAATTTAAAGATAATACAGATACAAGTTTCCATAATATTGTGCCGTCTATTGATGTTTTATATACTTTCGTAGGCAGTGTAATATTCATTGTAGTTACATTTATATCTTCATACACATTAATATCACCAATCTGCAGTTCCTGTGGCAGTGTGCTGTTACAGCATAATGTTTTTATGGAAAGAGTTTCTATTTCGTGAGACATTAAATGAGAATCAAAAAGAGTAAGGTATGTATATTCATTGCCGTTAATATCTTTTTTAGTAGCTGTTGTATAAAAATCATCACTGTCATCTTCTGATAAAAACTCAAATCTTTCAAAATTATTATAGTTTTTTAAAAACCTTTTACCGCGTACTGTTGCACTGCTGAATACTGAAATAATTTCTAATATATCATAATATTTATCATGTGTTTTACTTATGCTGAGCCTGAACCCGTCTTTTTTGTTATCATTTTTTACAGGCTCTGCTGAAGCTTCAAACAGATTAATTACAGGTGTTATACCAAAACTAAAATGGTCTGCGCGAGGCATACAGTATGAGGGCAGGCTTTTTGTAAATACAAACTTAATAATAAAACTTTTTCCTTCAAAACTGCTGAGCATATCGAGCTTTTCAAGAGTTATCATATTAAACTTATCAGGCAGAAAAAAATATTCCTGCATAAGAGAAAAGGCTTCAATACCTGTATTTCTGCCATAAAATACACTTTGTTTATCATCAAACCCCATAGGTCTTATATTATTCAGCGGAAGCCTGTATTCTTCATTTGTATCAGGATTTAATATGATTATTTCTGCTAAATAATTAAAAAACCACATTAATAAAGTAGTAGAAACATATACATCAAGCCCTAAAAACAGGTTTAATATATTAATATTCATCTGGTTTATTGTTACAGCTGGCTTTATAGATTCTATCCGCAGTGATAAAATCTGATGCTTGCTTATGCTTTGTGTTAATACTTCCGTTATTTTTAACGGGTATAAATATACATCATAAATAGTTTTAAATTTGCAGGCAACATTATCTATCGGTTTTGATAATATCTCTGTACCTTTATCAATCTTTACATAATTTGCTTCAGATTCATTATTCAGCTTAAATTCCTGTATGCACATAGATGGAATAGGGGAGGTATAGTTTGGTGCTATAATATTTATAAGCGATTCTGCAATAGATGGAATATTTTGGTCTAATTCCATTTTTATTTTAGATGTTAGTATAGCAAAGTTTTCTATTAACCTTTCTATATCTGGGTCCTTACTGTTATTTGAAAGAAATGGTGCCAGCTTTGGAAACCTTTCTATAAATAACTGCCGTGCTTTTGCAAGCTCATCTATTTCTCTATGGTAATAATATATATGCTCGTTACTGTTCATATTATATTACCTCGCAGTATCTGTTGCTTGAAAAATCTATAATAATATGGAATTCATTAAATTTATCATTAACCATTCTGCACTGTAAATCAATAGACAGTTTCCAGGGCATCTGGCTTTTGTCATAATCTGCAGATATTATTACTATCCGTTTTTCATAGTCATGTATCATAGATTCTATTCTTGAAACCAGCTTGTTGCAAAGCTCTCTTGATTCCATAGACATATTTTCCGCATCATTAAAGCCAGAATTAATAAGACATAAACAATCTTCTTCATTTGTATTCAGTAAAGACTGAATATTGTTTTTTATTTCTGCAATTTTATCATTTTGATATACAATACCATTATACTGGTCATCAAGTTTATGAATTATTTTATCAACAAATCCCATATAATACCTTAATAAATATAACTGGCTGCAGCATTTAACCACAGCCAGATATTAGTTTATTTAATTATTCTTTATCCAGCTTGCCCACAAGGGAAAGTTCAAAGTTAGCACCCATATATTTAAAGTGCGGTCTTGCATTAAGCTGAACTCTGTACCAGCCAGGCTCTCCAGGAATATCTGTAACAGTAACTGTTGCACCTCTGAATGGTCTTCTGCTGCGTACTTCTGGTGGTGGGTTTTCCTGGTCAGAAATATACTGTTTCAGCCATTCATTTAAGCCTCTTTCTGTATCCTGCCTTTCTTTCCAGCTGCCTATTTCTTCCCTTTGCAGCACTTTTAAATAGTGAGCCATACGAGATATTAAAAATAAATATGGAAGCTGTGTGCCAAGCCTGAAATTTGTTTCTGCCTCTTTACCTTCTGGCGTATTTGGAAATATTTTTGGTTTAAGTGCAGAGTTTGCTGAGAAAAACGATGCATTATTACTGCCACGCCTTAATGTTAATGCAATAAAGCCGTTTTCAGAAAGCTCATATTCTCTTCTGTCTGTAATTAATACTTCTGTAGGTATTTTTGACTGCATACTGCCAAAACTTTCATAAAAATATACTGGTAAATCTTTTACTTCGCCGCCGCTTCTAGGTCCTATAATACTTCCGCACCATCTGTATTTTGCAAAACTTTCTGTTAATCTTGTTGCAAGCAGGTATGCACAGTTGCCCCATACAAGATGGTTATGAGATGCACTTACATCTTCTGTATAATTAAATGTTTTAATAGGATTATTTTCCATATCATAAGGGGAGCGTGTTAAGTATCTTGTTACTAAAAGACCTGTATATTTTGCATCTTCATTTTCTCTAAATGAACGCCATCTTGCATACTGTGGGCCGTCAAGCAGTCCTTTTAAATCCTGTATTGTTGGCATTTCTGTATAATCTTTTAATCCAAAGAATTTTGCATCAATAGATGTTAAAAAAGGAGCATGGCTCATAGCCGCTATTGCAGACATTTTATTTAAAAATGTCATATCAGGGCTTGCATAACTTAAGCTGTAGTCGCCAATAATAGCACCAACAGGCTCGCCGCCAAACTGACCGTATTCTGAAGAATATATATGTTTATAAAGGGTTGTTTGTGTAATATCTGGGTTTAATTCAAAATCTTCTAATGCTTCTTCTTTTGTAATATTAAATAAATCTATTTTAATGTTTTCATTAAAATCTGTTCTTTCCACAAGAGTATAAAGTCCACGCCAGGAACTTTCCAGCTTTTGAAATGCTTCATTATGGAGTATTTCGTCCATTTGTGCAGATATTACATCGTCAATATGGGCAATCATTTCATCAAGAGCAAATTTATTAACTTTTTCTTCTGCATTATCGCTCTGCACAATTTGTGTAATAAATTCTGCAACACCTTGTTTTGCTACAAGATAGCTTTCATCAGTTACTGCAAACTTGCTTTTGCCCATAATTTCTTCAATTATAGGTGTTTCAATAATAACTTCTGTTTTTGTTTCAGACATACAGCACTTCCTTATTCCTGATTATTTTCTTTACTTTTTGCAATTTCTAACATCAGCTGCTCTTTTTTCTCTGCATCATTTAATATGGAAAGCAGTTTTTTTCTAAATTCAGGCACATTACCCATAGGCCCTTTAAGTGCAGTAAGTGCCTCTCTTAATGCCATAAGTTTTTTTAATTCAGGCACCTGCTTTACAATGCTGTCTGGTGAGAAATCGCCCATACTTTTAATATTTAAGTTAACGTTCATTTCATCAGCATCAGGGCTTATTGTATTTTTTACGACAAAATTAGCAGTAATTCCCATCTGCTCCATAACTTTATTAAAGTTTACTTTATTAATAGATACTGGTTCTCTTTCTTCAAGTGGTATTTTATTAGTATCACCTGTAAAGTTAGACATTACCATTAATTTTAACGGCAGCTCTACATCAGCATTAATACCATTCGTTTTTGCTTTATAGGAAATATTAATACGCTCTTTTGGCGCATTTGAACCGTCTGACATGTTTTTGCCTCCTAAAATATATTTGTTTTTGTTAAGTAAACACATACTATACTAAAAAAATAAATTTATCAATTGAAAAATAATTTATTTTAAAATGATATTTTGCTGTTGAAATTTTTTATAAAATATATTAATAAATAAATTCACAAATAATATTATAAATATTAAGGGTGGAAAATGTTTGCTGAAACAGTGAAAGATATACAAAATGATGAGCAGTACATTGCTCTTTATGATGAAATAAGCAAATATAAAACTTTATCACATGGAGAAATACAGTGGGAAAGGGTGTTTAATGAAAGCCTTTCTTTGCTGAAAATCTCATTAGATACAAGAGTTTTACGCGGGTTTATTTTAAGTATAATCTCTCTAAATGATAGTAAACATTTTAAACTATTTCAAGAATTACTGCTACATTACACTAAATATTGGAAAGAAGCAATAAAAAGTTTTGAAAAAACAAATATCCGATTAGTTAAGATACAAAACAAATTTTTACAAGATGCACTTATTGAGTTAGTAGAAAACAATAATCAGCAGAAAATAAATATAGATGAAGAATGTATTAAAAGTATTAATAATTCTATAGATTTATTAAATAATGAGTTTAATTTTAACATACCGCAGATGATTGTTTTTGAAAAACAAAAAGAAGTGCAGAAAACAAAAGAAAATATTTCTACTTATTCTCATACCACTTCAAAATCTATTGACAGTATGGATATGCGTGAATACAGAGAGTATTTTTTTAATATTGCAAAAGTTGTGCTTGCTGTAGATATTTTAAACCCTGCAGGATATAATTTTTTCTTTGAAGGCTGCTGGGGTAAAATTACAAAAGAACCATCTCATAAAAATAATATTACAGAAATCAGGTTTCCTCAGGAAAATACATGCAGTATTGTGAAAAATACTGCTGATTTTGATTATCAGAATATTATATCCGTGTTTTCAAATATTATGCTTAACCCTTTCTGGTTTGAAGGATATAAATATTTTATAGAGTTGGCAGAAAAACACAAGGCTTATCATGTAGCTAAACAGATAAGGCTTTTAGTTTTATATTCACTTAATAAATTCCCTGCTTTAAGGGAGCTTATGTTTTCAAACAGTGTACCTTTTTGCAGTGAAGAACTTTACAAATATTTTCTTGGGGAAAATCAGGCTGCACAGGTAAAGAAAGAGCAGGAAACCGCAAAAAAGAAAAAATCACATAATAAATCATTGCAGAATATTTTAGAAGATATTAACAGCAGTGTAGAAAACAGCACAAAATCATATATCACTTCATTATTAAAAATCGCAGATACTCTTTATGATAACAGTTTGGAAAACAATGCTGCCATAATATACAGGCAGATTGCTGCATTAATGGAAAATACATATTTAAAAGATTATTTAACGGAAGAATATGAGCATATACAAAACCGTGTCATGTTTAATCAGGAGGTTTAATAAAAGATGATTAATTTTTTAAAGAAAATTGGTAAATTTCTTATTTCAAAGCCATTTTTAATAGGTTTGGCAGTATTTATTCTTATACTATTATGTGTGCTTTTCTGGGTATATTCTCCATTAATAGCATTTAATGATATACATATTTTTGGCAATGCCTATCTTCGCGGATTTATTATATTTGCAGTATGGTTTGCATTATTTTTAATATTTGCTCTTAAAAAGCTGAAAGATTTATTTGTATTTTTTACAAACGAAAATAAGCAGAAATTAAAAATAATAAAAAGTGAAGCAAAAGACCATGCGAAAAAAACTAAGCGAAACTTTTTAATCTCATTAAAAGAGGCTAAACAGACTTGGAAAAATACTTTAAAGATACATAATATGCCTATTGTGCTTGTGGTTGGAAATGAGGGTGCTGGTAAAAGCTCATTTATTAATTATGCAGATATTGAATACCCAGTTACAGAAACACTTGGCAGTTATAAAAAACATCATATGTCTACAAGAAACTTTAGTTTATATATTTCAAAAAACGGGGCACTTGTAGATACAGAAGGCAATTTTTTTTCTCAGGAATCGCTTTTTAAGCCGCAGAATACTGATGAAATGCCAGAAGATGATGTTGAAAAAAACAAGGTGTATTTAACTAAGCGTATTATATGGCGTTCTTTTTTAAAATTATTAAATAAGTTCCGTTTTTATAAGCGTTTAAATGGTGTTATTTTAGTTATAGATTTACCAGCTTTACTGCAGAAAACACCGCAGGAAATTGCAACAGGCACAGCACATATGGTGCAGAGAATAAGCGAGCTGGAAACATATCTTAATCTGCAGCTTCCAGTATATATAATATTAAATAAAATAGACTTGCTTGAAGGTATGGACTCATTTTTAAAGCTGTATAATGAAAAAGTATCATCAAAAGTATTAGGCATAACATTTCCTAAAAAAGTAAAAATAACAGAAGAATATATAGATAATGAATTTGGCAAAATTATTACATCACTTAAATTTTCCCTGATGAATAAAAACCATCATACTCAGACGGTGCAGGATAAGAAGAAAGCATATTTTTATGTTGCTCAGCTTGAAAATTTAGCAAAAATAGTCAGCCAGATTTTAAATAAACTTTCTTATGAAAACAGTTTAAAAAATAAATCATTTCTTCGTGGTGTTTATTTTACATGTTCATATCAGGAAAATATCCCTGCAAATATTTTATTTGAAGGTCTTTCTCTGCATTACAAGCTGAATAAGCCTATGCTTGCAAGCAGAAGTAAAAGTGTGCATAAAAGTTTTTTTGTTTCATCTTTATTAAAAGATATTATTTTCAGAGATAAAGGTATATCAAACCCTATCTTTGGCAGCCACTGGAAAAAGATATCTTTTATTGCTGCAGCATTAATTGTTTTTTCTATAACTTATGCTGTATCTAATAACTATATCAATGCTCGTAAAAGTGAGGTGGAAAGGGCTGATAACAGTTTATCTGAATTAAAAGTAGTAATAGATGATATGCAGAAAAATTACACATCATCAGATGTATATGGTAAGTCAGAATATATAAACAGACTTAGGAATATTTTAGCAGAATATCCGCAGCTTTTTGGCATAGATTCTGTTTTCGATGCACCCCTTTTACATTTATCTTATAGAAGTTTTTATCCTGCAAAAGAGTATTACATAAACAATATGGAAGATTTACTTGCTGTAAGCCTTGTAAAAGAAATGGAAGAAAACTTACTGCAGGAAAATGATACTAATAAGCTGGTAAGAGCATTATATATGTATAAAGCATTATTTGAAAGGAAATATCTTGATAAGTCATTATTAAAGCTGTGGCTTAAAGATAACTGGCATTTATATGAAAAATACCAGATATCAGAAAAAACTTTTGATACATATATTGATGATTTGCCATATAAGTCTACTTTCCCTAATATTGCAGTAAATGATATTGTATTATCAAAAACTGTAGAAAAGCTGGCAAATGCAACCAGGTCAGAAAGGCTGTATGCATTATTATCTTTTAGAGCAAACAGCATAGACGGTGAAGGGTTTTACAGTATAAAAGAAGATGTTGGTGCTGGATTTGATGAAGTATTTGATACAAGCAGTAATTTTTATCTTATACCAAATACATTTACACTGCGTGGTGTTGAAAAACTTTTCTCAAATATTACTACATATATTGAAGATTTAAATAAAATAGATATGTGGGCATTGAATATTAAAACAGAAGATATTGAAGAACAGGATAATACAGTATTATCTGTGGGTATAATCAATCTTTATTTACAGGAATATCAGCAGAAATGGCAGCAGGTATTAGAAAATGTTAAGCCTAAGCGTTTTACTGGTAACGATAACGGGTTAAGTATCCTTGCAATATTATCAAAGCCATCTAACCCAGTGCGTAATCTTGTAGATGTGGTCAGCACAAATACAGATTTAATCAACAGCTCTCTTTTAAAGCATGCATCTAATCTTGGACTGCCTACATCTAAAATACGAAGCAACTTTAATATATTAAGTGATGCTTTCACACCTTATCATAAAATAGCAAAACAGGATTCATTATTCAGTCAGGGGGTAGATGCTGTCAGCACAAAAGCAGGGCTTGAAAATGGAGCAAAGAATATAAAAATTATGGATAAAATGAGTACAGACACTCAAAATATCTATAAAAAGATAGTGGACTATATTTCAGGCAATGCACCAGCAAAGGATAAAATTACTTATGCTTTAAAACCGGTTGAAATAGCAGACGACCCATTTTTTATAATGAATAAAGATGCAGGTGAGCTGCCTACAGAAATAGGCAATTATTATAAAATAATAGCAGGTGATGCATGGAGTTTAATAGAATATCATGCAGGTATAGAGTTAAATAAGGCATGGCAGAGTGAAATATATGCTCAGTTTATGAATCAGGTGGCATCTTATTATCCTGTAAATATAACTGGCAAAGAATCTATTAAGTTTGATTCCTTTAGAAGTTTCTTTGGCAAACAGGGTGTATGGAATAAATTTTTCACACAGTATCTTGATTTAGTGCTTGTTAAAAGGTGGGATGTTTATGATATTAACCCAACTTATGCTTCCAAAATAAACTTTTCCAGTGATTTCTTAACTACTGTTTATAAGCTGGCAACTATCAGTAATGGAGTGCTTGATGCAAATGATAATTTAGATGTGAATTTTACCATAAAGATAGTGGCATTATCTGGAGATTACGGCAATGTAGAATTAAGCTATGATGATAAATCAGCAGTATATGACCAGACATTTCCTGTAAGTCTTAATATTATAGGCGGCAATTTTAAAGAAAGTACAAGATTAAAGTTAGTAATAAAAGATTATAACGGCAATGTAAAAGTAACAAAAGAATATAATGGTGAGTGGGCATGGCTTAGCTTTATGCAAAGCGGAGAACATATAGGCAATGGTGTATATCGTATGGTATTTAATGGCAATGATAAGCTGTATTTTGACTGGTCTGTTGACGGTGGCAATGTTTCATTATCAAGAGTATTAAGCTCACTGCCAAACCTGACTATTCCGCAGAATATTTTAAAGTAAGGGGGCATATAATGGGAGAAACATTTTCTTTAAAAATTATTGATGATATGAAACTGAAATCTGGTGCTAAATCTATGAAATTTAAGGAAACTGGCGGCTATATTGGCAGTGATTCTTCATGTCAGTGGGTAGTGCAGGATGTATTTAATAATATAGCCCCAAAACATATACATATAAAATATGCAGAAAATAGTTTTGGTATAGCTCCTGCAGCAAATAATGAGCTTTATTTAAATAATGATTTCAGCCCTATTCGTAAAGGCTACTACATATCTTTAGTGGTTGGAGATAAGTTCCGTATTGGAGATATTGAGTTTTTAGTGGTTAATGAAGATGAAATAGATGATACTGCAGAAGATGAGGCAGTAGTAGAAGATATAGAAATATATAATAAACTTGATAATATTGAAATAAAGCCTGCAGGTCAGATGGAAGGCATCAAAATGGATGATGATATTTCTGCAGAAAGCCTTGTAACAGACGGCGAAGATGTTTTAGGCATAGGGGAAGAATTTTTAGAGCCAGAGCCTGTAAGCAGTAATAACCCTGTGCGTCATATAATATTAACAGAAGATATGTTTTTAAATTTTATTCAGGAACAATGCAGTGATTTATTATTAAACCATTTAAAACATTCACAAGCATTAATGGATATTATGCAGGAAGAAAAAAGCCGCTTAACAGTAAAAGATTTGGAGCATATTTTTTCAAATTATTCATTAATAAATGATGTGCGTGTAATAAATCTTTTAACATTATCTATACTTTATAAAGAATTAAACAGTCCATTTTTTGATGAATTAGAGCAGGATAGTTTTGAAAAGATAATATCTACACTGGTTAAAAAATCATCATCTGAGCAGCATACAATAGAAAGGCTTTTAATAAGAGCAATCAAAAAATACATTAGGGGTGCAGTATAATGAAAAAGTTATTAATTTTTTTACTGCTTGCAGTTTACGGCTGTTCTACAACTGCTTCTGTAGCTGTAATAAATGATAAAAACTCAAATCCAAATATACATGGAGATAATGTGCCTGTTACCTTAAAGCTGTATAAATTAAACGGGGTAGAAAGGTTTAAGGAAGCATCAGTATTAGATTTAAATACAAGAGAAGATGCAGTTTTAGGTAAAGATAAGATAGATGTTGTGCGTATGCAGATAGCCCCAAATGATACAAAAATTATGGCAGAAATTAAGAAAAAGGAAATAGGTTATATAGGTATTTTAGTGCTTTTTGCCACAATGCAGAATAAGAAATATAAATCTGCTATAAAAAGTAAAGAAATATCGGGGGATAATGTAACATTTACTATAACTAATCAGGGTATATTTATAACAGGCAAAAAGAAAGGAAACATAAAAAAGGAGCTTATCAATGGCAAATAGTTTAAAAGTAGCATGGATAAATGGAATGAATATAGACAGAGTCCATTTTGAGCAGCAGGAAAGATATATAGAAAGAAATATAAACCAGAAAACAATAGATGTATTTGAAAATCATTATGGCATATTAGATATAGAGTTTTCTCATGAAATGTTATCTCAAGGCAAGATAGGCATTACAAGGGTATCCGGCATAAGCTCTGACGGCAGTATATTTAAAGCACCAGATGAAGATTTTCTGCCAGAACCTATGGAAATAAAGGCAGGAGCAAGTGCAGGCTCTGTAATTGTTTTAAAAATACCTATGAGTGTGGATACTGTAGCTGATTTATCGATACAAAATTCTCTGCCTGATACAAAATACATAGCAACACACAGTATGGTTTCATCTAAAACATTTGATGACAGCAACTCAAGCCAGATAGGCCATATGGAAGATAATAAATTATCATCATCTTATTCTCAGGAAAAGATAAATGTTATTATGGCATCTATCAGGCTGAGCATAGGTTTTGCAGGCTCTAAATCATCAAATGAAATAGAAATACCAGTATGCAGAATAAAAACTGTTGATTTAAACAGAAATATTACTTTAGATGATAAATTTATACCAACATGCTTAGATATTGCCCGTATGCCATTGATTATTACATTTTTAGAAGAAATGATACATGCAACAGCTCAGCACAGGGACAGTTTAAGTCAGATATTTGCAGGTATAAATAAAGCATCTACAACTATAGATTTTGAAACATATATTGCTCTTAATATTTTAAAGAAATGGAATATTTTATTTTCCCATTTAAAAAATAGAAGCAAACTGCACCCAGAATATTTTTATGAAAAGCTGTTAGAGTTTCAGGCAGATTTATTAAGCCTTGATATTAACAGCCAAAGTTATGACTATATAAGATATGACCATTTAGATATTTCTGCATCTATTATACCAGTTATAAACAGTGTAAAACTTTTATTTTCTCATATTGTTGCACCAAAATACATACAGGCTGTTGTATCTGGAGATAATGGTTTTTATACATGTTCATTTGATAATTCATCAATACTGCAGGACAGCATAATATACATGGCAGTAAAAGGGGACTGTCCCCTTGAAACGATACAAACATCTTTTAAACTGCAAAGCAAGGTGGGAACAAATGCCCGCATTGGCAGTTTAGTATCATCACAGCTAAGCGGTTTAAATATAGAGCAGCTTGCGATAGTGCCGTCTATTCTGCCTCATTTAAATGATTATGTTTATTTTAAAATAGATAAAACTCATGAAATGTGGAAAGAGTTTAAGCATGAAAACAGTATTTCTGTATATATTACAAGCAGGATACCAAACCCTGATATAAAAATGTGGGCAGTAGGTGAATAATTATGAGTGATAATGAAAATAAAAAGGAAAAAACAGAAACTGCAGCAGGCAAAGAAAGTAAAAGGGAATCAGAAGAAAAAGCTGAAGATATAAAATATGACGGCAATTCTCATGTAAAGGCAGATGCAGTAATACAAACATTAAGTTTTACAGGCCTTGAGTTAAACCCTGTTGTAAATAATTCCATGAGCCTTATTTTACTTGCTAAAAGTATTTCAGAAAGCCAGCATTATGTAGAAACAGAAATAAGTGAGTTTAGAACTAATTTTATAAATGATATATTATCCATATCTGCAAAGCTGTCAACTCTTAATAAATATGATGAGCAGGATATTACACGGTTTAGATACTGTTTATGTGTGTTTATAGATGAAATGGTTATGAGAAACCCGTCATTTATGGATAGTTTTTATTCAAGCAGCAGTTTATCAATCCGTTTTTTTAAAGAGCCTTCTGGCGGTAACAAGTTTTTTGGTATAATGGATAAATGGCTTGAAAATCCAGCAAAACACAGAGATATGCTTGAGTTTATATATGTATGCTTAATCTTAGGTTATCAGGGTAAGTTTTCAGTAGAGGAAGAATGTGAACAGAAGCTGTATTTATTAATGGAGAATATAGCTGCAGCAGTAGCACCAACATTACATTCTGATGAAACCACAGCTTTTGAGCTGGCATATACAGATAATACAAAAGAAACATTTTGGAGCAGGTATGGCTATATACTGAAAAAATTAACTTTTGTTATAGTCCCTGTAATAATTATTTTACTTTTTTATTTCAGCAATTATTTTATTTTATATAAAAATAATTTAGAAATATCAACTTATTTATCTAATAAGCTGGAAATACAGGATGAAAAGTAATTGTATATATTTATAAAAAGCCTTTTATATCATATAGTTATATGTTGTAAAAGGCTTTTTTTACAGGAATAATAACTGTTTAACTATATGTGTATTTTTATAATCTATTGTTGTAAATAATAAATTTTAAAATTATGAAATAAAGTTGTTGACAAAATATTCTTTATTGTGCTATGTTAAATCAACAAATTAATCTATATATAAAATGAAGTAAAACAAAGAATGGAAAGAGCTCACTTTCCTTTTTTTTCCTATCATAAGTCCTCCGGCTGTTTTTCGTTCAGCAACACTTTAGGCAGTCGGAGGCAGGTTTTAATTTTATATATATCATATTAATTTTACACTATATTTTATGATGTTTCAATCTATTATATCATATTAAGAGATAAAAAAAGTATAAAAATGAATGCTTGTAGAATGGGAAGTAATAACTTTCCTAATTTTCCCTATCGTAAGTCCCCCGACTGTTTTTATTCAGCAACACTTTAGGCAGTTGGGGGCAGTGTTTAACTTTAATACTCTATAAGCCATATAATTATTATTTAGCATTTTATTTTTTTAAATGCAGAATATTTTTAACAAAAGCAATAAAAGTGTACTCATAGAATGGAGAGTGAGCGCTTTCCTATTTTTTTTCCTATCGTAAGTCCCCCGGCTGTTTTTCGTTCAGCAACACTTTAGACAGTCGGGGGCAGTGTTTATAAACCAAGTATAAAAAGTATATTAGTCTATTGAACTTTTATACTTAATTTGATATATTATAAAAAGATAAAAAAGGTATAAAAAGTATATTGTAGAATGGAAGGTAAGAGCTTTCCTATTTTTTTCCTATCGTAAGTCCCCCGGCTGTTTTTCGTTCAGCAGCACTTTAGGCAGTCGGGGGCAGAGTTATTTAAGTAATGGTGATATGTATGGCAGCAGAAAGTTTAATAAGTGAGTTAATCTTTACAGGAATAGAGCCTGCTTTAAATTTTAGAGTTGTAGAAGCAAAGATAGTAGAGCGTCTTGATTATCCTTATGAAATAGACTGTATATGTTATTATGAAGGTGTAAAAAATCTGCCTTATGAATATGGCTTAGATACCTTAACAGACAACAATATCCGCCTTTACTTACAAGACCCGTCATATACTAATAACAAAGAGCGTGCAAATCAAAGCAGATTATTTAAAGGTGTAACAAGTCAGGTTATTTATTTAGGCAATAAAGAGCTGCAGACAAATATTTCATTAAATCATAAATATTATTACCGTTTTAAATTAAACTCTCAGTTAATCAGGTTAAGTTATAATAACTGTTTTAGAATATATAATAATAAAAGTGTTCTGGAAGTATTAAAGCATATCTTTGAAAGGTCAAAAGGCCCAGTAACGATGCCTGTAGATTTTTCACGAGTTCAAAACAGCTTTAAGCAGGAAGAATATATATGCCAGTATAATGAAAGTGATTTAGATTTTTTACTAAGGCTTTGCAGCAGATATGGAATATATATAGCAGAAAACAGTGAAAGTATAAACTTTTATGATTCTGTGTATCAGACAGATTTTACAGATAAAGATAACACATATAATACTGCAGAAGCAGTTAAGCATGTAATATATCCTTATAACCCAGCCAGTGATAATTATTTATCAAGCCACTGTATATCAAGTATAGAGCAGGGCTTAAGCGGCCGCAGTTTATGGACAATATTCAGCACATCTGATGCATCAGTTCCCGGCAGCCATAAAGTATCTAAAAGCCAAAATTACTGGGAAGAAAGGGCAGTAGATAATAGAGATAAAAATACAGTTTATGCAGAAAACATTAATTTTTATCATCCAAGTTATACTAATACTAATTATCTAAATGGTATGCAGTTTCAGTCCAGCTTAAATTCATTAGCCAATCATGTATCTGCAGTGCAGATTAAGGCAAAAAGTAATATACTGGAGCTTAATACTAATGATGTATTAACAATCACTAATTTAGAAGGTGGCGAAAATACTTATAAGGTAATTGGTATAGTTCATTATTATCATGATAAAAGCGAGCAGGGTGGCAGAATATTGGAACATGAGCCTGCCTTATATTCAATGTACAGTAATGAATTATATTTAATACCTAATACAATGCCTTATGCATCAAAAGTGATTAATAAGCCACGAGCTTACGGCATAACATCTGGTATAGTGATAGGCAAAAGTGAGAATATAGAAAGTGAAAGGAACACTATATTAGTAGATGAATACGGCAGGGTAAGGGTTCAGTTTGCAAGTTATGCAGTTCAGGGCAAATATGATGAAGAAACTTTTGGAGATATATATAAACATACCCACAGCTGCTATTTAAGATATGCAAGCCCTGCAGCAAGCCATAATTCTGGTTTTATAGCTGTTCCAAGAGTTGGCGATGAAGTAGTAGTCAGTTTTATAGATGGTGACCCTGACAGACCTATAATCACAGGCAGTTTATATACTCCATATAATCCGTCATTAATACATAGTGAGATACTTGCATCTAAACATAAAACATCACTTTCTTCAAAAACAGTAGGCAAGGGGGAGCAGGGTAGAAATGAGCTTACTATGAGCAACCTGCCAGGCAGTGAGCAGATATATTTAAAAGCCGAAAAAGACTATGAAGAACTAGTGCAGAATAATTATGACCAGACAATATTAAACAATAAAACAAGTAATGTATCTGGCACTCACACAGAAAGCATACTGCAGGCACACATTCAAAATATAGCTGGCTTAAAAGATGTGAATGTAGGCGGCGAATATTTAACAGTGGTAGCCTTAAGCAAAGATACAGCAGTAGGTCTTTCTAACACATTAAATGTTGGGGCAGAAAATACACTTCGGGTAGCAGGGGACAGTAAAGAGTTTATAAGCGGCGATAAGATAGTGGAAATAGAGGGCGATATACATGAAAACTATCTAGGCGAGTGTATAAAAACAGTATCAAGAAATGTAGAAGAAACAGTACAGGGCAGTATAGACCAAACATGTACAGGTGGTATTAATATATCAACAGAAAGCCATTATGATGTTACATGTGAACAGGATATGGACTTATACAGTAAACTGAATATAACAATTACATCAGATGAGCATACAAGTTTAGTATCAGATTCTATGAATATGGAGATAAATACATCTGGGGATATTGACGCACAGGAATTTAATATAAATGCTCAGTCAGCATTTACAATAAATATAGGCGATAATGCCAGTATCACATCAGACGGCAGCAGTATGACATTAAAAATAAGCGATGTAGAACTATTGCTGGACGGCGAAGGCCTTACATTAAACAAGGGCAAGTTTAATATTAAAAAATAGGTGTGGTATGGATAATCAAGAAAATACTCAACCAAATATTCAAGAAAGTGATAATCAGTTATTAATAGATTTTATAAAAGATACATATACTATAGAATCTAATAAACATTTTTTTGTTTTAATTCCATATTTAATTGATGGTATAACAGGTTATAAGGGAAGATTTAAACAAAGTTTATCTGCAAATAAAATAGTGTTATTATCGGCATCAGAACAAAATACTCAAACTTCAGATAAACAAACAAAGAATTCTAGTATTGAATATATAGATAAAGATAACATACTAAATATAGATAAATATAATGCTTTTAACAGGATGAATAAATCATTGTATCGTTTTAATATAACAGATACTGCAAAAATAGATACTTTTTTATCAGAGCTTGTATGTGAGTATAAAAAATCCTTTAGTAAATTAATAGCAAATCAAAAAGATTATACATATTTATATACTTTACTTAAAAATATTAAAGAAACTGACTATTCATTTTATACACCATTATTATCTTTATACTACTTTGAAAATAGAGTTTTAAACCAATTTCATGACGGTCGTAAGTTTTTAAATTTATATATACAAACATATAATTCATTAGATGTATTTAAATCTCGTAAATATGAAAATATTTATAATGATAACCATTTTTTTATGTGGTTTTATATAAGATATTATATTAATAGAACAATTCCAGACAGTCGTCTTAAGAACTCAAACGATAAATCAAATAATAATATATCTCACTATTATCCACGGATAAAAGAGGCTGCCATACTTGGAATATGTAATAAAAGTAAACTGCAGGAAAATAAAGATAAAGCTATGTTTAATGCATGTTTAGATATATTTCAGGTTTTAAATTTTTCATTTTCTGATTTATGTGTTGGAACTAATTTAAATTTAGGTATGTATAAAAACAAAGAAGTAACATGTTATTCCATAATGTGCGATACTTACGGTCAGCAGGTTGATACTTTAGCTAAGACTATAACATTTTCTGAAAATATCAAAAGTAATTTATTAACTATTTCAGATATAGGCGGCACAAAGCAGAACGAAGAAAATGAGATATTAGATTGTCATAGTATTGATACCATATTAAATCCTTTTAAAGATTATATTGTAAGCAAAATAAAACCAAAGTTAGATGAAGATTGGCAGGGTTATATAGATAAATTAGATATTACAAATATATTTGCAACAATTAACCCAAATTTTTATTCATTTAAAAAGGGAGTGAAAAAATACGATAATGCATATTATGAAAATAGGGTTGTATTATTATTTGTTAAATTAAATAACATTATCCAAATGCGTTTTGATGATATATTAGAAAGTGGAGCAAAAATAGTTTTTGTATTTTATGGTTATAATGAAGCAGATGATAAGAATTATATTAGTAAGCATGGTAAAGAAGCAGACTATACAATAAATTTTTCAGGCATGAGAAATGATAATGTAAGATTTATATATTATGATGCAGAAGATAATAAATTTACATTATTATCTGGTGAACTTAAAGAAACTGGAAATAATGGAGATAATAATATATATTTTTTTGAAAGCTCTGATTTTTCAGCACAAATTAACTTAGTTTCCAGTTATTTAAAATTTTATATGGATAAGATTAATTTTCTTTTTTTATCTTATAATGATGTACATTCAGATAATAGTACAAAAGGTGCGGGAAATATAACATGTATTTCTGAAGAATGTGCCAATCAGGAAGTGTCTACTAAACAATGTGAAGGAGAGATTAAGGTATCATTAACATTAACAGGTAAAAAAGAAACAATATCCCAGCTTAAAGATTTAGCAGTATATATGTATATAGATTATTCTAAAGAAATAATAGACAGCACTATAACATTATCAAATGAAGAAACAGCACAAGCAGAGTTTGGGTTTAAAACAGAAAGTAAAAGCAATCTTATATTAAAGTTTAGTTTTTATAGAAGTATATATAATACCATAAAGAGTGCAGATGAAATTGAAACTATTTCTCACACCTTACATTTATGTAAATCTGGTTCTAATCAGTATGATTTTACTGAGAAATTTAAAGAAAAATATTTTCCAGATATAATAGAAATAACAGGAATACAACTATTGTCATATAACGATAAAAAACTGGAAATATCAGTATTAAATAATGTAAAAAATACAGATAAAAAATCTAAAGACATATTAAAATATATCAAATGGAAGTTTTTTGTTACAGATAAATTAGTAGATGATAAGGCAGTAGAAAAAACTGCAGGATTAGCTGATAACTCTATTACGATATATGATTTAGATGATAAAACATATAATAATAGTGTTGTATCTGGTAATAAATTAGAATTAGAATATACAGATAAATTTCTTGAATTATATACTACAGTAATGAATAAGCAAAACAGCAGACAATCACTGGTATTATATCCATATATCGCATACAGCGAACTTAATGCTAACAAGCAAAATCAAGAATATCTTAAGCATGCACTGGTTATAAGAAACAGTGGAGTTAATAAATTTACAGGAGTTTTATCAGTTACAATTTCAGAAGTACAGGCTGATGAGAATGGTATATATGTAGAGTTAGAAGCACAGCATGATACTAAGCTGGTTACTCCACAAATAAATGATGTTAAATGGGGATATTTAATATTAGACAAATCTGGTATTTTGTTTGAAAAAGACAAGATAGTTCCAATGAAAGAAATTAGTAAAAAAATAAAAGTATATTATCAAGAAGCATGGTATGATAAATATATCTATTTTTTCCCATATTATAAAAGTATAGATACAAAAATTTATGCCTTATGGCATATAGAACAGCCAATAAGTTTAAAATTTAATGGAGAAACATTGGAAATATTGGCTAATCAAGTGTCAGAAGCTAGTTTCAAGCATTATATAAAAAAAATACAGCAATTATGCATTTCACCATCAACAAAACCAGAACCAGAACCAGAAATTGCTGTTAAACTTTTCCCAGAAGTAGATAAAATAGCAGAAGGCACATATTATATATTATTAGATGAAATAGAAAATAGCATAATTCCAGTTTACAAACCTATTCCTGTATGTTATGACACTCATGATGGTATTACATTTTCAAAAACAGAAAATACAATCTCTAAATATCAACTGCTGGATAGCAGTAAATCAATATATTTATTTAATGACTTTCAAGATTTTATATTAAAACTGAAAGAGATTGCAGATAATAAATATAATAATAAGCTTTATGTTTACCAAAGTAAAGTACCAATAAAACTGGAAGTGAAATATAGTAAAGACTGGCATGACCCATTGGATAAAATGGAAATTGCTTTGTTTAATACGAAAAAATACCGACCATCGCATGGAGCTTTTGGTAATATGAGAGAAAAAGGAGGTAAAATACATACAGGGCTTGATTTATTTGCATTAGATGGTACACCAGTGTATGCATGTATGGATGGAATTATACATTATAATTACTCAAATCCTGATGGTTTTGGTTATAGAATATTTCTAGTAATTAATACAGAAAAAGGGTTAGATATATATAAAAATAGGATAAAAGAAAAAAATTATCAATTATTATATCCAAATCTTTATGAAAAACTTATGGGAAATGGCTATAAAACAGATAATAATGTATATTCATTTTCTTATTGTCACTTAAAAGAATTTGACCATAAATTAATAGGAACTAAAAAAGAAGTTAAAGCTGGCGATTTAATAGGCTATACAGGTTCTAGTGGAAATGCAGGTGGTTCAGATTCACCACATTTACATATAGAAATAAGAAGTATAGGTGCAGAAGGATTAGGTGGATTAGATAAAAAAATCAATCCTGCATGTTTTTTTGATTTTAAATATCCATCGAATGATATTGCCCCATGTAATAAATGGAGTGACCATAAAAGTATAAATGATTTTTTTTCAGATAAAAATCCATATAAAGAATATATTAAAACAAATTTTCCAGAACAATATAATTATGTTGTAGCAAAATATAATAAAAAATAAGTTTAAGGAGGAAATATGAAAAAATTTATATTATTTATTTTTGTTATATTTATCAGTTCTAATGTATATGGAGCAGAAATTAATTTTTCAAATAACAATGGATTGCAAAATAATGATATGTGTGTAAATACCATGTTTTACAATATGTCAGTAGAAATATGCCGTCCAATATCACCATGGGGTAATGCGGTTGTAAAAAATACAACTATTAAAGAAATATATCCACAATTTAAAACATTGATGGTAGATTATCACCCTTTATATGCAGTATTATCAGATAAACTTCCATCTAAAGATACTAAAACGATTATTGATGTTGAAAATATTAATTCTGATGCAGAAAGAATTTCAACAAAAACAGGTATTCAAGATTTATCTGGTGAAGTTATATATACTATAAGTCCTAATGTTGTAAATATTACTATTAGAGCTAATGGTGGTGTTGAAGCAAAAATTGAATTTAAGCAGCAAGGGAAAGATGTATTTATTACCAAAAATTCTGAATATCTTGACTTTTTGGTAGAAAATCGTTGGGAAGATGATGAAGGATTTCCATATTTATTTAATGATAAACCACATGACCTTTATGGTATTCATGGAGATATATGGGTTGATTATATATATATAAGTGATATAAAAACAAAATCAGGCACAGTATATAAAGATATTCCAATATTTTTTCATAAACACCCAGTGAAAACAGTTATAAAAAATGCTTCAATAAATGATTTATACTATAAATTAAATCGTTCAGAACTTCCAAGTATAGGTACAGAAACAAAATATACTGATGGATATAAGTGTAATCAAGATACTTATATATGGGAAAATGATGGAAGTGTTGGTGTTATAAAGACATCATGTGAAACAGATAATATATATTATTATTATTATAAACAGAATGGTAATGATGCGGAATGTTATTTCTTACCGATAGATTGGTTAAATTAAAATATAAATTATAGAAATGGCTTTTAAATAATATAGTATATTCCTTTCCAAGCCTGTAATAATTTAGCAGGCTTGGAGTATAAAATAACTTAACTGTTCTGCTAATGGGGTTTATGCAAATGCAGGAAAAAAAGCAAACAAGAATAAAAGATATATTAGAAAATAGTGCCAAATATGATACATTATTAGGTTTTGATACAACGGCATTATTAAGAGAAATGGAGTATAATCTATTTCCATTATCAGAATCTGATTTAGTAGCTATAGAAAATGAAAAATCCTATACTGGTTATTATGCTTTTAATGTTCCTATCCCTGCAGAATTAATAAAAGAAGTTATTTCTACAGCAAAAAAGTCAGATAATTATTTATCTCGTTTAGTGCTGAAATATCCATATATTCAGTTAATAGTAGAATACTGGATAATTAATCAGCTTTATGAATTATATCTTGATAATCCTAAATTAATAGGAGCATCAGTTTTAAATAAAAGCTATCAATCTTTTAATCAATATTTAAGTTATCATTATCTTCCATTTGAAGAATATGGCAGTAACCATGAGAAAGTAAGTGACTATGGATATACAGCAACCTTTGAATCAATGGCAAAACTTATACAGCAGTCAGACGGGGAACTTTATAGAACATTATCTTTTAAACCAGAATCGGAGTTTAAAGATACAAGCAGAAATATAGTATATGATATAAAAAACTGGAATACTGCTGTAAATAAGTTATATAGAGAAACAGATTTTACACTATACGATTTCATTTATGATTTATTTTATAGTGGAATATGTAAGGCACTTCGGGCATCATTTCAGTCGGATATGATTACAAAACTGCTTCCTTTAGCTAAACTTCAAAATAATATGTTTAAGTATAAAGAAATAAGGTTTGACGCAATGTATGGCAGGCATAATGAACGGGAGCTTTTTCCTAATATAAATAGAAAAGTAACTCGTCTTGAATTTGTATGCCCAAAACTGCAGGCAGAAGAATGTTTAATAGTAAAAAGTACACCAAATCAGTTTATGTATGCAGGCAGGGAAAGAAACTATAATTTTCAAAATGATTATTATAATCCTAAACTTGGTATAGTGTATGATGAACTTTGGGAAATCTGCGGCAGGTCCATAGAACAGGCAAAGGCAAATAAAGATGGTAATAATAGTATATATGATGGAGAATCTGGTATATATAAGTATTCATTTTATATTTATGAACCACGCCCACCAGAAAGACATTCTGCATTATTAGTAGGTGATGAAAACGGCAATATAATAGAAGAAATAGAAACATACAGCTTTGAAGAAACAGAATCAATACTTGCTACAAGGTTTTATTATACACATAATTTTCATGTAACAACACCTGCATTTTATATTTATAGAAAACTGCATGGTTATGACTGGAATAGAATATCGCCTATGGGTGATAATTTAACTACTGTAACTAAAAATTTAGCAGTTCCAAGTCTTTATTACAAGTATGCAGGGATACAGTTAATCTTATTATCTTTTTTAAGCACATATGGGTGGTGTAAGTAATGGGAATATATACAAAACTTTCAGAAGAAAAATATCAGGAATTAGAAAAACAATATA
>CALUWI010000005.1 GCA_944324465.1 uncultured Mucispirillum sp. | reverse complement strand
CATATATTTATTATAAGTAATATTTTACATAAATGTATCAAAAAGGATATTATTACCCCAGCTGTGACCATTTATTTTATTTTCAACAGATGCTGCTTTTGGTATACCATTTGCACCATTTCTTGTAACAATTTTGTTTTTAGCTGCATCATATTCATATAATGTAGCTATCCAAATACCTTCTTTTTCACTTACAAGACTGTAGCATGTATTACCAACAAGAGGAACTTTTGGTTCTTTACCTGCAAAAATACGCACTAAGTTTTCAGCAACAACTTTAGCTGTAGCATTTGCAATAGTTCCAGATTTTGGCATTTCTGTAACAGGTGCAGAATCAATTGCATCACCAATAACATATACATCTTTAATTAAAGTAGATTCAAAAGATTTAGCATCAACACTTGCCCATTTTTTACCTGGTTCAACAAGTCCAAGAGTGAATACAAGTTCGCCAGCTTTTTGGTTAGGAACAAAGTTAATTAATGTACCTTGAAAATCACCTTTATTAGTTTTTACGATTTTTTTATCATAATCTATACCAGTAACTTCAACACCAGAATGATATGTTAATACATCTTTATAAAGATTATTGAAAGCTGCTTCAAATAATGGTTTTTTACTCATTATTTGTGGGTTAGGGTCAAGGACTACAACTTTTGCACCTTTTTTAAGAGCTTCATTTCCAAATAAGCATGCTCTTTCATATGGTCCAGGTGGGCAGCGGTATAAAGCAAGAGGTGTTCTAAATATTATAGTATCTCCGGCTTTGATTTTGCTAACCATATCTTTAAGCTGTAATGTCTGCGGACCAGCAATCCAAGCATGTGGTATTTCTTTTTGTCTTTCTTCAGTAAAATTAAGAGCAGGGTCATAATCCATACTGATACCAGGGGAAACAATTAATTTATCATATGCAAAATCGCCGGCACTTGTTTTTAATATTTTTTTCTCGCCGTCAAGTCCAGTAACTTCTGCTTGTTTAAATTCTATACCATATTTTTCAGCAAGTTTTGTAAGAGGCATAGTAATTTCAGAAATATCTCTTAAACCAAAGATAACTTCGTTACTCATAGCACAAGATACATGATTGTTATTTCTATCTATAAGTATAACATTTATAGAAGGGTTTAATAATTTTAAGTATTTAGCAGCAGTAGCACCACCATAACCGCCGCCAGCTATAACAACAGTATTGCCTGTTTTTTTAGGTGCGGTAGTAGAAGCAGCATCTGCTGGTTTAGCAGTTTCAGCATTTTCTGCTGATTTTTTGCAACCATAAAGTCCTAATATAGATAAAGATGCTGCAGAAAGAGCTGTTGTTTTAACAAAATTTCTTCTTGAAAGTTTTTTCATAAGTGCACCTCAATTATCTAAGTGAAGAAAAATATTCAGCTAAGGCTCTTAATTCTTCATCACTAATTTCTTTCACAACATCCATTTCAAGAGCTCTGCCGTCTGCATTTCTTTTGTTATTTTTATATTCAAGTAATGCATGGTATAAGTAAGTAGGAGTTTGTCCACCAATTCTAGGAATACCAGTATCTTCAATATTATTACCGTTTGTTCCATGGCATGATGTACATGTTTCTAAGTTCGCACTTGCTTTGCCTTTATTAACAAGGTCTTGATTTAAAGGGTAGTTCGTAGGAACCCATGGTCTGCTTGAATACCAGTCAGCCATTGCTTTGATTTCATCTTCAGAATAGCCTTTAAAAAATATCTGCATAAGTGTAGAATATCTTTTTGGAGCTTGTTCTTTACCATCAACTACTTGTGGTTTCATTTCCAGCATAGATGTGATAAGAAAGTCTTTGTGCTGTCCACCAATAGATGGAATAGCATCGCTTACTGCAGCCCCAGCTGTTCCATGGCATGAAGAACAGAAATTGCCATATCTGCGGCCATCTTCATTTTCTTGAGCCATTACTACATTTGATGAAGCTGCAATCAGCAATACAGCAAATGTAAACTTAATAATGCTTTTGTGCATAGAATCCTCCTTATTATTTACGGTTTGAACCATATCTAATAAGACTATTATAGTCTTATTTTTAAATAAAGCAAGTAAATATTATCAATTTAAGTATTTTTAAATAAACATTATATATTATATTGTATTATTGAAAAAAACTTTTAGTTGTGATATATATGTTTGAAACTAAAAATAAGGAGTGAAAAATGTTAGATTCAAAAGAGCGTATCAAATTAGAAAATGTAAAAAAACTTATACGCCGTAATGCAAAAGTGCCTTTAGAAAAGCTCCTTAATAAACTTCATCCTGCTGATTTAGCTTTAATCATTACAAACTTATCAGATTTAGATAGAAAAAAAATATGGTCCTTTATTGAAGACCGTTCAAAAATAGCTAAAATTATTCTTGAAATGCAGGATGTGGATATAGTTAATATTATAGAAGAATTAAGTCCACAGGAAGCTGCAACATTACTTTCTGAAATGGATAGTGATGATGCTTCTTATGTGCTGCGTATTATATCAAAAGAGAAACAGCACAGCTTGCTGCAGTATATATCAAAAGATGAATTAATAGATGTGGAAGAACTTCTGCATTATCCAGAAGACAGTGCAGGTTCTATGATGAATACTTCTGCATTTGCACTGCATATGGATACTTCTGTGAAAGATGCTACCAAACTTTTACATAAAGCAGAAGATTTAGAAATGGTTTTTTATTTATATGTAGTAGATGGAGAAAACAGACTTACAGGTGTTCTTTCATTAAGACAGCTTATTCTTAATCCGCCTGAAAAAAAATTATCAGATATTATGATAAGAGATGTTATTTCTGTATCTGTTACAGATAATCAGGAATATGTGGCAGGTTTAGTTGAAAAATATGACTTTTTAGCACTTCCTGTTGTAGATGAACAGCATAAATTATGCGGTATCATTACTATTGATGATGTTATAGATATTATTAAAGACCAGGCATCAGAAGATATTTATGCTATGGCAGGTTTAACTCAAAATGATATGATGTTTGATAAAAGCCCCTATAAAGTTGCAAGCACTCGTCTGCCATGGCTTTTAATAACATTTATCGGTGAAATAATAGCAGGTCTTGTTGTAACATTTTTTCAGGGTAAGATTACAGATTTTGCAATACTTGTTACTTTTATGCCAATAGTTATGGCTATGGGTGGTAATGTAGGCAGCCAGTCTGCTACTGTAATCATTCAGGGTGTTGCTTTAGGAAAGATAGATACAAGTAAATGGAGCAGGGTAATTTTTAAAGAATTAACTGTTGGTGCTTTAATGGGTATAGTTATTGGTCTTCTTTTAGGTATAGTTGCCCCATTATGGGAAGGTGATGCTCAGCTTGGAATAATTGTAGGCATTGCAATATTTTCTGCCATGCTTTTTGCTTCATTAACAGGTTCTATGGTGCCTATTACATTAATGAAATTAAAATTTGACCCAGCTATTGCTTCAGCACCATTTATTACTGCTTTAAATGATATTACAGGGCTTACAATATATTTCTTAATATCTATGATACTTCTTATGATTATGTAATATGGAAAGAATTTTATCAGAAGGTATTATTTATAAAATAAGCAAGTATGCAGATAATTCTGCAATCGCTTCAGCTTACACTTTAGATTATGGCAAAATAAAACTTTTTATGCCTAAAGCATATTCAAGTAAAGGTGGAGTGCAGGCATTTATACCTGGTGAAATTGATTTTCTTAAAAAAGATACATCAGAATTAAATAAATTTTATAATTTCCGCCCAGATACTGCTTATATGGAGTATGCTTCAACACCTGCCATTTCTCTGCGTTTAAGCCTGTATTTTGATATTTTTGATAAATTTTATGAGCTTGAACAGGCAGATACTGTTATTTGGACAATTATAAAAAAATATAAAACATCAGATTACAGTAAAATAAATCTATTCAGTATATATGCACTTCTGAAAAATACAGGTCATATGTTTAATTTTAATGTATGCAGCAGCTGCGGAGTAAAGATATCAGAGCAGGGTGCATTAAATAATGGTCTTTATTACTGTCCTAAATGTGCACCAGAAAATTCATTTCATACAGAAAGCTATATTAATACAATACTTCGTGCTTTTTCAAGTCAAGAGTTATACAGGAATATAAAAATAAGTAAGTATGATGAATTATCTGTACTAGATTTATTTGCTTATCATATAGAGCAGATTACAGGGAGTCTTTTAAAAAGTTATAAGTTATTTAAAGAATTAATTATTACTATATAAAACTAAATGAGCCTGCAAAAAAACAGGCTCATTTTATATCATTAGTCTTCACTTCTCATATAAGGGAAAAGTAATACATCACGGATAGAGATTTGATTTGTTAAAAGCATAACAAGTCTGTCTATACCCATACCAGCTCCAGCAGTTGGCGGCAGACCGTATTCTAATGCACGAATATAATCTTCATCCATCATACATGCTTCTTCATCACCAGCATTACGAGAATCCACTTGTTTTTGGAAACGCTCTTTTTGGTCGATAGGGTCATTAAGCTCATTAAATCCATTAGAAAGCTCCATACCTGCAACGAAAAGTTCAAATCTGTCAGTTAATTCAGGATTTGATTCTTTTGATTTTGAAAGAGGTGATATTTCTTTTGGGTAATCAATAATAAAAGTAGGGTTAATAAGTTTTTCTTCTGCAACAGCTTCAAATATTTCAGAAATAATTTTACCATGTCCCCATGAAGAATCTACTTGAATATGTAATTTTTCTGCTGCTGCTTTTGCTTTTTCATAGTCAGCAATTTCAGCTTGAGAAATATTGCCGTATTTTTCAATAGCTTCTGCCATAGTGAGCCTTGCCCATGGACGCTGCAGGTCAATATTTAAATCACCAAACTGTATTTGTAAAGTATTATTGATTTTTTGAGATATAGTTGTAACAAGTTCTTCAATCATATCCATTAATGTATGATAATCAGCATAAGCCATATACCATTCAATCATAGTAAATTCTGGGTTGTGTTTTGTATCAACACCTTCATTTCTAAAATTTCTGTTTAATTCAAAAACTCTTTCTATACCGCCAACAACAAGCCTTTTTAAATAAAGCTCTGGTGCAATACGAAGATATAACTGCATATCAAGTGCATTATGATGAGTAATAAATGGTTTTGCAGCAGCACCGCCAACAAGTGAATGCATCATTGGTGTTTCTACTTCTACAAAGCCATAGTTTGTAAAAAAGTCGCGAATTTCTTTTATTATACGGCTTCTTTTAATAAAAACTTCTTTTACATCATTATTAACAATTAAGTCTAAATAACGCTGTCTGTATCTTATTTCTACATCTTTTAAGCCGTGAAATTTTTCAGGTAAATCTCTTAATGCTTTAGTTAAAAGTCTGTAATGTAATGCTCTTATAGTTAATTCGCCTGTTTTAGTACGGAAAAGAGTTCCTTTTACACCTATAAAATCACCAACATCAGTTAAAGTATATACTTCAAATTCTTCTTCAGTGAGAAGTGCTTTTTTAATATATACTTGTATAATGCCGCTTCTATCTCTAATAGTTAAAAATGCAGTTTTTCCAAACTCTCTTTTTGCAAGAATTCTTCCTGCTGCACTAAATTCTTCACCTTCAGGAAGTTCTGTTTCACTGCTGCTGTATTTTTCTAAAATATCAGCAATAGGGGATGTAATAATATGAGAATTTACATAAGGATTTAAACCCATTTCTCTAAGTTTGTTACATTTTTCTAGTCTGTGCTGCTCCATTTCTGCTCCATTCAATTATATTTGTTTTATAAAATTTATACTTTCATTATCACAAGTATTTTTTACAAGAAAATCTTTTTCCTGAATTAATTTTTCTACGTCATTTATTGTTAAATTATCGCAGGCATAATATTTCCCGCCAGAATTTTCATAATATTTTATGGCATTATTATTGTATAACTCTACAATTTTTTCCATATCAAACATCATTTTTCTAAGACTTCTGTATTCTGCATCAGTAATAGTATCTTCCTGCCTGAAATTAGCTGGTGTCTGATGTATTATTCTTCCATTATATGAGTTATCTTTAAATTCAATTAATGAAGAACATATTGACTGAGATTTATTATTTAATGCTGCATGTATGTTGCAGTAATAACCTTTATAATACTGTGTATATCCAAAAGTCAGTTTCCAAATATCATTTTTTATTAAAGATAATGTATTATCATTAATATTATCTACATCGTAAATAATAGTTAAATCTGCACCAGTACTGTTAATAAAATCCGGCAGTTTATCACTGTTTATATTACCTTCATTAAAAGTAACTGTTTTGATTCTTGAAATATTATTGAATTTATTTCCAAAAAACTTATGTTCTGAATTAATGTAATATTGATTTAATTTATCTATATTGCTGCATACATTATCTTCATCAATAATCATAGCAGCACAGGCTAAATGCCCAGTTTCCATAAGAGAGACAATAAAATCAAAATGTCTTGGAAAGTTTTTTGTTATAACTGCAATTTTTGACATTTATCCTCCATAATAAAAAACATAGATTATATTTTTAATCCAAATAAAATAAAAAAACAAGTTTAATATTTAATAAATTCATTGATTTTTCATAAATTTATATGCTAATACATTATCAGCAAAAAATATAGAGGATTTTTTATAATGTTAAAGGGTGGTATATATATAACAGTTGCTGTTTTTTTATTTATTGGCTTTCTCTATATGTTTGTAGTAGATGTAGACACTTCCGATTTAATTACTAATAATCAGGTTAAAGATACTAAAAAAATACACCATATTAATGATTATTTAATTACAGATGATTTTAATTTAAAAACTTTTACTCATAAAATTACATCATCTTGTTTAAATGAAGATAAAGCATGCCAGGTATTAGAAATATATAAATATGTCCGTTCAAGTTTTATTATAGATAATATTACTAGTGATATATCTGCTCCAAATCCTTTAAATGCTTTTAAAAACAGGCAGGGCACATATCTTGATATTACTCTTTTATATTCATCTCTGCTTTTACACAGTGGTATTTCTACATATATAAAAAAAGACGGCAGTAAATATTACAGTTATGCATGTGGAATAAATAATTTTGATATGTATAATGCAATTAAGTCTGATTTACACTCTAAACCTTTGGCAGATAAAGACTTAACTTTAAGAAATGGGCAGGTATGGGCTTTTGATTTATCACGCGAAAGTAATGATAACTTAATAATAGATATTGAATTTTTTTCAAAATATCCAGTAGATATGGTTCTTTTTCCTAATAAGCAGGAAATGAATGCTCATTTAAAAGGTCAGTATGGCAGATATAATGCAGACTGTTCATTATTTAATGTAACTGAAGCAAATATAAGCTGCCAGGCACCACAAAAAACAGGTATTATCATATTTAAATCGTTAAATGATAATAATAAATTTAAAGCTGGTATATATAAGGGCGGTATATTGGCAGGTGATATTAAAAGCGAAAAAAGCAGACAGGGCAGCAACTGTATAAAAATAGATGTAAACAGCTCAGGAAATTTTTCTTATCCAGGAATAATTTATTAAACTAATAGTATAAAATATTAAAAATATAATCTATCTATATCATTTTTTCAAAAAAAATAAGGTACATATTATATTAATATTGACAAATATGTAGAAAATATGTATTTATATGTCTTAGTGTGATTATTTCATACTAAGTTTAGGATATAGGAGGATTACATGAAAAAATTATTACTCTCATGTATGATTGCACTTTTTGCAGTGCCTGCATTTGCAGTAGAATTTACTTCAGGTGATTTCAAAGCAAACATCTATGGTAATATTTATGCAGATGGTTTTTATACTTATTCTTCAGACAAGGCTACACCACTTTTTTCTTCTTTACAAATGAGTGACGGTCAGCATTCTTTTGGTTCTTATGCTTTTGTTGGTTCTTCAAATTTTGGTGTTACTATGAGCTACCAAAATATTTCTGGAACTATTGAAGCAGGTCTTGGTGACCCTGTAAGAAAATTCTACTTAAAATATAATATTAATGGTAAAGCAGACCATTACATATTAGCAGGTAGAGATAACAACATTGCATTTTATAACTATGGTCAAATGTCAAACGATGGTCAGTGCATGATTGACTATGGTGCACTTGCAAATAAAAGAAGACTGCAGCTCCGTTATGGTATAGGCGGTTTTGAAATGGCAATCATTATGCCACAAATCGGTTTCGGTTCAGGCGATGATAAAGCTTATACTGACAAATTAATTGATACTGATGTTAATGGTAATGAACTTTATTCTATGGCTACATCTGACTATATGTTCAACTATCTTCCTAGATTAGAGCTTGCATACACTATAGCTAATGATAACTTTAACTTTAAAGTATTTGGCTCTTATGGTGCTTATATGTATTATAATGATACTGCATCAGCAAATCTTGATTCTTTTAACAAAACAGCTCACATGTTTTATGTAGGTTTTGGCGGTTCAGCTAACTTTGGCAACTCATTCCTTAATTATGTAGGCTATTTTGGTCAAAATATGTATCTTTCTAATGCACAAGGTGACTACAGAACAGGTTTTTCAAACTCAGCTTTAAATCCAGTAAGTCTTGCTGCATCTAGTACTGGTAGATATACTATTGAAATTAATGATATTTACAGTGCAGGCGGCTCATTAGGTTATGGCTATAAAGCATTAGATGGTAAACTTGTTTCTCAACTTGGTTTAGGTTACAGTGCTAACTTTGCAGACCATTATGTAAATGCTGACCAAAATATTGGTGCATTTTTAAATACTCAATATTTTGTAACAGATTGGTTTTCTATAATCCCAGAAGTTGCACTTCTTTATAATATAGATGGTGCTAATGGTGAAAACCAAGGTTTTTCTGTTGTAGCTGGTTTAGTTGCAGCTCTTAATTTCTAATTTGAAAAATAGATTTTAAATATAAAAGGGATAGAGAAATCTATCCCTTTTTTTATAGTATTGAAATAAAATATCAAATAATAATACTTTTTAAGTCTTATTAAAAAATATATATTATTAATAATATTATAAAAAATATAATAAATTATGTTTTGTTATTGAAATTAAATATCAATAATGCTTGACTTATACTTTATAATGATGTATAAGTAATTATGGTTAATACCATAAAGAATTTCTTTTAGGTTTTAGGAGGTTCAATGAAAAAGGTTTTATTTTCATTAATTATGGCACTTTTTGCAGTGCCAGTATTTGCCGTAGAATTTGAAAGCGGCGAATTTAAAGCCAATATTTATGGCGAAATATACGGAGATGCTTTCTATACTTACAGTGAAAGTAATGGTGAAAGTTCAAATTCTTTTGGCTCTCAAGCTTTTGTTGGCTCATCTCTTTTAGGTGTGGAACTTTCTTATGGTAATGTTTCTGCAACATTTGAAGCAGGTCTTGGGGACCCTGTAAGAAAATACTTTTTAACATACCGTATTGGTGGTTCAGAAGACCATTATTTAGTAGTTGGTAGAGATACTACTATTGCAGCATATTCTTTTGGTATGGTATCTAACGACTTCCAGGCATTAAATGATTTAGGTACTTTAGCAGATAACAGAAGGCTGCAAATCCGCTATGGACTTAATGGTTTTGAACTTGCTGTTGTTATCCCTAGTTTAGGTGGCTCTTGGAATGCTGATAATACAGATGATACTGGTTATAAATTAAGCATAACAGATACTGAAGGTAATCCTCTTTATACAGTTTTTAATGTATTACCAAGGATAGAATTAGCATATACTTATGCAACTGATGCTTTAGAATTTAAAGTGTTTGGCGCATATGGAGCTTATATGTATTCAGATAATAGTAAAATTGCCAGCGATAAAGTGTTTCACTCTTATAATGTAGGTTTTGGCGGTCAGGCTAATTTTGGCAACTCATTTTTACAATTTACTGGCTGGTATGGTGCAAACTTAGATTTAATGGATGCATTAGGCAATTATAAAAGCCGTGTAGTTGCTGCAGACCCAGTAAATGTTAACAAAATCAGTATGTTTTTAGAAGATGGTGTTACAAAAGCAGAAAATATTCAATCTGCAGGTGTTGCAATAGGTTTAGGTCATACATTTAATGATAAATATACTCCTCAAATAGGTGTTGGTTATACACTTAACTTTGGTGATGGATATGATAAAATGGATGACAGTCTTGGTGCATATTTAAACTGTGTTATTCAAATTAATGACTGGTTTGCAATTACTCCAGAAATCGCATACATTAATAAAATGCAGGACAGTGCAGGCGAAAAAGAAGGCTATGACTTTATAGCTGGTGCAATGGCTTCTGTTGTATTTTAATAATAGCTTATAAATATCTGATTTAGTACAGTTAAAACGGAGCGGGTTAATCCCCGCTCTTTTTATATAATAATATTTTTCAATATTTTTTGTCTTATAAATTTCTCTGTAATAAAAACACTCTAATATAGTTTATAGATAGCTTTAATTATATATTAATCAGTGTGCAATTTATTTAATCTTATATTAATTATTATAATTAAATACATATAAAGAGAAGGGCAGTATAGTTATTATTTAATAAAATGATAAGGTGTATGTAACTTTAAATATGAATATATTGAAGTGATACTGTATAAGCTCTTTTAAGTGGCGGATATACCGTAACAATTTAATAATGTGATTTATGTATTATATAAATTACAGTAGTTTAAGTAAGATGATTAATGGTATTTATACCTTTATAATTATATTAAAAAGAATAATATTATTAAGCAGAAAAATAGTTATTTTAAATACAAAAAAAGGCAGGATATAAAAACCTGCCCTTAATTATATTCAATAATTGATTGATTATATTAGCTGCATTTAGAATAGCCGCATGATTGACATGTAAGGCATCCTTCTATATATTCAACTGGAGCACCACATTCTGGGCATGCACCATTTGACATTACTTTTTTACCAGCTTTTTTATCTATATCTGCAAGCAGAGAATCTACTGTTATACTGTCATTTCTTACAACCTGCACATTTAATGGGTTATTAATTGCTTCTTCTAACGCTTTACCCACAGCATCAGCACAAGAAAGTATTCTTTGAGAGCCAAATCCATGCGGAGTATGACAGGAAATACCTTTAAGCTGTCTGATAATAAATTCTGGTTCAACACCGCTTCTTAAATTAAGCGAAATTAATCTGCCTATAGCTTCTGCCTGGCTTTGAGCACATCCACCAGCTTTACCAATGCTTGTAAATACTTCAAAAACTTTACCGTCTACATCCTGGTTAATTGTTACATACATTTTGCCGCAGCCTGTAGTTTTTTCAATAGTTTTGCCTATTAATATAGCAGGGCGTTCTTTTGGTTTTGCAGGCACTGTAACAACAGCTGTTTCTTCCTGTTTTTCTTCTTTAACAGAGCCAATATTTAAAACTTGTCCAGAGCGGCTTCCATCTCTGTATATAGTGATACCTTTACAGCCTAAATCATAAGCCAGCATATATGCTTTTTCTACATCTTCAATTGTTGCACTGTTTTGGAAGTTAACTGTTTTACTAACAGCATTATCTGTATATTTTTGGAATGCTGCCTGCATTTTTACATGCCATACTGGTTCTATTTCATGAGAAGTAACAAATACTTTTCTAATATCTTCTGGCACTTCTGTTAAGTTGTGAGCATTACCAGCTTCTGCTAATTTATTCATTAAACTTTCAGAATAGAATTTACCTTCATGAGCTTTTTCTAAAAAGTATGGGTTAACTTCTGGAAGTTTATTGTTATCCATAACATTTCTATAATATGCAAGTGCAAAATATGGTTCAATACCACTTGATGCTCCAGCAATAATAGAAATTGTTCCTGTTGGTGCAATAGTTGTAATAGTTGCATTACGCATAGCTTTAAATCCAAGTCCTGGATAGATACTTTTATCAAATCCTGAGAAGCTGCCACGCTGTTCTGCAAGCTCAACACTCATTTTTCTTCCTTCATCTCTGATAAATTTCATAACTTCTTCAGCAAGTGATATAGCTTTATCAGAATTATAAGGAATGTTTAACATAACAAGCATATCGGCCCAGCCCATAATACCTAGACCAATTTTCCTGTTTTTCTTAGTCATTTCATCTATCTGCTTAATAGGGTAGTTATTCATTTCAATAACATTATCTAAAAAGCGAACAGCTATACGGCATGTATTTTTTAAATCATCCCAGTCTATTTTTCCATTTTTTACAAACTGCACCAGGTTAATAGAGCCTAAGTTGCATGATTCATAAGGAAGCAGAGGCTGTTCACCACATGGGTTTGTGCTTTCCATTTCACCTTCAGCAGGTGTAGGGTTTGCATTATTTATTCTGTCTAAGAATATAATACCTGGGTCGCCGCCTTCCCATGCAAGTCTAACCATTTCATTAAATACTTCTTTGGCATTTTTAGAGCCAGTTTTTTTACGGTCTCTAGGAGTAAGTAAATCATAATCTGTGCCGTTTTTAACACTTTTCATAAATTCTTCTGTAATACCAACAGAAAGATTAAAGTTAGTTAATTTAGTTTTATCCTGTTTAGCATAGATAAATTCCATAATATCTGGATGGTCTACACGAAGGATACCCATATTAGCACCACGGCGCATGCCGCCTTGTTTAATTGTTTCTGTAGCAGCATCAAATACAGACATAAAAGAAACAGGACCAGAAGAAACACCTTTTGTTGTTTTTACAGAATCATCTTTTGGACGAAGTCTTGAAAAAGAAAAGCCTGTTCCGCCGCCAGATTTATGAATTAAAGCAGTATATTTTACAGCTTCAAAAATACCTTCTAATGAATCTTCTACAGGTAAAACAAAACATGCAGATAATTGCTGAAGTGCATTACCAGCATTCATTAAAGTAGGTGAGTTTGGTAAAAATTTTAATGAAGCCATTTGAGCATAAAAAACATCAGCAACAGAATCAACATCTGCGTTTGAATCAAATTTTAATTCTGCCTCTGCAATATTTTTAGCTACTCTGATAAATAAATCTTTTGGGTTTTCCATCTGCCCAGATTCCTTTTTGCGAAGATAACGCTTTTTCAAGACAGTAACTGAGTTTGCAAGCAATTCAGGCTCTGCTTGAAAAAGTTGCTTATTACTATTTGATGCCATAATTACTCCTAGAAATTTAAATTAGAGTGTTATATTATCAGAGATTTAAAACTAATCAAGAGGAAATATTTTAAAAATTTATAAGTGCTTGTATTCTCTAGCAAAAAAAATTACAAGCACTTATTTTATGAATTTTTTATGAATATTTTAAATTTAAAATGGTAAGATTATGCCTAAATTTTCAGCAACTGCTTTTCTGTATATAAATTCAGCACACATTATATCCTGCAGTCCCATACCTTGAGATTGAAATACAGTTATACCATTTTCTGAGAGTCTTCCTTTACGGTATCCGCAAGTTATTTCTCCAAGCTCTAAAATAGAATTCCAGTGCAGCCTGCCTTTTTCAAGAGAAGGGAGAATATCTCCACATTCAATTGCTGCAACATCTTTATTATCTACAGCCAAAACTTCTGCTGCTTCTAATGTTTTTTCTGGAACTTCTGCTCTTATTAAGGCATTAGAGCCAGCAGCATTAATATGGACACCATTTGGGTTAATCATTGTATGTTCAAATAAAGGCTTAACTGAGGTTGTTATAGTTATGATAGTATCAGCTTTTGGTAAATCTTCTTCAATATTTAAAGTAGGAACTATTTCAATATTTAATGATTTACTCATCTTTTCAGCAAATGCAGCTGCATTTTCTATTTTTCTAGTAGCAACATAAACTTTTTTCAGCGGTGTAGTTTTATGAACTGCTTCAAGCTGTGCTTCTGCCTGAAATCCGCCGCCAAAAATAAATGCTGTATTTGTATCTTTTTTAGACATATATTTTGATGCTATACCACTTGCAGCACCAGTTCTAAGTCTGCCTATTTCATTAGCATCAATGATTGCAAGGGGACTGCCAGTTTCAGCATCATATAAATGCACTTTAAAAATAAGCCCTGCACGGAAAGAGGTATATGCTTTAAAGCCTATAACACCTTTATAAGGTACTGCACCAGGAAGCATATGTAATGCTCCCTTACGAATTCTCATTCTTTGGCGTGTCATATTAAATGCTTTACCTTCTGAATAGCTTGAAAATGATTCTTCAACTAATTTTAATGCATCATCCATATTTATAAGCGATGCAGCTGTTTGTTCATCTATATATAAAGCACTCATATTAATACTCCTTATTTATATAGTTACTGCGGACATCCGTCAGAAATGTCTGCTAATGAATATTTTTTAAGTTTTTCTACTAAAACAGACTGAACATCTTTCCACATTTTATGTGCACAGCATGACTGGTCAAAACAGCAGCCAACCTGTTCATCAAGACAGTTATTTATGTTTAATGGACCATCTACTGCAACAATTACATCATATATACAAATATTTTTAGGCTCTTTTCCAAGCCTAAAACCACCTTTTTTACCCCTTTCACTAACAAGAATATCTGATTTAGCAAGACTTTGCAGTATTTTGCCTAAAAAACTGTCAGGTACATTACATGCTTTAGCTATGTCAGAATGCATAAATGCTGTTCCCATAGGAGATTGAGCCATATAAACTAAAGCTCTGATAGTATAATCACATGCGCGTGTTATTTTCATATAAAATCCTTTCTATATAATATTTATAAGCATTAATATAATATAATTATATTTTAATATCAATATATTTATTTAATTTTTTAAAAAGTTGCATATATGTTTAAAAAAAATATATTTTTCTTGCTTTTTTTTATATTACATATTAAAAATCAAATATAGTATTAATCAATATTATATAATGAGGAATTTATGAAACTGTTTTTTCAAGAATATGCCAGAGTTTACAGGCAGATAATTAATGATGTTAATCGTATTTTAAAACCTTATGGTTTAACAAGTGTTTTATGGCGTATTTTTCTTTATTTAGAGAAAAATGGCACAGCAAAGGCAAGCCATATATATGAATATTATTCTATGGATAAGGGAATGACTTCCAGATACATTGCCAAGTTAAGAGAAAGTGGTTATGTAGAATATATTGAACAGAATGGAAAAGTAAAAAAAATATTACAGCTTACAGAAAATGGTCATAAACTTTTTCAGGAAATAAATATTAAAATAAGAGAGCATGAAAAAGATGTTTTATCAACTTTAACTCAAGAAGAACAAAATGAGATTATGGTGATAATAGAAAAACTTAGAAATAAAACAGGTCATAAATAATTAATAAATAATAACTTTTAAATAAATTTTAAAAAATATAAAAAAAGTTCTTGACGAATTTAAAAAAATATATTATTAATTCCTACACACAACGCTGGGGCATCGCCAAGTGGTAAGGCAGCGGGTTTTGGTCCCGCCATCCGGAGGTTCGAATCCTTCTGCCCCAGCCATTTTTTTATCTATTTTTCATATATTCAGGGTCTTAAAATATGCACTCTAAAACAGATGTAAAAACATTAATCATTAAAATAGGCAGTTCTATTTTATCAGGTAATGACCTTGGCCTTAACAGTGCTAGAATAGCATCATTAGTTTATCACATTGCAAAATTAAAACAAACTATTCCAAATATAGTGATAGTATCTTCAGGGGCGGTAGCATCAGGATTTAAACTTCTTGGGTTTCCATCTCGTCCAAAAGATATTGTTGATAAGCAGGCTTCAGCTGCAGTTGGTCAGGCGCGTTTAATATGGACTTATGAACAGGCTTTTGCTCAATATAATATTAATGTAGCACAGGTTCTGCTTACTAAAGATGATTTATCAAACAGAAAACGATATCTTCATGCTCGCTCTGCTTTAAAAAGACTTTTAGAGCTGGGTGTTATTCCTATAATCAATGAAAATGACACAATTATAGTTGATGAATTAAAATATATAGAATCATTTGGTGATAATGATAATCTTGGAGCTTTAGTTGCAGGTATTGTTGATGGTGATTTACTGCTTATTTTATCAGATGTAGATGGGTTATACACAGCAGACCCGTCAAAAGATAAAAATGCAAAAATAATACACAAAGTAGAATATATTAATGATGATATTATGGATAGTGCAGGTGGCAGTATATCTTCTGTAGGTACAGGTGGTATGAAATCAAAAATACAGGCTGCTAAAAAAGCACTTGAAGCAGGCTGTGAAGTAGCTATTATTAGAGGAATGGAGCCTGAAAATATAGAAAAATTCTTTAAAGAAGATAATGTAGGCACATATTTTTATCAAAGTGTTTCTTCCATTAAAAAGCGTAAATTCTGGATAGGTTATGCGGCTATACCAAAAGGGAATGTTATAATAGATGATGGTGCCTGTAATGCTCTTTTAAATAATAATAAATCACTGCTTGCAAAAGGTATAATAAATATTAATGGTAAATTTCAGGCAGGTGCTGTTGTTTCTATCATAAATAATGATAAAGAGATAGCCAGAGGAAAAACAAGATATTCTTCTGCTGATTTATTAAAAATTATGGGTAAAGCATCATCTGAGATATATGATATTTTAGGCTATAAAATATCTGATGAAGTTATACATAAAGATGATTTGCTTTTAATCTAAATAAGGATAAATAATATGAATTTAACAGAACAGCTTGCAAAAACTAAAAAAGATGCTCATACACTTGCTGTATCATCTGCACCAGAAAGACAGGCAGTATTATCAAATATAGCTTTTCTTCTTAATGAAAGACGGGAAGAAATAAAAGAAATTAATAAAATAGATATTAAAAATGCAGAAGATATGGAATTAAGTTCTGCAATGATAGACAGGCTTAGATTAACTGATAAAGAAATAGACAGCATGATAAAGGCAGTTAATGAAATATCTATGCAGAAAGAAGTAATCGGGGAAGTTGTAAGTGGCTCTACGCGCCCTAATGGTTTAAAAATACGAAAAGTCAGAGTTCCGTTAGGTGTAGCAGGTATTATTTATGAATCACGCCCTAATGTAACAATTGATAGTGCTGCACTTTGTATAAAATCCGGCAATGGGGCAGTATTAAGAGGTGGAAAAGAAGCTGTAAATTCTAATAAAATACTTGCTGAAATTATTTCAGATTCACTTGTAAAAGCTGGATTTTCTAAAGATATTATTTATTTTATTCAAGAAACTGATAGAAATATTATAAAAGATATGGCTCAGGCTAAGGGATTAATTGATGTTATTATTCCACGAGGCGGAGAAGGGCTTATTAATTTTGTGGTAGATAATGCCAGAATTCCTGTTATTATGCATGATAAAGGGGTATGTCATGTGTTTATTGATGAAAGTGCAGAATATCAGCAGGCTTTATCTATTGCTTTTAATGCAAAAGTGCAGCGTCCAAGTGCATGTAATGCTATGGAAACACTGCTTGTTCATAAAAATATTGCAGAAAAAATACTGCCTGATATAGCAGAAATGTTTCAAGATGTAGATGTGGATTTAAGAGGATGCCCTGAAACATTAAAATATGTAGACTGCAGACCTGCTATTGAAGAAGACTACTATACAGAATATCATGATATGATACTTTCTATAAAAGTAGTTGATAATGTACAGGAAGCTGTTAATCATATTAATAAATACGGCTCAGGTCACAGCGATGCAATAGTTACAACAAACTATAATAATGCAGAAAAGTTTTTAAACGAAGTAGATTCTGCTGCTGTATATGTTAATGCATCTACAAGGTTTACTGATGGTGGTGAATTTGGTCTTGGTGCAGAAATAGGGATAAGCACACAAAAACTTCATGTAAGAGGGCCAATGGGTGCAGAAGATTTAACCACTACTAAGTATTTAATATATGGCAGCGGACAGTTGCGTGGATAATGGATATTTGTATTTTTGGCGGTGCTTTTGACCCTGTTCATAAAGGACATATTGCAATAGCTTTGTCAGCTCTTAAAAAATATAATTTTGATAAGCTGCTTTTTATGGTATCAAAAGAGCCGCCTCATAAATCAAACCATACAGCATCTTTTATTCACAGGATTAATATGGTACAGCTTGCAATAAGTGGACTTGGTGATAAATTCGGAGTTACTGATATTGAAGCAAAATTAAAGGATTTATCATATACTTACAATTCATTATCTGCTTTAAAAGAAATATATGCTAATGATAATATATATTTTTTAGTAGGCAGTGATATATTTGCAAGTATTGAAAAATGGTATAATTATAAGAAATTATTTGATTTAGCATATTTTATTATAGGATGCCGTCCTGGTATTTCTTTTAAAAATATGATAGAAAGTGTGCCAGATGATATAAAGAAAAGAATTATAGATAAAGACAAAATAGAACTTTTTGAAATAGATTCATTTAATATTTCAAGCAGTGAAATAAGGCAGAGTATAAAAAAATATCTTGAATATCTGCCTTCTCTTGTTGCAGAATATATTATTAATAATAATTTATATAATAAAGAGGTATAATGGAAACAAAAGAATTAGCATTAAAAATTAAAGAACTTTTAGATGATAAAAAAGGCGAAGATATAGTATGCTTTTATATTAGAGAAAAATCAACTATTGCAGATTATATGATAATTGCAACTGGTAATGTTGATACACATGTGAAAGCATTAGCAGAATATGTTAGTGTAGAACTTAAAAAAGAAGATATCCATCCAATATATCATGAAGGAACAGAACATGGTGTATGGGTTTGTATTGATTACGGCGATATTATAGTTCATGTAATGCGTAAAAATGAAAGAGAATTTTATAACCTTGAATCTATTTGGGGAGGCTGCCCTAAAATATAAATATAATATACTAAAAAGGTGTTTATATGTTTAGAATAGTGTTATTAGAGCCTGAAATACCTCAAAATACTGGAAATATTGCACGGCTTTGTGCATCTACTGGTATAGAGCTTATATTAGTCGGCAGGCTTGGGTTTTCAATTGATGATAAACATTTAAAAAGAGCTGCTATGGATTACTGGGAGCATGTAAATGTTACCCATATTAAAACTTTAGATGAATATTTTGAAGCAAATAATAATTTTTATGCAATAAGCACAAAAGGTCATAAAAATTATACAGAAATTACTATAAACCCTAACAATAAAATAGATATTCTTTTCGGAAGCGAAGGGGCAGGGTTTCCTAATTTTGTGTATGAAAAATATAAAGACAGGCTCTACAGAATACCTATGAAAACAGGATTTAGAAGTTTAAATCTGTCTTCATCTGCAGCTATTGTGTCATACCATTTACTGCATAAATTAAATTTTCCAGATTTATTCTAATATATGGAAAATAATTATAAAAAAATAAGAATAATAGGCTGCAGTGGTTCAGGCAAAACTTATTTATCAAAATATCTTGGTAATAAATATAAAATTCCAATTATTAAAAGAAAACTGCATAAAGAAAATGGGAAAAAAGAAAGCCTTAAATCTCTTATATCTCTTATTTGCTGGATTTATAATTATAATCGTAAAGAATTTCCAACAATCTCTTTAGTTCTAAAAGAGTACAGTGAAAAAGTTATATATTTAAATAAAAAAAAACTGCTGAACTTATATAAATAAGACAGCAGTTTTTTATTGTATTTTTAACTATATACTCTTTTATTTATCTTTAAATATAATAGTTCTTGAAATTACAAATGTAATAAAGAATGTGATTAATTCAGTAATCAGTTTAGTAATTTCTAAAAATACAGCACCTAACCCTGTAATATCCTGCAGAGCATCATTATTTAAAAGAAAGTAAAATACTGCATTATTTATAATAAGAACATATATAACTAATACAAAGTATTTTTTATATTCATCAAATACATTAGCATTTGATTTAAATACAAACCGTCTGTTTAAAATAAAATTAAAAGTAGATGATACAAGTCTTGCTAAAACATTAGCAGTAATTACAGTAAAGCTGATTTGTGCAATTTGATTATTACTTGGAGCTTCAGGCACATGAAGTATTTTCATAAATACTTCAAGCATCGTAAAATCTATAATAAAGGATAATATTGCAACCCATAAATATCTGAAAAATACAAAGTATATTCTTAATGAGTCTAAAACTGGATTAAAATGAGATGACGAGTTGCCGTTTTCATATACTGTAGTAATAGGTATTTCTTTAATAGTATAGTGTTTTTCTTTTGCAAAGATAAGCATATCAAGCTCAAAATCATATCCTGTAGTTTTCAGCTTAATTAAATCTGGCAAAAGGGAAACAGGTATTCCTCTAAGCCCAGTTTGAGTATCATTGATTTTCACACCAGAAAAAAGCCTGAAAATAACCTTAGTTAATTTATTTCCAAACCTGCTTCTAAGAGGTATATCTTTATTATCAAATACTCTACCGCCAGTAATTAAAGTATTTTCAGTATTAAATAAATTATCTGCAATATTTATAACATCTTTGCTTAAATGCTGCCCATCAGCATCTAAAGTAACAACACCGCAGCATTCTGGAAAATAATTTAGTGCAGAATTAAAGCCAGTTTTTAAGGCTGTTCCTTTTCCTAAATTAACTGCATGAGTTTCTACAATAACACCTAATGTTTTAAGTTCAGAAAATATATTATCAAATTCCCTGCCGCTGCCGTCATTTACACATACAACGCCTTGGAATGATTTAGAATTTAGTAATTCTTTTGCAATATTAATAACAATAGGAAGTGGTTTATATGCTGGTATAACAGCTACTGGAAGTCTATTCAAAATATCCTCATTTATTTTATAATTTATCTACTGAAATAATTGCGGCTAAAACTGCATTATCTATACTTTTTAAACCAATTTTTATATCTTTGTCAAGTTCTGAAATTGTGTCAATAGCTTTTAAGATTTCTTTTATTTTCCATTTTTTTTGCTGTTCTTTTATTTTAGAAAGCTGAAAAGGGTGGACTGATTTTAAATAATCTTCGTCTATATTTAATAAATAAAGCTGCATTATTCGTTTAGACAGAGCAAAAAAGATTTTAAAATTACTGTCATAACTTTGGTCCATAGTGCTGTATACTTTAAGAGCAGTCTTTACATCACGCATACCAAAAGCATCTGTTAATGCAAAAATAGTTTCTTCTTTTTCACCAGACAGTTGGTCTAAAAGGGTAGAAACAGGTACTTTTTCTTTTTGACCTAATATATATGTTTCAAGCTTTTCTGCTTCGTGAGATACCATACTTAAGTTATTTAAACACTTACTAAGCAGTATTTCTGCCTGGTCTTTGTTTAATCTAATATTTTTTTCCTTAAAAATATCTATAACATCATCAATTGTAGCTTTTGCTTTTTTCTGTTCTTCTACAAATACTTTAAAATTATTATTTTTAAATATTTTTACTAATGACTGGTCAATTTTATCTTTAACAGGGGTAGTGATTATTAATGTAGTTTCAGAACAATTAGACATTATTTCTGCAAGCTGTTCAATATCTTTAATTCTGCCTGCATTTCTAATTATTGCAGCTTTTGGACTGCCAAATAAATCTACAGAGTTTATATAACTTAAAAAGTCTTCTTTGTTAAGTTCATCTCCAAAAAATATTTCCATTTCTAAATCTTCATTTTTTGGAGTAAATAACTTTATATTTTTATCAATAAAATAACTTGAACCAGTTATGAAATACTTTTCCATAGATACCAGCTATTTATAAACCTTACGGCTTATATTTAATCTAAAAGTTGTTAAATCATCTTCTATATTACTTTTTAGTTTACTGTCTCTTGTCTGCAGCGTGCGAGCCACATTTGATGTAATAGAAAAGCTTGTTGATGTTGTAGTGTTCCATGTATATATTTCTTTACCATCAATATCTGTTACAACAATAGTCATATTATAGGAAATATATGTGGCAGTTGCCTGGTCTGTAGCGGTTAATATAGGGTCTTTAAATTCTAAATTAGTAATAAATATATCCATAAAATATGTAGCCTGCTTATAGGAAGCAAGCTCATTATATTTTAAGAAAAACCGTTCTGCTTCTAACTGTATTATATCACCGATAGTAGAATCAATAGTGTCATTATGAACAGTATTAATGTAATACTTAACAGGTACTTCATTGTTTAATCCTGCCATAGTATATCCGCAGGATACTAATATCGGTAATAATAATACAGCAAGCAGAAATTTTTTCATTATTTTACCACAAGGCTTACAAGTTTATTTTTAATAAATATTTTTTTCACAAGCTCTTTTCCTTCAAGATAAGATAATACTTTACTGTCTTTTAAAACAGTATCAAAAACAGTATTTTCTTCTGCATCTCTAGGGAAAGTAAAGTTTGCTCTTACTTTACCGTTTATTTGAACAACAATAACTATTTCATCAGATATTGTGTATTTTTCATCATATTCCGGCCATCTGCTTTCTGCAATAAAAGATGTTTTGCCAGCAAGTTCATGCAGTTCTTCTGCCACATGAGGTGTAAATGGTGCTAAAATAGTTATTAATGTATTTAAGCTGAATGAAAATGCTGCTTTATCATTATCATTTTCAAGTTTTTCTGCTGCAAGATAAAGAGTATTAACCATTTCCATAATAGCAGATACTGCAGTATTTAATTGAAATCTTGCAATATCATTTGTTACTTTTTTTACAGCTGCATGAGTTGCTCTAATAATAGTTTTCGCTGTTTTACCAACAAATTCTGGTGTATCATTATATGCTTTTAAAATATCCATATTAGATACAACAAGCCTGAATACACGGTTGATAAATCTGTAACAGCCTTCAACACCATTTTCAGACCATTCTATTTCATTTTCTGGTGGTGCTGCAAAAACAGAAAAAAGTCTTATAGTATCTGCACCATACTGGTCATTCAATATACCAGGGTCTACTACATTTTTCTTAGATTTAGACATTTTTTCTACTCTGCCTTTTATTGCATCACTGCCGCATTTACAGCATTTACCATCTTTTACTTCACTAGGGAAAAGCCAGCCGTCTTTTTCACATTTCCATGTTTCTTTACAAACCATACCTTGAGTTAAAAGGTTAGTAAATGGCTCATCAAAAGAGAGATATCCCATATCTCTTAAAACTTTTGTAAAAAACCTTGCATATAAAAGGTGCATAACAGCATGTTCAATACCGCCTATATACTGGTCTACAGGCATCCAGTAGTCTACTTCTTTTTTATCAAAGATATTTGTATCGCATTTTGGAGAACAGTAACGCAGGAAATACCATGATGATTCCATAAAAGTGTCCATAGTATCAGTTTCTCTTTTTGCTTTGCCACAGCAGACAGGGCAGGTAGTGTTAACAAAATCTTCTACTGTATCAAGGGGGTTGCCTTGGCATTTAAAATCAACATTTTTAGGAAGTTCAACAGGTAAATCTTCTTCCTTAACTGGCTGCATACCGCATTTTTCACAGTAAACAAATGGAATAGGTGCACCCCAGTAACGCTGTCTTGAAATACCCCAGTCCCTTAATCTGAAGTTAACAGATGCTTTTGCTGCATTATCTTTTGCAAGATTTTCTATAATTTTCTTTTTAGCTTCGTCATAATCAAGACCGTTTAATTCGCCAGAATTTACAAGTTTTCCAGCACCAGTATATGCTTCTGTCATTTTATCTGGATTTAATTCTTCACCTTCAGGTTGAATAACTATTTTAATAGGAAGGTTATATTCTTTTGCAAATTCAAAATCTCTTGTATCATGAGCAGGAACTGCCATAACAGCACCTGTTCCATAATCCATTAATACATAGTTAGCAATATATACAGGAAGTTTTGTATTATTAACAGGGTTGATTACATATTTGCCTGTAAAAAAGCCTTTTTTCTGTTTATTATCTGTTCTATCAGCTTTATCCTGTTTTGCAATATCTGCAATAAATTTTAAGCCGTCCTGTTCATATTCTGTGCCTTTAATTAAATCTTTCACCATAGGGTGTTCTGGTGCTAAAAGCATAAATGTTGCACCATAAAGAGTATCTGGCCTTGTTGTAAAAACAGTAACAGTTTTATCACTGTCAGCAAATTTAAAAATAATTTCTGCACCAATAGATTTACCTATCCAGTTTCTCTGCATAGTTAAAACTTTTTCAGGCCAGCCTTTTAATTTATATGTATATTCTAATAATTCATCTGCATATTCTGTAATTTTTAAAAACCACTGTTCTAATTCTTTCATTTCTACAATAGAAGAACATCTCCAGCAGTGACCATCTTCCACCTGTTCATTAGCTAAAACTGTTTCACATTCAGGACACCAGTTTACAAGAGATTTCTTTTTATAAGCTAAGCCTTTTTTCCATAATTCTATAAATATTTTTTGTTCCCATTTATAGTATTCTGGAGCACAAGTAGCCACTTCTCTTGTCCAGTCATAAGAAAAACCAAGCTTTTTAAGCTGTTCTTTCATATTGGCAATATTTGAATATGTCCAGTCAGCAGGGTGTCTGTTATTTTGTTTTGCAGCATTTTCTGCAGGCAGTCCAAAAGCATCCCAGCCCATAGGGTGAATAACATTTAAACCCTGCATAAATTTAAAACGGGAAACAACATCACCAATAGAATAGTTGCGAACATGTCCCATATGAATATTACCAGATGGATATGGAAGCATTTCTAAACAGTAATATTTTTCTTTACTGTTATCTACTTCTCTTTTAAAAATATTATTTTCTTCCCAGCGTTTTTGCCATTTTGATTCAAATGCAGATGGATTATATTTCATATATCTCTCACCATTAATAATTTTAACTTTTATGTCATATACCACAATATATATAATTTAAGCAAGTAAAATGTAATATTTTAAAGTTTAGATTATTATATATTCAGGGCTTAAATTGTAAGGGTAAGTCTGCCTTTTTAAAGGCAGACTTTATATTCTCATAGAAAGGCTTATTCTGCCTCGTTCTTTATCAATATCTATAACCATAACCTGTACTTTCTGACCAACTTTTACAACTTCACTTGGGTGTTTAGTATAACTTTCTGAAAGTTCAGAAATATGGACAAGACCATCATTTTTTAAACCAATATCTACAAAAGCACCAAAATCTACAATATTAGTTACTTTGCCGGATATTACCATACTTGGTTTTAAATCATCAAGGTTTACAATACTTTTCTTAAATATTACAGGGTCTACACTGTCACGCACATCTCTGTCTGGTTTTTCTAAGTTTTCTATAATATCATTAAAAGTATATGTTCCAAGGCCTGTTTCTTCTGCAAGTTTATTTAAATTATTAGTTTTTGCCACTTTTCTAATAAGTCCAACTTCTTTAACAGTTAAGTTGAATCTATTTAATAATGTATGAACAGCATCATAAGTTTCTGGATGTATGAACATACTGTCAAGCACTTCATCGCCGCCATATATTTTTAAAAATCCTGCACATTGTTTAAAGATAGATTCCCCAATACCTGCTATTTTTAAAAGCTGGTTTCTGTTGCTGAATACACCATTATCTTCTCTAAATTTCACTATTTTCTCAGCAATAGAGTAATTAAGACCTGATACATACTGTAAAAGGGAAGGGCTTGCAGTGTTTAAATTTACACCTACATTATTAACCACATCTTCAACAACTGCCTGTAATGTATTTTCAAGTTTTTTCTTATTAACATCATGCTGATACATACCAACACCAATAGAGCGTGGTTCAATTTTTACAAGCTCTGCCAGTGGGTCAATAACTCTGCGGGCAATAGATATAGCTCCCCTTATAGTAACATCTAAATCTGGAAACTCTTTTGCAGCCACTTCGCTTGCAGAATAAACACTGGCACCAGCTTCATTTACAATAGTATATTCTACATTTAACTGGCTTTCACTTAATACTTTTGCAACAAATTCTTCTGTTTCTCTGCTTGCTGTACCATTACCTATAGAGATTGCATTTATATTAAATTTATTAATAATTTCAATAACTTTCTTTTTACTGCCTTCATAATCGCTTTGTGGTGGAGTAGGGTATATCACTCCATATGTTAATAATTTACCAGTTTCATCAACTGCTGCATATTTACAGCCTGTTCTATATGCCGGGTCAAGCCCTAAAACAGACCTGCCTTTTACTGGCGGAGTCATTAAAAGGCTTTTTAAATTATCACCAAAAACATGAATAGCTCTTTCTTCAGCATTCTGCCTTAATTCACTTCTAATTTCTAACTCAATAGAAGAAGAAAGCATTGTTTTAAAAGCTCTGCCTGCACATTTTTCTATAACTTTATTATGTTTGTAACTTTCCTCATACATAATAGCAAGTACAGTATTAATGCATGTTTCTTCATCAATATTCAGCTTAACTTTTAATATATTTTCTCTTTCGCCTCTAAAAATTGCCAGAACTCTGTGAGGTGGAAGTGTTTCTATTTTTTCTTCAAATTCATAATATGCTTCATAAGGAGTTCTTTCTTTAAAATCTTCTGCAGCAGCTGATGATATAATGGCAGTCTTATTATAAATTTCTCTTAATCTGTTTTTAATATTAATATTATGACCAATATTTTCAGTTATAATATCTCTTGCCATAGAAAGAACTGTATCAATATCAGCAGCTTTATCACTAATATAGTCTTTTGCAAAATCTTCTAATTCTGATAAATCAGTATGAGTTTTAATATATTCTGCAACAGGTTCTATTCCAGCTTCTCTTGCAATATCTGCTTTTGTTTTCTTTTTAGATTTATATGGAGCATATAAATCTTCCACTTCTGTAAGAGTAGTGGCTTTTAATATTGCAAGTTTCAATTCATCAGTCAGCTTGCCTTTTTCATCAATATTCTTTATAACTTCATCTTTTCGTTTATTTAAATTTTCAAGATACTCGTATCTTTCAAGTACATTTCTTATCTGTACTTCATCCATTGCTCCAGTCTGCTCTTTTCTATATCTTGCAATAAATGGAACAGTGTTGCCATCCAGATAAAGTGATATTAAATTTTCTACATTTTTTTTGGGAAAAGTAAATTCTTTAATAAGAGAGTCTAAGTCTACCATATACCGTCCTTACATACTATTTCGTTATGATATTACTTTATTTCATTTTGATTATCAAGAAATATCTTTAATAATATTTGACATTATTTATAGATTTTATTAAAATGTTAAAAAAGGACAGGAATATGGTAAGTATAATATTATTTATTACAGCATGTGTTGTGTTACTCGCAGCTGCTGTGCTTCTTGCAAAAGGTCATAAAAAAGAAAGTAAAATACAGCCGCCTAAAGAGCAGAAAGAGCAGGCTTTTAATACAAAATATGATGAACTTGTTCATCTTTATAAAAGTGGTGCAATTAAAGAAGAAGAATATAAAAGCCAGATGAAAAATATTATCAACTAGCTTTTATGCTCCTGTAAAAAATACCATTAATGCTTGAGCAAGCCCAATCACAAACCCTATAAAAAAGCCTAAAATATTTATCCATTTAAAATGCTCTTTCATAAAGGAAAATAGTATATTTTCTACTTCTGGCAGCGGAAGGGCATTGATTTTATCTTTTACTATTTTCTCAATATTTACAGCATTCAGTGCATATTTTAAATTACTTTTAATGAGCTTAATTGCAATTTCAGTAATAACATCAGCTATCTTATTATAATTACTGCTTATAAATGCTGTAAATTTATTTATCATATTTGCTTTTACTAATTTATAGTTTTCTGCATTTAAAATGTCCATAACATCTATTTTAATAAACTTATAAATATCAATATTTAAAAGTACTAAAATTTCTTTTACAGTTAAGCTGCTGTACTGATATAACTTATCTAATATTAAAGCAGAAACTTTTTCTAAAATATTAGTATTTGTTACAAAGTGATTTTTAATATATAAAACTATATCATGATTATCACTAAACCCTAACTTAACAATTATCTCACTTACTGGTTTTTTAAGAAGATTATCTATTTCTTCTTCAATAGTTTTATAAATATTTTTATATATAACTGGGTTAGTTGATAAATCTTCAGTAATATGCGGCAGTTCATTTTCTACAATCTGTTCTATTTTTTCATTACTTAAAAACAGATTAATAAATCCTGCTTTTAATATATCCATACCAGTAGCCGAAGAAAGCATACTGTCTTTAAAGTTCACTACTTTTTGAGCTAAAACAGCTTTTACCATATCATTTTTACCAAGCTTTCTAATATTAGCCATAATAGTGATTGTTAAATATTCAACTAAATCATTTTTTCTATTTAAAATGTCCTGTGGAATAATATCCTGTAATGCTTTATTTTCAGATAAAAATGAATTAATTGTGTTTTCTATCTGCTCATCTATTGCTTTTTCTAAATTGAAATTTTTTACAAGATTAAATACAGGCTCTCTAAAACTATTAATATCTATTTTCCTGTTAAGAAAAATATCTATAACAGCAACAGCAGCATTATTTAAAACATTATTAATAACTTCTTTATTATCAATAATTTTATCTTCTAAATTTGAAAGTCTTATAAGTGCATGAATATCTTTTGAATTAAGGCTTTTAAGTTTTTCTGCAATAATATTGTGTATTTTTGCTTTTATATCATTATTTTCAAGTGCATATAAAAAATCATCATGTGCTAAAAGTTTCTGACCAACGATTTCTGATATTTTTACTGCTAATTTTGGCCTTGTTTTAGGAACGATACCCTGCCATCCTAATGTATACCATTTAGGTTCGTAAGGTCTAAAAAGCATTTTTATTGCTATTTTATTTGTTATATAACCAACTACACCAGCTACAAGTGGTGTAGTTATAAGATTAATTACTGGCTGCTCTAACAACTGCTCCCTCTCTTAAACCAAAATCTGAAACAGTAATAATATCAATACTTGTTTTATTTAGTATTTCTAATATAATTAAAATACCTGGTATTATTAAATCTTCTCTGCCTTTATCCATACCTTTAATTTCAAGTCTTTTGTTGTATGGGGTAGAATATACTTTATTAAGTATTTTTATTACTTTTTCTTTTGATATTTTATATCCATTAACTTTATTAAAATCATATTCTGTCATTTCCATATCTATTGCAGCAAGAGTGGTGGCAGTGCCTGCTGTTGCAATAAAATTCTGGATATTGTTTGGAATAGTAACATCCTTAAAAAATTCTTTTATATATGCTTTACATTTTTCAAGTGTTTCATTATTTCCATTTTGAAAGTCAAACATATCTGCCATTTTAACTACGCCTATTTTATGGCTTTCTGTATGCAGTTCATTATTTTCCTGCATATATATAATTTCTGATGAGCCGCCGCCAACATCAAGAATCAGTGGGTGACTGCCAGCATCAAAACCAGAACATACACCAAGATATTCAAGCATACCTTCTTCTTTTCCACTGATAATAGATATTTCAATACCTGCATTTTCAGCAGCTTTAATAAATTCTTCGCCATTACGGGCTTCACGAACAGCACTTGTTGCAACAGTTTTGATTTTTGCAACATTATACTTATCAAGAGCCTTTCTAAACCCAGCAAGTACATCTATAGATTTTTTAAAAGGTTCTTCAGCTAAAATGCCAGTTTTATTAATATTTGTAGCAAGTCTTGTAGTAGCTTTTTCCTGATAAATAATATTTTTTATTTTATTATTTTCAACTTCGGCAATAATCAGCCTTATAGAATTACTGCCTATATCAATACCTGCTGCAATATTATTGTTTTTGATGCTCATTTACATACCTTCTGTGTACATCATAAGTTTCTGAAAATAAATGTTCTCCATCTTTACTTGCTACAAAAAATAAATAATTAGTTTTTGCAGGGTTTGCAACAGCTTCTAATGCAATTAATGAAGGGTTGCAGATAGGAGTAGGGGTAAGACCTTTATGTTTATATGTGTTATATATGTTTGTTTCATCTCTTAAATCAGCTTTGCCGATTTTTATTTCATATTCGCCTCTTAAAAATTTACCATAAAGTATAGTAGGGTCTGCCTGTAAAATCATATCAATATTAAGCCTGTTATAGTAAACAGAAGCTACTATTGGTGCTTCAAAAACATTATATGTTTCTTTCTGCACAATTGATGCTAAAATAATTGCTTCATACTCAGTTAAACCCTGAGCTGCGACTTTTTCTTTAAAATCAGCAGGAAGATATTTTTTAAAATCGGCATACATTGTATCTACTACATATTCTACTTTAAAGTTTTTTGGAAATTTATATGTTCCAGGAAATAAAAAACCTTCTAAACTTTTGTAGTCGTTTCCTGTTACTTTTTTTACATACTCTTTATTAAATACAAGAGATAAAAATTCATCTTTTTTTGCAACGCCTGCTTTTTCAAGTGCATTAGCAATATCAAATAAATTAAATCCTTCAGGCACTGTTACTTTTACAGTAGACTGAACACCATTCATAATGTTTGATATAAACTGACTGTATGAAATATTATCTGCCATATAGTAGCCAAATTTCATATTTTGCGGCAGTTTGACTATTTTTCTAAGGTATATATCAAGCCCTGCCGGAGTATCTGTATTTTTAAAAATTTCGCTGTAAAGTTTTGAATAACTGTGACCTTTTTCAATAAATAATTCTGTAGAAACCTTATTATTCTCTAAAAAAGATTTAGATGATGAATAAAGATAAAAAGCTGTTGCTGCAACTGATACAGCAGCTAAAATAACTAATGATACTAATGATATAATAATTTTCTTTTTCATAACACCAACTTTAATATATATTTTTTTATGATATTATCAGCAAATAATGTGTATTTCAAGCAGTTTGTAGCCTTTATTCATTTTTTTTATATAATATCTTGACAATATATGTATATAAAAGTTTACAAAACATATTAATTTTGTTATATTATAAATATATACTAAATTTGGAGGTATTTCTTTTGAGCTGGAGTAAAAAAGCTATAGTTTCATATCATTTTATTGAAGCAGCAACAGATGATTACTTTAATGAATTAAAACTTTCTTTTGATGCATTACTTAAAAGTGAAGACAGTTCTGGCACTTTTGATGCAGGGCAGTCCCATTTTTTTTGGAAAATAAACAGTAAGGTAGATATTGCTGCAACAGATACTTATTTTATTTCAGTAGTAAAAGAAAAAAGTGCATGGCCTGTATGGTTTACAGAAGATGATGGTATTGCTGAAATACCATTAAATGATGGTGCTCTTGGTGAACTTTATTATGCAATAGTTAACCCAGAATCACGCTTTATATTATCACTGGCAGCAGCAGGCGGCGGACCAGTAGGTGCTTTTAAAAAATTTCTTAATGAATTTTCAAAAGACGGCAGTGTGAAATTGACACCTTTATTTGAAGATAAAATAGATTTAACTACATTATCATGGGATTTTTATAAAAAAATAGCAGTATCAATTAATTTTCCAAGTTATGAATACCAGTCAGAATTTATGACTACAAAAGAAGGTACATTATTAGGGCTTATAGATGAACTTGGTGGTTTAAAAGCTGATATTACAATTTCTGCACCAAAACAAAAACAAAATTTAAATGCAAGTCAGACAAAAGAAATTGCAAAAGCACTGCTTATTAATGATTTCTGCAGTAAACTGGTTTTAAAAGGCTCTGATAATGATGGAGAAGAAATTCAAGAATTTGATTTAAAAAATGCTCAAGTAAAATATAAAGAAATGATTGAGATTTCAGGCAGTTATATGGTGGAAGATGAAGCACTTCCTATTCTCAAAAGAGCATTTAATGATAGAAGTCACGATTTAATACACTTATCGGAGTAAGGCATGATATTTAAACGCAAAAAAGAAGAAGTTGCAAAACCTAAAACACTTGCTGATATATTAACATATCAGGCATTTAAAAATGGCAGTAAAAAATACATATTTTTTAAAGATATTGTTTATACTTATGAACAGGCAGAAAAATTATGTAATAAAATTTCACGAGTGCTTGCTTTTTCAGGTATTCGTAAAGGTGACAGAGTTGCCATAATGATGGAAAACTCACCTTATTTTATATTTGCTGCTTTTGCTATTGCTAAAGCTGGCGGTATAGTTGTGCCAGTAAATACTTTTTTAAAAGATAAAGAAGTAAGCTATATAATTTCAAACTGCGAAGCAACAGCCATTTTTACTTCTGAAAAATTTAAAGGAATAATTAGTAAAGTTAAAGAAGACTGCTCATGTTTAAAGTCTGTTTTTTCATTTGATGACAGTGCTGCAAACTGGGGTGCTGAAAATGTATTAGTTAAAGATAAAAATATGAGCGAACTTCCTCTTGAAATAGATATAAAACAGGAAGATACTGCAGTTATTATTTATACATCAGGCACAACAGGTGCACCAAAAGGTGCAATGCTTTCCCATGGTAATTTAATAAGTATGGTGGAAATGGCTGCTGTATCTTATAAAATGACACATAAAGACAGATTTTTACTGTTTTTACCAATGTTTCATATATATTCTTTTGAAGTAACTATTATGTTCCCGTCATATTTAGGTGCATCTATTGTTATTTTAGAATCAGTAATGGATTTAAAAACTAAAAAATTCAGAGATATATTAATATTTAAACGGCCTACAGTTATGGCAGCTGTGCCAACAGTGTATTCTGCACTTGTTAAAGCTAAAATGCCAAAACTTTTTATTAAGTTTATTTATCCAATTAAAATACACTTATGCAGCGGATCAGGTCTGCCTGTTGATATTTATAATAAATTTCAAAGAAAATTTGGTATACCATTAATTGAAGGATATGGGCTTTCAGAAGCATCGCCAGTTGTAGCAGGAAATACTCTTGAAGCCCCTAGAGCAGGCACAGTAGGCAGAGCATTTTATGGTGTATCTGTTAAAATTGTTGATAAAGATGATATGGAAGTGCCAAGAGGCGAAGTCGGTGAAATTATAGCTAAAGGACCTAATATTATGCAGGGATACTGGAAAATGCCAAAAGAAACTGCAGAAGCCATAAAAAACGGCTGGTTTTTTACTGGTGATTTAGGTACTATGGATAATGATGGATATATAACTATTGTTGACAGGAAAAAAGATTTAATATTAGTTAAAGGTATGAATGTTTATCCTAGAGAGATAGAAGAACATATTCATAATATAAAAGGTGTAGAAGCTGCTGCAGTTATCAGTGTACCTGATGAAGACGGCGATGAAACTATACTTGCATATATTAAAAAAGACCCAGATGTTAATATTACAGAAAAAGATGTGAAAGCATATTTGAAAAAATATATAGCTAATTTTAAAATACCTAAATATGTATATTTCCCAGATGAACTGCCATTAACAACTATTGGTAAAATCTTAAAAAGAAAGTTAAAAGAGATGGTTATTAAAGGGGAAATAGAAGGTATTAAATAGAAAAGGGAGCATATATTGATTAATGCCATGTTTGGAGCAGCAACTGCACTGAATGCTGCAGCTGCAGTTTCTGCTGTAACAGCCAATAATATTGCAAATGTAAAAACACCAAGTTATAAGTCTAACAGTGCATTTTTGTCTGAACTAAGCACTGGTGGAGTAAAACTTAATGCTATAAGACCAAATGATAATCAAGGCAGTCTTATACCTACAGGTGTGCCTTCTGACATTGCAGTATTTGGCAGTGGCAGTGAAGAAGACTTATTAAATACTTACAGCTATGCTGCAGGCAGATTTGCCGTAGATGATTTTGGTAATTTTAGAGGTCCTTCAGGCGAGCTGCTTTTTACAGGGGCTGGTGGTAATGTTCGCCTTGATAATGAAGGTAATTTATATAGTGACGGCAAGCTGCTTGGCACAATAACACCAGCAGGAGCAGAAGGGCAGGAATATGAACCAACAGGCTTTAGCATACTATCAGGCTATATGGTTTCTTCTAATATAGATATTGATGATGAAATGGTAAATAATATAGTAAACCAAAGGTTTTTTGAAGCTAATGCTGTAACTATTCGTACAAGCGATGAAATGCTTGGAACTGTAATAAATCTTAAAGCATAAATATAAAATGAAATTCACTGATTTGACCAGTGCGGTATTATAATTTATTTAGACAGCGAAAACTGGATTAAAGCATCAATAGAATATGAAAACAAAATGTGCCATAATTTAGGAAGTGTAGTTACAAATGCAGGTTATTCAGACTGGGCAACTATAAGTGTATCTGCAGATATAAAATATATTTGGTATAGATTAAGCCGCAGAGAAAGTGATTTTAAGATTGAATATTCATTTAATGGAATAGATTTTTCTCAAATGAGAATATGCCATTTAAATAAAGCAGATAAAACAATATCTTTTGGTGTATATGTATGCAGTCCAGAAAATTCTTCTTTTAAAGCAGTTTTTTCAGATATGAATATTACTGAATGTTTATGGTCTGCTCATGACGGTCAGCAGCCGGACAGTAGTTTATTGTAGTTATATTTTTACAAGTTCATAAATTACTGTATATTGAAATTTATGTATTTTATCTATTTTAAACCCATTATTCTTAAAATATTCTTCTTTATTATATGATAAAAATTCTGGGAAAAGGTTATCATCTTCCACTTTTTTTACAAGTTTAAAGGCTAAATTTGGCAAGAATTTTTTGCTTTCTGGATAGATAAATTCAAATACAATTAATTTGCCATTATCTTTTAATACATTGTATGTATTCTGCAGAGTTTTATATGATGTATTTTTATCCATTTCATGAAGAATTAATGATATTAGTGCATAATCAAAAGATTTACTTTCAAACTGCATATCTACTGCATCCTGCAGTAAAAAGTTTATATTATTCAGTTTATGTTTTGATATTTTCTTTAATCCAACATTTAACATTCCTTGAGAATTATCTATACCAGTGATTTTTACATTTGGTTTATCTTTTGCTATTTTTATAACATTTGAGCCTGTACCAGTACATACATCTAAAATATTAATGCTGCTGTTTGGAATAAGGTTATAAATTGCTTTTCTAGGATTATTTCTGCCAAGTCTAAAAAATATTTTATCAATAATATCAAAAACAAGTGCCACAGTATTATAAGAAAACTTCATAATTAAAACTCTAACTGTAAATATAAAAAACCCTTTCAGTTTTTATACTGAAAGGGTAATAGATTTAATAATTATTAATATATTCTATCAGGTAATGAGTCAATTTTTGCTGATTTAGGACTAGATGGCTGTGGTTTTCTACCGAAACATACACCTAAGTTTTCATGTAATGCAAGTACACCTAAATCAACATGTCTTTGAACGATAGCATCTTTTGTTACCATATAACGAATTTCGCCATTACCAGTAATGTGAGATACTGTTACACCATGAATATTATCAATTAAAAGCTGAACTGCAGCAGCACCAACTTCTTTACCGAAGTTTGCATCATAAGCAGAGCTTTCACCGCATCTAACAATATGACCAGGGTTTACATCTCTAACTTCTGGAATTTCAAGAAGTCCTTCTACATACATGCCAGATTCTTTCATGAATTTTTTAACATCTGGGTCAGCTTTAAGCATTTCTTCTATTTTGCTTTTTACAAATTTACCAGCACCTGCAAGTTTAACATGACCGAAAGCATCTTTAGCACCGCCTTCTGAGAAAAGGTTGCCGTTTTCATCTTTAACACCTTCTGCAACAACGATAGTGTATGTGCCAGCTCTAACATCGCTTGATAAAATTCTTCTCATATATGTGCTTTTAATGTGTTCATAAACTGCATTAAAATCAACTGGAACTTCTGGTATTAATATACAGTCAGCATCTGCTGCAATACCGCCGCGGAAAGCTGTGTGACCTGCATATCTGCCAAAAACTTCCATAACCATTATTCTGTTATGTGTTCTGCCTGTAGTTTTTAAATCTTCAAGTATAGTAGCAATTTTATTAATAGTAGAATCGCCGCCAACAGAATATGTTTGTAAATCTAAATCCATAGTTTTAGGAGCATGAACAACAGGAATACCATTTTCATGAAGGTCAACAACAACACTGCCTGTATCATCACCGCCAGATATTACAAGACCATCAATATTGAATTTTTTAAGGCCGTCAACAATTCTTTTATATTTATTATCGTCTTTAATTTTAGAAATTTTAACACGAGAGTGGCCGGCTTCACTTCCTGCTCTGATAGATTTAATATCTTCGCTCCTAGCACCATTTAAGTTTGTAAGGCTTTCAAAATCAACTAAATTATAAAGACCAGCATAACCATTAGGTATAACTAATGCACCAATACCTTTTGATTCTGCCATTTTTGCAGCACCTCTAACAACTGCATTAAGGCCGCCGCAGTCGCCTCCTGCTGTAATAATTCCGATGTTACGAATGTTACCCATAAAACCCCCTGATTTTAGTTTTTTATTGATTTATCAAATTATAGTATGAAGAATAAAAAAAGTCTATATTTATCTTAAAAAAAATATTTATTGATTATATTATAAGTTGATGAAGTATATTTTTAAAATCTAACTTGTTATTATTAATAATATATGATAAAAAAATAATTTAAAAAAAATGCATGGTAGTAAAATTGTTTGATAAATCTCTTTTTTATAGCTCACTTAATACTTTAAGTTTTGGTAAAAATTTATATATTTATGATAAAGTTACATCTACAAATGATATTTTACTTAATGGAGAGTTTTCTTATGGCTCTGTAGTAATAACATCGTTACAGACAAAAGGCCGCGGCAGAAGCGGCAGAAGCTGGATAGATACAGGCTCATCATTAATATTCTCTATTTTATTAACTGGACTTTCCCCTGAAATGCTTATGCCATTTAATATTATTGCAGGTTATTCTGTATGTAACGGTATTTCATTATATGCAGAAACAAAATTAAAATGGCCTAATGACTGTGTTATAAATGATAAAAAAGTAAGTGGTATGCTGCTTGAAGCATCTTTTACTGGCAATAATGCTGCTAAAATAGTTTTTGGTGCAGGTATTAATGTATTTAATAAAGATTTTCCTGAAGATATTGCTTATAGAGCAACATCAGTTTATTTAAATACTAATAAGGAAATAAAAAAAGAGCTGATTTTAGCTGAGATTTTAAACACTATGGAGCAGATGCTTAATAAATATAAAGATGGTGCATTAAAAATAGAAGATTTATGGCAGAAATATTCTGCAAATTATAATAAAAAAATATCTGTTCATATAAACGGCATAAAAAAAGAAATGATAGAAAAAGGAATACTGCCAAATGGAGAACTGATTGTGCAGGATATTAATACAAATCAAATATCAAATATAAATGTTGGAGAGATAGGGTATGATTTTAACGGTTGATATAGGTAATACAAATACTGTTTTTGGTATATATAATAATGATAAATTAATATATAAATTCCGTATTCAGTCTATACATGATAAAACTACTGATGAATATGCAAGCCTTTTGCTGACTTTACTTGAAAGAAATAATGTACCTGTTGCTGATATTGAAGGTGCAATTATTGGCAGTGTTGTGCCACAGCTGCAGTATACATTTACAAGAATGATAAAAAAATATTTAAAAATAAATGCCCTGCTTGTTAACAGCGAAATAAAAACAGGTATTACTATGCAGGTAGATAATCCAAAAGAAGTGGGAGCAGACAGAATTGCAAATGCTGTTGCAGGTGTAAAAAAATACGGCAAGCCATGTATAGTGATTGATTTTGGTACTGCTACAACTTTTGATATTATTAATAAAAATGGAGCATATATAGGTGGTATAATATGCCCTGGTATTATGCTTGCATCTAAAATGCTTCGCTCAAATACTGCCCAGCTGCCAGAAGTAAGCATTAAAAAACCTGCATCTGTTATTGGCAAAAATACTGTTCACCATATACAGTCTGGTATCTATTTTGGATATTTAGAAATGATAAACGGACTATTAAGAAGGGTGCTGCAGGAAGAATTTGCTGATGAAAAAGTAAATGTAATTATTACCGGCGGATTAGGTAATGATATATCAAATGATATGGAGTTTAAAGCAGTATATGAGCCAAACCTTACTTTAGACGGGCTTATGATGCTGTATTATAATAATATATAAATTATTGATAAACATAGTTATATATATAATATTTTGTATGAAATATGAATTTTTTTCAATGTAATGAAAAAAATATGTTGAAAAAATATAGAAAAATAGTAGACTACTCTGTGAAATGGTACGAAGTAGTTATGGAGAGCATAATGAGTGAATTAGGAAATCTTTTAAAATCAACTAGGGAAGAACAGAAAAAATCAATACAAGATGTAGTTGATGATACAAGAATCAGAGAAAATTTTATTAAAATAATAGAAGAAGGAAGATTTAAAGATTTACCATCATATTTACATGCTTATGGATTTGTAAAAAAATATGCAGAGTTTTTAAATTTAGATTATGAAAATGTTGTTTGGCCGCTTTTTTCTGCAGAATGTCCTAAAGAAGGAGCACCAGCACAGCCAAAAGATATTACTCAGGAAGAATATACTCCATCTACTACCGAAACAAGTTTTTTAGAAAATGAGAAAAAAAGCAGTAAAAAACCAGTTACATTAATACTGCTTATTATATTTCTGCTGCTTATTGGCTATGGTGGCTATTATGTGTATTCCAGCAGTATGCTAAATAATACAATTACTATCGGCAGCAGCAATACTGCAGTAGATACTCCAGTGCCTGCTACAGTTGTAGAGCCAGAACCTGCTGTTACTTTTGCAGGTGATAATACAAGCGATAATAATTCATATTTTAATTATTACGGCACATCAATTTATGCTGATAATAATACAGATAATATGACAACAAATGCTTATGATAATACTACAGAGCCAGCATATATTGACCCATTATTTGCACAAACTATTCCAACACCTGTTGTTTTATCACCAGAAAAAGTAAAAGTAAAATTCTCTGAAAACTGCTGGTTTAAATACAGCACAGATAAAGGTGAAGAAAATGAAGTTAATGCAAGACGGGGCACAGAAATAGAAATAGAATTTGATAAAACATTTAGAATAGAAATTGGTAATGCTGTTGCAGTCTCAATGGAATATAATGGACAGGAATATTCTAACTTTGGCAGTAGAAATGTTGTTCGTATATTAAATTATGAAGCACAAGACGGCAAACTAGAATTAATTAGAAGATAAGTTAAAGGTTTATATATAATGTTAAAAACAGCGATTTTTATTAATGATTATTTATTATTACTGGATTTTCTATCTAAAATAGAAGAAGAATTTCCACTTTTAGAATATACTATATTTGGAGATAAAGAATTTGCAGAATCATTAGAAGATAGTGCAGAAGGGTATGTAGAAACAGATTTATCACTTTTAAAAGATGCAGAACTTTTAATTATGCTTGCAAAACCAATGCATGATGAAAAAATTATTAAAAATTTTGACGGCACTATTATTGATATTACTGGTTATGAATTTTCTCCAGATGCAGAAGTATTTAAAGTATATGAGCCTGTTAGAAAAATTTTAAGAAATATTGCAGTGCCTGTAGCTGATGTTTCTGTTGTATTGTCTTTACCTGTATGTATTTACGGCAGGCAGGGTGTTGAAGATTTAATGCAGCAGACAAGAAGTATTTTTACTTTTGATGAAGCTGAAAGTTTAGTTTTTCATAACAGAATAGCTTTTAATAAGCATTATAATCCTGTTACAGCAGGTCTTCCAGTAGGTAAAACTGTTGATGATTTTGCTGCTTCAGGTGGCGATATATCTATTAGAATTTCTCCATTATCTACTGTATTTGAAATGGATGTTTTTGCAAAAGATATGTTTGGGTTAAAAGATGACGAAGGATATTTTCCAACAGAAAGTTTTTTTACTGCATCAGATGTTTCTGAACGCAGTGATATTACTGTAATTCCAAGAAGAAATGGTCTTACTTTTGTTGGAGATTATGTTCGAGTTTTAATAGAAGATATTATTAAACAAATGAAAGAGGTAATTTAATGAATCCAATTTATTTAGATAATATAGCTGGAACAAAACCAGATGCACGAGTTGTTGAAGCAGTTATGCCTTATTTAACAGAAAAATATGGCAACCCAGCAGCTCATTTTTATCCACTTGGCAGGGAAAGTTACAGTGCATTAAATCAAGCAAGAAAACAAGTTGCAGATTTAATCGGGGCTGAAAAACCTGAAAGTATCATATTCACTTCTAACGGTACAGAATCAAACAATATGGCTGTTAAAGGTGTTATGGCTTTAAGTGGTAATAAAAAACATATAGTTATAAGTGAAATAGAGCACTATTCAATTCAAAACCCAGTATTAAAGTTAACTAACTATGGTTATACTTTTACAAAACTGCCTGTTGATAAAAATGGCAGGGTTTCACCAGAAAGTATTGCAAAAGCAATAAAAGATGATACAGCTCTTGTTGCTATTGCTCATGCAAATCCAGAAATTGGTGTTATTCAGGATATTGAAGCTATTGGTAAAATATGCAAAGAAAAAGGTGTTCATTTCCATGTAGATGCTGTTGCATCATGCGGTTTTATTGATATTGATGTGAAAAAAATAAATGCATCAACATTAACTATTGCAGCACAAAATTTTTATGGTATAAGAGGAGCTGCAGCTTTATATGTTGCACCTGATGTAAAACTTGCTCCACTTTTTGATGGTGGTTTTCAGGAAAGAGGCATAAGAAGTGGTAGTGAAAATGTACCTGCTATTGTTGGACTTGGAAAAGCATGCGAAATTGCTAAAAATGAAATGGCAGAATATACTGTAAAACTTACAAAATTAAGAAATAAATTAATTAAAGGTTTAACAGAACAGTATGATTTTCTGCATATTACTGGTGATATAGAAAACAGACTTCCTTATCATGTGAGCTTTTGGGTAGAGTATATTGAAGGTGAATCACTTTTAATGTGGTATGCTCAAAAAGGTGTATATTGTGCCAGTGGTTCAGCATGTTCATCTAACATATTAGCAGAAGATGAAGATGATTTACAGGCATCTCATGTATTAACAGCTGTTGGTGTACCTACAGATATTTGTGCAGGCTCAATAACTATGAGTCTTTCTAAATATATTGAAGAAGAAGATATTGACCATGTGTTAAAAGTAAGTCCGGAGATTATTGATAAACTTTGTGCAATGAGCCCGGCATTTGACCCGTCAAAAATAAAAAAATAAATATATACAGGAGTGTAAAAATGGCAGCAGGACCATATAGTGATACAGTTATGGATCACTTCACAAACCCAAGAAATATGGGAGAAATTGAAGATGCAAATGGTGTTGGCGAAGTAGGCAACCCATCTTGCGGTGATGTAATGAAATTATATTTAAAAGTGAACAGCGATGGAGTTATCGAAAATTCAACTTTTAAAACTTTTGGCTGTGGAGCAGCTATTGCATCAAGCTCTATGACTACAGAAATGTTAAAAGGAGCAAAAGTAGAAGATGCATTAAAACTTACAAACCAAGCTATTGTTGATGCATTAGGTGGCTTACCACCTGCAAAAATCCACTGCTCAGTTATGGCAGAAGAAGCAGTAGAAGCTGCATTAAAAGATTACTATACAAAACAAGGTAAAGATGCATCAATTGTTGACAGCATGAAAGCTGAATTAAAAAAAGATGCTGAATAATAATTATTTTTAGGAGAGGAAAATGGAATTAAAAGAAAAAGTTCAACAAGTATTGGATAAAGTTCGCCCAGGCTTACAGGCTGATGGTGGTGATGTAGAACTTATCAGTATTGAAGATGGTGTTGTAAAAGTTGCTTTAAGAGGAGCATGCGGCAGCTGTCCTTTCAGCCTTATGACATTAAAACAAGGTATTGAAGCTCGTATTAAAGAAGAAGTTCCTGAAATTAAAGAAGTAGTTTCAGCATAATATAAACAATATTTAGATTTTCAATTTTATAAAAAGGCATACATAATATAAATGTATGCTTTTTTTATTGAAAAAATGTAAAAAAAAATGTATAAATATTGTTATACATCAGTATTTATATTTGGTGTAAATATTATGCAGGGGGCATTATATGGGACTGGGGATTTTAAAATTTAAGTTTAGTTATTTTTTATGGATTATTGTTGTTGGAATGGCAGCAATGATTATTTCTTTTCTCATTTTTATGACAATGATTTATAATGCTACAAGAGACAATGAAAAATTAACATTTGACAGCCTTGATATTGTTTCATATGGGTTTATGGTTTCAAAAGCGTCAGATTATCTTACTACTCAGGCAAGGCTTTATGCTACTACTGGTAACAGAGAATATTATGATAAATACTGGAAAGAAGTAAATGAAACTAAAACTAGAGATAAATCAATAGAATCACTAGTTAAATTAGGTGTACCTTCTGAAATTTTAGTATATGTAGAAAGAGCAAAAAGTGATTCTGATGCATTAATCAAGCTGGAAGAAGCATCTTTTAAAGCTGTAGAAGCAGGTGATTTACAGAAAGCTTCACAGCTTATGAGCAGCAAAGAATATGAATCAGGTAAAGAAAAAATTACGCAGTCATTAAATGCTTTTGAAGAAGAAATAAAACTGTTTTCAACTAATGCTGCAAAAAAATCTGCATCAAAAACTTATACAATTATTTTAATATCTTTTATTTGTATAGCAAGTATAGCCGTTATATTTTTAATTTTCTTATATATTTTCATAAGCAGTTTAAAACGAGCATTAAATACATTAGATACATTATTTATAAGTATTGCTGATGGAGATATGACGGTAAAAGCTCCAGAGTTAGCAGGTAATTCAGAAATATGTGCCACATTTAAAAATATTAATGTATCTCTTGCAAGTATCAGAGAGATACTTCTGAATGTCACAGAAGCTACAGAAGATGTTGCATCAAGTAATAATCAGCTTGCTTCAACAATGGAAGAATTATCTTCAACATTTTCAGAGCAGGCTCATCAGGTTAGTGATACAGCTATTAGTTTAGATTCTATTAATTCCACAGTAAAAGTAACTGTTGATTCATTAAAATCAAATCAAGAAGTAGTTGATAATACAGTTGTTTCTGCAAATGATGGTAAAAAACAGCTTACAGATTTAAAATTAAGTATGGAAAAAATTCATACAGATGCAGATTCTCTTTCTGATACAATTACTAATCTTGCAGATTCTTCCAGCGAAATTGGTAATATTGTTACCGTAATTAATGATATTGCAGACCAGACTAATCTTTTAGCATTAAATGCCGCTATTGAAGCAGCAAGAGCAGGAGAAGCGGGCAGAGGGTTTGCTGTAGTTGCTGATGAAGTAAGGAAACTTGCAGAAAGAACACAAAAAGCAACAAGTGAAGTAACTACTATTGTTTCTACATTACAAAATGAAGCATTAACTGCATCTTCTGCAATGGGTATGGAAGCAGAAAAAGTAAAAGAAGGTGTTAATAATATTGAAAGAACAGAAGATGTGTTTAATAAAATTTTTACAGGTATTGATGGTATAAATAGTGTTATGAGCACTATTAGAGAAGATATGGATAATGAATACTCTACTGTTCAGACTGTTCATGAAACAGCAACAAGTATTGCTGCAGGTATTGAAGAATCAAGCAATGCTGTAAATGAAGTAACTCAGACTATTGAGCATTTACAGGAAAGAGTAGAAACTCTTAAAATGATGCTTACAAGATTTAAAGTTAAATAATATTTTTAGCCTGCTTAATAAGTATCTTATTAGGCAGGCTGTATATTTTTAGAATATCTCAGGGCGGGGTGCAATTCCCCACCGGTGGTAAGTTTTTATAACAAGCCCACGAGCCTTTTTGGCAGATTTGGTGAAATTCCAAAGCCGACGGTATAGTCCGGATGAAAGATAATATGTTAAAAGATATTATATATCTTAGACTTTTATAAAGTCACTTATAATGAGTAACAAAAAAGGCTATTGGAAATCCAATAGCCTTTCATTTTTTTTAAATATATTTTATGCTTGATAAACTAATTTGCCATTTTTAAAAGTGTATAAAGCTCTGCCTTTTAACTGTTTATTTAAAAATGGAGTATTATATGATTTAGATTTGTTTATTTCTCTTGTATAAGTATATTCAACATCAGCATCAATAACTACAATATCAGCCTGTTTGCCTTTTGCAATAACACCTAAATTTTCTTTTTTAAGAATTTTAGATGGGTTATAAGACATAAGTCTTGCAAAATCTGTCCATGAAAGTCTGCCTTCATCTATTCTTTTTATAGTTAATGGAACAGCTGTTTGATATCCAATAATACCAACTGGAGCAAGTCCAAATTCTACAAATTTTTCATCATCCTGATGTGGTGCATGGTCTGTAGAAATACAGTCAATAGTGCCGTCTTTAAAGCCCTGTAATATTGCTTCAATATCTTCTTCCTCTCTTAAAGGCGGGCTCATTTTATAGTTTGTATCATAAGTTAAGCAGTTTTCATCTGTTAATGTAAAATGGTGTGGAGTAGCTTCTGCAGTAACATTAATACCTTCATTTTTACCCCAGCGAATTATATCAACAGCTTCTTTTGAGCTTACATGACTTATATGCACTCTTGATTTTGTAAGGCGTGCCAGCATAATATCTCTTGCAATAATTACTGATTCTGATTCAGAAGGGATACCATTTAAGCCATTAATTGCAGAAATTCTGCCTTCATTCATATATCCATTGCCTTGCAGATTAGTGTCAATAGCATGGACAGAAATAAAAGAATCAAAATATCTAACATATTCTAATGCTCTACGCATAACTTCTGCATTCATAATAGTATATCCATCATCAGAAAAACCGCATACACCATTTTCTATTAAGTCGCCCATTTCTGTAAGTTCTTCGCCTTTTAATCCTTTTGTTACAGCACCATAAGGCAGGGCATCAAAAAATCCGTCTTTTTTTGATTTATTAATAATAAATGCAGCAACTGGAGCATTATCTATTACTGGTTTAGTGTTTGCCATACAGCATGCTGTAGTAATACCGCCGGCAACAGCAGCCTGACCAGCACTTGTAATATCTTCTTTATATTCAAAGCCAGGCTCTCTCATATGAGAGTGCATATCTATAAGACCAGGAAGAACATATTTTCCTGAGCAGTCATATACATTATCTGCCTGAATATCTTCATTTGTAATATCTTCAATAATATTATCATTTATTAAAATATTACCTTCAATTATTTTATCATGATTTACTATTTTGCAGTTTTTAAGTAATGTTTTCATATATATTTCACCATCGTTTATTTTGACATAGCAAGAAAACTTAATACTGCCATTCTGACAGCAACACCATTTTCTACCTGGTCTAATATTGCAGAATTGCTGCTGTCTGCAACAACAGAAGAAAGTTCCACACCTCTATTTATTGGCCCAGGGTGCATAACCATAACATCACTTTTAGCTTTTTGCATAACAGCAGGTGTAAGTCCAAAAAGTTTTGAATATTCTCTTTCTGATGGAATAAGAAGTTTTGCCATTCTTTCTCTTTGGATTCTAAGCATAATAATAACATCAGCATCTTTAACTGCTTCTTCCATATTTTTTGCTATATTTACACCAAAGGCTTCAACACCGACAGGAAGCATAGTAGGCGGTGCAAAAAGAGTTACATTCATGCCGTAAGTTTTCATTGCCCAAATATCACTTCTTGCAACTCTTGAATGAGCAATATCACCAATAATTGTAACATTTAAGCCTTCAAGCCTGCCTTTTTGCAGTTTAATAGTTAAAAGGTCAAGCATACATTGAGTAGGGTGCTCATTAAGTCCATCACCAGCATTTACTATGTGGGCATCTACATTATCTGCAACAAATTTTACTGAGCCAGAATAGCTGTGTCTTATAACAACAATATCAGAAGCCATTGCTTCAATATTTTTTACAGTATCCATTAATGTTTCGCCTTTTTGAGTGCTTGATGTAGATGAGCTGATATTAATAACATCTGCACCTAATCTTTTACCGGCTATCTCAAAAGAAGTCCTTGTTCTAGTAGATGCTTCAAAAAATAAGTTTACAATAGTGCGTCCTTTTAATGTAGGGACTTTTTTAACTTCTCTTTGATTTATTTCCCTAAAACTCATTGCTTGATTTAAGATATAATCTATCTGCTCTCGAGTTAAATCCTGAGTAGATATAAAATCTTTTTTGTCATAAGTCATATTAAGCCTCTCTATCGCTTATAGTAACGCAGTCATCATCTACATTATCTATTTCTTTTACTTTAACATGTATAACTTCGCTTTTTCTTGTAGGGATATGTTTTCCTGTAAAATCAGCATGTATTGGAAGTTCTTTATGTCCTCTGTCTACAATAACTGCAAGCATAATTTTTGCAGGTCTGCCGTAATCAAGCAAAGCATCTATTGCAGAGCGGATTGTTCTGCCTGTAAAAAGCACATCATCAACTAATATTATAGTTTTGCCGTTAACATCAAATCCTATATCTGATGATTTTACTTCAGGCATATTTGAAATTTCTGATAAATCATCTCTATATAATGTAATATCTAAAACACCAGATTTTAATGGTCTTTTATTATGTCGGCTTATGCTGTCTGTAATACGGTTTGCAATATATTCGCCGCGTCTTCTAATTCCAACTATATAAGTATTATCATAATCTGTAACTTTTTCAATAATTTGAAAGGTCATACGCTCAATGATTGCATGCATTTCAGCACTATTAATTAAGATTTTTTCTTTTTCCATAAATAACCTCCGCAAGTATGAACTTGTGTAAATAGTAAAAGTTATATAATAATAAGTCAATCATTTTATAACAAATATTAATAATCTATCCATTTATATAATATTTAAGTTGATTATTGTAATTAAATTTTATAATATGCGAAATGATTAATTTTAAAGTAAGGCATTTTGTATTTAAATTAATTGTAGTTTTTACTATTCCACTGTTTTTAAATGGCTGTGCCTGGATAGCTGGTGTAGCTTTAGCTGGTGCTTTTTCTACAGTGGTTTTCACTGCAGGTTCAGTATCAGATATAGATAAAACAGAAAAAGCTCTTGCTGTAGAAAAGTTAATATATGCTTTTGAAGCTAATAAAGGCACTATTAATGACTTGAGCTTTGTTGATGGATATGTGGAAGGTACTGTTGATAACCATACAGTAACTGCTTATATTTATACACGGAGAGATGGGGTGCTTGATATAAATGTAAGAGCTACAAAATATTTAATTTCTAATGCAGATGTTGCACAAAAAGTACTTGATAAATATAGGAATTATGTAAGATGATTAGACAAGCAAAAATTAATGATGCACCAGTTATTCAGCAGATAGTAAACCAGTATGCGAAAAAAGGGCAGATGCTTCAAATCAGCAGAAATGAAATATATGAAAAAATATATGAATTTATTATATGGGAAGATGATGAAGCCGTTAAAGGAGTATGTGCACTGCACCCAACATGGAGTGATACTGCAGAAATACGCTCATTAGCAGTAGTTGAGCAGTATAAAAGGCAGAAAATAGGGCAGGCAATGGTAGAATATTCTTTAAAACGAGCAAAAGAAACTGGTTTTACAAAAGTTTTTGCACTTACATATATGCAGGATTTTTTTGAAAGCTGCGGTTTTAAAGTTACTGAACTTGACAGCCTGCCAAAAAAAATATGGACAGACTGCTTAAAATGCCCTAAATATCCAGACTGTGATGAAACTGCAGTAATTATTGAGATTTAAAATAAAAAAATAGAAAGGACAATATGTTAGAAGAAATACTTCAAGAAATAGATGAATTAAATAATAAAGTTAAAAGTTTTGCTCCAGCAGTAAAAGAAGATGTGCTGCAGAAAAAAGTAGATGAAATAGAAAATATGTCTATTACTGATAAAGACTTCTGGTCTAAAAAGGAATCGAAGCATCTTTTAAAAGAGCAGTCTGCAATTAAAAAGTTTTTAGAGTCATATAGAAGCCTTTTGCAGACAAAAGAAGACTGTGATGTTTTATTAGAGCTTTATAAAGAAGGCGAAACTTCTGTTGAAAAAGATATAATAGATACTTTTTCTCAGTACAAAAAACAGACTGTAGATTTTGAATTAAAGCTCATTTTAAGTGACCAGCATGATATAAATAATGCGATTGTAACAATACATTCTGGTGCTGGCGGCACAGAAGCAGATGACTGGGCATCTATGCTTTTTAGAATGTATTCAAGATGGGCAGAAAAAAATGGCTTTAAACTTGAAATATTAGACCAGCTTGATGGTGATGAAGCAGGAATAAAGTCAATTACATTTAATATTATTGGTGAATACAGCTTTGGCTATTTAAAAGGTGAAAGCGGTGTACACAGACTTGTGCGCATATCACCATTTGATTCTCAAAACAGACGCCATACATCATTTGCTTCTGTATTTGTACTGCCTGAAATTGATGATGATTTAGAAATAGAAGTAAATGAAGCTGATTTAAGAATAGATACATACAGGGCAGGTGGAGCAGGCGGACAGCATATTAATACAACAGATTCTGCTGTCAGAATCACGCATATACCAACAGGTATTGTTGTATCCTGCCAAAATGAAAGAAGCCAGCATAAAAATAAAGCTTCAGCTATGAAAATATTAAAATCAAAACTTTATGAATATGAAATGGAAAAAAGAAGCGAAGCTAAAGAAAAAATGGAAGACAGCAAAACAGATATTGGCTGGGGAAATCAAATCCGCTCTTATGTTATGCACCCATATAAAATGGTTAAAGATTTACGCACAAGATATGAAACAGGAAATGTTGATGCTGTTATGGACGGCGAATTAGAACAGTTTATAAGGCAGTATTTACTTTTTGCTGCAGGAATAGAAAATGAAAATAAATAGTTTAGACAATATGGGCATTATACCTCGCCCAACTTATGCAGTTATTGATATGGAAAGGTTTGGACATAATATAGATATAGCAAGAAACCTTTCTAAATCAGATATTATTGCAGTTGTAAAAGCAGATGCTTATGGTCATGGTGCAAAAATTTTAGCCAAATATGCTTATGAAGCAAAGAATGTAAAAAATTTTGCTGTTGCTACAATGATTGAAGGTATAGAGCTTAGAAAAGTATTATCATCTAAAGATACAAAAATTGTAGTGCTTGGCTATGTCAGCGATTCTTTTGTAAAAGAAGCATTAGAATCATCTCTTACTCTGCCAGTTTTTGATTACAGATATGCAGAAATAATTTCTAAAGCTGCTAATGAGTTAGGAATAGAAGCTCATGTTGCACTAGAAATTGATACAGGTATGAGCAGGCTTGGTTTTTCATACGAAATGCAGCTTTCAGAATTATTAAAGCAGTATAAAAATATTCATGTGGATTTTGCAATCAGCCACCTTGCAACTTCTGACTGTGATAACAGCTATGCTCATATTCAAACAGAAAGATTTGATAAATTTTTAGAGATTAATAAAGATTATACTTTTGCTACTAGCTTTTTAAATTCATCTGGAATAGCTAATTTTGAAAACAGGTGGACTTTTACACGACCAGGTTTATTTTTATATGGATATGAATCTACAAATGTGCTAAAAGATTTACAACCTGTTATGAGTTTATGGAGTGAAATAGCTCATGTAAAATTTCTTAAAAAAGGTGAATCTGTTGGCTACGGCAGAACTTTTTTTGCACCAAAAAATATGTTAATAGGTGTTATACCAATAGGGTATGCTGATGGCTACAGGCGTTCATTTTCTAATAAAGGGTATGTGCTTGCAGGCAGTAAAAAATGCCAGGTAATCGGTAATGTTTGTATGGATATGACAATGATAGATGTTACTGAGCTTGGAGAAAAATGTATAGGTCAGAAAGTACAGATAATGGGTGATGATATTACAGCATCTACATTAGGCCAGTGGGCAGATACAATAGATTATGAAATATTATGCGGCATATCAGACAGAGTGCCAAGAGTTTATAAATATAAAGAAGGTCATTTTGAAATTTTTTGAATTTATAGGTAAAATGGTATTAGACATTATCCATATGGCTGGTAAAATGTCTATACTTTTTTATGAAACAACAAAAGGAATTTTTAAACCACCTTTCAGGTTTAGACTTTTTATTAAACAAATAGAGTTTATAGGTTACAAGTCTATACCTATTATTATATTAACAGGTATTTTTACAGGTATGGTTTTTAGTCTGCAGTCATATAAAGGGCTGAATAACTTTGGTTCTGGAGAAATGACAAGCGGTCTTATTGCTATGGCTATGATACTTGAACTTGGACCTGTATTAACAGGTATTATGGTTGCAGCCCGTGCAGGCTCTGCAATGACAGCAGAACTTGGCACAATGAAAGTAACTGAACAGATAGATGCTCTTGATGCTATGGCCATAGACCCAGTTCATTATTTAGCAGTTCCTAGAATGCTTGCAGGTATGTTTTCTATGCCGCTTCTTAATGCTATCTGTATTGTATTTGGCATAATAGGCGGCTATATTGTTATAGTTAATATGATGGGTGTAAGCAGCAGTATTTATTTTGAAAATATGGTGCTTTATACAAATATGAATGATATTATTGACAGCCTTATAAAATCATTTGTATTTGGCATCATTGTAGTTATAGTAAGCTGCTACAATGGCTTTAATGCATCAACTGGTGCAGAAGGTGTTGGTAAAGCAACGAATGTATCTGTTGTTGAATCAAGTGTTTTAGTCTGCATGTTTGATTATATTTTAACATCGGTATTAATATTATGATTAAAGTTGAAAATTTATGTAAGTCATTTGGCTCAACAAAAGTACATAATGGTATAAATTTAGAGATTAAAAAAGGTGCTATTACTTATATAATAGGTCCATCAGGAACTGGGAAAAGTGTGCTTTTAAAACAGCTTATGGGGCTAATTAAACCAGACAGCGGCAAAATATATGTAGATGGTTTTGATATTACTACTGCTAATAAAAAACAGCTTTTAAAAGTGCGGTATAAGTTTGGTATGCTTTTTCAAAATGCTGCTCTTTTTGATTCTCTTACAATATTTGATAATGTAGCATTTCCATTAAGAGAGCATAGAAAACTTTCTGATGATGAGCTGCAGGAAATAGTAAATGAAAAATTAAGATTAGTAGGGCTTTCTGGTGTAAACCATAAGTATCCGTCAGAATTATCAGGCGGTATGCGTAAACGGGTAGGGCTTGCAAGAGCTATTGCTCTTTCTCCAGATATTATGATGTATGATGAGCCTACAACAGGATTAGACCCTATTATGACAGATATTGTTGATGATTTAATATATACTACTCAGAAAGAGTTAAATATTACATCTGTAGTTATTTCTCATGATATATCAAGTGTTTTAAAAAATGCAGATTATATTGGTATGCTTTATAATGGCAGAATAATACAATATGGAACACCAGAATATTTTAAAACTACAGATAACCCTTATGTAAGGCAGTTTTTTTCAGGCTCAAAAGATGGGCCAATAAAAGTTTATTAATATTTTTTATAAATTAGGAAGAGATGTTTAGATGAATGTAGAAACGAAAGTTGGTATTTTTGTAATAATTGGTTTTTTTATGGTAGCAGTTACTGCTGCAGTTTTTGGTAATTTGGAATTAAATTCAAAAGAAGGAAATACTGTATATTTCAGATTAAATGACGCAACAGGTATTCGCAGCGGCACACCTATTATGTATAAAGGGTTAAAAGTAGGTGAAGTTAAAGATGTTATGATGAAAGATAATCAAATCTTAACTCGTGTTAATATTTATCATGAATTTGAAATACCTGATAATGTTCGTTTTAATGTAAAACAGTCTGGTTTTGTAGGGCAGAAGTTTGTAGAACTGGAATTAGACCCTAATGTAAAATCACAAGCACCACTGCAGAATAATTATGAATATGACGGCAGACAGTCTAATGCAAATTTAGATGCTGTAATGGCAAAACTTAATGATGTAGCAGCAGAAATGACTGTACTTTTAAAAACTTTTAATGAAGTTGTTACAACGGATAAGTCTAAAGATGCTCTGCAGGACAGTATATCTAATTTAAAAGATATAACAGACAGTGTTAAAAATATTGTTTCATCTAATGAACAGAATATTCAGGATGTAATTGCAAATGCCAAAAATATGACAGATATGATTGAAAAGCTGATTGCAAAAAATGAAAAAAATCTGAATACTTCTATAAATAATATTACAGAAATAAGTCAGACATTAAAAGAGTTTACCGCATCAGTAGATAAGCTGCTTGCAAATAACCATGATAATATAGACGGCAGCTTAAAAAACTTAAAAGAAATAACTGATAAAGTTAACTCTACAATGGATGAAATAGAAAAAATCACTAATGACATTAATGAAGGCAATGGTACATTAGGCATGCTTATTAATGACAATAAAACAAAAAATGATATTAAAAAAGTAGTAAGCGGTGTTTCTTCATTTTTTGGTGATGAAGTAGAAGATAATGAAGACAGAATGAGCCTGTATGCAACAATAGGTGCTGATTATTTATTTGATGCTAAATCTGTTAATACTGGCAGGGGATATGCTCAGGCTTCATTTTATACTGACCCTAAAAACTTCTACTTAATAGGAGTATCAAATATACCCGTTATTAATCCAAACAGTCCTGAATATGATATTTATGGTAATAAAATAAAAAATTCTGAATTAGCATTTTCTTTACAGTACAGCCATATTTTTTATAACATTTTTGGTTTAAGATTTGGTATATTTGATAATACCTTAGGTTTAGCAGCAGATATATACCCGTTAAAAAATAAAGATTTAGCTATATCTTTAGAAGCTTATGATTTTAATACTTATTCTAATGGTTTAGATGTATATACAAGGGCATTAATTAGGTGGCATTTTTATAAAGGTATCTTTATTCAAGCTGGTGTAGAAGATGTTATAGGTTATACAAACAGAATGTATATGGTAGGTGCTGGTATAAGGTTTAAGCCGTCAGATTTAGGCAGACTTGCAAATAATATGGAAAAAGAAACTAAAGCTCAAAAAGCAGAATACAGAGAGTATAAAAGTGAGCCGGAAAGTGAAGCTGTATATAAAGAATATAAAAATACAAAATCAAGCCAGACAAAAGAAAATAATACTGTAAAAGAAGAAAATAAAGCAGTAGAAGAAACTTCTAATAAACAAAATAAAAGTAATGATGTAACAAAACAGGATAAAAAGAAACTTAATGAAAGCGATGAATTTTTTGACAGTTTAGTATATTAAATTAAGGGGAAAAGGTTATGGATAAATTAAAATTAGCTATATCAACTTGTCCAAATGATACATTTATTTTTGGTGCATTAATTCGTAAAGATATTGAAGTACCTTTTGAAATAGACTTAACAATGGAAGATATTCAGCTTTGCAATAATATGGCATTAAAAGAAGAACAGGATATAGTAAAAGTATCTTTTGGAGTATTTCCTTTAATAAAAGAAAATTATAAAATATTAAAATGCGGTGGAGCATTAGGGTTTGGATGCGGTCCATTAGTATTATCTAAAAATTATAAAACTATGGAAGAATTAAAACATAAAAAAATGGCTGTTCCTGGAGAAAATACTACAGCATTTATGGTATTAAAAAGATTTTATCCAGAATGTGCTGAAAATGCAGTAGTAATGCGGTTTGATAAAATTATGCCTGCATTAAAAAATGGTGAAGTAGACGGCGGACTTGTTATTCATGAAGGCAGATTTACTTATAACCAGTATAATCTTACAAAAGTAACAGATTTAGGTGTTGAGTGGGAAAGTCATTATAATTTACCAATTCCATTAGGTTTTATTGCTTTACATAAAAACTATATTCATTTAGCTGATATGATAAATGATACTATAAAAAGAAGTATAGAATATGCATATAACCATAAAGATGAAGCATTATCTTTCTGTAAAAAATATGCTCAGGATATGGATAATAATGTAATGGATTCTCACATTAAGCTGTATGTAAATGAATATTCAAAAGATTTATCTCCAGCTATCAGGGCAGTATCTACATTAATAGGTGCTGATAAGAGTGTGTTTGTATAATCAAGGTGCATAATGGCTGATATCTTAATTATAGCAAATCCTGCCAGTGGAAAATACAAAATCATAAAACCTTTACTGCATAAAATAATGGTGCTGTTACAAGAAAAAGCAGATAAAGTGGAACTTGCTTTAACAGAATATAGAGGCCATGGAACATATTTAGCTCAAAACAGCTCATCAAATATCATTATAGCAGCTGGTGGTGATGGACTTGTGAATGAGGTTGCAAAAGGGGTTGTAAATACTGATAAGCTTTTTTATGTGCTGCCTTTTGGAACAAAAAATGTTTTCTGTAAAGAATATGGAATATCTGCAAATCCATTAATTGCAGCAAAACATTTAGATTTAAGTAATATAAAAAAGATACCTGTTGGTTATATTGATAATAAAATTTTTCTGCTTATGGCAGGTGTTGGGTTTGATGCTCATGTTGTTAGAAATGTAGAAAAAAAGGGTGTTAGATTTAAACTTTTAAAAACCCTTGACCATGTTATTCATGGTGTTCCTGCATTTTTTACTGATAAATACAGCAGAATGTATATATATGTAAATGGTAAAAGATATGGCTTTTATCATGGTGTTTTTGCCATTTCAGCATCCTATGCAGGCACATATAAACTAGGCATTATACAGGAAGGAAAAATAAACTGTTTTTTAGTGGAAAAAAGTGGCAGATTATCACTTTTTAAAGCATTTGCACCTTTATTTTTCTGGCTTGGTTTTCGCGGTACACATATAAATGCTGAAAACATTAAACTAAATGGAGCTTCATTTTGCCAGCTGGACGGAGAATATACAGAGCTTCAAAATGAATCTACTTATATAATGATAAAAGAAAATGCAATTAATTTTATTGCACCTGTAAAAAAATTGTAAATCATATTATAAATACTATTGAAATATTTAAAAATATATTATAGAGTAAATTATTAATTATTAAAAAGAGGATTATATGGCAGAGTTAAGACAGTTCGTAGGTTTTATGCTTGCACAAGAGCACTATGGTATAGACATAATGGCTGTTGAAGAAATTATTCGTATGGTTGACATTACTCCTGTTCCACGGGCTCCAATATTTGTTGAAGGCATTATTAATATGCGTGGCAGAGTTATTCCAATAGTTGATTTACGCAAAAAATTAAATGTTAGAGTTAGTGAAAATAATGAATCTACTCGTATTGTTGTTGTATGCATACAAAACAGACGCATAGGTTTAATAGTTGATAAAGTAGAAGAAGTTATTAGAATAGAAGTAGATGCTATTGATAAAGCACCAGGTACTTCTCCAAGTATTGATAACTATATCAATGGTGTTGCAAGAACATCTAAATGTATGGTTATTATTCTTGATATATTTAAAGTATTCTCTATTCAAGAACAAATGGCTTTAGACAGCTTAGCATAAAATTTTTATTTGGTTAGTTGTTTGAGCAGTAAAGATAACAAGTTGCCTGATATTAAGCATAATCAGGCAGCTTTTTCTTTAATTAATGAATCTATTAATAAACTGCATGGGATAGGGGAAAAATCTCAGGCAGGGTTTAATCGTCTTAAAATCTATACAATCAAAGATATAATATTTTCATTTCCTTACAGATATGAAGTTCTTATTCCAGATGTTCATAATGAAAAATCAGTACTTGCAGGCACTTTTATAAACAGCGGAATTGTTAGAACTCATAGAGGAAAGTCTATATATAAAGCTGTTTTTAAAGCTCATAATGGTTATTTTTCATGTTTATGGGTAAATTTTAATACTAATTATCCATCATCTCTGCTCCATACAGATTCAATGTATTATATGTATGGTCCTGTTACAAAGTTTGAAAATATGCCTTCAATATTTCATCCTGAAATAATAAATAAAGAAGATATTGGAAAAATCCGCTCAATATATACTGTACCTGCTGGTGTTACTGTTGCAGCATATAGAAAATTTTTAAAAGAAGCATTAGATAAAGGGTTAAAAGATATAAGTGATACTCTTCCAGAATATATTTTAGATAAATATAACTTTCCTAATATAAAAGATGCCATTAAAACACTCCATTATCCAGAAACAAAAGAAAATGTTGAAAGTATAGTAAATAGAAAACATCCTGCTTATGTAAGGTTTATATATGAAGAACTTTTTTATTTACAGCTTGTAATGCAGCTTAAGCGGAAAACATATACGAAAGGTATTGGTATAAAATTTAATATAGATAAAGAATATCTTGAAGAAATTAATCAGATTATGCCTTTTAAACTTACAAAAGGGCAGAAAAAAGTGCTGCTGGATATTTTTAATGATATGGTAAAAAATAAGCAGATGAATAGGCTTATTCAAGGCGATGTTGGCAGTGGTAAGACTATAATAGCATTTATTTCTGCAGCGGTTGCAGTTCATAACGGTTATCAGGCAGTGATACTTGCACCAACAGAAGTTCTTGCTGAGCAGCATTATAATAATGCTGAAAAGTTTTTCAGTAAATTAAATATTAATGTATGCCTGTTAACTGGCTCTGTAACTAAAAAAAATAAAGAAATTATTAAAGACAGACTACTACAAGGTGAAATAGATATAATTATAGGCACACATGCATTAATAGAAGAAGATGTAGAATTTAAAAAACTGGGATTTATAATAGCAGATGAACAGCACCGTTTTGGAGTACATCAGCGTAAAATATTAATAGATAAAGGATATAATCCAGATATTTTATTGATGACTGCAACACCAATACCTAGAACATTAGCAATGACTTTATATGGCGATTTAGATGTCAGTGTAATTGATGAACTGCCGCCAGGAAGAATACCTTGTATTACAAAAGCCTATAAAGCATCACAGTTAACAAATGCTTTTGATTTTGTGGAAAAAATACTTAATGATAAAAAGAAAGCATACTTTATATATCCATTAATTGATGAAAGCGATAAACTGGAATTAAAAGCTGCAACACAAAGTTATGAAGAAGTAAAAAAATATTTCAGCGGTAAAAAAGTAGGACTTTTACATGGAAAAATGAAGCCGGATGAAAAAAGGCAGCTTTTACATGATTTTAAATACAGCGATATGGATATATTAGTATCTACTACTGTTGTGGAAGTAGGTGTTGATGTACCGGAAGCAACAGTTATATTAATAGAAAATGCTGAAAGATTTGGTCTTTCACAGCTGCACCAGCTTCGCGGCAGAGTTGGAAGAAATGATATTCAGTCATACTGTCTTTTAGTTTCATCTGATAAAATCAGTGAATATGGTGAAAAGCGTATAAAAGCCATGCTTGAGTATAAAGATGGATTTAAACTTGCAGAAGCTGATTTAGAGCTTAGAGGGCAGGGAGATTTTTTTGGAACAAAACAGTCTGGTATGCCTGATTTACATTTTGCTGATATTATAAAAGATATAAAAATAATACAGCATGTAAAAAATGATGTTACAGAAATACTTGAAGAAGATGCAGACTTATCTATGAAAAAAAATAATATTCTTTATAACAGACTTAAAGAAATGTATAAAGATTCTACATCATATTTTGGAATAGGATAATTTATATAGAAATATAAATAATTTTATAGTATTATAGATAAAATTTATATTAAAGGTTAGAATATGAAAGCAACAGTTGTAAAAAACACTATGTTAAGCGATAAGTTTGGTTATTTAGAGCTTAAATGCCCAGAAATAGCAAAAGAAAAAAATGCTGGCCGTTTTTTTATGATTTCTCCACACAGTGATAATGTGTATCTTACTGATACTCTTTTAAAAAGACCATTTGCAATATGCGATATTACATCAAGCGATACTTTTACATGCCTTTATATGATAACAGGCAGGGGAACAAAAGTATTATCAGAAGCACTTCCTGGCAATAATTTTCTTGTTACAGGACCTGTTGGAAACTTTTTCAGGTTTGAAAAGGGTGCAGATACTGCATTAATTGCTGGTGGTATAGGGCTTGCTCCTATGATTAATGCTGCTAAAAAATTAAAAGAAATGGGTAACAAAGTTACTCTTTACTATGGCGGTAGAAGTAAAACAGATATTTTAATGTATGATTTTCTTCAAACAATATGCGATGAGCTTATTATTACAACTGATGACGGTACATTAGGTATAAAAGGCAATGTTACAGTGCCATTAACAGATAAAATAAAAGAATATAAAAAAATATATGCATGCGGTCCAAATAGAATGCTGCAGGCTGTTAACACATTATGCAGTGAAAATAATGTACCTATAGATGTTTCTCTTGATGAGCAGATGGGCTGCGGTGTAGGTGCATGCCTTGGCTGTATGATTACAGTTATAGAAAATGGTGAAAAGGTTATGAAACGCTGCTGCGTGGAAGGGCCTATATTTGACGGAACAAAAATAGACTGGGATTCTCTTATCAGGTGATAATTATGGATAGATTAAAAACAAATATATGCGGTGTTGAATTTAAAAATCCAATAATTGCTGCAAGCGGCACTTTTGGTTACGGTTTAGAGTTTAAACGATTTACAGATATAGAAAAAATAGGCGGTATATCTGTTAAAGGTATATCTTTACATGAAACTTATGGCAATCCAATGCCTAGACTTGTAGAAACATACGCAGGTTTACTTAATGCAATTGGTCTGCAGAATGTGGGTGTTGAAAAATTTATAAAAGAAAAACTTCCAGCATTAAAACCATTAGATACTCGCATTATTGTAAATTTCTGGGGTAAAACTATTGATGAATATGTGGAAGTTGCAAAAATATTAGACAGCACAGAAAGAGTAGATATGCTTGAAATGAATATTTCATGTCCTAATATTAAAGAAGGCGGTATATCTTTTTCATCAAGTCCAAAAGCTGTTGAACAGGTTGTATCAGCATGTAAAAAAGTTATAAGTAACAAACCTTTAATAGTAAAACTTTCACCAAATGTTCAAGATATTAAACCATTTGCAAAAGCATGTGAAGATAGTGGTGCAGATGCTGTATCAGCTATAAATACTCTTGTAGGTATGGCAATAGATGTAGAAAGAATGAAACCAGTTCTTGCAAATGTTACTGGCGGATTAAGCGGCCCTGCAATTAAACCTGTTGCTTTAAGAATGGTAAAAGAAGTTTTTGAAACTGTTAAAATACCTGTAATAGGAATAGGCGGTATAGGCAACTGGAAAGATGCAGCTGAATTTATTTTAGCTGGTGCTTCTGCTGTACAGATAGGAACAGCTAATTTTATTAATGCAAATGTATGCAAAGAAACAGCTGAAGGTTTAAATGAATATTTAGAGCGTAAAAACATAGCTAACTTTAAAGAAATAGTTGGCAGGGCGGTATCCTGTTGAAATCAGAATTAGTTATATCAGATAAATGGAAAGATTTTCAGTTAATAGATTCTGGAAATGGTGTTAAATTAGAAAAATGGAATAAATATCTTCTTTTAAGACCAGACCCGCAGGCTGTGTGGGCAAAAAGTGATGATAAACTTTGGTCTAAAGCTGATGCAGTTTATACAAGAAGCTCAAACGGCGGCGGTCAGTGGAAATTTTATAATATGTCTATACCAGAATCATGGAATGTAACTTATAATGATATGGTATTAAAAGTGCGACCAACAGGCTTTAAACATACTGGACTTTTTCCAGAACAGGCAGCAAACTGGGACTGGATAGCAGGTATTATAAAAGAAAAAAAAGCATCTAATATTATTAATCTTTTTGGATATACTGGGGCAGCAACTGTTGCATCTGCATTAGCGGGGGCAAATGTATGCCATGTAGATGCATCAAAAGGAAGTGTAAGCTGGTGTAAAGAAAATATGCAGCTTTCAAAAGTGCCGGATGGAAAAGTAAGGCTGATTGTTGATGACTGTATGAAATTTATTCAAAGAGAAGAAAGACGAAATAAAAAATATGACGGCATAGTTATGGACCCGCCATCTTTTGGCAGAGGTGCTTCTGGAGAAGTATGGAAGTTAGAAAAAGATTTGTGGGACCTGCTTATTGCATGTAAAAAAATATTATCAGATAATCCTAAGTTTATTTTAATAAATTCATATACTTCTGGATTATCACCGCTATCTATATATAATATTTCTATGGACTGTTTTGGAGATTTACTTCATAAAAACAGCAGTCTGCTATGTGGTGAAATAGGTTTACCATTTAGAAAAAACAGGAGGGTTATGCCATGCGGCACTTATTGCAGAATTGTATTTTAGTTTTATTTTCTATGGTTTTATTATCAGGGTGTGCTACAAAAATCAATGCTTCAAAAATTATCCCTGCAGGAGCAACAGAAGTAACAAGATATAAAACAGTTGCTTTTTTAGACTTTTCAGGAAACAAGGGCAGAGATATTTCAAGCAGACTTGAAACTGTTGTTATTAAAGCAGAAGTTAATGATAAAAAACAATATTCTGTTGTGGATAGAGCAAATATTGATAAAATTATTAAAGAACAGCAGTTTCAAATGACTATGGCAAACCCAGATACCATTGTGGATTTTGGACAGTTAGTTGGTGCAGAAGCTGTATGGGCAGGTCATGCACAGTCTACTTATAATGTGAGCCGCTCTTATGAAACCAGGTCTAAATGTATGAACTATGTTGACGGCAAGTGTCAGTATTACAGAGAATATACAGTGCCTTGCGAAACTAGAGATATGCTTATAAATGTAACACCTAAACTTACATCTATATCTACAGGGCAGGTGGTATATGCAAAAGAATTTAAAGGGAAAGATTCTACTTACGGCTGTTCTGACAGCCTGTTTACACCACAGTCAGAAGGTGAGTTATATGAAAGTGCATTAAGAAATATTTTATATAATTTCAGGCTTGATATTGCTCCGTATGTACAGACTATACAAATAGAGTTAATGTCTAATACTGACGGTACAAATGATACTTCAAAACTTTTATTAAAAAATGGTATATCATTTGCAAAAAATGACAGAATGGAAAAAGCATGCGAACTTTGGCAGAACGGTTTAAAAGAATCTCCATATTCTATCAGCTTAAATTATAATGTTGGTGTTTGCAAAGAATTAGCTGGAAAATTTAATGATGCATTATCTTACTTTTCAAAAGCTGAAGATTATGCAGGAAAACCTGTAAGAGTAATTTCTGATGCTATTAACAGAGCAAAAGAAAGTATTGAAAACCAAAAAACATTAAAACAGCAGATGTAATTTAAATATTAAAAATATTAACATTAAGCCTTGTCTAAAATATTCATGACAAGGCTTTTTTATGATTAATTTAAAAAATCATAAAAAAAGGCTTAAGCCTTTAAAGCCTAAGCCTAAAATATATTACATATTTTATTTATTATACATTAACTATGCCTTCATAGCTTTTATCTGTTTTATATTTAGATATAAGCGGGTCTATTTCATTTTCAATAAATTCAACAGTCTGTTCTGGAGCTCTGCCAATAAATTCTTTAGGGTTTAAGATACGCTCAATATCTTTTTCATCTAAAGGTATTTTATCATCAGCAATAACTCGTTTTAATAAGTCATTATCAAGGCCGTCCTGTTTAACTCGTTTTCCTGCCTCCATAGAGTGAACACGAATCTGCTCATGCATTTCCTGACGGTCTGCACCACGCTGAACTGATTCCATAATAATATTTTCTGTAGCCATAAATGGAAGTTCTTCAGATATGCGTTTTGCAATAACTTTTTCATACACAACTAAACCGCTTGTAATATTTAAAAGCAGCTCTAAAACAGCATCTGCAGCTAAAAATGTTTCAGAAATAGAAAGTCTTCTGTTTGCTGAATCATCTAATGTTCTTTCAAACCACTGAACAGAATGAGTGTAGTAAGTATTTGATGATGCTGCAATTATAAAGCGGGAAAGGGCACAAACTCTTTCACTTCTCATAGGATTGCGTTTATAAGCCATAGCACTTGAACCGATTTGATTTTTTTCAAATGGTTCTTCTACTTCTTTTAAGTTTGCTAAAAGTCTTATATCTGTAGCAAATTTATGTGCAGATTCTGCAAGACCTGCTAAAACAGCAATAATTCTTGAATCCTGTTTTCTTGTGTAAGTCTGACCACTTACTCCAAAAACTTTTTCAAAGCCCATTTTAGAAGATACTAATTTATCTAACTGTCTTACTTTTTCATGGTCATTATTAAATAAGTGAAGGAAGGAAGCCTGTGTTCCTGTAGTTCCTTTAACCCCTCTAAATCTTATATTTGAAAGTTCAAATACAAGGTTTTCTAAATCAAGCATAAAATCCTGCATCCATAATGTAGCTCTTTTTCCAACTGTTGTAAGCTGAGCAGGCTGAAAATGAGTGAAACCTAAAGCTGGTAAATCTTTATATTTTAAAGCAAAAGCCTTTAAGTTTTCTAAAACTGCTACAAGTTTACTGCGAACAAGCTCTAATGCTTCTTTCATAACAATAATATCAGTATTATCACCAACAAATGCACTTGTTGCACCTAAATGGATAATAGGCATAGCAGAAGGGCAGACTTTACCAAAAGTATGAACATGGGCCATAACATCGTGTCTGAATTTCTTTTCCATTTCTTTTGCATATTCAAAATCAATATCTTCAATATGGCTTTTCATTTCATCAATTTGTTCCTGAGTGATATTTAAGCCAAGCTCTTTTTCTGATTCTGCAAGAGCAATCCAAAGTTTTCTCCATGTAGTAAATTTTTTGTTTGGAGAAAATAAATAAAGCATTTCTTTAGAAGAATATCTTTCTTCAAATGGTGTCTTAAATCTGTCAAATTCGTTCATTCTCTTATCCTTTTAGTAATATTTTCGCCTTTTCTCTGGCATAATTTTTTATTTCTTCTTCATCAAAATGAATTAATTTTCTATCCTGCATAACAGGGCTTCCGTTTACATAAACATCTGTAATATCATTATCTTTTGCAGCATATACAAGATGAGATACAGGATTATATACAGGTGTTAAATGAACAGCATTAAAAGATAATACAAAGAAATCAGCTTTTATGCCTTTATTTAAAGTGCCGATACCTTGTAAATTCAATGCTTTTGCACCATAAGATGAAGCCATCTGTAAAACAGTATCTGCTGAAAGGGCAGTTGCATCCATATTAAATGCCTTGTGAAATTTAGATACTGTGCTCATTTCACCAATCATAGATAAATCATTATTGCTGCATACACCGTCTGTTCCTATGGAAACATTTATTCCAGCATCCAGCATTTTTTTTACAGGTGAAAAACCGCTTGCAAGTTTTAAATTGCTTTCTAAACAGTGAGATACATTGACTTTTTTATCTGCCATTATTTTCATATCATCATCATTAATATGAACACAGTGAGCAAATACAGAGTTAGTATCAAAAGCACCTGTTTCATACATTAATTCAACAGGTCTTTTATTATATTTTTCTAAAATTTGTTTTTCTTCATCAAGAGTTTCTGCCAAATGAGTATGCAGTAAAACATTTCTTTTTTTAGCATAATCACAGCACTGTTTCATTACATCAAAAGGCACTGTATATAAAGCATGCGGGCATATTGATAACTTCACAAGTTCTGATTCTTCAAATTCATCAGCAGCTTTAAAAGCTCTGCTGAAATTTTCAAGCACACCAAAACCAACTACACCGCGAATACCAGCTTTTTCAAAAGCTCTTTTTGCATCAAAAGCAAAGAAATACATATCATTAATACAGGTAACACCTGAACGGATAGATTCAGCTAATGATAAAAGGGTGGAATAATAAACAAATTCACCTGATAAAATTTTTCTTTCAGCAGGCCATATATAATCATTAAGCCAAGTCATAAGCGGCAAATCATCTGCATAACCACGCATTATTCCCATACCTAAATGATTGTGAGTATTAATTAAACCTGGAAAAACAGCTGAATTATTAAATTTTTTAACTTTATAATCTGGATATTTTTCAATATCATCACAAATGCCGTCTATAATATTATCTGTAACTAAAAGGTATGAATTACTATGTATTTCATTATTATAATATATATAATCAGCATAAAAAGCAGTTTTACTCATACTATTTACCTTACAAAATTTAAAATATCTAATGGATTATCAACAACATAATCTGATTTTGATTTTTTTAATGGAGCATAGCCGTAAGAACAGTAAATTGTTTTCATACCAGCAGAAATACCTGCAAGTACATCATTATCGCTGTCTCCAACCATAAATGAATTTTCTGGCATTACATTTAAACTGTTTACTATATTTAATAATGGTTTAGCAGATGGTTTCTTTTCATCAAAACTATCGCCGCCATAAACAAATTTAAAATAATCATATAAGCCAAGCTCTTTTATGATAATATGAACTAAATGGTGAGCTTTGTTAGAAACAACAGCCATATTTACATTATTACTGTATAATTCTTTTAAAACATTTTCCATTCCGGGAAATAATAATGTAGAATCTGTGCAGTGTTCTTTATAATACTGCATAAAAGAAGCCATAATATCATTTTTTAAATGAGTCTGGTTTGTAACATTTAATGTTCTTTCTATAAGCAGAGCAAGACCATCACCAATAAAGGATTTAACTTCATCAAGAGAAGGTGTAAAAACATTAAAATTATCAAGAGTATGTTTTAATGACAAATATATATCATCAAAAGTATCGCATAATGTGCCGTCTAAATCAAAAATAACTAACTGAGTATTTATAGCGTAACTCCAATAAATTTTATTTACCAGCTATAATAATATAATAAAGCGTATTTTTAATCAATAAATAATTGCTGCCAAACTTATTATTTTAAACAAATTCAAATTTTGACTTCTAAGGGGATTTTAAATCATCAGTGTATAAATATATGGCAAAATCGTTTCTAGGGCAAAATTTTAAACTTACTCCCCCTTTTTATTTCTTTTATTTTACATAATATATCTTATCGGACATAATTAATTAAAAGACTTGCATTATCTTTTTATATATGATATGGTTTGATTATTATAAATATGTATGGAAAGTTTTTATGAGAAAAATCCTTTTAGCTTTAACAATTATTATGGCAGTTCCATTTTTAAGTTTTGCAGCATTTCCTGTAAATTATAATGCAGCTTATGATATTACAGAAAAAGACGGCGTTTTTAAAAATGATACTTATGGAATATCTGTTTCTGCAACACGCCCAATGAAACCGATGAAAGAATTTACATTGACTTACAAATTTGACAGACCAGTTAAGTCAGTTAAATTTAAATCTAATATGGAAATGGATATGGGTAAATATGAATATGAAGGCAAAAAAGTTTCTGATACTGAATTTACAGTTAGCCAGACTTTAGTAAAATGTATGTCTGGCAGAACTAAATGGTATACAAAAGCTGATATTACATACATGGATGGTAAAACTACTACTTTTTATATATTTTATGATGTAAAATAGGTTTTATATGGCTGAAATTCTGGCTTTAGTTACTGGTCATTTTTTAGTAGGCTTTGCAGGCGGGTTTGGGCACTGTATTTTAATGTGCCACCCTTTTGTTCTGCATATTTCAAGCACTTTTTCTGACAGTAATGCTGGATATAAAATATTAATACCTAACTTTTTTTATAATGCCGGCAGGACAATAACTTATGCCAGTATGGGTGCATTAGCTGGCGGTCTTGGCTCTATTGCAACTTATGCTGGGCAGAACTTTTTGAATATTCAAAAGTTTGCAGCTCTCGCTGGCGGTATTATTTTAATATTATTTGCTGTAATGTATTTCTTCAACTTAAGTTCTTTTAATTTTCTTGCTAAATTAAAAATTATGAATAAAATAAAAAAATATAAACCTAATAACCCATTTTTTTATGGTCTGCTTCTTGGTTTTCTTCCATGCGGGTTAACTATGGGTGCAGTAATTGGTGCAGTTCCTTCTGGTTCATGGTATACTGGTGCTTTAATGATGGCAGCATTTGGTATAGGCACATCTGTTGCATTAATGATTTTAGCTGTGTTAGGTTCATATATAATGCAGTATGTAAAATATTTTAAACATTTAACTGCACTTCTTCTTTTTATTATGGGTATTTATTTTATTTATCAAGGAATTACATTCTCATATTAAAGTTAACTTATATAAATAAATTATAAATTTCATTCAGTTATGTTTGTTGTTATAACAGGCTGCTGCCTTTATAAGTGTATCTAAAATACATAAACTTGTAACTGAATGATACATAAAGTTTATATAATACATTATACTTTTATATAAATACAACCATTAGAATATATGTACTGTCTGATAAATTTATAATTATTATAAATAATTTTTCTGGAAAAGCAGCATAATTAAAGTTTATCTTTTTATTCTCATTGAATTTGTAACAACAAAAAGTGAGCTAAAGCTCATAAAAGCTGCACTCATTACTGGATGAATTAAGCCTGTACATGCTAATGGTATAGCAATTAAGTTATATGAAAAAGCCCAGAATAAATTTTCCTTAATAATTCTTAAAGTTTTTCTGCATACTTTATGAGATTTTGCTATAATTGATAAGTTGTTACGAAGCAAAACTGCAGAAGCACTTTCTATAGAAATATCTGTAGAATTTCTCATAGATATACCAACACTTGCAGCAGTTAATGCAATAGCATCATTTATGCCATCGCCTACCATTACTGTTTTTTTAGTATCTTTTGCATTCTGCAGAATATTGCCTTTATCAAAAGGCGAAACATCTGCAAAAATATTGGCTTTGATTCCTGCATTTCCAAGTATAATATTTGCAGCCTTTTCGCTGTCCCCTGTTATAATTGAAACATTATTGCCTTCTTTCTGCAGTAATGATATAGTTTCGGCAGCTTCTTCTCTTATAATATCTGAAATAGAAAATACACCAACTAAAATATGGTTTACTGCAGCACAAACTATTGTGCAGCCCTTTTCTATTGATTTTTCAATATATTCTTCATAATCTTCAGTAAATTTTACACTGTTTTCCTGCATAAATTTTTGAGAGCCGATTATAACATGTGTATTCTTTATTTTAGCAGTTATGCCCTTTCCTGCTGTTTCTTCAAACTTTTCATATTCATATAAATCTTCATTTATTGCAGCAATTGCTTTTGATGCAGGATGTTTTGAATAAAAAGCAGCAGAAGTTATTAAATTTAATACAGAACTGCATGAAAAAGACAGTTTATAATCAGTTACTGTCATATTTCCTGTTGTAATAGTACCTGTTTTATCAAAATAAAAGTCATTTACATAAGCATATCTTTCTATAGCTTCACCATTTTTAAATATTACACCAGTTTCTGATAATTTATTAGTAGCAGAAATTACTGCTAGTGGTGTTGCAAGTCCCATAGCACAAGGGCATGCAATTACTAAAACAGATACTGCACGCATTATAGAAAGTTCTGCTCCAACTGATGCTAAAAAATACCAGTATATAAATGATAAAACAGCAACAATTAAGACAAAAGGTACAAATTTGCCAATAAAATTATCTGCCACATCTTGAATTGGTGCTTTTGAGCTTTGTGCATCATCAACAGACGCTGCAATTTTTGATAAAAAGCTGTCTACACCAACATTTTCAGCCATAACTGTGCAAGTTCCATTAATAAGTTTTGTTCCTGCATATACCTGAGAGCCTTCTTTTTTATTAACAGGCATAGGCTCTCCTGTCAGCATAGATTCATCTATTTCACATACACCTTCAATAATTTTACCATCAGCAGCAACATTGCTTCCTGTAGAAATTTCAAATAAATCACCTTTTGCAAGCTGGTCTATTGGTATAGTAATATATGATTTTTCTCCATTCTGCTCATATATAATCTTTCTAACATTTTTTGGTTTTAAAGATAAAAGTTTTGCAACAGCATTACCGCCCTTTTGTTTTGCACCAGCTTCTATAAATCTGCCAAGCAGTATTAAAGTAATAATCATAACTGATGTATCAAAGTATGTTTCATAACCTAGAAAAATTGCTGCAACACTGTATAAATATGAAGTTCCAGCCCCTATTGCTACAAGAGTATCCATTGTAAAATGAAAATGTTTCAGTGCAGAAAAGCTTTTCTGAAAAAAAGGATATGCAGAATATATTAATACAGGTGTTGCTAAAGCCCAGGATAACAGCTTAAATAGAAAATACAAGTTTTCATCCATTCCCTTAAAATACCCTGTATAGTTTGCAATAGAATACATCATTACCTGCATTGTAAAAAATGCAGCTACTCCAAACCTGTAAAAATAATCTTTTCTTTCTTTATCATGTATTGTTTCTATATTTGTAGATGGAAGCGGACAGTAACCTAGCCTTGTAATTTTCTGAAGCACTTCTTTTACTGATATATCTTTTGGATTAAATATAACTTTTGCTTTATGGTTTGCATAGTTTATGCGGAAGGATTTAATTCTTTCATCTTTTAAGGCAGAAGATTCTATAAGCCAGATACATGCAGCACAGCGTATACCTGTTATAACTATTGATAAAGAATAATCGCCATTATTAAGCACTTCCAGCGATGATTCAAAATATTCTTCATCTGCTTCAACCTGTTCAACAGGTGCAGCATCTTCCCAGTCTGTTCTTTTGGTATAAAATGAACCAAACCCTTCATCATTAATTAAGTGATAAACAGAACGGCAGCCCTCACAGCAGAAATATTTATCATTTTCTTTTATGCCAGTTTTAGGATTAACTTCTGATGAACAGTGAGCACAAACACATTTATTTGTCTGTTCTGTATCTTTTAACGCCACTATTTACCTGCCTATTCTTATTATCTTTTAAATATAAATAAAATATCAGCTATTACATTACCAATACTAACAAAAATACTTCCAAAAAATGATAATACATTATAAATATCATCAAATAGTCCACCGCCATAGTAATTACGGGTTCGTTTTCTTTCCTTATACTTAATTGGCGATGGTGTATATCCTAAATATATAATATTTTCTAATATTTCTTTAAGTGATATTTTTTTAGGATTAAAAATGATAAATGCTTTATAATAGTTTTCATCTATCTCTATAGATTTTATACCTCTTGTTTTTAAGTATAAATCTCTGAATATTTTTTCAAAATCATAATGAGAGTATATTTTCTCTACAGTAATATGCAGCTCTAAAAGTCCAAATCTTTTTTTATGGATAGAGCTGCTAAAAATAGATTCATCTATTTCCTTTAATAATAACTTTTGATTTTCATTATTATCTTCATTATGAATAGACTGATTTATATTAAACTCCAACTCTCAATAAATAACCTTATTGTATACTGTTTTTACTTTTTTGTATTATCTAAATCATCATCGTCATCATCATTAAGCATTCTATATTTTGGTCCTTCAATATCATCAAACTGATTTTTTTTACCTGCCAGTAAAAATACAAGAAATGCACTTATACCAACAACAAGACTGACTAATATTAATACAAAAAGTGATTTCATTTGATTTTACTCAACATAAACTGATTTCATTACTTTTACAGTATCATTTCTTTCACTTATTAAAAAATGAAATACAACAATATAAAGTCCTGAAGTTAATTGCTGTTTAATTCCTTTATAGCTGTCTATATCAGTTACAGGTATAATATCTGGTTTATTAGGATATGTAATATCTATGCTTACAATAGAATATTTAGAATTATCGTAACTGCTGTCAAAAGTAAGTTTTGTTATATCTGCATCTGGTATATTTTCTAATTTGACATTAGTAATTTTCTTTTCTAACTCTTTAATAACTGGTGCAGTTTTATTATATTTTATTGAGTTTTGATAAACATTTGTTTCAAAAGTACCTTCAAAACTTTTGTTTCCAAAATAAAGCATAACTAATAATAAAACTATTCCCGTTGCTATTAAAGCAATCATTGGTTTCATATAATATACCTCAAGTTATTTAATATTTAATTCAAAAGTTAATGGTGGTTTATTCCTGTCATAATAGGCATTTACACTTAATTTACCATTAGGAATATCCCCTTTTGTATTAATTGTAATAGTCTCTTTTTTAGTTGACTGAATATAAACTCTAACCATTTCTGGAGTAATTTCTGCTAAATTATCAGGATTGACAAATTTAACTCTTACTGGTTTATCAAGATTATTTTTAATTTCTACACTGCATGTATAAACACCATTGCCTAATGATGTAACACTGCCAGCAGTCTGTATCATAACAGGTTCACTTGTAGAAACAATAGAATAAATTAATACAAAAACTAATGTAATAGAAATTATAAAAGTAACTATTAAATTAGGTCTTTTGAAATTTAATTTATCCTGTTTACCCCATACATATCCAAGTATACCATTAGTTTTTTCTTTTTTATTAAACACTTTATTACATGCTGTAACACATGTTTCACAGTAAATACAATCTGCATCCGGATTTTTTCTAGGGTCAATATGTGTAGGACATACTCTTAAGCATGCTTTACAGTCAAGACATTGTGATTCTTTACCAGGTATCATACCTACATATAAAGTATCATCATCAGTCATAACTACCTGAAATTTTGAATATGGACATACATATTTACACCATTTAAAACGGACAAATGCAAAATCTACAAAAATAAATAAAAATAATACTATCCCTATTACTAACATAAGATGAGAATTTTTAAGTGTATCTATAAATTCATAAGGAGATACAAAATACATCATCCATATAACCGTTAATATTAAAGCAAAAAAAGCAGCTAAAACAATCTCTGCAATAGGACGCATAGTCTTATTTTTAATTTTTTTCGCATAAGACTCTATTCTAATAGCAAAAAATGACTGTGGACAAAGCCAGCCGCACCAAATTCTGCCTAAAAGCTGAGTTGTAAAAATAAATAAAAATGTAACAAGTAAAATAGCTATAAAAGCTGAAAAGAAACTTGCAAAATTAACTATACCATTAAAGGCATATAATTGAAGTGTAGAAACATCAAACCTGAAAAGGCTGTTGCCATTTGATGTTTTAATAAATGGAATAAGGAAAACGCAGGCTACTACAATAAACTGTAGCAGCCTGTATATTTTACCACGGAGAACACTATTTGCTTTCATCGTCATCATCCTCCATCATACGATATTTTGGAGATTCGACTGATTTTTTTCTTTTTGAAGAAAATAAATAGATTGCAATTCCTAAAAGTATTAATACTAATAAGACTTCAAATCCATAAACAATATATCCTGCAGCAGCAGACTGTAACTGCTCGCTTTCTTCAACTGTTGTAACAGCAATAGTGTTCCCGTTATCCTGCATTTTTATGCTCCTTAATTATGGTTGTAATTTACCACTAATTGGGTGTTGTTCTTCATATGCTCCACTTTGAGTCCAATTACTGAACATTGGAGTATAAGCATACATATAATATATTCCCCATATAATTAAAGCAACAAAAAATATTACCCATCCTAAAGGAAGATTATTTTCTGTATCCTTGCGGTTTAAGCTAGGGATATCATCTTGTTCATCAAAATTAGACATAATTTATTCCTCCTTTAAATTATTTAGCTAATGTTCTAACATAAGCAGCTACTGACCAGATATCATCTTTAGTCATAAATCTTAAATGGCCAGGCATAGCACCTTCTATACCATTTGCAATAGTAGTAAACATCATACCGTCAGTGTAGTCTGGTAAAGCTTCTGCAAAAGTTAAGTTAGTAACATCGTAACCTTCTGCACTTCCTTTACCATTAGCTGCATGGCAGCCTATGCATAATAAGTCATATATTTCCTGACCTCTATCAATTTTTTCTTGATTATTAAGGTAAGGGTTAGTTGCTTGTTCAAATGCAGCTTCATCAGCTAAAACAGCGTGAGTATTTTCTACATAAGTACCTAACTGCTGCATGTATGCAACAATTGCATCAAGTTCTGTTAAGCCGTTAAGTGCATTAATATCTTCTTGTGTATATTTTAAACCTAATGCTTTAGCATGTTTTTCAATTTCCACAGGGTCTAATTGTTTTTCAGCAAGCCAAGGATATTTTGGCATATTAGATTTTGGGAAAAAGTGTTGTGGATTAATTAAGTGAGCTTTTTGCCACTCATCAGAATATAAGCCACCTACTCTTGCTAAATCTGGACCAGTTCTTTTAGAACCCCATAAGAATGGGCGTTCGTAAGCACTTTCACCAGGTTGAGATATTTCACCATATCTTAAAACATCAGCTTTTAATGGACGAACTGTTTGAGAGTGGCAGTTAATACAGCCTTCTTTCTGATAAACATCACGACCAGCAAGTTGAAGTGGAGTATATGGATTTTCAGTAACATTTTCAAGCTTTGGATGCATTGCTGTAGTCATCATTGGTACAAAAACTGTAACTATTGTTCCAACAAGTATAACAACTAATGCAACAACTGTGAAAACTAATGCTTTATTGTAAATGCTGTTGTTATTTTCACTCATATCTTATACTCCTATTGATTAGATAAGTTTTGTTTGCCTTTTACAATAGTCATAATGAAGTTGAAAAGGAAAACAAGCATACCAACAATAAATATAACACCGAATACTGACCTAGCCATCCAGTATGGATAGTTACCAACTAATGTTTCAATAAATGAATAAGTTAATGTACCATCAACATTAGTAGATTTCCACATAAGGCCTTGACGGATACCTGTTATCCACATAGTGATAGAGAAACCGATTTGACCTAAAAGAACAAGCCAGAAGTGAGTATTAGCTAATGTTTCACTGTATATTTCAGTTTTATAAACTCTTGTTGTAATATAGTAAATTGCAGCAGTTACTGTTAAAACAACCCATCCCATAGTACCCATGTGAACATGTCCTGGAACCCAGTCAGTGTAGTGAACAAGAGAGCTTACTGCACGAAGACCTTGTGTAGGACCTTGTAATGTTTGTAAACCATAGAATGTAATACCTGCAATAAAGAATTTTGCTAAATATGCAGTTCTAAGTTTAGACCAGTCTGGAGCAAGTGTTAAATAACCGTTTACTACAGAACCCCAAGATGGTGCAATCAGAAGAATTGTAAACACAATACCTAATGTTTGGAGCCAGTCTGGAAGTGGAGTGTAAACAAGGTGGTGAGCACCTGTCCATAAATACATGAAAATCAATGACCAGAAAGAAAGCATTGATAATCTGTGGCTGTATATTGGCATACCAGTTGATTTTGGTAAGAAATAGTAGAATACTGCTAAAATTGGTGTAGTAAATAAGAAACCAACAGCATTGTGACCATACCACCATTCAACATTGGCACTGTTTAAACCTGCAAATAAATGGTAAGATTTACCAAGAGAAGCAACAATGTGTAAGTTGTTTACGATATATAATACAGCAACAGCTACTATTGTAGCAATAATATACCATAAAGATACATACATATGTTTTTCTTTTCTAGTAAGAATTGTACCTAAAACATTTATAGCAAATAAAACCCATGCTACAACAACACCAAGGTCAACAAACCATTCAAATTCAGCATATTCAAGTGTTTGGTTATAACCTGCGAAAAGTGAAAGTGTTCCAACAAGAACAACTATGTTAAAGAATACAAGTTGGAAAACAGCAAGCTTAGGGAAAATAAGGCTGCGTTTTGTAAGGCGTCCTATAATGTAATAGAATGCACCCATTTCAGCAGTGATACCTAGCCCGTAAGCAAGAACATTTGTGTGAACCGTTCTAAGACGGCCGAATGAAAAATACTCTCCAAAATTAAAGCTAACACTCCACATTTGAGCAGAGATGAGAAGACCTAATACAAGACCTATAACACCCCAGAATAATGCAGAATAAATATAGCCCATGACAATTTTAGAATCGCCTGAGATTTCTTTCATTGCATATCCCCCATAAAGATTTATTAAACTGCTATATTGAATTATATCAGATAAACCAATATAAATCAAGATAGAAAGTATCTTTTTACAATTATTTACATAATATTATACAATCTTTTTTATTATAAATATATTACATTTAAAATTAAATGTAACAGTTTATATTTTTCTTTACGAAAGTTCGGCAAAATTATCTATTAATCTTGTCTTACCTATGTATACAGCTAATAAAACTGCATATCTGTTTTCCACTGTATCTATATCATCAAGTGTATCTATATCAACTATTTTAACATAATCAATTTTACTGTAAGGCACATTATTTATAATTTTTGTGATTTCATCAATTATAAAAGATGCTCTTTTTTCACCACTGCTGATAAGAGATTTCGCATACCTTAAGCTCTGGTTTAAAGATAATGCTGATTTTCTTTCTTCATCAGTAAGATATACATTTCTTGAACTTAATGCAAGCCCGCTTTCTTCTCGCACTATTGCACAAGGGTTAATCTTAACAGGAAAGTTCAAATCTTCTACCATTTTATTAATTATTACATACTGCTGAAAGTCTTTTAAACCAAAATAAGCATTATCTGGAGTAACAATATTAAATAATTTTGACACAACCTGACACACACCAGCAAAGTGGATAGGACGAGTTACACCACATAATTTTTGAGAAAGCACTTCTACTTTAACTGTAGTTGCATTATTTTTTTTATACATTTCTTCCGGCTCTGGATTAAATATTATGTCCCCGCCTAATGATTGTACAAGTTCACTGTCTCTTTTAATATCTCTTGGATATTTTTCTAAGTCTTCATTTGGACCAAACTGTGTAGGATTTACAAAAACACTTACAACAGTTTTATCATTATTTTTTACAGACTGCTTTATTAATGAGCCATGACCTGCATGCAGATATCCCATAGTAGGCACTAAACCTATGCTATACCCTGCTTTTCTCCATTCTTTTATAATCTCTCTTATTTCTGAAACAGTTTTTACTATTTTCATCGTATTTTATCCTTTATTTAAATGAATGAGCATCATCAGGAAAAACACCTGATTTAACATCATTAATATATTCTTTAGCTGCTTTATCTATTATTTCAGCGACATTTGCATATCTTTTTACAAATTTTGGTTTAAAATCAGTAAAAATACCAAAAACATCATGATATACTAAAATCTGACCACTGCAGCCTGCCCCTGCACCTATTCCAATAGTTGGAATATTAATACTTTTTGTAATTTTCTCAGCACTTTGGCTTGAAACACCTTCTAAAACAACAGAAAAAACTCCAGCATCTTCTAATGCCTTTGCATCTTCTATTAAGCTGTCTGCTCCATCTTTGCCAAAAATTTTATATCCGCCCATAGTATTTATCATCTGTGGTTTTAAGCCAATATGTCCCATTACACCAATACCTGCATTTACAAGTTTTTTTACTAATGGTGCAATTTCTTTACCGCCTTCTAGTTTTATGGCTGGCACTTCTGTTTCTTTTACAAGGCGGATTGCATTTTCCATTGCACTTTTTTCATCTATCTGATAAGAACCAAAAGGCATATCTGCTACTACAAAAGCACGAGTAACCGCCTTTTTTACTGCTTTAGTATGGTAAATTACTTCATCAAGAGTAACTGGTATTGTAGAATCATATCCATTCATTACCATACCTAAAGAATCGCCTGTTAAAATTAAATCTATTCCTGCATTATCTAATATTTTAGCTGATGTATAATCATAGGCTGTAAGACATGTGATTTTATCGTCATTTTCTTTCATTTTTATAAAAGAATTAATATTTAAAGACTGCTTTATTTCTTTATGTACGCTCAAAATTAAATACCTCCACAGCATTTCAAGACTTATATAGCACTTTATATTATAAATTGCAAACCATAAAATAATGTAGATTTTAAAATTAAATATAGATTTTTTCGGTATTTTTACTATATTATATAAACAGTTTAAAAATAATTTGAAAAACATAAGGATTTAAGTATGAACATAGTTGAAGAAAATTTAAAAAAAAGTGTAACAAAAGGCAAAAATACTTTTATAGCAGATACTGCAAAAGTTTTAGGAAATGTTACTCTTGGTGATAATGTTGGTGTTTGGTATAATGTAACAATCCGCGGTGATATAAACTATATTGAGATTGGTGATAATTCTAACATACAAGATGGCTCTGTTGTGCATATTGGCTATAAAGAGCCTGTAATCGTTGGTAAAAATGTAACTATTGGCCATAATGTAATTCTTCATGGCTGCACAGTACATGATAACTGCCTTATAGGTATGGGTGCTATTCTTCTTAATGGTTCAGTAGTAGAAGAAAATGCAATAGTAGCTGCTGGAAGTGTTGTTCCACAGGGAAAAGTTGTAAAATCCGGCACTCTTTTTATGGGTACACCTGCAAAATATGTAAGAGATTTAACAGAAGATGACTTTAATCATATAAAAAGAAATGCAGAAGAATATGTGAACCTTATAGAAACATATAATAAACTTGGTATAAAATAATTATAGGGAGTATCTACTCCGCGCAGATTAGCGAAAAAATACATTTTTTCGCCAGTCTTTTGCCAGCCTAATAATGCTTGTTGCATTTTATTAGGCTATTTAATATAGATAATATGTCTTATTATAAATTTAAAATAATCAATAACTTTTTTGATAGTCTTAGGGGAGTGTCTACTTACCGTTATTTAAAAATTTGTATATATCTTCTATCTGCTTAATCTGGCTTTTATGAATATAACCTGCTATGGAATTATATTCATCCTCTTTATCTGGAAAATAAACAACCTGAACCCATTTGTCATTAATGCTTTTTTTATCAGATATATTACTTCTTGCCTGGTCTAAATCAACTATCACTATTTTATCAATATCTGATTTATATATTTTAAACAAAATTTTACCATTAGGTGTCTCTCTTATATTTACATAATCATCTTCTGTATTTAAGGTATAATATATCATTGATATGTCAACATATATATAAGAAGAAAGACCAGCTTTTTCTTCAGATTTTTTACCTAACACTTTAATAGATTTTGGAAAAATTTCTCGTTCATCGCCAAAATTACAAGCTGATATATTCTGCCCTAAACCTTTATAAACATTTCTATGTTCATAGAGTGCATAAAATTCATCTTTAATATTTTCAAGAGTTAATTCCACATTAAAAGATACACTGCCTGCAAGCATAGTTTCTTTAAACCATTTAGGAAGCATATTTTCAATATCTTTAAAAGATTTTTTAACTAATGCCCCATTATATTCAGAGCCAGTTAAAAAATTAAAATCTTCATCATCTGGTGTAAATATTGTGTATATTACATCAGGGCTGCAGGCGCTTGCACCATAATCTATTACATACTTCAAAGTTCCTTTTAAAGTTAATGGTTTTAACAGCTTATAATAAGCAAACCGTTCTGTCTCGTTATATGTACAAGTATCTGAAATAATTTCAAAATATTTATGAAAAGTATCTATACAGGCACCACTGCCGTTACAAGAATTATTCATATCATTTAATAATTCATCGCAGGAATAATTTTCAGCAAATGCAAATAATGGTAGTGCTGTAAAGATAAATATAAGTTTTTTCATAAACTCCCTCTAATTTAAGAAAACTTAATCTTTTGAATATTCAGCAGCTGAAGTATCAGTTTCCCATACGATTACTTTATCTACTTTTTCCCCATAATGAACAGCAAGTTTATCAAAAATATATTTTGCCATATTTTCACTTGTTGGGTTTACTGTTTTAAAATATTCAAGTTCATTAATGTATTCATGGTCTAATTCATCCATAATAACATTTAAATGTTTTTTAAACATTTTAAAATCTTCCACCATACCAAGTTTGTCTAAAGTTTCTGATTTTAAGTATGCTTCAACTTTCCAGTTATGACCGTGAAGTCTTTCACATGCTCCTTGATATTCTCTTAAATTATGTGCTGATGAAAAATGACTTTTTATTCTAACTCTATACATTTTTTTACCTCGTTTATTTTGTATTATAATTTAAGCCTGTAGCTTTATAAAGTTTTATAATTTCATCGCGGGAAAGCATTTCATATTCTCCCGGTTTTAAGTTACCTATTAAAATAGGTCCAATTCTTACTCTTTCAAGCCTTTTTACTTTACTGCCAAAATAGCCAAACATATTTCTTATCTGGCGTTTTTTACCTTCTTTAATAATTACTTTATAGTTATATTTGCCAGCAAATTTTATATTACATGGCTGATATTTTCCTTTTTGAGTATCAAGTCCTGATGCAAATTCTTCCATTTCCACACTGGATAACAGCCTGTCAACGGTAACTAAATACTCTTTTTCCATTTTATATTCTGGTTTTTGCATCCTTTGGATAAGTTCGCCGTCATTAGAAAATATTAAAAGTCCTTCACTTTCATAATCAAGCCTGCCAGAATAAGGGAACTTTCTGCCTGCAAAAATAGGAAATTTTTCAAGAGTATCTTTACCTCTGCCTTCCCCGTAAGCAGTTAATACACGCCTTGGTTTATAAAACTTAAAAACATCTGGTTTGCTTTCATATATCGGCTCGTTATTGATAAAAACCACATCTTCTGTTTCATCAATCTTTACACCCTGCTCTTTAACTCGTTTCCCGTTAACAGATACTTTGCCTTCTTCTATTAATTTATCTGCTTCACGTCTGGAATAACCAGTCATAGAAGCAATATATTTATTTAATCTTGTTAATTCTTTCATGAATTTTGCTTTAACTCCTGCCATTCTCTAAATGTAGGCAGTTCTGATAAATCATTTAAGCCAAAATATTCTAAGAAATATTTTGTAGTAGCATATAATAATGGTTTACCAGGCACTTGTTTCCTGCCCACTACTTTTATTAAGTTTTTATCAAGAAGATATTTCATAGTACCTGATGAATTAACTTCACGCATTTCTTCCACTTCTGCCTTTGTAACAGGCTGGCGGTATGCAATAATTGCAGCAGTTTCTAAAGATGCTCGTGATAATGATTCTGTTTTTTCTCCAAAATATTTTTCTAAAAACCCAGTAACATCAGAATCAGCTACAAGCTGATATCCACCTGAAACCATACGGATACGCACACCTATTCTTAATTTATTAAATTCTTCTGCATAGTTTATAAGCCTGTTTTCAAGGTTTAACGGGTTAAGCATTTTTCTAAATGTTGCAAGCTCCACTGGTTTGCCTGATAAATAAAGAGCAGCATAGAAAATACGCTTTTCCCTGTTTTCTGATAAATCTTCATAATCATCTTCTATTAATGTTTGTGAGTGTTCTTCTTTTTTTTCAAAGTACCCTTCATCAAACTGTTTTGAAAGTTCTTCTTCATCAAGATTTTCATTTTCTACTAATGCATCAGCATTATAAGGCGATGTAAAATCTGGAAGAATATCTTTTACAGGGCTTTCTTTTTCAAGCTTATTTTGAATAATATTTTCTTCTTCACTTATAACATCATCCATATAGCTTGTAAAAGCATCACTTAATTCTTGAATATCACTGTCTGGTGATGGAGTAATATCTTCTTTTTTATTTTTTTCATTATTTGGCTTTTGTGTCATTTTCTTCTGCACCTTTTATAAGTGTCAATAGTATTTCCTCAAAATTTCCTTCCTGAAAGGCTTTTATTTTTTTACCTTTCATTAATTCTAAAACAGAGCCAAAGGAAACACATTTTTCTATTTTTTCTTTACAAGTTTCTTCTATTTCACTCCATAAAGTTCTTTCTCTTGATAAAATAAACTCTTTTACCCTTTTTGCTACCTGTTCAGTTGCTATTTTAGAGTTTTTTACAACCATTTTCTTTTCTTTTTTACCAGTTGATATATTAAAAAAGGCTGATGCCAGTTTATAAGCATCTTCTGTAAAAAGTTCTTCCCTTAAAATAACAATAGAATTTGTGCGTGCAAGAAATTTACCGGAATTTACTTCAAAAGCTTTTAACTTTTGAGCCATATCTTTATAAAAAGAATACTCAATTAATAACTGATTAAAACGGAACTTTGCTTCTTCTGGGTCAATATCATCTTCGCTGCTGCTGTCCCTTGGAAGAAGCATTCTTGATTTTAAATATACAAGATATGAAGCCATATTAATAAATTCTGCTGCCACTTCTATATCCATTTCTTTCATTTTCCTAATCTCATCAATAAACTGGCTTGTTATTTCAGAAATAGATACATTAAAAATATTCATCTCGTTTTTATAAACAAGATGTATTAATAAATCAAGAGGCCCTTCATAATCAAGTATTTTAATATCAAGAAGTTCATTCATATTTTAATTGCTATTCTAACTTTTTCCATTAATGCTGCTGCAAAATCATTTGCTTTTTTCTGTGATGGTGCAAGAAATTCATCAATATCATGTATTTCTTTATCTAATGCTTTTTTTTTCTCTCTAATAGGACATATAAAGTTTTCTACATTATTGATTAATATTTTTTTACACTCTATACAGCCAATGCCTGCTTTTGTGCAGCCTTCTATAATATTTGCCCTTTCTTCATCTGTAGAAAATACTTTATGATAATCAAATACTGGACATACATTTGGGTCACCAGCATCTGTTTTTCTTTGCCTTTTTGTATCTGTTATCATTGTTTTTATTTTCTTTTCAAGGGTATCTGCTTCTTCTGTTAAAAGTATAGTATTGTTTAAACTTTTACTCATTTTTCTGCCGTCAAGCCCTGGAAGTTTTGGCATATTTGTAAGCATAGATTCTGGCTCAACAAATATTTCACCATAGAAATTATTAAATCTGCGTACTATTTCTCTTGCAAGCTCCACATGTGGTACCTGGTCTACACCAACAGGCACAAGGTTTGCAAGATACATAATAATATCTGCAGTCATTAATACAGGATAGCCTAAAAATCCATAGTTAGATAAATCTTTATGAGCTAAAGTATTTATCATATCTTTATAACTTGGGCATCTTTCAAGCCAAGGTACAGGAGTAACCATACCTAAAAGCAGATAAAGTTCTGCAGTATATAAGTTGTGGGACTGTATAAATATAGGTGCTTTTTCCACATCAAGCCCTGCAGCAAGCCATGAAAGCACCATTTGACGCCTCATTTCTTTAATATTTTCTGGATTATCATAATTTGTGGTTAATGCATGCCAGTCTGCAACGGCAAAAAAACAGTCATATTCTTCCTGCATTTTTACCCAGTTTTTAATCGCTCCAAAATAATGGCCAATATGCAGTTCCCCAGTTGGCCTCATTGCACTGTAAACTCTTTTTTTCATATTACATATATCCTATTATATTTAAATTTAATATTGCATCAAATATTTTTAATATAAATATTCTTATTGGAGATATAATATATTGAAGAACATTTGTAAATATTAAAACAAGTATTATTAAAAAATAATATTTTTCAGTTGCCTCATATTTGATAGCTTTATCTCTTGGTAAAAAATTCCATATAATTCTTGCCCCATCCATTGGCATAATAGGCAGAAGATTAAATATACATAAAGCAATATTTATAGCAACAGAGTATAATGTCATAAGATATAACGGCTCAAAAATATAGCCAGGCATACCAAAATTAATAGCTGCATATCCTAATATTTTTAATATAACAGCAGATAAAAAAGCTGTTACAAGGTTTGCTAGCGGCCCTGCTGCTGAAACTATTGCTACACCATATTTATGGCGAAGGTTATAATAATTAACAGGTACAGGTTTTGCCCAGCCTATTATTCTTGTAAGCAGCAGTACTAAAAGACCTATCGGGTCAATATGAGCAATAGGGTTTAATGTAAGTCTGCCAGCATTTTTAGCAGTATTATCACCTAATTTATATGCTGCATATCCATGCATTACTTCATGTATTGTAACTGCAAACATAAATGGTACAACTGATAATGCGGCTTTTATTATAAACTCATTAAAATTAAAATTTTCAAACATTTATACCTCAAAAAACTTTTCTTTAAATAATTGTATTAAACTTATATCTTCTGCATAAGTTACTTTTATATTTTCATAGTTTGAAAGCACTGTATCTACTTGTATTCCAGCATACTCGCAGGCAGAAGCTTCATCTGTTACTATAATATTATTTTCTAATGCAGCATGCAGTGCATTTACTATAATATCTTTTTTAAAGACCTGTGGAGTGTGTGCTAAAAAAAGATTATCTCTTGGAACTGTCTTTTCTATAATACTACCCTTTACTTTTTTTACAGTATCTCTTACAGGCATACCGCATATTGCTGCATTTGATTGATATGCTTTATCTATTGTATTAATAACTACCTGATTACTGACAAATGGGCGGACACTGTCATGAACTGCTGCATAACTGCAGTTTGATTTTAATAAGCAGTTTAATACAGTATTTGCCCTTTCTTTGCCACCTTCTGCATATATATTGGGAATATTTAGCTTTAAATCAGATATTACTCTATCCATAAACTGAATATCATCTTGATTTAAGCCAATAATAAGCTCATCAAAATTATATGCAGTTAAAAGCCTTTTTATAGTCCAGTATATAAGCGGTCTGCCGTCAATTTCTGTAAACTGCTTTTTAATATTTGCAGAAAATCGGTTACCAACACCGGCTGCAGGTATAATTAAAGATATACTCACGCTTTTACCTTAGTAAAAATAATTCTGCCTGATTCTGTCTGCAGTAATGAGGTTGCTTCTACTTTTAATGTTTCGCCGAGGCGTTTTTTACCATTTTCTACAACAACCATTGTACCATCATCAAGATATCCAACACCTTGAGATGGGTCTTTACCTTCTTTTGCAATAGTAATTACTAAATCTTCACCAGGGAGAATAGTCTGTCTTAAAGCAATAGCAAGGTTATTTAAATTTAAAACTTTTATATTCTGTATTTCTGCCACTTTCATTAAATTAAAATCTGTAGTAATAATGGCAGCATGAATTTTCATACTTAAAGCAAGTAATTTTTCATCTACTGTACCTATTTCATCAAAAGAAGTATTATCTATTTCTACTTTAATATTTGTCTGTTCCTGCAGTCTTTTTAATACATTTAAACCGCGTCTGCCTTTCTGCCTTCTTAAATGGTCATGGGAATCTGCAATATTTTGAAGCTCTTTTAATACGAAACCTGGGATAACAAGGTTGCCTTCTATAAAGCCACAGTCTACTATATTTGCTATTCTGCCGTCAATTAATGTAGATGTATCAAGGACTTTTGGCTGAGAGCCTAACTTTATCTTAGTAGAGTTATGTTTTAAAGTAACATTTGTTATTAATGATTCAAAAAACTTATGATTTTTGTTGCCAATAATAATACCTGCATACAGGAAAAGGAAAAGAACTATTAAGTTTATTTCTTTCTGCTGAAATACTGACTGAAAGGACTGTATAAGCAAAAAGCCAAGCACTAAAAATGCTATTCCTATAAGCAGTGAAGAAATAATACGGTAGCTTTTAATACCGCCTAGTAATAAGTCTAAAAGTAAAATACATAATACAGCTACTCCAGAATAAAGAAGAGCCATATAAAGACTTATATCCATACTTTGTCTGAAAATAATAAATACTGCGAAAATTGCTATTGAATAAGCTATTCTAAATAAAATCATAAAAACCTCATATTAAATAAAAGGCTGCACAATATTTTGAAGTATCATACCGCCGAAATAAAAACCAATCATAGCAATAAGTGCTGAAAAATCTATAATACCAATAGGTGGTATTATTCTTCTTAATGGTTCAAGCACTGGTTCAGTGATTGTATATACTAGCTGAACTATAATATTTCTAGGGTCTGGACTTACCCATGATATTAATGCTCTAAATGCAATCACAAAACTCATATAATATAATAGGCCAAATATTTTATATGCACTAAAAGCAAATGCAGAAATAAAAATACCTGCAGTGTTGCCAATTGACTGATATATCATAAGATTAAAAATAGTATTGATAACAGCTGTTAAGCATACAGTTAAAAGATATACAACAATAATAGCTGGAATAATAATTTTACCACTGTTAATTGGAATAAAAAGCCTTGTCATTTTTACCCAAGGCAGCCCTAATCTAAAAAATAAGGCAATAAAACCGCCGCCAATAGGTCTGTTTCCAAAACTGCCAAAAATCATAGAAACTATGTAAAAAAGCATAAAGAAGTGTGCATAATTAATTAAAATTGACAGTAATTTAATTTGAAACTCTACAGCAGTAGTTGAAATAGAATATAATAAAGATGTTACAACGATTACAGCTGTAATTAATAATGGAATAAATTTCTCATTATTTTTTGGAAGTACAGGATTAGTTGCTTTTGCAATAATTTTTCCTAAAGGATTAAAAACTAATTCCTGCTTTGTGGTAACAAATCTAAATAAAAGAATAACTATATAACACTTTGCTAAAAAAACAACAAAAGACATTTATCTCTCCACATAATTAATTGCAATTTATAATGAACTAAAAATAAAAAAAATTCAATATATTTAAGTTATTTTTAAACTCTTTCTCCAAAAATGCTTGTTCCTACTCTTACAAGTGTAGCCCCGCACATAACCGCTTCTTTAAAATCATGGCTCATACCCATAGATAATATATTGAAAGTATCATTTTTATACTTATTAAATAATTCTGCAGCCTGATTAAAGTAAGGTATATTTTTTGTAACATCTTCTTCATAAGGCGGCATAAACATTAAGCCTTTTAGTATAATATTTTTACAGCTTAATGCACTTTTTACTATTTCATCAAGCAAAACTGGGTCAATACCATTTTTCTGAGCTTCATGAGCTATATTTATTTGTATTAAGATGTTTTGCTTTTTATTTAGTTCATAAGCATATTTATCTATTAATGGCAGCACATCAAGCCTGTCTACAGAATGTATTAATGAAAAATATTCTACTATTTTTTTCAGTTTATTAGTCTGCACTTTACCTATAAAATGAAACTCTAAGTTATTGTATTTACTGGATAAATATTCAATTTTAGGAACAGCTTCCTGCACTTTGCTTTCACCAAACATTTTAACACCATTTAGTGCAAGTTCGTCAATTTTTTCTACACTCTGGGTTTTAGATACTGCAAGTAAATCTACATGATGATTTACTTTTTTTGATACTTCATGTACTTCTTTTAATATTTCATTATAATTTTCAATAACACTCATTATCTTACTGCTCTTTGTATAGTTGTAACCATGCGGCCTGTTTTTCCATTTTCTAATCTATATGAATAAAAACCTTTACTGCAGCATGAAGAATATTTGCTTATTTCAATACTATCAATACTTAAGCCATTATAAATTAAAGCATTAGATGCAAGTTTTTTCATATTAAGCAAATACTGTCCCTGCCCTTTTGTTTCTAATGCCTGCTCAGGATTATATGCAGGATTTAACTGCTGAACTAAATCATCACGAACTTCATAGCATTTTTCACATATTCCCGCACCAATATATGCATATACTGGTGTATCATTATATTTTTTAAAAAGTTTAAATGCATTATCAATAATACCTGCATTTAAGCTCCTCCAGCCGCAGTGAAGTGATGATATACATTTATTTCCTGCAATCATAACAGGCAGGCAGTCTGCTGTAATTACACCTAATGGAAGATTACTTTCGCAGGTAAATAAACCATCAGCTTTTGAAAACATAATATCTGCAGCATTTTCCTTATTTACTTCTAATACAGTATCACCATGAACCTGATTTAAAGTAACAATATTATATGTTTTTGTAAGATTTTGATAATAATAGTAATTTTTTACTACAGTAGTAACATCATCACCAGTAAAATATCCCATATTTAAGCTGTTGTATGGTGCAGAGGAAAAGCCGCCATAACGGGTAGATGTTTTTATCTCTATATCTTTTGGTGCATTTTCTGCTGTAATGTATGATTGTGTTTTACTTATTTCCATAACCTATTTCACACCTGTTAAGCATTTATTTAATCCATTCTGATATTTTTTTTCGCTTGTTTCAAATACTCCATTTCCATATATAGTTACAGATTTTATCCCTGGTGGAGAATATTTTGCATCATTATCATATACAATGTATGTTTTATCAGCTTTTTTGACTACTCCCATAATGCGAATATCCATTTTCATTCCTTCTGTATGAAAGTAGTGAGATTTAACTTTGTCATCATTATCTACAAAAAGCATACCGTCTTTTATAAATGTATTATCAGTAAAATTAAGCATACCGCATATTTTCTGCTCGTCAGTATAAGCCATATATACATTAAGTTTGCACGAACCTATAGTAATATTATCTTCATAAAAAGTAACCTTAGAGCAGTCCGGCATACCAGTAATAAAAATCTGAGCATAGCTTTGTGCTGCAGTAAATAAGCAAATTATTAATGAAAATATTATTTTATACATATTTCACCCTTATTAAAATTTATATGAATAATAAATACCAATAGAATGTTCTCCAACTTGTGCATTTCTTGTATTTAATTCTAAATAGTTTGTGTTATGCTGGTATGAATAAGCAAGATAAAAGCCTTTATACCCTACTTTAAAAGTATTTTTCCATTGGATAGAATAGTCTGTTTCATTTTCAATATTTCCACTGGTGCTTGGTGCAAATATATACTTAAACCAGCTGGAATAAATAATCTCTATACCTGGAGAAAATTTATAAATAGGCACTTCATAAGCAATATTTAATAAAAAGCCATCAAAAGAGTTTTCATTCCTGCCATAGTATGCCTGATTATATCTAGCATAAAGATTTATTTTTAAATAGGAAAATATTGGAATATTAAAATCAATACCAAAGCCCATATAATGCTGAAGTAAATCATCAGAATCAAAAGTAAAATTATAAGCAATTAAAAAATCTTTAAAAATATTGCCATTGCCTAACTTCTGACCTGCCAGTGCTAAAAGTGATATTCTAGGGTTAATCTCACCAAAAAGATAGTTATTGATTTCTCCAAACACATAAGGTTTATCATTATATATATAAAATATATCATGAATATCAATATATCCAAAAAAATCAAAATAATCATACCGCAGATTAAGCCCTAAAGTAGTAACAGTATCTGGTTTAGCTTCACCATAAGGGTTTATAGAATTAAATTTATAATCCATAGATACATTAGCACTGCCATAAAAATCTTTATTAGTAAAAGGATTTTTATTTGGGTTATTAAACATGTTATTTTGGGCAAAAACAGCACAAGGCAGTATTGCTAATATAACTATAATAAGTAATTTTTTCATAATTTTGCAAAAGCTAAAAATTATTAATCTATTTTAAATTCACCACTTAAAACTTTTGCTTTTAACTCTCGTTTTAAAACTTTACCAGTTGCTGTAAGCGGCAGTTCATCAACTATAAAAATATGTTTTGGTGTTTTAAAGGATGCTAAGCGTTCTTTTAAATGAGCTTTTATATCTGATACAGTAATATTTGAATTTTCACTTTTCATAACATAAGCAAGTATCATTTCATCTCTGCCTTCAATTGGTACACCAATTACTGCAACAGCATCAATGCCATCTAACTGCTTAATAACATCTTCCACTTCTCTAGGGTATACATTCATACCTTTTGAAATGATTAAATCTTTTTTTCTGTCAACTATATATATAAACCCATCTTCATCAAGTTTAGCAAAATCACCAGTAAAAAGCCAGCCATTGCGTATTGCATCATCTGTTGCTTTTGGCATATGGTAATATCCTTTCATAACATTACCGCCTTTTACTATTAATTCACCAACTTCGCCAACAGGTACTTCATTTTCTTCTTCATCTACAATTTTAACCTGTATTCCAGGCATTGGTTTACCAACACTGTCTGCCCTGTGATATTCTACAGTATTAACGGCAACAACTGGTGCTGCTTCAGAAAGACCATAACCTTCAACAATAGGTACTCCAAATTTTTTCTCAAAAGCATCAAGAGTATCAGCAGAAATTGGTGCTCCACCAGAAATATGCAGCTCTATAGGATAAAATAGCTTAATAAACCATTTTGGCATTTGAGCTTTTATTAAAGCCTGATAAATCTGCGGTACACCAACCATTACTTTAGGTCGTTTAAATATTAATGTCTGCCTGAATTTTTTAGTTTTAAGTTCCATAACTGAGGCAAACATAATAATACTGCAGCCTAAATATATAGGATATAAAACTGAAGTCATAAGAGTATATGAATGAAATATTGGTAAAAATAACAGGAATTTTTTAGATGGATGCCATTTTAATGCACCATCAATAGATTTTGCATCGCTTAACATATTGCCATGGCTTAACATTGCACCTTTTGGGTGTCCTGTTGTGCCTGATGTATATACAAAAAATGCTAAATCATCATAACCAAAATTATATTCTAATGGTTCATCAGAAAAAGGTGCAGATGCTTCTGTAACATTAATCGAATTACAGTTGATTTTTTCCCAGCTTAATATATCTTCTAAAGAAGAAACATTATCTTTTAAATAGCTTGCAATTTCTGCATATTTTTCTGATAAAAATACAAATTTTGTATAACTGTCATTTAAAATATAAGCAAATTCGCTTTCTCTAAGCATATTATTTACTGGAATAGCAACAGCGCCAGCTTTAAAAATAGTAACAAGAGATATAATATAATGAGCTGAATTTTCCATAATTACAGCTACTTTATCGCCTTTTTTTAAGCCTTTTTCTTTTAACATACGGGCAGCTTTATTTGCCATTTTTTCTACCTGCATGTATGTATAAACTTTATCTTCAAAATATACAAGGGGCTTATTTTTCCAGCGTTTTGCTTGAATTGTCATCATTTCGCCAAGATTAGGATATCTCATAATAAAACCTCTTTGATTTTTATAGTAAAACTAAATTAATTATATTATCATAAGCCCGTGTTTTTCTAAAACACAGGATTCAGCATATATTGGTACATTCATTCTTAAGCCTACAGCAATAGCATCTGAAGGTCTGCAGTCTATAACTTTTTCTTCGCCATTTACATTAAAAAACATTTTAGCATAAAAAACATCCTGACTGCAACCATCTATTAATATTTTTGTTAAAACTACATTATCAGAAAGGTTTAATATAGAGCTGATTAAATCATAAGTCATAGGACGCGGCGGCTTAATAGATTCTTTCCATGAAGCAACAGTTTCACCTTCTCTTTCTCCAACATATATCTGCAAATACCGCTCTTGATTATCCTGTAAAAGCATCAAATATCTTGACTGAACAGGCTCTTTAATTATGCGTTTAAAAAACAGACGAATTAACATATTATACCTCTACACCATACATGCAGTTTCTTTTTGCAGTATCAATTAATACATTTACTATGCTTCCATATTCTAGCTTACTTTTAGAAGAAAAAGCAACCTTTCTATTATATATATTTAATCCATAATATGGATATTCTTTTGTTTCATCAATCTCTGTAACTAAAACTTTAGTAGTAATACCTTTCATTTCTGGAAGTCTTTTATCATAAAGGCTGTCCTGTAAAGCAAATAGATTATTTAATCTTTTAGATTTTATGTTTGCAGGCACATTATCTTCAATATCAAATGCTTTTGTGCCAGGACGCGGAGAATAATTAAATGAAAATATTCTATCATACCCTATTTCTTCAACTGCTTTTAATGTAGCATTAAAGTCTTCATCTGTTTCATTAGGAAAGCCTACAATAAAATCTGATGAAAACTCTATATCAGGCATAATTTTTCGTGCCTGCTCTATTTTTGCTTTATAATCTTCATAAGTATATCTTCTATTCATTGCTTTAAGAATACTATTAGAGCCTGACTGTAAAGGCAGATGAAGATAACGGCATACTTTCTCATTTTCAGCCATAGCATTAATCATCTCAAGAGAAAAATCTTTTGGGTGAGATGTAACAAACCGTATTCTTTCTAAACCGTCTATTTTATTAACGATTGATAAAAGTTTAGGAAAATCAGTATCTTCTGATAAATTTTTACCATAAGAGTTAACATTCTGCCCTAAAAGACATACTTCTTTTACACCTTTATCAATAAGAGATTTTATTTCATTTACTATTTCTGCTGAAGGTCTTGAAACTTCTCTGCCGCGAACATAAGGCACAATACAGTAACTGCAGAAATTATTACAGCCTTTCATAATAGTAACATTTGCAGTAATTTTATCTTTACGGTTAAAGTTTGCAATAGAAAAAGATGAGCTGTCTACATCAGTATCTGCAAATCTTTCACCATTTATTGCTCTTTCTATAACATTATCAATATGAGCGATAGCATCTGTGCCCATAACAAAATTAACTACTTTATTATTTTTTAAAAACTTCTCGCCTTCCTGCTGAGCAACACAGCCAGATATACCAACTATCATATTAGGATTTTTTTCTTTTAAAAGCCTTATCTGACCTAAATAACTTAATATTTTAACCTGCGGTTTTTCTCTTACACTGCATGTATTTAATACAATAAAATCAGAATCTTCCACTTTATCTGAAGGAATATAGCCTTTTGCTTCTAAAGAAGCGGCAATTCTTTCAGTATCATATTCATTCATAGCACAACCAAATGTGTATATAAAATAATGTTTTGTAGTCATAAATATCCTTATAAATTTATTTTAATAAGCACCTTTTTTCTGAAAAACGGCACCCGGTGTTTTAAATAATATTACAATATCAAGCCATATAGACCAGTTTAATACATACCATGAATCTTTTGCTACACGCATTTCATAGTTTAATTCATTTCTTCCACTTATCTGCCAAAGACCAGTAATACCAGGACGAACCATATAGTAATATGATGATAATTCTTTATAATATTTATCAAGCTCATCCTGCAGCACAGGTCTTGGTCCAACAAAGCTCATTTCCCCTTTTAATACATTAAATATCTGAGGTACTTCATCAAGAGATGATTTCCTTAAAAACTTACCTATTTTTGTAATTCTAGGGTCATTTTTTAATTTATAATACATATTCCATTCTTTTCTTGCTTCTTCATCATTATCAAGTATTTCTTTAAGCCTGATATCTGCATCCTGATACATAGAGCGGAATTTTAAAACTTTAAATTCTTTTCCATATCTTCCTACTCTTTTATGTCCGTAAAATACAGGTCCCTTTGATGTTGCTTTAATTAAAAGGGCTATAATACCAATGAAAACAAGCAGAAATGGCAGCAGTATTATAGATAATATAATATCACAAAATCTTTTTACAATACTATTTAGCAAAGATTTAAAATTATTATTAATCTGTATATAATTTAAACCTGTATATAAAAGCTGAACAGCTTCCGTATTGGAAAATCCTATTCCCTGAGAATCAAGCACTATCAATAATTTATTTAAATTAATCTGCAGATTGTTTAAGATTTTTTCAAAAGATTTATCTACTTCATTTTTTACAACAACAGCAGATGTAATATTATATTTCTTTATAATATTTTCAATATCAGAAATATGTCCTAAAATTTTCTGATTTCCTGTATATTTACAGTTATCTGTTAATACTACACCTGACACATAAAAACATAAGCCGTTTTCATGAAGTATGCTGCGTTTTACATGGTCTAAATAATTAGAGCAGCCTATAATAACAATGCTTTCTGCCAAATATTTCCTGTTTAAGACTTTTGTTTTTAAAATATATCTAAATATTGTAACAAATATTACTAAATATCCAAATAAGAATATTAAAAACAACCTTGAAACAAAATTAGAAAGTTTGCCTAATGATACTATTGAAAATACAATAAGAAAAGTCATAAGACATGACAACATCAGCCGCCTGCTTTCATGCCAGAAAGGTTTTTTTAAAGTATATAAATTTCTATAAGCAAGCATTATAATAAATATAACAGGTATCCACCACAAACTTTTTGCTAAATATTCCAAAGAAAAAGCAAATGGAGCAACAGTGATAAAGCTGTCTATATATACTCTTGAATAATATGCTAATACAAAAGAAATACAATATGCAGCAATATCCCCAGTTAATAATATAAGTATATATACTATATTTTTTATATGCAGTTTACTGTTGTTTTTATTCAACATTTACTCCCAATGCTAAATCTATTTTTGATATAATACTTTCTACGGGAATACTATCCATACAATCTGGAGTATCCATTGTACATTTTTCATCACCATACAGGTTCTGGCAGCCAGAGCAGCCATTAGAAGATAATATATATACACTATTTCCAACTGGTGCATATCTTTTTTTATCTGTTGGTCCATAAAGTCCTATAACTTTCCTGCCTAAAAATGCACCAGTATGTAAAATAGATGTATCGCCTGCGATAACAAGAGCAGCACTGGAGATAACTTTTAATTTATCTGCAAAATCAAGCCTGCCTACAAAAAAATCGATATCTGCACTGCTGCCTGCAAGCTCATTAAAAGCTTCAGCTTCTTCCAAATCTTTTTTATCACCAATTAATGCTGCCCTATAACCCAGCTTATTTAAATGTTCAACTATAATTTTCCAGTTACTTTGGCTGTATTTCCTGTTATTCTGCTCAGGATTATCTGCAAAAATATCAATTACAACCAGCTTTTCATCAATATTTTCTGCCTGTTTTGTTTCTATTTCGCTGTTACTTACTTTTATACCTATAGATGAAAGCAAAAAAGCATAGTTTGCTGTTTCATGTATATCAAAAGAATAATCAGCCACTTTATCATATGCAAAATGCCTGTGCTCGCCTTCTGTTTTAAAACCAGCTTTATATGATGCTTTTGCAGTCTGAGTCATTATAGCTTCAAATCTGGACCATGCTCCAAAATCTATCCATAAATCAAAATGACCTGCGTTTTTTACTATTTTCATACTTTTTGATAAATCATTAGAAAAAAGCCTTATAGTATTATCTACACCTTCTATTTCAGAAGCTGTATTAAAATTATCTTCACCAGTAAAATAAGTTATTGTTGCACTAGGATATGCTTTTTTTAATGCATTAACTGATGAAACTGTAAAAATAGTATCTCTTACAGAAGTTATTTTTAATACTGCTATTTTATTAACAACTTCAGGTTTATGTGCCTGACGAATGTTAGAAAACCCTGATAATGTAAATAAAACAGGGAGCCCTATAAGAGAATCTTTCTTTTTTAAGACAGAGTTATCAATAAGTTTTTTTAATTTCTTTTTACCAAAATCAAATTTCATTAAATAATATATCCGCCGCTTTTCTCTAATATTTCAGCATATTTTAATGTACCTGTTTTAAGATTGGTAAATGGTTTATCATACCCAGCATTACGAAGTTTTGTAATATCGCTTTCTGTAAATGTTTGATATTTACCTTTTAAGTTGTCTGGAAATGGTATATATTCCACTTTTGCATCTGTATATTTTTCTTTTAGTGCGTTAGCAATTTCACAAAAACTTTCTGCATGACCTGTTCCACAGTTAAATATGCCTGATTTATCTGGGTTATCATAGAAAAACATATTTACTGATACTACATCATCTATATATATAAAATCTCTCCTGAAATTTTCACTGCCTTCAAAAAGTTTCATAGGTTCATTATTTTTAATTTGATTAAACATATGAAACGCAACTGATGCCATTTTACCTTTATGGTTTTCCTGTGGTCCATAAACATTGAAATATCTAAGACCTACAACCTGGCTGGATATTCCTGCAAAATGCTGGTTTAAATATCTGTCAAACTGATATTTACTAAAAGCATATACATTTAATGGATACTCGCATTCTTCTTTTTCTATAAACCCATTATCTCCATTACCATAAACAGAGGCACTTGATGCATAAAAAAGACGAACATTATGCTGCTGACATGCATTAAAAGTATTTTTTGTACATTCATAGTTATTTTTCATCATATATTTGCCATCTGTTTCCATAGTATTAGATGATGCACCTTGGTGAAATACAGCTTCCACATTATTTTTTACAAGAAATTCAGTTATATCAAAATCAGTTTTATCTATATAATCATAAAATTTGATTTTATTTAAATTTTTATGTTTAGAAGCATTGGATAAATTATCAACAATTAATATTTTATCAATACCTCTGTCATTTAAACCTTTAACAATATTTGAGCCAATAAATCCAGCTCCGCCAGTTACAATTACCATATCAATGCTCCTATTTTAATTTATTAATAGTTGATGTTGTAGAATATCCTTCAACAAAATCTATAATTTCAACTCTGCCTGCATACTCTTTGCCAACAACATCTTCTGCTTTATAATCGCCGCCTTTAACTAATATATCAGGCATAACATTTTTTATTAAATTAAGTGGTGTATCTTCTTCAAAAATAACAATATAATCAATACACTCTAAGGCTTCTAAAACTACTGCCCTGTCCTGCTCATTATTTACTGGTCTATCACTACCTTTTAATCTTCTAACAGAATCATCACTGTTTAATCCTAAAACAAGTATATCACCTAATGTTTTAGCATGTTTTAAATAAGTAACATGTCCCCTGTGCAGAATATCAAAACAGCCGTTAGTGAATACTATTTTTTTATTAAATGATTTTTCTCTTTTAATAATATCTGCAATATGGTTGAATGATACAACTTTTGAACTTCTAAAACCACTTAATGAATAATGCAGCTCTGATAAAGTAATAGGTGCAGTTCCCAGCTTTCCAACCACAACGCCTGCTGCTGCATTTGCAAGATATACTGCATCATCAATATTTAAGTTTAAGCCTAAAAATACAGCAATACTGGATATAACAGTATCACCAGCACCTGATACATCAAATACTTCCATTGCCTGAGTTGGAATAGTTTTTATATGGTCTTTACCTATTATTGTAATACCTTTTTCACTTCTTGTAACAATAAGATAAGTAAGATTATATTTTTCTCTAATCATTGAGCCGTATTTTATAACAGGCTCATCTTCATTTTCTATTTCACAGCCGCATACTTCACTTAATTCTTTTACATTTGGTGTAACAAGATATGCATTACTGTATTTATCCCAGTTACTGCCTTTTGGGTCTATTAATACTTTTTTATTCTGAGCATTTGCTTTTTCTATAATAAAAGAGCATATCTCTTTAGAACATAAACCTTTGCCATAATCTGAAATAATAACTACATTATGGTTTTCAAGCTCTCTTTCATATATAGATTTTATTTGATTATTTACTTCTTCACTAAATGGATGAATATCTTCAAAATCAAGCCTTGCTATCTGCTGCTTGCCGCCTACTACTCTTAATTTAGAAATAGTTGGCATATCTGCATCTATAAAAAAAGATTTAGCTTGAATATTATTAAATAAATTATTTAAAAGTCTGCCTGCATCATCATCTTTTTTACCTGCTCCTATAATAGTGCAGTCTGCTGTAAGTCCTTTAATGTTATTTACAACATTACCAGCACCGCCAAGAGTATAAATTTCTGATTTAACATTTATAACAGGAACAGGTGCTTCTGGTGATATTCTTGATACACTGCCATAATAATATCTATCAAGCATCATATCGCCGGCTATTAGAACCTTTGCCTTACTAAAGTCTAAATCTGATAATAATTTATTCATTTTTCTTTTCTACTTCCTGTAATTTTTTATTTAAATTTGCAGCCTTTATTTTTGCATCAATCTTATCTGGTGAATTACTGCTTATTTGATTATACCAGCTTATAGCATCTCTTATTAAAAATGCTGTTGGGTCAGCATCTCTTTCTATTTCTGCCATTTTATCATTGCCTATCTGATAAGCCAGCTGGTCCATTAATTCTATTATCTTATTGTTTGGCTGTTTAATATATAACAAAGCATTATAAGCTCTTTCATATTCACCATTATTTGCAAGCTCTTTCGCCCTGTTATAATATCTTTCAGGCAGCTCTCTTTTCAGCCTTTCAGTATCTTTTAAGATTTGAGCCTGTAATTCTTCAGCTTTTTTATAAACTGGTGATGATGGAAAGATTTCATATACTAATGTGTTAGCTTTATCCAGCTTTTCTGCAGCATCAACATAATCACCTCTATCCATTGCACGCACAGCATCATTTCTATAAGATACTGCATTTTTTAATTTTGTATCGCTGTCTACTACTGCAAAAAGCTGTGATTTATAAGCAATAATTTTCCTGTTAGTAGGGTTAAGCTCAAGAGCCTTAACAATAGTATCATGGGCTTCATATATTTTACCTTCTGCTTCAAGCTGTTTTGCCTGCTCATAAAGTTTATTTTCTTCACCAGTAAAATATTTATAACCGCTGAATGCTATACCGCCAACTATAAGTAAAACCCCTACAGCCACTTTCCACATTATAAGCTACCCCTGCTTACTGCTCTTTTTACCATACCTGATAAATCTACATCTGTAAGTTTATTTAAATAGTTATTATACTGAGCATTATTGCCAAGATAATAATAAGCGATTGCCATATAAGCTACATCTAACTGACTGTTTCCACTGCCGCCTAATTTGATTACTGCATCATAATCTTTAAATTTCAGCAGAGATTCATACATAGATGCTTTATCTGGGCATTTTTCAAATTTATTTAAAAACTTAATATCATATAATTTTTTGCCAATAATATATTTGCCGTATTCGCAGAGTTTTAAAGTATCCTGAACAGTTAATGTGCCTATAAACCAAGAGATTTTTTCTTTATCTTCTTTTCTCATGTAGCATGCTAATTTTGTTTTATTAAAATCAGGATTTTTTGTGCCTAAACATTTATCTACTAAATCACAATCAAAATTAACCATTTCTTTATTAGATGCTTCTATCATTCTGCAGTACACTACTTTATCAAGCTTGTAATCATTTTTTACTTCTTTTTTAAATGATTCTATATATTTTTTATAATCACCGCTTTTCCATGTATCATCAAGTACAAAAGAAGCAAGTTCGCTGTCCTGATATATTTTATAAAGAGCATAAAACTCAGATTTCATATTGTTTGAATAGAAATATTTGCCATAAAAATTCATAAGTTTAGGTGTTCGTTTTTCTGCCCTTAAATTATCATAAGTAGAAAACACAAGCTCTTTATCTTTCTGCACTCTTTCTAAAACACTGTATAATGTTTCAGAAGATACATCTATTTTGCTTAAAAGATTAGTAATGTCTTTATCTACTATACATGCACTTTTTGCATATACTTCAAGATACTCATTTTTAGGATTAGTTAAAAGCAGATTTTTTGCACCATCACAGCTTAACTTTGTTTCTATAAACATTTGGTCTTTAAGCATTTTCTGTTTATTAAACCTGCTGTCTTTAAAGTTTGCAAGCTGAGTAAAAGTATATTGTGCTGCTTTATAATTCCCCTGCGACATATATACCTGATACAAAAGGTATGTGGCAAAACCTGCTTGCTGCGACTTATTTTCATGGCTTAAATAGTTTGAAAGGCATGATTCTGCAACATCATATAAACCATCATCATAAGCTTTTAAGCCTACAAAATAATCATCATTAAAACTCATATCTGGAGCTTTAACTTCTGTTTCTGTCTTTTTATTTTCTACATCACTTTTGCTTTTATTATCAGCACTATAGCCATTAAAAGCAAAAAACAGTATAGAAAAAACAGCAAGTGTTATTTTATACATTTATCTACTACCTCAATAGGATGCATTACTTCTTTACTGCCTAAATGCTCCATCTGCATAGAACATGTTGGACATTCTGTAATACCTGCGCTGCATGATGAAGCCATTAATTTATCCACCATAGGTGTGCCTATTTTTATAGATAAATCATAGTTTTTAGCAGACATACCCCAGCTTCCTGCCATACCACAGCAGCCGCTTTTTAAATCATCTACAGTAACACCATTCAGTTTTTTAAGAACATTCTGAGTACTTGCAGGATTTTTTAATAATTTCATATGACATGGTATATGATAACCAAGAGTTATATTGTTTTCTACAACTTCTACTTCATCTATATGTTTTTCAACTAAATCCATAATAAATATAGTTTTATCTCTAATTTTTTGAGTGATTTCATCGTTTTGATAATAAAGCCATTCTTTTGTTAAAGATAATGTACAGCTTGAGCATGCTGAAACTATATAATCAACCTGGTCTATTAAACTGCCCCACTCTTTTAAATTCTTTTTAATTTGGCTGCGTGTATCTTTTGCAAGACCTTTTGATAAATGTGGAATACCACAGCAGTGCTGAGCAGGTGTTACCACTTTATATCCTAATTTTTTAAGAACATTTACTGTGCTTTCTCCAATTTCTGGTTTAATAAAAGAAGCATAGCAGCCTGCAAAATACATTACTACCTTTTCACCATTTCCTTCTGTCTGACTTATTCTTTCATATAATGATTTAGTTGCAAATTTTACAAATTTCCTGTCACTAGAAAGACCTGTTGTAACTTTAAGAATATTACGCATAAATTTTGGTGCCATTAATGCAGAAACTACAGGGCTTAATTTATGAGTCATTCTTCCTGCCATTTCAAAGTTAGTAACTAATTTTGCGTCCATTGAAACGCCAAATTTTTCTGCATATCTTGATTTTGCTTCTAAAGCAAGTTTTGGTATATTTACTTTCGAAGGACATTCTTTTGAGCAGCTTCCACAGTTTACACAGTGATTTATTACATACTGAAAGGCTTCCTGATACATAGCTTCAGAATCTATCACATTACTTAAAAGCCCTCTTAAAATATTTGCTTTTGCTTTTGGTGCTGCTGCTTCATCTCTTAAAGCTTTATATACTGGGCACATTCTAGTAGCATTTGTAACTGTTGTACATTTTGAACAGCCGTGGCATTTTTCTGCTTCTAAAATAAAATCTTCTTCCCATACAAGCTGTTTATTTAATGCTTTATCACTTGCACCATAATCTGCCCCATATCTTAAATGTTTAGTCATTTGAGCAGGGTCGCTTGTAACTTTTATTTCTGGATTAAATAAACCGTCTGGGTCTAATATAGATTTTACTCTTAAAAATAATGAATAAAGTTCTGTATTATACTGCTTATTAATATAGCATGAACGAATTCTGCCATCTCCATGCTCGCCAGATATTGTGCCATTTAGTCTGTGAACAAGTTCAAATACTTCATCTGCTAAAACTTTTAATAAGTTAATATCATAAGGGTCTTTCAAATCAAGTAAAGGCCTGTTATGTAAAAGCCCTTTTGCAATATGACCATAACTTACAAAATCTACTTTATGTCTATTAAATATTTCATAAAGTCCGTCAAAATATTCAACAAGTTTATCTGTAGGCACTGCTGCATCTTCAACAAGTGCAAGTATTTTCTTTTTACCTTTTAATAAATATAATATAGGCACTGCAGCTTTTCTAACTGCCCAGTAGCTTGCTTTTTCTTCTTCACTAACTGCTGTAAATGCCTGAGTTGCATAGTTTTTATCAGTTATTTCTTTTACAGTATCATGGCAGTATTTGCTGACTTCTTCTACACTTTCTCCTTCAAATTCAAACATTAATACATTATCAACATCAGTTGGCAGCTTGCCTTCTAATGATGGCTCGTGAGTAACTGCTAAATTTAAAAGAGATTTATCCATTATCTCAATGCCTGCAGGCTCAAACTTTAAACCAACCTGAGCTGCTTTTGAACTGTTTGTTTTATTATCAAAGTAAGCAATAACCAGTGCATTATATGGTTTTTTACGAATTACTCTAAAAGTCAGTTTAGTAATAACACCAAGTGTACCTTCTGAACCGCCAAATAATTTATGGAGTTTTAATGAGTTATCTTTAGCTGCATCTCTTAGTTCATAACCGCTTACATTACACTTAATAGGCGGATAAGAACCATTTATTACCTGCTGATTATTAAGAAGCACATTATAAAGTTCTTTTAATTCTGGACTTAATTTATCAATATCAGTTTGTGCTATATTTGAAAAAGTATCAATATGTCCATCATGAAAAACTACTTCTGCATCTACAATATAATCTGCTACATTGCCATATTTTACAGAATATCCGCCCCCTGCATTAGTGCCATACATGCCGCCAAATGTTGCATATTCACCACTTGAAGGAGCTGCTGGAAACCACATTGAACTGCCTTTTAAAAAGGCTTCCAGTTCACCATATTTATACCCTGGCTCACATGTAAAAGTGCCTTCTGTATCGCTTATTTTTTCATAACCTAAAAAGTTATTCATATATTTACAGAAATCAATTACAATGCCTCTGCCGATTGCTGCACCGCATAAACCAGAACCAGCACCGCGGCTGTGAATAGAAAGCTGATATTTATTTGCAAATTTTACAACTTCTACTACATCTTCAGTAGATTTTGGGTAAACTATACATGCAGGCTCTACTCTAAAAATACTGCCGTCAGTAGAGTGCATATATCTTCTTATCTTATCAGTATAAATATCACCTGCTATTTTATTCTTTAATTCATCAAAAATATTTTCATTTGAATTACTCATACAATCCTCATATAAATCATTAAACACATCACTTTTTTTATTATATCAAATTTTAATATAAATTTACAGTATAATTTTTATATTTTATAAAATATATTTTGTAAATAATTTTATACTTGATTTATATAGATATTTCATAATATAAGTATGACTAAATAATAAACATAATAAGGTAGTATATGCAAAAGTTTTCTCTTGTGATTACAGCAGGCGACCCAGCTGGAATCGGATATGAAGAAGTATGTAAATTTTTCTTAGATGATGAAAGCAAAAAATATGATATTGCATTAATAGGCCATAAATGGATTGTAGAAAATACATATAAAAATATATTAAAACAGGATATGCCAAGTCATTTAACTGTATTAGAGCCAGATAATAATAGATTTAACTATGAATATGGCAAAATAAGTGCAGAGTGCGGTAAAGCTGCCATTTCATATATTGATATGGCAGTCCGTGGTGCATTAAATGGTGATTTTGATGCTGTTATAACATGCCCTATTAATAAAAAATCCATTAAAGATGCAGGATATAATTTTCCAGGTCATACAGAATATTTAGGTTATCTTGCAAATATTGATAATCAAGCTATGATGCTTGCAGGAAAATATGTAAAAACTATTCTTGCTACAACACATTATCCATTAAAAGATGTATCAGCCCATTTAGATGAAAATACTGTTATAAATGCAATAGAAAGCGCTCATAATGCAGGCAGATATTTTGGCACATTATCCCCAAAAATTGCAGTATGCGGATTAAACCCCCATGCTGGAGATAATGGTGCATTAGGTTATGAAGAACAGACAATCATATCTCCTGCCATAGAAAAAGCCAGCAAAAATAATATAAATGTATATGGCCCGTTCCCAGCTGATACAATATATACAAAAGCAAAAGAATGGGACTTTATTATAGCAATGTATCATGACCAGGGAATGATACCTGTAAAAATGGATGCATTTGGAGAAGCTGTAAATATTACACTTAACCTGCCCTTTATCAGAACATCTGTTGACCATGGAACAGCTTTTGATATTGCAGGAAAAGGTATATGCTCTTATTCAAGTTTAATTAAAGCCGTAAATATGGCAAAAATGATGGTAGAATATGATAAATCTGTTAGAAGCATTTAAAAACGAAGATGGTTTTACAAAGAAAAAATTTGGTCAGCATTTTTTAACAAATAAATCTATGCTTGATAAAATTATAGATGCTGCAGACATTACTGAAAATGATAATGTTATTGAAATAGGTCCAGGATGCGGTGTTTTAACTCAGTTAATTGCTGAAACAAAAGCAGAAGCTGTTGCTTTAGAAATAGATACTGAACTTATGGAGTTTTTAAACAGATACCTGTTTTTCTATAAAAACTTAACTATTATTAATCAAGATGCAGCAAATGCTGATTATGATAAGATATTTGAAGGCAGACCTGTAATAATCATCGGCAATCTGCCTTATAATGTATCTGTTAAAATATTTGAAAAAGCAGCTATGCGGAAAAATATTAAAAATATGGTATTTATGTTTCAAAAAGAAGTGGCAGATAGAATTATTGCAAAACCTAACTCAAAAGCATATTCTTCCCTTTCTGTGTTTACAAGCTATATTTTTGATACAATAAAAGTAAAAGACATAAGCGGAGCAAACTTTTGGCCTAATGCTAATGTTATGAGTACAGTTTTAAAATTTGTGCCAAAAGAAGAAAGAGCATTTCAAGGCGAAAAAGAACAGCAGTTTTTTAAGTTTCTTCGCCATGCTTTCAGACAGAAAAGAAAAACTTTAAAAAATAATCTGCAGGATATTGATGATATAGGTAACCTACTGTCGCAGGCTGGGCTTATTAATACTTCAAGAGCCGAAGAACTTACTCTTGAAAAATTTAAGGAGTTATTTAATATAATCTATGAAAAACACACCTTTTAATCAACTGACTTATACTGTAGTAGATACAGAAACAACTGGATACAGTCCAAAATATGCAAAAATGGTAGAAATTGCAGCAGTAAAAATATATCCTGATTACCAGATAGACTATAACGACACTTTTTCTGCTTTAATTAATCCAGAAATAGAAATACCTTATAATGCATATAAAATTCATAAAATATCAAATGAAATGGTGCAGGATAAACCACTTGTTCATGAAGTGCTGCCTTCTTTTTTATCATTTGCATCTAAAAGTATTATAGTAGGTCATAATATTAATTTTGATATGCGGTTTATTGAGCATGAAGCTGCCTGCTGCTCATTAAAACTACCCTTTCCTTACAGTATAGATACTGTAAAACTTGCAAAAAAAGCTGTGCCGGGACTTCCTGGCTATAAACTTGATAACTTAATTGACTATTTCAATATTAATATATCACTGCCAGAAAGTGACAGACATAGAGCATTGTTTGATGCAGTCAATACGGCAATTGTATTAACAGAATGCTTTAAAATACTAGAAAAACAAGGAATTTGTGATATTTCTCATTTATAGTCTTGCAAAATATTAAGTTTATCTGTATAAATAAAATCAATTTAATTCAAGGTGGTTTTAAAGATTGAATAAGTTTGAATCTTATTATGCAGATAAATTTGAATTTAAAAACTTAGATTTATCATTAAGCCGTATTGATAATGCATTAAAAAAAGCCGGGTTTAATGAAAAAAGTCTTGGCAGAATAATCCATATAGCAGGAACTAATGGTAAAGGGTCTACATCATACTTTTTATATCAGATGCTGCAGTTATCAGGATATAAAACTGCCCTTTTTACTTCACCCCATATTTTAAAAATTAATGAAAGAATTTCTTATAATCTGTCAGATATTTCTGATGATGATATGGATAATATCTTTACTCAGTATCAAGATTTAATCATAAAAAATAACCTTTCTTATTTTGAAGCAGTTTTTTTTACTGCCATGTTATTTTTTGCAGCTAAATCACCTGATTTTATAATTTTAGAAACCGGCTTAGGAGGCAGATTTGATGCTACAAATACAAATCTAATAAACAATAAACTATGTGTAATCACTTCCATGGGTCAGGACCATGCTGCATATCTTGGAAACAATATATACGGCATAATTAATGAAAAACTTGGTATTTTAAGAGAAAACTCTACCCTTGTACTTGCTTATAATAAGCCATTTGTATTAGAACATATTAAAAATACAGTTAGAAATGAAATTAAATTTATAGAAAAAGATATGGTTATAACTGATAAAGATTATCCATATCCTTATAATGAAAATTATACAACTTCATCATATATTTATAAACTTTTATTAAATAAAGAGTTTAAGTATAATGCTGAATTAAAACTTCCACCATGCAGAATGGAAAGATTAGGAAATGTTATCCTAGACGGCTCACATAATATGCCTGGAATATTAAAAATTAAAGAAACATGGAAAAAACAGAATATAAGTGCTGTTATTTTTACAGTTACTAATGACAGAAACATAGAAAATACTGCTGCAATATTAAAACAGGTATCCCCTAACCTTATTGTTACTACATTACCTGATAATATTAGAAGTATATATGAATGTAATAGTAAAGATGTAACATTTATACCATCACCAATAGATGCTTTTAAGTATGCACAAAACAATTTTAAAGGCACTATTTTAATTACTGGTTCATTTTATTTATGTGCATATATTAAAGAATATATAAACGGTAGCAGAGATGAAGTATAAAACACTGCTTTTTCTTATATTCTTATTATTTTTTCATACAAATATCTATGCTCAAGTTAACAATACAGATATTTCCTATGTGCTTGAAGCTGACCAGGTAACAAAAATTGGCGAAAATACATATGAAGCTATTGGAAATGTTGAGCTGCAGGCTAAAGGCTTAACAATTACAGCTGAAAAAATTATATATAATTCTAAAACAACAGAAGTTCAGGCTTCAGGCACTGTAAAAATAGAAAGCCCTGAACAAAAATTAGAAGCTGGAAAAATAGTATATAACCTTAATGCAGAAACAGGAACAGCAGAAGATATTCAAGGGTTTTTAGCACCGTTTAACTATCTCTGTGCTAAAAATATGAATAAAACAGGTCCTACTACATTTACTGTAACTGATGCTAAAATTTCAGCCTGCTCTGGCAGTGTTCCAGAATGGTCCCTTTCAATGTATGAAGGTAAACTTGATATTGATGGATATATGCAGCTAAACCATGCAACTGTTAATATATATGACAGCCCTTTTGTTTATGTGCCAAAATTTTTCTACCCTGTATCTTCTAATAGAAAAACAGGGTTTTTAATGCCTAATATTGGTTATGATGAAACAATGGGTGCTATGGGTAACTTCCAGTATTTTATTGCTCCCGATGTAAATTATGATTTCACTATAGGACTTGGGCTTTATTCTGAAAGAGGTGTGCAGGAACAATTTGAAGCACGATATGCTCATTCAGAAGAAAGTAAATTCTATATTGCAGCAGAACACATAAAAGACTTTGGTTCAGAAGCAGATACACAATCCCGCTGGCGTGCAACATTAAAAAATCAGTATATGCCAGTTGATAATTTATACATTAATTTAAATGGAGATTATGTTTCAGATTATCTTTATACCAGAGATTATGATGACTACTCTATATCTATGTTTAATGAAGAAAACTACCAAAATATGTTTTTTGGTGAATTTAAGCTGAAATATGTAAATGATTATATTGATACTCAAATATATTACAGAAGAGATATGCTTTATAGAGATACTACAACTGGTTATACACAAAATCAGCTTGTTAGAATGCCTTCTATTAGAGTAAATAAAATAGTAAAAGAAATACCTTATGTATTTTTAGAGTATGACTTATCTTATGATAGATTAGTTTCAAAAAATACACAATATTATCACACTACTCAAAACAAGCCAAAAGAAGAAACAGAATGGGCAATGAATAGATTTGGTGCTTATGGCAGACTTTATGCACCAATAGATGCAAAAGTTTTAACTATCACACCTTCTGCATATATTGGATATATCAGATGGCAGGACAGCACACTTCCATTTAATTTTAATGACTATTACAGCCCTGATTTTGGCGGCATATATACACTAAATGAAAGCACTGCAGAAAAATACTGGGGCGGAGCTGATTTAACATTAACAGTAAAAGAAATATATAGAGATTATGGAATATTTAGACACTCTATACAAAATAATATTAGCCTTTCATATTCTCCAAAATTAAAGCATCCTGCTATTAATAAAATTACTAATTACCCTAACCTTTTATTTAATGATGTAACAACATATCAAAGCTCTCTTTCTTATGAGTTTATTACATCATTAATAGGCAAAGGCTGGAATATTAAGCTGACAGCAGAACAAGGCTATGATTTTATGGCAGAAAAAAATAATGTTCTTCCACTGGAATTAAAATTAGATGCCAATGTATTAGGATACTTAACAAATAATACTGAGCTTGATTACAAACATACTGGACCTTTTGAAGAAAATGAGCCAAAAATAAAGTATTTTTCAAACAACACTACACTTAAATTTCTTAAATACTTTTTTGTAACTGGTTCATATACATATAATGGTGCTGTTTATAAAAACATCACTTCAAATACATATAATACTACTGCACAAATATCATCAGGTATAAATATATGGCGAGTTGTAGTTCAAGGATATTATAACTGGAGTGGTTATAATACAGATATGAGTTTTAATGGATTGAAACCTAAAAGCTACGGCGGCTCTATTTTATATAATGCAGAATGCTGGAGTCTTGGATTAAATGCAGAAGTAACACAATCTGTAGTGAATTCTATAGATGGCAGATATAATAAAAATGATATAAAATTTTTCTTATTATTTAGCTTAAGAGGACTTGGAGACAGTAATATTCAAGTATTTTCAATAAATAAGGAAGAACCTATTTAGAAGATTTATTGCAAAAAACAAAAAAATATGATATGATAATAAAAATATTTATACAGGAATAATATGAAAAAAGTAATAACAATAATAATATTATTAGCCGCTGTAATATCTTATGCTCCTGAAAGTTATGCATATAATGTGATAGCTACAGGCAAAGCAACTATAAAAAATTTAAGACTAAGAGATGCTTATTACAGTGCATTAAACAATGCAAAACTTGCTTCTATTCGCTGGTATTATAAAGAAAATAAAATTACAGATATGGAAGTAAATGAAGATTATTTCAAATTTATAAGAAGTTATTCTGTTTTAGAGCAGAATATTGAAGATAATACAACAGTTGCTGTTAAAGTTAAAATTGACCTTGATGATGCAGCACTTAAAGATGCAAGGCTTTTACTTAATCAGTATGCCGATTCTACAGTATATCTGTATAGAGGTATAGATGATACCGTAATTCCTGCAAAACAAATACAAAATACTATTACAAATACACTTGCAGCAAAACAGTTCTCTTTAGCAGACCAAGCTTTATTTTTAGGTAAAATAGATGATATTTATGATGAAAAGAAAATAAATAAAGCATTCAGCGAAATAAACAGTGCTTCTTTAATTATCTTTGATTTTAGAGTTATTGATAATTTAGAAGAATTTAAAGACCTGAATAATACATGTGAAGTAGAAACTACTGTTACTATTACAAACAAAAAAAATGACACTAAAACAATACAAATAGTTACTGGTAATGATAATGGTAATATTATAAAATGTTATAATAATGCAGTAAAACAGGCAGCTTCTGATACTGTTGCTTATGTGAGAGATAATATTATACAGCTTCCAGAAACAGCTGCAAAATTGCAGAAATATAATATTAATTTTATTAATGCAAACAATCTTGTATTAACTAAAAATATTATAGATACTCTTTCTCAAAGAGGACTTATTAAATCATATAAAACAATTTCATACTCACAGAAAAATGTTGTTTTTGAAGTAGATTCTTATTTTTCTACAGAAGAATTAAGTAAAAAAATACAAGGCTTTAACTTTCCAAAACAGCCTACTAAAATAGAGTTTAATGATAAAAAACTGATACTAGATTTTTCAGTTGAATAAAAACAGGATTTTTTATGATTAACAAACTATTAGAAGCAGTAAAATCAAAACGAAAAGTTTTAATTCAAACGCACAATAACCCAGACCCTGATACTATTGCTGCTGCTTTTGCATTAAAAAACTTACTTAATGCTACATTAAAAAAACGCGTTACAATAGCTTATATGGGGGTTATTGGACGAGCAGAAAATAAAGAGTTTGTAAAACTCTGTAAAATTGATATGCACTATATTACAAAATTAAACCTTGCCAGATATGATTATCTTATATTAGTAGATACTCAGCCTGGCGCTGGTAATATTTATGAAACAGGTCAAAGACTGCCTGATGCAGTTATAGACCACCATAACCTTCGTGCAATATCTACAACTATACCATTTAATGATATAAGAACCCATTACGGCTCCACATCAACTATTATTGCAGAATATTATAAAGAACTTGGCATAATACCAGATATCAATACTGCTACAGCCCTGTATTATGGTATAAAAACAGATACTTTTGGTGCAGGCAGAGGTAATACTCAGGCAGATATGGATATGATAAGCTATGTATTTCCAAATGCTTCTTTTGCTAAACTTAATAAAATAGAAACACCTGAACTGCCAAGATATTATTTTAAAACTATCCGTAAGGCAGTAGACCAGGCAATTATATATAATGATTTAATATTCTGCGATTTAGAAGAAGTTAGAAATGCTGATTTAATAGCAGAAATTTCAGACTATCTTCTTAGAATGAGAGAAGTTAAATCATCGTTTGTTGTTGGCAGAATTGACCAGACATGTTATTTTTCTATACGAAATAAAACAAGCAAAAAAGCAGTTGGTACAATAGCATTAGCCATTGTTAGAGGTATAGGATACGGCGGCGGACATATGAAATCTGCCGGCGGTCAAATTCCTTTAAAATCAAAAACTTATGAGCAGATAGTTGAAATATTAAAATCTAGACTTTTGAAAAAACTAGGTATAAAAAACGCTGAAGAAAAGCAAATATAAAGGAGGAAAATTATGAAAAAATATGTTTGCAATGTATGCGGCTGGATTTATGACCCAGCTATAGGAATACCAGAAGATGGAATAGCTCCCGGCACAGCATTTGAAGATTTACCAGATGACTGGGTTTGTCCACAGTGTTTTGTTAGTAAAGACGAATTTTCTCCACTGGAAGATTAATCAGTAAAATAAATTACCATAATATAATTAAGGCTGTTGAAAAATTTAGCAGCCTTTTTTATTCTAAAAATCTATACCATTATATTAATAATTATAAAATTAAAGCGGTATATATTTACATACTGCTTATATTATTTATTATATACTTTTAAAATTTAAATAATACTATAAAGCTTAATATGAAATCATCTTAATAAAATTCTTTATGAGTAATAATACATTATAGAAGTCTAAATAGAGCTTATTTTGAACTAATATTTATGTATAAATAAGTATTCATAACTGCAAAATATCAAGATATTATAATTATGCTGGATATATAATAAAGGATAAAAAGAAAACATCTCTCCCCTTTTATTATCAGGGAGAGATATAATGATTATCTTAATTCAATAGATTTGTTTTTCTTGGTTATAGTATTAACTTTTGGTGTTTTATTATCTTCAACAGTTACAAGTTCACTTGTATCCTGCAGTCTGCCGCCTTTAATTAAATCATCGCCAGTTACTTTATCTATATTTGTATTTTCTATTGGCTGTAAATTCCTGCTGTACATATTTTTTACCATATCATACACTTTGTAATCAACGATTCTGCCGTTTAAATAAGATAAGCCAGGACCATAAGCTTCAAATTTATATGATTTTAAATTTTCAAACCAGTTATCTGAGTTGATATTTATTAAAACATCATTTGCTGGTTTATCTACCGCTGTTGAAATAAAGTGGCCATAATCAGCTAATACTAAAAGATTAGAAGTAGAAGCAATTGTAGAGCCTGCTAAATTTACTTTATCAGCTATTATTTTACCAGAGCCAGCAATATCACCTTCTGCATAAATTGATATATTACTGCCTTGTATAACATTATTTTTACCGCCATTTTCAAAATTAAAACTGCCAGTAATCATATTTAAATCTGCAACAGATATTTTATCCTGCTGAGTAACATTAAAAGGTGATGCTATATTAATATTACCGCCTTTTACAGCATAATCATCATTATTAATATCTGTAAGCAGTGTATCTTTTTGAAATGCAACACTTACATCACTGCCATTAATATCTGCTTTATCTGCATTAATTATAAATTCATTATTTCCAGATTTCTGGTTTATATATACTTCTTTTGCAGATAATAATAAATCGCCGCTGTCACCATTTATATGATTTGCTGATAAATATATTTTATCAACAGCTGTTAAAGTATTATCAGTAACAGGAAAGTAAATACTGCCATTATTACTGTCAAGTTTTATATCACTATACTGAGTATTTAAAGTATTTAATGTAATATCATAATTATTAGATATTTCTAATTTATATGGGTTAGTATTATTGTTTGTAATATTTAAATTTAATGCTGTTTCACCGCTTCCTGCAATAGAAATAACTGCTGCATTTGCTGTAGTAATATTTACAGGATTATTAGATGCAAGTCCTGAAATATATAAATCTCCAGCATCAAATTCTGGCGGAAGTGTAACACCTGGAATAGAAGGTATTTCACCAGAAATACCCACTAAACTTACATTAATATTGCCATTTAATGCTTTTAAACCTCTAATACTTACAGGGCCTGCTTTATGTGTATAGTTAATATTACCAATACCGCTTTCCAAAGAAATGCCGCCTAATAAATAAGAAGTAACATTTATATCATTTAAAGCATTTGCTGAAAAATACATAGCTGAAATATCAGAAAGTGATGTTATTGCACCATTTCTTGAAATTAACTCTATACCACTGTTTAATAAATTCGATGCCATTGAGTTTAAATCTACATTAATATCGCCATTTGTTTCAAATACATACTTAACTGCTTTTTTATTGCCTAAAAAGGAAGAATCAATAGTTAATAAATTATCATTGTTTTCTATAAAATGTATAGTATTTGCATCAATTTTAAGCCCTGTATATTGTTTTAATGCTTCTAACCTGTCAACAGCCTGTACAGTACCATAAACACTTGAAATTGTTAAATCCTGCCCTATTGCATTTTCTGGTATGTAGCTTAAATCTATTACTCCATTATTTTGAGTATAAGTTGATGCTTTACCGCCAAAATATTTAATTAATACAGTTGTATCTCTGTTTAAGTTAGTAATTCCTAAGCTGTCGCTTACACTTTCTGCAGATAAACTTGCAGTATCTACAGATACATTTACAGCTCCATCTGCTTTTAAAGTAATTTCCTGCCCTGTAACAGCTGCTTTATCTTTTTCTACAGATGCATCCATAGATATTCCGTTACCTGTACCCGTTACTTCTATACCTACTTTTTTACCTGTAATATTAGTGATAAGACCAATGCTGTCGCCTACTAAGTTAACATCACCAGTTGATGAAATATATGATGATTTACCAGTAACATTTAATTTTGTTAAAAGAATATTATTTACAGCATTTGCAGTAATATCTCCAACAGTAATATTATTATTGCCAGTCATACTGCCGCCTGCATTTAATGTTAAAGCAGCAAGCCCGTCAATATTTCCTAATAAGCTGATATTATTAGCTGCATCAAGAGTTAAACCGTTAGCACCTGTTAATGTAACACCTGCATTTAATGTAATATCGCCGCTGCCGTTACCCTGTAATGTTTGAAGTGAAACATTAGAAGTATTCAGCATATTATTAAGCCATGTAATATCAATATAAGTATTACCGTCACTTGATACCTGATTATTTTCATCATCAGCTAAATTAGAGTAATTACCAATAAACATATTTGACGGGTCTAATAAAAACTGACCATATATACCGTAAAGTGATTTTGTATTAAAATTGCTGAAAGCATAAACAGAATCATACCCGCTTAATTCAATAAAACCGCCGCTGCCATAAATAGAGCCTGCTTCTATTAATGCTCCCTTATGAGCTTCTGCTCTTTTTTGAGATATGAGCTTAATATTGCCGCCATTGCCATATCCAAAGCTGTTTGCCTGTATAATACCTGTACTGCCGATTTTAAGGAAATCAGAACTAAGCATATTAATTAAACCGCCATTTAAGCCGTTAGCATATACTAAGCCGTTATTTATAATATGTTCTGCTTTTATTTCTATAGAACCGCCATTATCAGCTTTAGAGGAAACATTAATTTCGCCGTCATTTATAACCTGACCATTTTCTGCACCTAATATAACTTTACCACCTTCATAAGAAATAGATGAAGCATCAATAATACCAGTATTATTTACTGCCTGGCGGATTACATCAGAAGCATTTTTAGCAGTCATTACTATAGTGCCGCCTTCTGCATGAATATGGCCAGAATTAGAGATATAAGCATCAGTTATGCCTTTTTCAATTTCCACCCCTATTAAATCGTTACCGCTCATATCCATTCTAAAAGCTTCACCAGATGATAAATATATTTTACCAAGCTTTGCAGAAATAAGCCCGTTATTTGCAACATTTTTACCCATTAAAACAGCATATCCGCCATTTTGTACTTTTATGCTGCCGTTATTAATAACATTGCCCTGTGCACCATAAAAATTATATTTTCCAGCAATAAAATCATTATCATTAATATTTGCTGCCCCTGCTAAAAAGCTGTTAGTATTAATGGATGCTCCATTTCCTACTAACACACCAGCCTGATTTAAAATAAATACATTACCATTAGCTGAAATATTACCAAAAATATTAGTCGGAAGTCCGTTTGTAACTCTGTTTAAAATAATGCTTGATGAAGAATTCTGGTTAAAAAGAACACTTTCACCTTTATTAACATCAAAAGAATCCCAGTTTATAATTGCTTTATCAGTATTCTGGTTAATAACAGTATTTGAGCCGCTTTGTGATATATTTACATCACCATGCACCACATTTGCACCATTTGGAGCAGCATAAACAGGAATATTAAATAAGAATACTAAAACAACAGCTGTGTAATATTTAATTTTAGAAATCATAGCTTATTCTCCCATATACAACACCCCAGCCTGCTTCACGATTTTGTGATGACATTAATGGGTAACCATAATCAATTTTGATTGCAAGCCCTTTCCATGGATAAAAACGGAGTCCTGCACCTGCTGAATCAAGAGATGCACTGCCATACCCATGATAATCTGCATTATAATTAAACACCTGGCCTCTGTCATAAAACACTAATGCTTTTATGTGTGGAATACCTAAATCAAACTCAGCTTCTACACTAAGTCTGTATCCATTATCACCAGATTCTAAACCGCTTTCAAATCCGCGAACACTGTAAATGCCGCCTATATAAAATCTTTCCCCTGCAAAAGTAGTTCCTGATGTCCACTGGCCAGAAAAGAATAATCTCATTCTAAAAAACCATGTAATAAACTGATGATACTCATAATCTAAATAGAGCTTTTCATAATAGCCGCTGGCATTAGGGTTAGAAGAATCTTTACTGTAATGGGATACTCCATAAAGACCGCTTAAACCTTGAGAAAAAGCAAAAGAATAATACATATTTGCTCCAATCCAAGGATAAGCTTCACCATAAAGGCTTAAAGATGCAGTAGTTAAAATATCCTGAGCATTTTTTTCACCAAGTATTTTATCTGCTGATTCTTTTACATATATTCCTGCACCTAAATTTAATGTGCCTTTATTTCTCAAAATAATTGGATATTCTGTATATATAGAATAATCGTTAGAATAGCCTTCTAATTCAAGTGTTTTAGCAAAATCTTTTGTACCTATATAATTACTTCTTGAATAAGCAAAGCCAAGTTTAAAACCTTCACTGCCAATAGGAAGTCTGTAATCTATTCTGCCGTAAAAAAGCTGCCATGGATTAAAATTATCTAAACCAAGTGATAAATTTAATGCAAGCCTGTCACCGCTTGTGATAACATTGCCAACCATAGCTGCACCATTTAAGCGGTATTCGTTAGTTATTTTATTACCATAGTTATCTACACTGAAACTTGCTCTGTATGGGTTTGTATCCTGTGCATAGATAATAATATCTGATGTACCTTTTCTTTTACCTGGTCTTAATGTGGCATTAACTTTTAAATCCATAAAGCTGTTTAATAATAAAAGTCGTCTTTCTAAAGTTTTTGTATCAAGAACAAGACCAGACTGCAATGGTTTTAAATACTTTAAAATAAATTCTTTTTTATAATCTGAAAGCCCTTCTACATATACTTCACCAATTTCACCTTCTACAACAGCAATATTAATTGTGCTGTTATTAACTACCTGTGGTGGAATATATGCATAGCTTATTATGTATCCTTTTTGTCTGTAGAATTTTGTTACAGCATCTGCTGCTTCATTTAACTGAGCTAAAGTAAGATTTCTTTCAACATAATCAATAAGTACCATTTGGATATCTTTTTTATCAATAACCCTGTTGCCTGTTATTTCAAACTTTGAAACATACACTGTTTCTGCTGATGTTTCTTTTGGAAGATTATCAAGCAGTTCTTTTTCTGTAATAATCTTTGCATTCTTATCTCTTGGAAAAGGTGTATTACGAAAATCTTTCTCAAAGCTGTCATCAATTACACCACTTATACCTATCTGAGATTGACCATAACTTAATCCAGAAAAACAAAGAATAAACGCAATAACTGGTAAAAATAACCGTTTTATCATTAAACTCGCTCCAAAATGGATAGTATATTAAAAAAATTATAACAAATTATATGCCAAAAATTTATACATAACTATTTTAAAATAATCAATTTTTACTATTTTATCAATATAAATATAAAAGTATATAAAAAAATTACATATACACTAGACTTATCGGCAGATAATAAAATATATTAAGAAATAAAAAAGTGGAGATATTTTCTCCACTTTATTAATAATGATGAATTTTAAAATAAGAAATATGGAGAAAAATTCCCCATATTTTTTAAGATTATATTTCTTTTCTAGTGATTGCTAAGTTTTTCTGAGCAACACTCATTAAAAGTTTAATACGGTTTAACTGGTTAACTTCACTTGCACCTGGGTCATAGTCTACTGCTGCAATGTTTACATTGTCATAAGCAACTCTTAATGCTTTCATAACCCCTTTACCTGTAACATGGTTTGGAAGACATGCAAATGGCTGAACACAAAGAATATTACCAACACCGCCTTCTATTAACTCTACCATTTCAGCAGTTAACAGCCAGCCTTCACCAGACTGATTACCAAGAGAAACTATTTTTTCAGCTAAATGAGCAAGCTCAAAAATATCAGGCATAGCATCAAAGTGTTTACTTTTTCTTAATGCTTTACGCATAATATTTCTTTTTCTTTCAATCATCCATATAATATATCTTGCAACATATTTACGAATTTTAGAGCCTGCCATATATTTACTTCTATATATATCATCATAAGCACTGTATAAAACAAAGTCCATAAAGTCAGGCACAACAGCTTCGCCGCCTTCCCTTTCTATAACTTCTACAGCTTTATTATTTGCATCAGGGTGGAATTTAATTAAAATTTCACCAACAATACCAACTCTAGGTTTGCGAGTTTCATTCATTGGTATATTATCAAATTCTTCCACAATATCATAGACATCTTTTTTAAACTGACGCCAGTTATAGTTATACACATTTCTTGCACAAATATCTGCCCATTTATTATATAATGCTTCAGTTTCGCCCTTTACTTTTTCATAAGGACGGCATCTGTATAACATTCTCATAAGTAAATCACCATATAATATACCCATAACCATACGCCTAACCATTGGCATTGTTACTTTAAATCCTTCATGAGCTTCCATACCATGCAGATTAAAAGAAAGTACAGGTATATGGCTTAAACCAGCTCTGTTTAATGCATTTTTAAGCCAGCCTATATAGTTTGTAGCACGGCAGCCACCTGCAGTTTGAGAAATAAGTACAGCCACTCTTTCTGTATCACATTCTGGCGACATTACATAGTTTAATAACTGACCTACTGCCACAATAGCAGGAAAACATGCGTCATTATTAATATGTTTTAAACCACATTCTATATCGCTTCTATCAGTTGTTTCTAATACTTTTACTTTATAACCTTCAGCAACTAAAGCCTCTTTCATTAAATGTATATGAATTGGTGAAAGCTGCGGAATAATAATAGTATGAGTATCTTTCATTTCTTTTGTAAATTCTGCACCTTTTTTAGCAGGTGTAAAACTTCTGCTGATACCCCGTTTTTTCCTGTCTTGAATAGCTGCCATAAGTGAGCGTATACGGATACGAACAGCACCTAAGTTACTGCCTTCATCTATTTTAATAACAGTATAAAGTTTATCATGTCTGTTTAAAATATCATAAACCTGCTCAGTAGTAACAGCATCAAGACCACAGCCAAAAGAGTTAAGCTGAATTAATTCAATATTATCATGTTCTGATACAAAACTAGCAGCTTTATATAATCTTGAATGATATGTCCACTGGTCAACTGCATTCATCGGCCTTTCAACTGTTGCAAGATGAGCAATAGAGTCTTCTGTTAATACAGCAAGTCCGTTAGATGTAATAAGCTCAGGAATACCGTGATTTATTTCAGGGTCAATATGGTATGGTCTGCCTGATAAAACAACACCTTGAATACCATGTTTTTCAATATATGCAAGAGTTTCTTCCCCTTTTTCGCGGATATCCTTTTTAAAGTTTTTCATTTCTGCATCAGCTTTTCTTGCAGCAATACGCACTTCCTGTTCTGGAATATTAAACTGTTTAAACATTTGAACAAGAGAGTTTTCTAAATATTTATAGTCATTTAATGGTAAAAATGGCCCCATAAAATCAACTTTTTCATGTGCTATTGCATCTACATTTAATCTGATAACTTCAGGGTAACTGCATACTACAGGACAGTTATAGTTATTATCTGCCCCTTCTTCATGTACTTCTTTTTGAATACATGGGTAGAATATGCGTTTAATACCTTTGCTTATTAAATTCATTATATGACCATGCACTATTTTTGCAGGATAACATACTGTTTGAGATGGAATAGTTTCAAGTCCTGTATTAAATAATTCTTTTGATGATTTATCAGATATTTCCACTCTGAAACCAAGGTTTGTAAATAATGTAAACCAGAATGGATAGTTTTCATAAATATTTAATACTCTTGGAATACCAACAACACCACGAGGTGCATTTTCTTTATTTAATGGAATATAGTATTCAAAAAGACGCATATTTTTATAAGCATAAAGGTTAGGAAGTTTATTTGCTTCTTCTACTTCCTGCACACCTTTTTCACATCTGTTACCAGTAATATAGCGTTTTTTATTGCCACCGAACTTATTAACTGTTAATAAGCAGTGGTTAGAGCAGCGTTTACATCTAACATTAACTGATTCCATTTGAAAACTGTCAATATCTTCTGCTTTAATAATAGTGGAGTGTTTACCTTTTCCACTTCTTTCTTTTGCAATTAATGCTGAACCAAAAGCACCCATGTGGCCAGAAATAGCAAATCTTGTTACTTTACTGCCAACAGAAAGCTCAAAAGCTCTTAATACTGCATCATTAAAGAATGCACCACCCTGCACAACTACATGTTCGCCTAAATCTTCCACACTGCTCATTTTAATAACTTTGTATAATGCATTACGAACAACAGAGTATGAAAGACCAGCAGAAATATCACTTACTGATGCACCTTCTTTTTGTGCCTGTTTAACTTTTGAGTTCATAAATACTGTACATCTTGAACCTAAATCAACAGGATGTTCTGCTTTAAGTGCAGCTGAAGCAAAGTCTTGAACAGTAGACTGTACAGATTTTGCAAAGTTTTCAATAAATGAGCCGCAGCCAGAAGAACAGGCTTCATTTAATACAATTTTATCTATTGCACCATTACGAACATACATACATTTCATATCCTGTCCGCCAATATCTAAAATAAAAGATACATTTGGCACAAAATATCTTGCTGCAGTAAAGTGAGCAACAGTTTCAACTTCCCCTTCATCAACACCAAGAGCCGCTTTAATTAAGCCTTCGCCATATCCTGTAATACATGAATTAGCGATATATGCTTTTTCCGGCAGTGCTGCATATATTTTTTCTAATACAAGTAAAACAGATTTTACAGGGTTGCCAAGGTTTGATGAGTATGATTCAAATAATAAATTATCATCTTTATCTATTAATATTGCTTTTGTAGTAGTAGAGCCAACATCTAAACCAAGATAAAGGTCCCCTTCTGCAAGAGATAAATCTTTTTTATTTAAAACACCTTCTTTAGAGTGGCGTTCTTTAAATTCTTCATAATCTTTTTCTGATTCAAAAAGACGAGGCAGCTGCTCAATTTCACTTTCCACTTTAGTGTTTTGCAGTGCTTCTACTTTATCAATAATGGATTTAAAAGAAACTTCCTTACTTTTTTTAGAAACAAGTGCTGCACCCATAGCAACAAAAAGCTGTGGATGTTCTGGGAAAATAACTTCATTTGGAGTTAAAGATAATGTTTCAATAAACCTTTTACGAAGTTCTGATAAGAAAAATAAAGGACCGCCTAAAAATGCAACATTTCCAGAAATTGTTCTTCCGCATGCAAGACCGCCTATAGTCTGGTCAACAACAGCCTGAAAAATAGAAACTGCAATATCCTCTTTTGCTGCCCCTTCATTTAATAATGGCAGTACATCAGTTTTAGCGAATACACCGCATCTTGCAGCAATAGGATAAATAGTTTTATAGTTTTTTGCCATTTCATTAAGACCTGCTGCATCAGTTTGAAGAACAACAGCCATTTGGTCAATAAATGCACCAGTACCGCCGGCACAAGTTTCATTCATTCTCTGGTCTATGCCGTTATCAAAAAATGTCAGCTTAGCATCTTCCCCGCCAAGCTCAATTGCAACATTGGTTTCTGGAATTTTAGTTTTAATACATTCTGTAGATGCAATAACTTCCTGAATAAAATCTACACCAAGCCATTGAGATACAGATATACCGCCAGAACCTGTAACATTTATAGTTATATATGCATCTGGAAATTCTGCATAAGCTTCTCTGATTAATGCAGTTAATGTATTACGCATATCAGATAAATGTCTTCTATACTGATGATAAAGCATATTATCATGTTCATCAGTAATTACGATTTTAATTGTAGTAGAACCAATATCAAGCCCCATATGATAAACTTTCTTATTCATATTACGCCTCATAAAAAAATAAAATAAAAAAATAATAAAAAAAATATAAAAACATAAAAATACCAAAAAGGTATTATTTAAAATATATGATTTTTAATATATTGTCAAACAAAAATAATGGACATATTTTATTATTCTGTATATATCAAAATACCTTGTAAAACACAAGGTATTTTACAGTTTAAGGCTTGATTTTATTAAAATTTATTAAACTATTATGTTAATTTTTTCTATATGATTTTAAATCAACTATGCTTGCTGGTGTATGTTTAGCTGACCATTTATATACCACCACTTCTGCTGAATATTTTTGGTCAGGGTTGCCACCATAAAGCCTGTTTGTATATGAAATCATAATTAATTTAGATTTATCTTTTGATAAATCAATACATTCATAAGGCTCAGCAGGTAAATCCTGTATATTTCTGCATGTTAAATCCGTTAAAAATACACTATTATCTGTTATTATTAACACTTTATTATCAGGCAGACTTTCAAAACTTAATGCCTGATATATAACAGGTGATGGATTATATGCCCTTAAACTTTCACCTTCTTCTTCATCTTTTAATACTGCATATTTCAGATTAGCTTCTTTATCAAAAATCATTAAACCGCCAATATCTGAAAATGAACTTGCTATTGTTGCCCACACTCTGCCTGCAGCAATACCTGTGCTGAAAAATCCATACCTTTGATAATGAGTGTAAACCTGTTCTGTTTTTTTATTATATACAGCTAATGCACCCTTTTCTTCTTCGCTGCAGTCTGTTGCAGCAGCAATAAGTGAGCCATCATCTGAAACAGAAATACCAAGCCAGTCTATTAAATCATCAGTAAATTCAAAACTGCATACTAATTCTAAATCAGTATTATATATTTCCCATAATTTACCTTTTATATTAACAGCATAACCGTTGCTGATTATCCATTTACTGCCTTCTAACACCGCTATTTCATTTAAATGGTATAAGTTTGTATGTATTTCATAATCATCATCAATAGTGATAGAGCTGTTATTATCTTCTTCATCTACTGTATATAAGTGCAGCCTGTTATGGCGTATAATTAAAAATCTTACTTTGTTATTTTTATTAAATATATGCAGAAAATCCATATCATGCATATAAGATTCTTTCTGCATAGAGCCAATCCATTCAAATTCTTCATCGCTGGAACAGTAAAAATCAATACTTTCTTCATACTGGGAATACTGTGAAATAAAAACAAGATAAAGCCTGCCGTCTATATAAATATAGTCAAGCAGCATATCTTCTTCAAACTCAAATTCCCATTTTTTAATAAGTTCACCTTCTAAAGTCATATGGTGAAAAGTAAAAATATTAAATGTATTTTCAAGAATAATAAATGAACTGCTGTCTACAAATTTGATTCTTTTTAAAACAGACGAACAAGTGTCGGAAAAAGCTGAAAGATTTTCCAGCTTAAATGATGTTAACTTCTCAAACAAAACTTCACTCTCTATAAAATATTTCGGGGAAAATTACTAGCATATTTTATATATTAAGTCAAGTATGATAAATATTATACCTTCCTTAGCCTACTACATTAATAAGCTGACCAACACCTTTTGATACTTCTATATTTGCTCCAGCCATACTTGCCTGTTTAGTAGCTGTATCTGTATTAGTAAGCTCTGTAATACCATGCTGATGAGATATACCTTTTGATTTATTGGCAGCTGCTATAGAATATTCCATACCTAACATCTGCGATTTTTCAAAAGAAGGTAAACCAGAAACATAAGCCATAATTACACTCCTGCTGGGTTATCCCCATAGATATAATTTATGAAATAATTATTTGTTTGTCAATATAAATAATTATTTGCTTGCATTATCCATTATTTTATCAACTGCTTCTCTGCCGTAAGAGTTATTAATGGAGTATAATACTATATCTTTTGGAGATATATATGATGCTGGTGGTGTTACTCCGCAGTATTCAATATTTAAATAATCATAAAACTCTTTTTCTGTAATATTGCCAGTATTTATCATAAGAGATGTTTGCACAATATTTGTATATATTTCCATATTAACAGCCTGCAGCACTGCTTCTGCCTGAGAAATATTTTTTTGACCATAAAAATTTTCTAAAAATGAAACAAAATTCATACTAAAATCATCAATTGCTTTTTTTGCTGGAGTAGAAACAGCATATTCCTGCATTTGAGCTTCACTTATATTATCATTTGTCATTTCATTATTAATTTGAACAAAAAGAGCACCAAGTTTTTTTGCATCATTACATGATATTTTAATATTACCCTTTTTAATATTTTCAAAAGTTTCATAACCAAGACTATTATCTGTTATTTTTACATTATCACTTGATGTAAAACTTTTATCAGAACGAAAGCTGCTTGTTACAATAATAACCATAACTATTACACCTAAAAACAGCATAAAGCCAACTGATTTATATAATAAACCTGATTTTTTATTTTTATTTTTTTTCATTTTAAATCCTCTATAAATTATTTAAAACACATATAAAAGTATATTATATTCTATATTATTTCAATATAAACTTATACTTCTTAACAATTTTTACCAGCAAGAAATTTTAAAAATATTAAAAATTTTAGTTGAAACTAAATTTATTTAAGTGTATAAAACTAAATATATAAAATTTACTAAGGAGTAATAATATGGACAATATTGGTGGAAACAAACTTTTATATTTTTTAGCAGGTGTTGCTGTTGGTGGTTTAATAGTGTATTCTGCACGCTCTCCACAAGTGAGAAGTATGCTTGCAAAAGCAGCTGGTAAAGGTCTTAAATTAAAAGAAGATGCTGCTGCACTTATAGAATCAATCAAAGAAGATGCCGAAGATTTTGCAGCAGAAGCAAAACACTATGGTAAAAAACAACACGGTAAATAATCTAAAGAGGCGTATATGGATGTTAAAATAGTTCATAAACTTCCTGGACGAATACGCCTTCATTATAATAAAGGCACTTTAACTAATAAACAGACTACACTTGTTAAAGTGCTTTTATCTACTCAAGAAGGTATAAAAAGTATTAACATTAACCCGTTAACTTGTTCTATATTGATTTATTACAGCGATATTTCAGAAAAGCAGATATTAGCATTATTTAAAGCTTTAAATGATGATTATTTAAACGATGAAGATATGCTTAATTCTATTAATGAAACAAAGGCAGAAACAAGTATTGCTGCAAATTTATTTATGATGACAGCAAAACATTTCAGTAAAGCATTTCTGCCTGTTCCTGTTCGTAGAATTATTACAATGATAAATACTATACCAAGAATAAAGCAGGGGTTAAAAACACTGCTTATGCAAAAGCAGTTAATTTCAGAAACTCTTGATGCAGCAGCTATCAGCTTATCTATTGCAAATGGTGATTATAAAACTGCAGGCTCTATTAATTTCCTTTTAAATATGGGGGAAACTTTAGAAGATTATGCAAAGCGTAAATCTTATGATAATCTTGCTGAATCTTTACTTAACCTGCAGGAGCAGGCAAGAGTTATAAATGATAATGGACAGGAATATTCAGTATTATCCCATACTTTAAAAAAAGATGATAAAATAATAGTTAGAACAGGCCAGACTATACATGCTGATGGTATTATAATCCATGGGGAAGCTATGATTAACCAGGCATCTATCACTGGCGAAAGTCTGCCTGTTAAAAAAGAAATAGATGATGCAGTATATGCTGGAACACTTGTAGAAGAAGGCGAAATTATTTTAAAAATCACTGCTGCAGGAAAAGATACAAAAGTAAGTAAAATAGTTAAATTAATAGATGATGCAAATAATCTTAAATCAGCTGCACAGGAAAAAGCTGAAAGATTAGCAGATAAACTAGTGCCATATAACTTTTTACTTGCAGGCTCAACTTATCTTGTAACTAGAGATATTATTAAAACATCTTCAACATTAATGGTAGATTATTCCTGTGCTATGAAGCTTGCAGCACCTATTGCTAATCTATCAGCTATGAAAGAAGCTGCTAAATACGGTATTATAGTAAAAGGCGGCAAATTTCTTGAAGAAACTGCAAATGCAGATACTATTATTTTTGATAAAACTGGTACTTTAACAAATGCATCTCCAAAAGTGATAAATATTATAGCTTTTAACAATTACTCTACAGAAGAAGTATTAAAAACAGCTGCCTGTTTAGAAGAACACTTCCCCCACCCGCTTGCAAGAGCTGTTGTGCAGGAAGCAGCAAATAAAGGCATAGACCATAAAGAAGAACATGCAAAAGTAGAATATATTGTAGCCCATGGTATCGCTTCTACTCTGCATAATAAAAAAGTTGCTATAGGCAGTGCTCATTTTATATTTGATGATGAAAAAACACATATTACACAGGAAGAAAAAGAAATTATTGAGCAGGCATCTAAAGACTGCAGCTCTATTTTATACCTTGCTATGGATAATAAACTTATGGGTATTATTTTAATTGATGACCCTGTGCTGCCAAATGCTGCAGAAGTTGTTGATAACTTAAGAAAAACAGGTATTGAAAATATTATAATGATTACTGGAGACAGTGAAAAAGCAGCTGCAAAAGCAGCTAAAATTATTAATGCTGATGATTATGTTTCTCAGGCACTTCCAGAAGATAAAACAGCTTATGTTAAAAATATGCGTAAAAATGGTCATAAAGTTATAATGACAGGTGATGGAATAAACGACTCCCCTGCTCTTGCTTCTGCAAATGCAGGAATAGCTATGAAAGGAAGTTCTGATATTGCCGGAGAAACTGCTGACATTATACTTAGTGATAAAGGTATAGAAAGCCTGTATGAAACAAGAATATTAGGTCAGGAACTTTTAAAAAGAATATCTTTAAATAATAAAATTATTATTGCAGGTAATTCTTTATTAATATTAGCAGGGCTTATGGGTATAATTAAACCATCAACAGCAGCACTTCTGCATAATACATTAACTGTAAGTATTAGTGCAAATGCAATGCGACCTATGTTAAAGGAGAAAAAATGATAGTATCAAGCTTTTTTGAAGGCAGAGTTCGTTTAAAAGCATCACTTTTAAAAAACAGTGAAATAAGCAGACAAATAACTGATATGCTGATGGCTTCAAAATCAGTTGAAAATATTACTGTAAATGAAATAACTGGAAGTATGCTTATAGAATATTCTCCAAGCAAAATACCTCTTTTAAAAATAAAAAAAGCTATGCCTTATTTTGAAAAAATAAAAGAAATATATGAAATTTATGGCGAAGAAGCAGTTCCTGAAATTTTATCCATTATAAAAGAAATGGATAATTTTTTTAAACAGTAAATTAACTTTTGAAAAAAGGAATAACACCTTTTTTCAAAAGTATATATTTATTTCATTAATGTATTAAGCATAGAAACAAGTTCATCTATTTTTTTATCTACATCACCACTTTTTGCTGCAGCATAAACACATGATAATAAATGAGCTTTTAAAACTATCTTGTTTGTTTTACGCATAAGAGCTTCTACAGCAAATATCTGGTTTGAAATATCCATACAGTATCTGTCATCTTCTACCATACGAATAATACCTTCTATATGACCTTTTGCCGTTTTTAAAAGTGGCAGCACTTCAGCTTTATCTGCTTTCATCTATGCTTTCTCCACAGAAACTGCTTCAAATCCAGCTTCATTTACAACATTCATTAAATCACTGTCTGCAACTTCTTTTGATAATGTAACAGATGCATTTTTTGCTTCTAAATTAACTTCAGCAGAAACTACTCCATCTACAGTATTTAATGCTTTTTCAACTGCCATTTTACAATGGTTGCAGTTCATACCGTTTACATTCACAATAACTTTCATAAGTTTATCTCCTTTACTATATTTTTCTGCTTTAAAAAATTTTAATCTTAAAGCGTTAGTTACAACAAATATTGAGCTGAAACTCATTGCAGCTGCTGCTATCATTGGGTTTAATGTTATACCAAATGAAGTATAAAAGACACCAGCAGCCACAGGAATACCTATAATATTATAAAAAAATGCCCAGAATAAGTTAGTTTTAATATTTTTAATAGTTGCATGGCTTAATTTTACAGCAGTTAATGCATCTAAAAGATTATTTTTAATTAAAACAATATCTGCTGATTCTACTGCCACATCAGTACCTGCCCCTATTGCTATTCCTAAATCAGAACGCATTAATGCAGGTGCATCATTTATGCCATCTCCCACCATTGCAGTTTTAAGCCCTTTTGCCTGCAGCTCTCTAATTATTTTTTCTTTATCCTGTGGCAAAAGCTCTGCATATATATTATTAATACCTGCCTGATTTGCAATATATTCTGCAGTTTCCTTATTATCACCTGTAAGCATATAAACTTCTATGCCCTGTTCTTTAAACCCTTTAACTGCTTCTATGCTTGATTCTTTAATAGTATCTGCCACATATATAATACCTATTACTTCATCATTTTCTGCTATATAAACAGGTGCAGCAGCTTTATTTGGCAGCATCATATTTGAAATTTTATTTATATCTATATTTTTATCATATAAAAATTTGCCATTTCCAACATAGTACACATTATTATTTACTGTGCATGATATACCAAGACCTGAATAGGAAGTAAAATTATCAATATTTAATAACTTACAGTTTAATTCCTCTGCTTTTTTAACAACAGCTTTTGAAATAGGATGCTCTGATTTTATTTCCATAGAATAAGCAATCTGTAGCAATTCATTTTGACTGTATTTAAAGGACTGAATATTGACAACATTCATTTTTCCTTCAGTAATAGTGCCTGTTTTATCAATAGCAACAGCTTTTATATTATGTGCCATTTCAAGACTTTCTGCAGATTTTATTAAGATACCATTTTCTGCACCTTTTCCTGTGCCTACCATAATAGCTACTGGTGTTGCAAGACCTAAAGCACATGGGCAGGATATTACTAAAACAGATATTGCAATAGAAAGTGCAAATTCATAACTTTCACCCATATAAAGCCAGAAAAGACCAGAGATTACAGCAATTATTATTACTACAGGCACAAAAATTCCACTAATTTTATCTGCAAGTTTAGAAATAGGTGCTTTTGAGTTTGCTGCTTCTTCTACTAATGATATTATTTGAGATAATGTTGTATCACTGCCTACTTTTAATGCTTTAAACTTTATATGACCAGTTTTATTTATAGTTGCACTTATTACTTTATCCCCCTGTTTTTTCTCAACAGGCATACTTTCACCAGTAATAGCAGATTCATCAATAGATGCACTGCCTGAAATAATTATACCATCACAGGCTATAATACCGCCAGGCTTTACTATTATAATATCCCCTTCTCGTATATCATCATACGCAACAGTAACTTCTTTACCATCTTTTTCAATAACAGCAGTTTTCGGTGTTAAGCTGATTAATTTTTCAACAGCATCTCTAGTTTTTCTTTTTGATTTTGTTTCAAGATATTTTCCAAGAGTAATTAATGTTAGTATTGTAACAGCTGATTCAAAATATAAATCATGGCTGTATTTCATAACTATAGATGCTTCCTGATAAGCATATCCATAGCCTATTCTGTATATTGCAAATATACCATATATAAAAGCTGCAGATGAACCAAGAGCAACAAGACTGTCCATATTAGGTGCTTTATTTATTAATGCTTTAAAACCATTAATAAAAAACTTCCTGTTAACTATTAAAACAGGAATTGTTAGTAAAAATAAAGTGAAAGCATAATTAAAGCTGCCTTCATAATGCTTAAAAAAAGAAAACTGAGGCAGTCCTGCCATACTACCCATAGACATATACATTACAGGAATAAAAAATATAAATGATACAATAAGCCTTTTTTTCATATTATCAAGCTCTGTATCATAAGGAAGTTTTTGAGCCTGCTTTATCATGCCTTTATTATTTTCTATTTCTGCTCCATACCCTGCTTCTGTTACTGCCGATATAATATCACTGCTGGATATTGTATCATCATATTCTACCACCATATTATTTGAAAGCAGATTAACATTAACATTTTTTACCCCATTAAGTTTAGATACTGCTTTTGTAACATGGGCAGAACATGCAGAGCATGTCATACCTGTAATATTATACTTCTCTTTCATACAAACACCTTATGTTCCCTACCCCTATGGTATGGGGATACTTATTAATAATATATCTCAATAAAAAAGTCAATAAGTAAAATCTTACTTTGACATATTCAAAATTATAAAAAAATATCAAAAATTAATATTTTTTACTAAAATATAACATCATTTTTTATAATTTTTTACATTTTTTATATAAAATATTATATTTTTATCTATAAAATCACCAATCCAACAATTTTATATTATTTGTTATATATCAATATCTTATCTTATATAATAGATACTTATATACATATATTTTTATATATTTATTATAAAATAATATAATTTATAAAAATATGCTTGACATTAAAAGGAAGGAAGTATATTAATACTTGTCAAAATTTAAAAATTTTAAACATATTAACTGGCTTAAGCCTGATTTTTAGATGAAATATTTAAAAAAGGTGGAAAATGAAACAGCAGGAAACACTTGTAGAGTTAAAAAATATTTGCAAAAGCTTTGACGGCAAATCTGTATTAGATAATTTAGATTTAAAAATATATAATGGTGAATTTTTAACAATACTTGGTCCATCAGGCTGCGGAAAAACTACTACCCTTAGACTTATTGCAGGTTTTGAGCAGGCTGACAGCGGTGATATATTACTTCAAGGTAAACGCATCAATAATATCCCTGCAAATAACAGAGAAGTACATACTGTTTTTCAAAACTATGCACTTTTTCCACATATGACTGTATTTGATAATATTGCATTTGGGCTTAAAATGCATAAAGTACCTAAAAATGAAATAAAAGAAAAAGTTATGGATGTTCTTCGCATTGTAAAACTTGAAGAATTTGTTGACAGAAAACCACATCAGCTTTCAGGCGGGCAGCAGCAGCGTGTTGCTCTTGCAAGGGCTTTAGTTAATAAACCATTAGTTTTACTTCTTGATGAGCCTTTAAGTGCATTAGATGCATCACTTCGCCTTAATATGCAGAAAGAATTAAAACAGCTGCAGCGTAAATTAGGCATTACCTTTGTTTTAGTTACTCATGACAGAGAAGAAGCATTATCTATGTCTGACAGAGTTATTGTTATGAACAGAGGTGTTATAGAACAGTGCGGCACACCTAAAAATTTATATGAAGAACCAAACTCTATATTTGTTGCTAACTTTATCGGCGATGTTAATGTATTAAACGGCGAAGTACTTGGGTTTGAAGATAACCTTGTTAAAGCAAAAGTTGAAGGCAGAATATGCAGTATTAAAACTAAAAAAGAATTAAAAATTGGTGAGAAATTTACACTTCTTCTTAGACCAGAAGATATGAGAATAGAAAAACTCAGCGAACACCCAGATACTGAAGGGTTAATGATTGGAAATATTGAAACTAAAGTATATAAAGGTGCTACCCTTGATACTACTATCAAATTAAATAACGGCACAATTATTAAAGCCAGTGAATTTTTTGACGAAGAATATGAAGATTTTGACTATAATATGAATGAACAGGTTTCTGTTGGCTGGGTTTCCGGCTGGGAGGTCGTGTTAAAAGATGAAAGAGCGTAACCTATTCCATACTGTAACTATTGCAGTAATAGTTTTATGGCTTTTGCTTTTTGCATTAATACCAAATATTATAATGTTTATTGTCAGCTTTTTAGAATATGACAGCCAGTCTTTTGTAAAAGCTGTTTTCACATTAGAAAACTATAAACGCTTTTTTACTGGTGCATATTTTAATATATTTTTAAACTCTTTTAAAATTGCAGCAATTGCTACTTTTTTATGTTTAATAATAGGATACCCTTTTGCATATATATTAGCACGCTCAAAATCAAAATATAAAGGGCTGCTGGCACTTCTTGTTGTTATTCCTTACTGGACAAGTGCATTAATCAGAACTTATGCAATATCATATATGCTTGCTGCAAACGGGCTTATTAATACTATTCTTATTAAAATTGGTATAATAGATGCCCCACTTTCACTGCTTTATACAGAAGGTGCTATTATTTTTGGTTTTGTATATACTCTTTTACCATTTATGATACTGCCGCTTTATGCAACAATTGATAAATTTGATTTTAGATATATAGAAGCAGCACAGGATTTAGGTGCAAGTAAACTTCGCACTTTCTACCACATTATTTTACCGCTTACTTCTCCAGGAATAATTGCAGGTACAGTTTTAGTTTTCCTGCCTGCCCTTGGATTATTCTATATACCAAGCCTTTTAGGCGGCGGCAAAAATATAATGGTAAGTAATATTATTCAAGAACAGTTTACATCAAATGTACTGCAAAACTGGCCGCTTGGCTCTGCTGCAAGTGTATTAATTACTGTTATTATGGGTATTATGATATGGGCATACTATAAAAGCTCAAAATCATTTAGGACAAAGGTGCTGTAATGAAAAACTCAAAATGGCCTTGGCTCTATATATTTTTAGTTTATTTATTTTTATATCTGCCGTTAATTATTTTAATAATCTTTTCATTTAATGAAGCATCTTCTGGCACTGTATGGAAAGGTTTTTCTTTAAAATGGTATGAGAAATTATTTAATTCAAGTGCATTAATAAGCGGCCTTGTAAACTCATTAATTGTAGGTGTATCTGCAGCTACTCTTGTTACAATTATAGGCACGCTTTCTGCCGTTACTTTATTTAGATTTAAGTTTTTCGGCAAGAATTTTATTATGTCGTTATTATATATACTTATAATGTCTCCAGAAATTATTATGGGTATATCACTGCTTTTACTTTTTAAATTTTTAAGCATGGATTTAGGCTTTCAAACACTGCTTATTACACATATTACTTTATGCCTTCCTTTTGTTATGGCAGTTCTTTTTACAAGACTTGCTAACTTTGATGTGCATATTATTGAAGCAGCAAAAGATTTAGGTGCAAATGAACTGCAGACATTCTTTCATATTATTCTGCCTTCCATATTGCCTGCAGTTATAGCTGCCTGGATATTGAGCTTTACTATATCCATGGATGACAGCATATGTGCATTTTTTACATCAGGACCACAGTTTGAAATACTTCCGCAGAAAATATATGCAATGGTTAGAACTGGTGTAAAACCTGAAGTTAATGCTTTAAGTACGCTTATTTTTGGAGCATCAATGCTCATAATTATAATAGCTCAAATAATGTTAAGAGAGAGGAAAAAATGAAAAAAATCATTATTCTTATGCTGGTCAGCTTAGCTGTTTTTGCCTGCACAAAAAAACCAGAAAACGAAGTGTATGTTTATAACTGGTCAGAATATATTCCTGATGAAGTTATTAAACAGTTTGAAAAAGAAACTGGTATTAAAGTTCGTTACACTACTTATGACAGTAACGAAGCAATGTATGCTAAAATCAAAATAACTGGTGGTGCAGATTATGATGTTGCAGTGCCATCAACTTACTATGTGCAGAAAATGCAGAAAGAAGGCTTAATACAAGCTATTGATAAAACAAAACTTACTAACTTTAGTAAACTTAATCCACAGCTTATTAACCAGCCTTATGACCCAGATAACAAATACAGTGTACCTTTTATGTGGGGAACTACTGCAATAGGTGTAAATGCAAAATATATTGACCCTGCAACAATATCTTCATGGGCAGATTTATGGAGAGATGAATTTAAAGGAAAAGTAATGCTTCAAAACGATTTAAGAGAAGTTTTCCATGCAGCACTTCGTTCTCTTGGATATTCTGGCAATACAAAAAATAAAGATGAATTAGAAGCAGCATATAATAAACTTGTAAAACTTATGCCTTCAGTTAAACTTTTTAACTCAGATTCTCCTAGAACACCATTTTTAAATGAAGAAGTATATATTGGTATTATGTGGAGCGGTGAAGCTTTTATGGCAGCTCAGGAAAATGAAAATATTAAATACATTTATCCAAAAGATGGTGCTGCTGTATGGGTAGACAGCCTTGTTATTCCAAGCAAAGCTAAAAATGTAGAAAATGCTTATAAATTCATAGATTTTATTATCCGTCCAGATGTTTCTGCACAAATTTCTAACTATGTAGGATACACTACCCCTGTAAAAAAAGAAGAAGTTGCACAATATCTTGATGAAACATCAAAAAACAGCAGAACTATCTTCCCTACTGATGATGATTTAAAAAATTCTGAATTTCAGCTTGATGTTGAAGAAGCACTTCCAATATACAGTGCTTTCTGGGAAAAATTAAAAATAGGCGAATAATTAAACCATAATATAAAGCCCCATCTGTTTATGCAGATGGGGTTTTTAATTCTTCATACAATCTTAAAAATAATAATAAATATTATATTCTTAAATAATTAATAATTAATAATTAAACAAAATAAATAAATCTTAAGATACAATAATACCATAGCTATATAGTTTCATAATATATAGCCATTATTATACAAATATTAACTATATGCTGCAATATATATACATTATGATTTATAAAATCTTTTAATGATATTTATATTTTTAAGTTTTAATAAGAATATAGAGTAAATGATTAATAATAAAAGAATTTAGATTATCTATCTACTTTCAGAATATCCATCCACCAGTCATAAGAATTAACAGATAATGCAGTATCTGCTATTTTTATACTGTCGCTTAATTTCAGCCTTTTTAAAGCATCTTTTACCCATATTTCAGCCTGTTTGTTGCCTTTATCTAATTCTTCCTTTAAAGTAAAAATAAGCTCTAATACATCGGCATCTCGTGCTATTTCAGCTTCAATACTGCTGCCATTATTAAACTCTAAAATTAATGCAGGAAGTAATGAAAGTTCTTTAATATTTTCTACAATATCTTCTACTGCTTTCATTTCATTTTTTTCTACATATTGTTTCTGGAAATAGTTTATATCTCCTGTTCTTGTTTCTGGTATATCATGAAATAGAGATAATAATACAGCTTTGCTGCTGTCTGCATTTAATCTTTCAGCTAAAATATATGAAATAACTGCTGTTCTAAAGGAATGAGATGATATATTTTGATTTCCAGTACCTAGAAAATCAAATCCACTGCGTTTAAAACGATTTAATAATCCAGCTTCAAATATAAAAGAAACTATTTTATTATCTGATGAATTTTTAGACATAAAAAAGAAGTAAAATGATATAATAAGCATGTTTTAGACATGCTTATTATATCCATTAAATAATTAGAATGATTCTTTAAAAGATTTACCAACAAGAAATTTAGGCATTTTTTTAGCAGGAATAACCATTTCTGCACCAGTTTTAGGGTTACGGCCTTTTCTTTCTTTTCTGTCACTTACAGTGAAAGTACCAAAACCAACGATAGTTACTCTTTCACCTTTTTTTAATGTTTCAAGGATTGTAGCTTCATAAGCAGATAATACTTTTTCAGCTTCAACTTTTTTTACACCTGTTTTTTGTGCAATAGAATCGATAAGCTCTTTTTTATTCACGTAAAACCTCCATAAATATATAGGATAGATTTGGCTATTATATACAATTACTTCTACTTGTCAAGTAAAGATATACCATTTATCCTGTATTTTATTAATTATTTATTTTATTAATAACTCTGCAATTTGGACAGCATTTGTAGCTGCTCCTTTTCTTAACTGGTCACCACTTACAAAAAATGATAAGCCATTATCGTATGCTATATCTTCCCTAATTCTGCCAACATAGCATAAATCCTGCCCTGATGCTAAAAGCGGCATTGGATATTGTTTTTCATCAGGATTATCATAAAGTTTAACACCTGGTGCATTAGAAAGTAATTCTCTAGCTTTTTCAGGAGTAAGTTTTTTCTCAGTTTCTATTAAAACACTTTCTGAATGAGCAGTTAACACTGGCACACGAACACATGTAGCACTAACTTTTATTTCATCAGAGTGAAGCATTTTACGAGTTTCGTTATACATTTTCATTTCTTCTTTTGTATAACCATTTTCTGTAAACACATCAATATGCGGAATAACATTAAAAAGAAGCTGATGAGCAAAAGCTTTTATTTCAATTGATTCACCTTTTGACCATGCTTTTGTCTGCTCCATTAATTCCATAGTAGCTGCAGCTCCTGCACCAGAAGCTGATTGATATGATGATACAACAACTCTTTTAATTTTTGCATAATCATGCAGTGGTTTTAAAGGCACAAGCATAATAATTGTTGTACAGTTTGGATTAGCTATTATACCATTATTTTTTAATGCATCTTCTGGGTTTACTTCAGGCACAACTAATGGTACATCTTTATCCATTCTAAAAGCAGAAGAATTATCTACTACTACAGCTCCAGCTTTAACTGCAGATGGTGCAAATTCTTTTGACCTTGATGCACCAGCAGAAAATAATGCTATATCAACATCTTTAAATGAATCATGAGTTAATTCTTCAACAGTATATTCTTTACCATTATACTGCATTTTTTTACCAGCAGACCTGGATGATGCTAAAAGTTTTAAATTATCAATAGGAAAATTTCTTTCAGATAAAATATCTAAAAAAGTCTGCCCTACTGCACCAGTAGCTCCAACAACAGCAACATTATAAGCTGATTTTTTTTGTGGTATCATAATATCCTCTCCTAAAATGTAAATAACTTTATAGCTTTTAATCAGGTTTTGTCAAGAATAATAATATAAAAATGACAAAAAAAATTATCTATGTTTGATTTTTACAATTTTAACAGTACATTTTTTAAAAATAACTTGCTATTTAAGTTTATTTTATATATCATTATGCGATTTAGGGCTATTAGCTCAGTGGATAGAGCACCAACCTCCGGAGTTGGGTGTCGCAGGTTCAATTCCTGCATAGCCCACTAAATTACTTATATACTGCCTTATTAAAATATTCCATATTTGGTATAATATCGCATCCAGTCCATATATTAAATGAACCTGCTGCCTGATAAATAAGCATAGCAAGACCGTTTACAAGTTTTATATTATTTTTGCTGTATAATGATAAAAAAGATGTCATTTGTGGTTTATATATCATATCTACTGCTGCTTCATTAATTTTAAATCCATAGTCTGTATAAGGCTCACCTTTTACGCCCATAGATGTGGCATTAATAACAATATCAAACTCTAATCCCTGTAAATCATCTAAACTGCAAATATCTGCATTATTATCGTATAGTGATGATAAATCTTTAGCTTTTTCTACTGTTCTGTTTGCTATTAAAAAATATTCAGGCTTATTCATTAATAAATATGGTATAACAGCTCTTGAAGCACCACCTGCACCTAATAACAGCACTTTTTTATTTAATGTATTAATACCTGAAGTTTCAAGCATCATATGAAATCCAAAAATATCAGTATTATGTCCAATAATTCCATTATCAGTAAAATGCAGAGTGTTTACAGCACCTATACTTTTTGCTGTAATATCAAGCTCTGAACAAAACTGCATAACTTCCTGCTTATAAGGAACTGTTACATTTACACCTTTAAAATGAAATTTCTGAAACATTATAATAGTTTCTTCAAGTTCTTCTAAACTTATATCATAACAAGTATATCCGCCGCAAAGGCCTGATTTGTATAAAAAATAGTTATGTATAAATGGAGAAAATGTATGAGTTAATGGGTTTCCAATTAATCCTAAATTAATATACACTTATTTATCCTTTACTAATTCTTTTATATCTGAATGTTTATCTAAATTAATTATTCCAACAGAAAGCACAAATTTAATCCCTTCTTCCACTGTAATATCTATTTCTCTAATATCTTTTTTAGGTACTACTGCAATAAAACCAGATGTAGGGTTAGGTGCAGTTGGAATAAAAACATTTACACTTTCCTCTTTTGTAGATGCTTCCTGCATTACAGGCAGCGAATCTCTAACAAGAAATGCAATCATCCACATATCCCGTCTTGGAAACTCTACAAGCACAACTTTAGAAAATGATGAGCCGGAAGTATTGCCAAAAGAATCTATAACCTGCTTTGTTGCATTATATATAGAACGGGCAATAGGAATATGTGTCATAATATTATCAAGCATCTTAATAAAAAGTTTACCAAGATACATTCTTGTAAATATGCCAATAATAAAGATAATTAATAAGATAAGCAGAAATGTACCTATCTGAAAAATATATTCACTAAAGTCATAATTATATTGATGTGCTATTTTTTTTACAATTGGACTGGCTTTTGAAACTACAAGATTATATAAAAAGTAAAGCAGATATACTGTTACTACAATAGGTAAAAGAGCCAGTATACCTGCTATAAAAATCTTTTTAATTTTTTGAGTGATACTCATAATTTATAGAGCTTCTATTTAACATTCCAGTTTTCAACTAATGTTAAAAGCTGGCTTTCTGGGTAAAGCATTTTAAAATCATTAATATTTTTATCAGTATTATTATCATTAGATGATAATACATTTCTATAATACCATAATTCTCTCATTTCACCCTGTAAATAGTTTGCAGGAACAACATTCTGACCTAAATCATAAAGCATACCAGCACTTAATTCTGAAAATCTGCCGCCAGCCTTTTGAAGCTCGCTTACTGCTTTTTCGCTGTTACCAAACATATAATACATTCCTGCACTGCGAACAGCAATATAGTCTTTTAATGATGGTACAGTTGAAGATAATGCAGCAAAAGCATCAACAGAAGCATTATCAAGCATTACCATTTCTGCAGCACTAAGAGAAGAAATCTTTTTATTTTTAGATACACCATAAGCAGTATATCCAAGATATACAGCAATAAATAATACTACTAATGCAGTTATTAATATAACAATCATTTTAATGTTATTCTGCATAAATGTTTCAAGCCTGTCTACACCAGTATTATCAATATTGATTTTATCTTTTTTAGCCATTTTTGCCTCCAATAGCTTTCTCAAATATTATTTTATTATTATTAATTATATTTTTTATTTCATCTTCACTGATGCCTGCTCCAAGCATAATTTTACATGCTTTTTCACTGCCTACAAAATCAGAAGGACTGTGAGCGTCATTATCAATAACAAGCTGTGCTCCAGCTTTTCTTGCCATATTTGCAACATGTGCATTAGTATATGCATGGCTTTTTCTTGTAGTAATTTCAAGATAAACATTATTTTCTGCAGCAAAACATGCATCTTCATAACTCATAAGTCCAGGATGGGCTAATATATCAACATGTGCTTCTATTGCTGCCCTGTTAGTGCCTGGAGTAACAGGCTCAGAAATTGTTTCTCCATGAACTACAACTATATCTGCACCATTATCTCTTGCTATTTTAGTAAGCGGTGCAATATCTTTAGGATTAACATGAGTTATTTCTACACCAACAATTACTTTAAAATTATCATCTGTTGATTTATTAAACCACTCTTTAAATTTTAAATTAGCCTGTAAAACTTGATAAATATTAGAACTGTCCACATGGTCTGTTAATGCAATACCAAGATAGCCCTGCACTTGTGCTGTGCGTGCTACTTCTGCAGGAATAAGCATACCGTCAGAGTGTGTGGAGTGTGTATGTAAATCATAAATCATAATAAAACCCAAAAATAAAGTAATTATTTACAAATTATAGTTTTTCAGTTATACTTGTTTTTTAGAGAAATGGCAAGTATATTATTTAAAAAATAAATAATTTTAAAATGGGTTACTTATATGCAGGAAAACTTTGAAGTACGAATTAGAGAAATTGCTAAACTAAAAAAAGGCTGGTCATTTGGTAAAGGTGAACCGTTCAGTGCAGAACATGTTGAAGTGGCAGCATTAGTTGCATTAAGGTATTACAAAAAATACTCATTAACAGTAAGCGGCACACCTTCTGAAGATGGCTCTATTGATTTAATGTTTAATATTAAAGATGTTTTTCTTGATTTAATTATACTGCCTTCTATTACTGATGTTACAGTAAAATATACCCATGGTATAGGCAATAACAAAATAGAAGAAATGTGGGGTACTGTTTCTATTAGTAAACTTGATGATATAATGGATAAATTTATTGGATTATCTGAAAATCAAAAATAGTTTTTTTATTCCCTTTTTAAGATAAATATTACCTTAAAACTATTTTTTTGTTACATTATTTAATTAATTATTCATTTAGTAAATTATAATATACTATCTTTATATTTTAAAGTTAGTATATATAATGAAAATTTATATCCTGCATATATTTATTTTAAAGCTGCATATAAAGACTATATCTGTAAAAACATACAAATATTTTTATGTATGCATATACAGCTTATAATATTTCAAATAACTTTTATACTATATCTTAAAATAATTCTGAATATAATTCTGCACATAAAAAATACCTGCTGAAATACAGCAGGTATTAATTTTTATTTATTATCTTTTAAAAGTTTATAAATAATAGAATCAAGCAGAGCCTGATAGCTGGCATCAATAATGTTTTCTGCAACCCCTACAGTGCTCCATGTAGCAGCTGAATCCTGGCTTACTACAAGAACACGGGTTGTTGCCTGTGTACCATTGTGGCTTGATAAAATACGAACTTTATAGTCAACAAGAGCCATATCCTTAAGCTGTGGATAGAAATGGATTAATGCTTTTCTTATTGCTTTATCAAGTGCATTTACAGGGCCGTTTCCACCTGCTGCTGTATGCTCTACTTCACCATTAACAGATACTCTGACTGTTGCTTCTGCCATTGGTGCAACTGATAATGATTTATTTTTTTCATCAATTACACGGTAGCTTAAAATATCAAAAAATTCCGGCAGAGTGTTCATTGCCCTTCTAATTAAAAGTTCAAAAGATGCTTCTGCACCTTCATACTGAAACCCTCTGTTTTCCAGTTCTTTAAGCTGCTGCAATACATTTTGTATAGTATCAGACTGGCTTTCAATATCTAAGCCAAATTCTTTTGCCTTATAGATTAAGTTACTTTTACCAGATAAATCTGATAACAGAACTCTTTGAGTATTACCAACAAGCTCTGGAGCAATATGCTCATAAGTTTTAGAGTTTTTTAAGATAGCAGATACATGCACACCGCCTTTATGAGCAAAAGCAGATTTGCCAACATAAGGTCTGTGAGTATTATGCTTTAAGTTACCTATTTCATCTAAAAAGTCTGATAGGCTTTTTAATTTAGTTAAACTTTCACTTGTTATGCAATTATATCCATATTTAAGCTGCAGGTTTGGAATAATAGAGCAAAGGTTGGCATTACCGCACCTTTCACCATAGCCGTTAATAGTGCCTTGAACATGGCTTGCTCCACCTCTAACTGCAACAATACTGTTTGCAACAGCCATTTCACAGTCATTATGAGCATGTATTCCAAAAGGATAATCACCAAGTGTATTTTTTACAACAGCAACTATTTCTGCAACTTTATCAGGCATTGCTCCGCCATTTGTTTCACAAAGTATAACACAGTCTGCCCCTGCATCACGAGCAGCAAGCAGTGTTTTTAATGCATACTCTGGGTTAGCATTATAGCCGTCAAAAAAATGCTCTGCATCATAATAAACTTTATCCACTTTGCTTTTCAAATAGCGGACAGTATCGTGGATAATTTCAATATTTTCATCAAGAGATATTTTTAAGGCTTCTCTAACATGCAAATCCCATGTTTTACCAAAAATAGTAATATTTGGAACATTTGCTTCAAGAAGTGCCTGTATTATTTCATCATTTTCACATGTTTTTTTAGCACGCCTTGTAGAACCAAAAGCAGATATTTTATTTATATCAATACTTTTATTTTTCTTTAAAGCATTAAAAAATTCCATATCTCTAGGGTTTGAGCCTGGCCATCCCCCTTCTATACAGTCTATGCCAAATTCAATTAACCGTTCTGCTATTCTTAATTTATCAATAACAGTAAAATTTACATCTTCAGACTGAGTACCGTCCCTTAATGTTGTATCATATAAAAATATTTTTTTATTAGAGCTGTCCATCTTGTTTCTCAGTTATAAATGCACTATGAAGAACACGAACTGCAAGTTCAGTAAATTTTTCTTCAATTATGCAGGAAACTTTTATTTCACTTGTTGAAATCATTTTTATATTAATCTGGTTATCTGATAACACTTTAAACATAGTAGCAGCAACGCCGGAATGGCTTTTCATACCAATACCAACAATAGATACTTTTGAAATATTTTCATCAGATAATATTTCTGTAACACCTGCATCTTTTCCTAATTTTTCACATGCTGCTTTAGCTTTTATAAGGTCAGTTTTAGGAACTGTAAAAGAAATATCAGTTTTGCCGTCTTCTTTAGCTACATTTTGAATAATCATATCTACATTTATATTTGCTTCTGCTAAACCTATAAATATTTGTGCAGCCACTCCTGGCTCATCTTTTACACCTAAAAGTGTTATTTTTGCTTGATTTTTATCACTAGTAACGCCTGAAACAACGATACGCTCCATATTTTTATCCTCCTTTGATGTTACAAGAGTGCCTGGTTTATCTTCTAAAGAAGAAAGCACCATAATATCTACATTATAATTCATTCCAAGTTCAACACTTCTTGACTGCAGAACTTTTGCACCAAGGGATGCAAGTTCAAGCATTTCTTCATGGGAAATAGTATCTAATTTTTTAGCATTTTTAACAATTCTTGGGTCAGCAGTATATACGCCGTCAACATCTGTATATATTTCGCATACATCAGCTTTTACTGCAGCAGCTATTGCAACAGCAGTAGTATCTGAACCGCCTCTGCCTAAAGTGGTAATATCTCCAGTTTCCACATTATAGCCTTGAAAACCTGCTACAACAACTATTTTGCCTTCACTAATTGCTTTTTTTATTCTATCGCCTTTAATATTCAGAATACGAGCTTTAGAGTGAGCAATATCCGTTTCCATACCGATTTGTAAACCGGTTAATGATATTGCATCATATCCATCCACTAAAAGTGCCTGAGTAACAAGCGGGATACATGCAGTTTCACCTGTAGAAACAAGCTGGTCATATTCTCTTAATGAGTAATCAGGTGTGATTTCTTTTAAAAGGCCGATAAGTCTGTCAGTTTCGCCAGACATTGCAGAAACTGCAACAATAACATCATGGCCTTCGTCTTTTTTCTTTTCTACTATTTTTGCAACATTGCGTATGCGTTCTATACTGCCTACACTTGTGCCGCCAAATTTCATAACAACAAGACTCACAAATTCCTCCAATTTATTTTACTTAATTTTTTATAAATAATTCTGCTATTTTATAACCTTCTTTTAAATCAAAAGATGGCGATTTAATATGTTCTGTATATGTTTTATTTTCATCTGCTTTAATATCAGAACCAAAAATAATGGCTGGTATTTTTTCAGATGAATGTGTTTTTAATTCAATAGGTGTTGCATGGTCTGGTGTAATTAAAAGCCTGTATTCACCATACTGTTTTAAGCCATCTAAAATAACAGGCATCATCTGGCTGTCAATAAGCTCTATTGCCTTAATTTTTTCTTCTATGCTGCCTAAATGACCTGCTTCATCTGGAGCTTCCACATGTATAAAAACATAGTCATAATCTTTTAATGCATTTACAGCATATTCTGCCTTGCCTTTAAAGTTAGTATCTGTAAAACCTGTAATACCCGGCACTTTAATTATATTCATATCAGCACATACACCAATACCTCTAATTAAATCTACAGCTGATATAACAGCACCTTTTACTTTATATTCATCAATAAAAGCAGGAAGTGCAGGTTTTTTACCCTGCCCCCAGAGCCAGATATTTGTAGCTTTACCAGTATCTATACTTCCATTAAATACTTTTTCTTTTGCCCTTTTCATTATTTCTATTAATTTTTCAGCACCTTTTCCTTTTGGAGCATAAGAAGTAGTATCTTTATCGCTTATATCATGTGGCGGAGTAGTAAATAATTCCATATTAGAAGTATTACGGATTACCATTAAATTTCTATAGCCTACACCTTTATAGAACTCTATGCCTTCACCTTGAAATTCCTGATTTAAAGCATTTATAATATTTTCCACATATTTTTCTTCTATATGGTGAGCTGTAAAACTTTCCATAATATTATCAGTAATAGTTACAGTATTGCAGCGAAAAGCCATATCGTTTTCACCAAGTTCTATACCCATACTGCAGGCTTCAAGGGGACTTCTGCCAGTATAGTAATTTTTAGGATTATAACCAAATATGCTTAAGTTACATATATCACTTCCTGGAGCCATACCTTCTGGTGTTGTTTGAATATAGCCGCATATTCCCTGCTCTGCAGTTTTGTGTATATTTGGAATATTTGCATATTCTATAATAGTTTTATTATCTAATTCTTTTATTGGTCTGTCTGCAAGACCATCACAAAGTAACACTATATATTTCATTAATTGCCTTCCACTCTGATTATCACTGTTTTTTCTTTAACAAATGATTTAGAATCTATTTCTTTTACTGCATTTATTATGCTGCTGCCAATTACTTCATGTGTCATAAATACAAGCGGCACACAGCCTTTGCAGTCTACTCCAGCTTCTCTTTGCAGTGCAGAAGATACACTTATACCATTATTTGCAAGTATAAGCCCTACTTGAGCTAATACACCCGGTGTATCTTCAACCATTAATCTCATATAAAAAGCTGAACAAATATCTTTTATATCAATAATATTAATATTTTCTTCTTTTTCTACATAACCTAATACAGGCACTCTTACATTTATACCTTGAGCAATATTTCTTGCAATATTAATAATATCACCAGCTACTGCAGCACCTGTTGCCTCACTTCCTGCACCTCGTCCATAATGGAGTGTAGGCCCTGTTTTATCTGATTTTACATATACAGCATTAAATACACCATTAACCTGAGCAAGAGTATTAGTTAATGGTATCATTGTAGGATGAACTCTTACTTCTATATCATTATCATGCCTTTTTGCGATAGCTAAAAGTTTGATAACACAGCCAAATTCTTTTGCAATAGCTATATCAATAGGTTTAATATTTGAAATACCTTCTACAAATATTTTATCCACCCGCACAACTGTAGAAAAAGCAATAGATGAAAGAATAGATAATTTATGAGCTGAATCTATTCCTTCTATATCAAAAGTAGGGTCTGCTTCTGCATAGCCCTGCTTTTGTGCATCTTTTAATACTTCGCTGAACTCTTTGCCTTCTTCTGTCATTCTTGTTAAGATATAGTTAGCTGTGCCGTTAATAATACTATAAATTTCATTAATATTATTAACTGCTAAATCTTCTTTCATAACTCTGATAATAGGAATACCGCCGCCAACAGATGCTTCAAAACCAATATCTACACCATTTTCATAAGCAAGCGGGAATATTTCACTGCCATAAGTTGCAAGAAGTGCCTTATTTGCAGTAACAACATGTTTTTTGTTCTGTAATGCTGCTTTTACAAAATCTTTTGCAAAAGTATATCCGCCAACAAGCTCTACAATAATATCTATATCTTTATTGGTAATAAGCTCCATTGCATCTTTTGTTAAAATATCTACTTTAGGCAGATAGTTGTCTTTTACTTTATCAATATTAATATCTGCAATGCCTTTAACAATAATATCTATACCTGTTTTACGCTTAACAGTCTCAAAATTATCCATTAAAGCGGCAACAGTTCCTTTGCCTACAACTCCGTAGCCTATTATTCCAACATTTACCACTTTATTCATAATAACTCCTGTAATATCTAATTTAAATTGTTATGTTATATAAATTCTTTTGTATAGTCAATAATTTTAATTAAAAAAATCACTAAAAAATGACTTAAACCAAAAAATTTCAAAAAAACTGCTTAATAAATATTTGATTATTTGTAATTTATAATATAAAATAATATAAATAAAACCACTGAGAGATATATGTTTAAAAAATTTTTAAAAGCATTTATAGAATTTTGGAATTATCATGTAGAAGACCATTCAACAACTCTTGATATCTTAAAGGAAGGAAATGAGCAGTTTACATCATACACTCTCCATTCTGCCCCTGTAAGTAATATAGAAAGAGTTCGTCAAATGGCAATACATGGGCAAAATCCGCAGGCGGTTATTGTTACATGCTCTGATGCAAGAATTTCTCCTGAAAGAATATTTAATGCTGAAATGGGTGATTTTTTTATAATACGCACAGCAGGACATGTGGTGGGAGCTCTTGAAATGGGCAGTATAGAATATGCAGTTACTCACAGCAGTGTAGATATTGTGATAGTTATGGGACATGAAAACTGCGGTGCAGTTAAAAGCTGTATTGAAGACCATGAGGGTGCTGAACTTGGATATATAAAAGATATTCTTCATGAAGTACAGCCCTCAATAGATAGAGCTGCAAAAGAAACTAATAATAAATTTGACTTATTAGAGCGGGCAGAAGATTTAAATGTATATCACACAGTAGATAAAATAAAAAGCAGCTCTATCTTAAAACCGTATATAGAATCAGGCAAAATTATTGTAGTTGGTGCAAAATATGGTATAGCTACAGGAAAAGTAACATTTTTTGACGATACTATCGTATGCCCCGTAAACTATAATAAGGATATTTAAAACTCAATTATAGTTACAGCATTACCGCCTTCATTATTTTCTGCTAAATAGTATTTAGCAACTTTTGGATGCACTCTTAAATATTCATGAACTGCTTTTCTTAACTGACCAGAACCTCTGCCATGAACAACATATGCTTTATCATAACTTGTAAGTAGTAAATCATCTATAAATTTTTCAAGTAAATCAAGTGCTTCTTCAACTCGCTTGCCTACAAGCACAATTTCTCTTTTAGAACTGCTTTTGCTTGTATTATTTGTTATTTTAACAGTTTTAGGTTTTACCTGCTCTACTTTATGGCCGACAATGTCATTTTTCTTCATTTTCATTTTCATGCCATTTAAATCTACTGTAACATTATTGCCAGAAATCTCTAATATTTTTACCTGACTATTATATTTATCAAGAAATATAATATCATTAACTTTTATATCTTCAATAGTTACCTGTTTTGCTTTAACATCTTCTATTTTAGAAGAAGTTTTTTTAATAACATTTTCTATTTCTTCATTTGTAAGTTTTTCTTTCTGGTTTGCAAGCCTTCTGCTTTTTTGTAAAAGTGAATATGTTTCTTCTAATAACTCTATTTCTTTAGAATTAAGTTTTTTCTGCAGTTCCTGATTTGCAGCATTAAATACTTCTTCTTTTTCCTGCAGTTCTTTTTCTTTTGCAGCAAGTATTTTTTTAGTATGCTCTGCTTCTGCTCTCATCCTGTTTAATTCTTCTACCTGCACTTCAATAGAAGATTTATACCGCATTAATTCTTCTTCAGCATCTGTTATAATTTCTTTATTAAATCCAAGCCTTTCAGCTATCATTATAGGGTCTGATTTTCCCATAACATCTTTTATCAATTTATACCTTGGACTTAAATTATCATAATCAAAATCTACAGCATAAAAATATGCATTATCGCTGTTAAGTGCATAATTTTTTACTTCTGTAAAGTGAGTTGTAAGAATAACCGTTGCACCTTTTTTTCTTAAATATTTAAGTATAGCAACTGCTAAAGATGCACCTTCTCTAGGCTCTGTTCCTGTTCCTAATTCATCAAACAATACTAATGTTTTACTGTCTGCCCTTTCCACTATATTATTAATATTTACCATGTGAGATGAAAATGTACTTAAATCCATAATAATGGACTGGTTATCTCCAATATCTGCTAATATACTTTCAAAAGCCATAAATTTAAAATATTTACCAAAAACAGGAAGTCCGCAGTATGATATTAAATGATTTAAACCTATAGATTTTAAGGCTGCTGTTTTACCACCAGTATTTGGACCTGTAATTATAATATGGTCGCCTTGATTATCTATGGTAAAATCAATAGGTATTGAATTATCACCTTTTCTTAAATATAAAAGTGGATGATGAACTTGAGAAAAAACCATACTGCTTCCAAGCTCACCAAAAGTATGCTGTTTATTAGAATAGAAAAGCCCTATTTCTAATATCATCATTAAATATGAATAGTTTTTTACTGTTTTATTTAAATCTACTAATGAAGATTTAACAGAAGTAATCAATGTATAAATAATCTTTGCAATTTCTTCTGATTCTTCAATAATTAATTCCTGCATAGCATTATTTTCAGAAACTATTGATGCTGGCTCAATATATAATGTTTGCCCGCTTGCTGATTTATCCTGAATAATACCTTGAATATACTGGCTGAAATTTGTTTTACAAGGTATTGTATATCTGCCGTTTCTTAAAACGATAACTTTATCCTGAATAAATTTATCAGCATTTGTGGAATTAAAAATATTAGAAAGAAGTTTGCGAATATTATTTTTAAACTGATTTAAAGAATACCTTATTTCCTGTAATTTTGGTGTTGCATCATCTTTTACAGCACCTTTATCATTAATAGACTGGCTTATTAAATCTATTAAATACTGATACGATGCAAAACTTTCGCTGTAACTTATTAAATGAGTATATTTTTTTTCTTCTAACGCTTCTTTAAGAAGTGAAATTTTTACAAGGAAATTTTTGATTATTACAAAATCCATTGGGTCAAAAGATTTTGTTTTATCTGTAAGAGAGTAAAACAGGCTGAAAAAATCATTATCATCATCAATAAATGATGAACTTTCTCTATATTCTGCAGCCTGCCTTATTTCATTCTGTCTTTTATAAATACTTTCAATATCATGAAGTATGTTAATAACTTTAAAGGATGATTTTGAAAATGATGAAACAAAATTATCAAGTAAAAATTCTTTAAAAGATTCAAACTCTAATGCTGCAATATCAAATTTCATATCATCCCTTATAATTTATTTAAATGGGTTAAACCTGTCTATATTAGAAACAGCGTTCAGCCTGTCATAACAGTAAGGCAGTACTTTCATAGTAACCTGAGCTGTTTGTGAGCTTTTTATGTCCTGCACAAATTTAACTTTATTTGGAAATACAGAAACAATTATCCAAAGTATAACACTTGCTATAAAAGCCCCTTTTAATATACCAAATGAAAAGCCAAATACTTTATTTATCCAGCCTAAATGAATAACCTGTAATGTTCTGTGTATAAGATTGCCTAATATTATAACAATAACATACACAATTAAAAAACCTAAAATATATGCGGCAATAGATGCACCCTGTTTGCCAAAACCAACTGCCTGCATTACTTTAAAAAGCGGTTCATAAAGCATATAGGAACAAAGTAAGGCTAAAATTATACCTAATATGCTGATAGCTTCTGTAATAAAGCCATTAATCGTTCCTTTAAATGCAAAGACAAGTATAAATACTATAATTATAATATCTACTACGCCCATACTATAACATACCTTTTATTAACTCACTTACTCTTTTACCTTCTGCAGAAGAACCTACTTTTGCCATTACATTTTTCATAACAGCACCAAAGTTTTTCTTCATATTATCATCAAGAGATGCAATAACTTCATTAATAACTGCTTTAATTGCTTCATCATCAAGCTGAGCTGGTAAATATTTTTCTAATACTTTAATTTCTGCAAGCTCTTTATCTGCTAAATCCTGCCTGCCGTTTTTTATATATATTTCTGCAGAATCTTTGCGTTTTTTTATACTTGATGCAACGACTTTAATTACGCCTTCATCATCAAGCTCTTTAATTGCAGCAATTTCAGCATTTTTAACATCAGATTTTAACATTCTGACAGCATTTAATGCTACATTATCTTTTTCTTTCATGTAGTGTTTAATGTCTTCTAAAATTTGTTCTTTTAAAGTCATATCTATCTCCCTTTATTATTTTATTTATATGGTATAGGGTCTTTTTCGCCTGCAAGCTCAAACCCTTTTAACCTTAATTTACAGCTTTCACATACTCCACATGCTGCATCTTCATTTTGATAACAGCTCCATGTAAGATGAAGTGGAGCTTTAAGTTCTATGCCTTTTTTTACAATATCTTTTTTAGTTAAATGTATAACTGGTGTAACTATCTGCACATTACTTTCTGGTGCAAGAGCAACAGATAATAAATCATTAAATTTTTCATAAAATATTTCTCTGCAGTCTGGGTACCCGCTTGAATCTTCTTCAACAGCACCAACATATATTTTTTTAGCACCAATAACTTCTGCCCAGCTTACAGCAATAGAAATCATATTTGCATTTCTAAACGGCACATAAGTAGAAGGCAGGCTGCTGACATTTGATGACGGAGTAGTATCTTCTTCCACTTTCATAGACATATCAGTTAATGATGAACCGCCTATCCTTTTTAAATAGTCAATATCTACTGTCATTTTATTTTTTATATTATAATAAGCTGCTATATCATCAAAAGCTTTATCTTCTCTTTTTTGAGTTCTTTGTCCATAATTTATATGTAAAAGTGAAACATCATACCCATCATTTACAGCACAAGCTATAGTAACACAACTGTCAAGCCCGCCGCTTGCTAAAACAATAGCTTTATCCATTTTTTACCTCATATATTGAATAATAAATAAGATTTATATAATAAAACAGAAAGAAAATAAAGATAAATTTTATAATTTTATAATTTTATTGATGATTTATTACAAAA
>CALUWI010000004.1 GCA_944324465.1 uncultured Mucispirillum sp. | reverse complement strand
ATAAGATTTTGTCATCTACTGGCATAGCCAGTAGTTTTTGGTTTCGCTACGCTCAACTCTCTAAAGAGTTAATAAAATAAAAAAGCGGGCTTTAATAACCCGCTTTTTTTATAAATATTTACTTAATACTAATTTATCAAATATTTACTGATAGTTAAATTATAAAAAATAATTTTAAAAAATTATAAAAGTAATAAATGACAAAACATATAATTTATGATATAGTACTTTATATTTTTTTAAGGTATAGTATGGAAGATAAATTACACGATAATATACAGGATAATTTTTCTAACTTAGATGACGAAATATTAGATTTAAATATTGACCCTGTAACAGAACTTAATGACAATGCAACAGAAGATGCTATGCAGCAGTATTTTAAAAATATCTCTGCATATAAACCATATACCCATGAAGAAGAAATGGAGCTGGGATATAAAATACAGCAGGGAGATAAAGAAGCATTAAAAAAACTTATTCTTGCTAACTTAAAGTTTGTAGTATCCATTGCAAATAAATATAAAACTCAGGATGTTCCCTTACTTGATTTAATTAATCAAGGTAATATTGGACTTTTAGAAGCAGCAAAAAGGTATGATCCATCAAAAGGTACTAAATTTATTACATACGCAGTATGGTGGATTAAACAGGCTATAGTACAGGCTCTTAATGAGCAAGGCAGTACTGTTAAAATGCCAGTAAAACATACTACCTATCTTTATAAAATTAACTCAGCAACAGAAAAACTTACAAAAGAACTTGGCAGAGCACCATCTGTTGAAGAAATTTCAAAAGCTACTGATATTCCTGCAGAAGAAATTGAAGAAGTCTTAATGGCTTCTAAATCATATCTCTCACTAGATAATTATATAGGAAATGATGAAGATAAAACTTTTCTTGACTCTATAGAAGATGAAGATTCTAATGTGGAAAAAGTAATTATCGCAAAAACTTTAAAATCATCAATTGATGAAATCATTTCAAGTCTTGACCCTCGTGAAGCTGAGATTATTATTAAAAGATATGGTTTTGATGGCGGCCAGCCTCAAACATTAGAAGAACTTGGTGAAAGTATGGGTGTGTCAAGAGAGCGTGTAAGACAGCTTGAAAATAGAGCATTAGAAAAACTTAAAAAGAAAGCTCTTAAAAAACGGTTAAATGACTACCTGAACTAAGTCAGGCTGTATAAATAATCCGTAAATATATTATATTCCCTTTCATAGAGCCTGTGAAAAAAAGTTACAGATGATTAATAAAATGAATAAAAAATACCGCATAAAAATAAAAAAGCTGGATAGTATAAAAACTATCCAGCTTAAAAAGCCTTATTTATAAGTCAATATAACTTTATTTAGCATATTCTATAGCTCTGGACTCTCTAATAACCATAACTTTTATTTGTCCAGGATATGTTAATTCTTCCTCTACCTTTTTAGATATATCTTTAGAAAGAACTACTAAACCGTCATCATTTACTTTATCTGGCTCTACAATAATTCTAACTTCTCTACCTGCCTGTATAGCAAATGATTTTGCAACACCTTCAAAAGAAGATGCAACTTCTTCAAGCTGTTCAAGTCGTTTAATGTAGCTTTCTAATACTTCTCTCCTTGCACCAGGGCGGGAAGCTGATATTGCATCACTTGCCTGTACAAGTATAGCTTCAATACATTTAAATTCTTCTTCACCATGGTGGCTGGCAATAGCATTAATTATACGCCAGTCTTCTTTATTTTTCTTAGCTACTTCAACACCGATTGTAGTATGTGAGCCTTCTGCTTCATAGTCTATTGCTTTACCAATATCATGTAAAAGACCTGCTCTTTTAGCTATTTTTGGGTCAAGACCAAGTTCTGCTGCCATAATACCTGCAATAGTAGCAACTTCTATAGAATGACCTAATACATTTTGACCATAACTTGTTCTGTATTTTAATCTGCCAATAAGTTTTAAAATTTCCTGGCTCATATTGTGGATACCTAAGTTAAATACAGTTTCTTCACCAAGTTCTAAAATATGTTTATCCATTTCCTGTCTGCTTTTTTGGTGCAGTTCTTCAATTCTTGCAGGGTGTATTCTGCCATCAGTAATTAATTTTTCTAATGTTAATTTTGCAGTTTCTCTGCGGAATGGGTCATAGCTTGATAAAATAACTGCTTCTGGAGTATCATCAACAATAATATCTACACCAGTAATAGTTTCGAATGTTCTAATATTTCTGCCTTCTCTACCGATAATACGGCCTTTCATTTCATCATTTGGCAGGTTAACTAAAGTAACAGTAATATCATTTGTAAATTCAGAAGCACAGCGTTGTATAGCTGTAGAAATTATACTTCTTGCTCTTTTTTCAGATTCATTTTTTGCTTCTTCTTCTAACTCTCTTATAGTTCTTGCAGAGTCTTTTTTAGCTTCATCAACCATTTGCTCTATAAGCATTTTTTTAGCTTCTTCGCCAGTCATGCAGGCAACCCGTTCAACTTCTTTAATTAAGCTCTGTTTAATTTCTTCATTTTTAGCTTTAAGAGCATCAATATCTTTCATACGCCTGTCATATTCCTGGTCTCTTTTAACAAGCTGTTCTTCTTTGCGTAAAGCTGATTCCATTTTCTTTTCTAAAGTTTCTTCTCTGGCTTCAAGCTTACGCTCAATATGGCTGATATCTTTTTTCTTTTCTTTTATTTCTTTTTCTAAATCCTGGCGACCTTTAAAAATAATTTCTTTAGACTCCAGTTTTGCTTCTTTTATAATTTCTTCGCCCTCTTTTTTAGCTTTTGAAATTATATCTTCTGCTGTATTGTTTAATTTTTTATTTTCTTCTTCTTTCATTTTTTTGGCAACTAAATACCCAGCTGCAAGACCTGCCAATACACAAACAAGTTCTACTATAATATAATAGCTCATTACGCCCTCCTGATAATAATACGATTTTCTGTAAACACTTCATCTACAGGTTTATCAAAGCTTTCTGTTTCAATTTTGTCTATAACTTGAAATTCATAGGCAAAAGCTGATTTAATAATAGTATTCTCTACTGCTAAATACCTGTCGTAATAACCACCGCCATATCCTATGCGATTACAACTTTCATCAAAAGCAACACCAGGAATACACATAATATCTGGCAGAATATCAAGCTCTTTACCTGCCGGCTCATAAATACCAAACTTACCAGCATGTAGTTTATCAAAACCTTCAAACTGCTTAAATATCATATCCTTACCGCATACTACAGGTAAAAATATTTTTTTACCTTCAGCAAAAAGCCTTTCTATAAGCGGCAGAGTATTTACCTCGTTTTCTATGGGATAATAGAATAAGAAAATGTTTAAAAAAGAATATTTTTTATAAAAAGCATTAGTTATTTTTAATGATTTATCTTGCAGTTCATCACTAGAATAACTATTCCTTAACACTTTTATTTTATTACGAATATCTTGTTTATTCATAATCTTTAATATTATTCCACAGATTATGTAATCTTTCTTTAATCTTCTGTTCAAATCCAAAATTAGATGGATGATAAAACACAAGATTATCACTTATATAGCGTTGTTTAATAAAATTACCATAATCAAAAGGATACTTATACCCTTTTGGATTTTGCCTTATATTCTCTGGCACCACAGGGTCATGGTCTTTAAGATAATCCATTACCTTATGATACCCATTATAGCTTCTGTTACTTTTAGGGCATGAGGCAAGAAAAGTTACTGCATGGGCAAGTATTATATACCCTTCAGGCACTCCCACATTCATAAAAGAATTATAGCAGGCATTAACAAAAATCTGCCCGTCTGGGAAAGCATTGCCAATATCTTCTGAAGCAGAAATCATTAATCTTCTAAACACAGCTTCAGGAGAAACCCCGTTTTTAATTAATTTAAAACACCATAATAATGCAGCATCAGGGTCGCTTCCCCTGATACTTTTTATCATAGCAGATAAAATATCGTAAAATTCGTCGTCTGAAAATTGATTAACAGGCATAATACTTTCTATTTCTTTTGTTGAAAGATATAATGTATCTCCCTGCCTGTTTCCTGTTAATGCTGATATCTCAAGAAGATTTAAAAACCTTCTGCAATCCCCTTGAGCTAAAGAAATTATATGTTTTAATGCACCATTTTCTACTACTTCAGAAACATTCTGCATTTTTTTAATATGTTCACAGGCTTTAGCAAACTGCTTTTCAAAGGCTTCATCACTAATAGCTTTGAATTTAAACATAATACTTCTTGAACGCAAAGCAGGAACTAAGTTGAAATACGGATTTTCGGCAGAAGCGCCTATCAGTTTGATTTTTCTGTCATCTATTAATTTTAACAGAATATCTTGCTGAGATTTATTGTATCTATGAATTTCATCTATAAATACTATTATGTTTTTTTCATATACAGCCTGTTCAGCCAGCCTTTTTAAATCAGCTGCACCACTAACAGCAGCATGGATTTTGTACACAGGGCAGTCCATTTGTTTCCCTGTCACTTCTGCCATACTTGTTTTGCCTGTCCCCGGAGGACCAACAAACATAATAGAGTCAAAAGATGCGCTTTCTATTAACGATATTAACAATGCATCAGGGCCTGTTAAATGCTCCTGACCAACTATATCATCAAATGAATGCGGACGCATTGCATCAGCTAAATTCATTAAAATATTATCCGATAAATCTATAAAAATCCGTGTTTTAGTCAAACAACGAAATTATTTTTATTAACCCCCGCGTATGCCGTTCACAACTGACACTGTAGCCTGTTACAAACAGGCGCCGCTCTGTGCTGCTTTAGGCTTTCGGATACAAGTCCGACCTGCACACCACAACATGCATCGCGACTATTAATTAAAAAGTGTTGGCTCCAGCATGTCAAAAAGTTTTACAAACACCGCAGGGGATTATTTATTATCCACTTTTGTAATTAAATCATCAATCTTACTATCAATACTTTCATAGTAAGAGATAGTTTCTTTTAACTGCTTATTTTCAAGCAGTAATTTATAAGCAACACTTACTGCTGCTTTAGCATCAGACCTTAGTTGAGATTTTTTTAAAAATTCGTCCATCATACCAGAAAGCTCTTTTGCAATATCTCTATAATACTGCTCCTGCCCTTCTGGTATATTAAGCAGCAAATGCTGACCTAATATTGTTAATTCAAAAGAACCCATATTCCCTCAAACTAAGATTCCAGCTTTATAAGCATATTTTCTATACGCTTTCTAACAATCTCTTTATTCTGCTTTAAAAGACTGTTTTCTGTTTCGATATTACCTATATGAATTAATAAACTATTATTCTTCTCAAGAAGTAAATCTCTTTCCTGCTTAACTGCATTATATTCTGCAAGCAGTTTTTCAAGCTTTTCTTCAAGAAGAAGTAATTTATCTTGTATCATCATAAACTAATCTTATCACTATTAAAGTAAAAAGTCAACTATGGTATCGCAAGAATTTTATGTGTTTGAGGAATTATTCTTGCTTCTATATTTTTACTATAATACATATTATACAAGTAATCAATAGTATCTTTCGTGATTATACTGTCTACAGGCTGAATAATAATATTTTTTATATTATATTTATGCAGCTCAAGTGCTGTATAATCTATAATTTCTTTTGCATTATCTTCCGGCAGTAAAAGTTTTAAATAATAATCAGTATGTTTTAAGCTGTTTACAGTTTCTAATAAAACAGGCAGATTTTTTAATACTTTTTCAGAATGAGTTTTTATATCAATGCTCATAATATCAAAAATATCATCAAGCTCTTTAAAATATTTTGTAATAAGTCCGCTTGTTTCTAAAAACAGCTTTGCTTTTGATTTATTCTTTAAAATGCCAGCAAGTTCTTTTACAAATTCATAATGAATTAACGGCTCACCGCCTGTAATAGAATAACTGTGGAAATTATCACCTGCTCCAAATTCTTTTAGAACAATTTCTGCTAATTCTTCTGCTGATACTGGATTAATATATTTATGATTATTTATTTCAAAGTATTCTTTATCCTGCGTATCTGTATCGCAGTACGGGCAGTCAAAGGGACATTTTGAAAGCCTGATAAAAACTTGAGCTGCTCCTATATATTTACCTTCACCCTGAGTAGAATAAAACACTTCTGATATATTTATTTTCATAACTACCATCCTATAAATGATTGACAAGTTTATATCAAATGATATAATTTAAAAAAAATTCAAAGTAGATATTATGAGTAATATTGATATTTTAATGGCTTCTTATAACTCTGAAAAATATATAGAAAGCCAAATTGATTCCATTTTAAACCAAACTTACAATGATTATCACATATACATTAATGATGATATATCTACTGATAGTACATTAAATATATTACAAAATTATAAAAAGCAATATAATAATATATTTTCCATCAGCCAAAACAGTAAAAGGCAGGGTATAAAAGAAAATTTTTCTACCTTAATGGATAAATCAAATGCTGAATATATTATGTTTTCTGACCATGATGATGTATGGTTTGATAATAAAATAGAAATTACATATAAAGAAATGACTGCTCTTGAGAAAAAATATTCTGCTACTACTCCCCTTCTTGTATTTACGGATAAAACAGTTACTGACAGCAGTTTAAATATAATAAATCAATCGCATAATAAAAGTGAAAAACTAAATACAAAAAATATTTCTTTTAACAGGCTTTTAATGGGCAATGTTGTTTCCGGCTGTACTATTATGATTAATAAACCATTAAAAGAAATATGCGGGCATATTAATAAAAATGCAATTATGCATGATTACTGGCTTGCTTTAACTGCTGCAGCATTTGGGCATATCAGCTATATAGATAAACCTACAATGTACTACAGGCAGCATGGCAGTAATACTCTTGGTGCAAAGTCATATTCATTAAAATTTGCCCTGCAGAAACTTAAAGAAGGCAGAAAAAATATGCAGCAGGCTGTTTTTCAAAATATTATGCAGGCAGAATGTTTTTTAAATCAGTATGAAAATATTTTAAACAGTAACCAGAAAAAAATATTAAAAGAATTTATCAGCCTTAAAAATAAAAGGAATATATATTTTATTGACAGTATTATAAAAAATCACTTTTATAAATCTGGATTTATAAGAAATGCTGGCTTATTTTTTGCTTTTCTATAATTTTTTATTGTAATTAGCTAATTTTTTATATATAAAAAATAAAAATATGTATAATTTGGGAGGAATTATGCCATTTTTTCACCTTGATAAAGAAAAATGTAAAAAAGATGGGATATGTTCAGCAGTATGTGTAACAGGAATTATTAAAAATGATGATGAGCGTTCACCATATATTGATGAAAAAAATGCTTCTAAATGTATTTCCTGCGGGCTGTGTGTTGCTTTCTGCCCTCATGAAGCATGTTATGTAGAAAATTTAGACCCTGCACAGTTCAGTAAAGTAAATAAAGATACACTTGCTACTCCTGAACAGCTTGATACTTTTATAAAAACAAGAAGAAGTGTGCGTGTTTTTAGAAAAAATACTGTAGATGATGAAACTCTTAATAAAATCATGGATAATGTAAGATATGCACCTTCTGCAAAAAATACACACAATAACAGATGGATTATTACAAAATCAAGAGAAGAAACTGCTAAATTGGGCGATTTAGTTGTTAAATATATGCAGGAACATATATCAGAAGTACCAGAAGAACATGCACTTCATTATAAACTTTTAGCAAGAGCATATAAAAGCGGAAAAGATGTTATTATGAGAGATGCTCCACATATTATTGTTTCAGTTCTTCCAGATAAATATGCATGGAAAGCAGAAGACGGCAGCACTGCCCTTGCTTATTTTGAACTTTCTGCACATGCTCATAATATTGGCTGTGTATGGGCTGGCTATTTCACAAGTGTTGCAAGAGTTTATAAACCATTAAGAGATGCTTTAGGACTTAAAGATGATGAATATATTGCTGGTGCACAGCTTTTTGGAGTGCCAGTATATAAAACTCGTCAGATAACTTCAAGAAAACCTAATAATATTACTTATTTATAAAAATTTTAAGCCTTATAAATCGTATAAAATTTATAAGGCTTATTTTTTATTTTTTACTATTTTTCTTTTTTGGAAATGGCAGTCTTTCATATAAAAAGTTAAATATATCTGCTAAATACTCTTTATCTTCTATATCATCAGCAACTACCATATCTTTTGCATTTGGATAAGGTTTTTCAAGAATATATTCATGCATAATAGATGAAAGATTATCTGCATTTTTAAGCAGTAATCTGTTATCATAAATTCCCGCAATATGCTTACCATTATAATATATCAGATACTCACCCATCATAGATTTATATGATATATTATCTAAATTTGATAAACAGTCTAAAATAAAATCAAGATACTCTTTTGATGACGGCATATATATTTCTAATTTAATTTTTTTCTTAAATATAAAGCTGCAAGTCCAATATACAATACACTTAAGATAAATAATGCAAATGTAGGGTCTTCAAGCCTGTCAAAATAAAGACCTTTTAAAAATACACCTACAATTATATCAAGATAATACCGCATAGGGTTAATATATGTTATCCACTGTATTACTTCCGGCATATTAACTATAGGAAATGCAAAACCAGAAAGAAGTATTACTGGGAAAATAATCATAAACATACTCATTGTTGCCTGCTGCTGAGTAGAGCTGATTGCAGAAATTAAAAGACCTATACCTAATGTACACATTATATATAAAACTGATGCAAAAAGCAGAAGTGAAAAACTGCCTGTTACTTTTATATCAAACCAGAATACTGAAATAGCAATAATTAATAAAACATCTATAAAACTGACGATTGCAAAAGGTATGCTTTTACCAATAATAAATTCCCATGCAGTAATTGGGCTTACTGTCAGCTGTTCTAATGTGCCTGATTCTTTTTCCTGCACTATAGCCATACCAGAAAGCATTACTGTTACAATAATTAAAAGCATAGCAAGCATAGATGGTACAAAGAAATTTTTACTTTCAAAATCATCATTAAACCATGTTCTATACTCTACATCTACTCCCATACTGTTTTTAAAACCAGTCTTACTTTCTACATATTCTACATTATATTTTGTAATAAGGTTTACAATATATCCTGAAGCCATACCCGCATTTACTGAGTTAGTGGCATCTAAAATAATCTGCACTGGTGCTGTTCTGTTGTTTTTAAGCTGTTCAGAAAACCCTTTTGGTATAACTATTATCATTAATGCTTTGCCGCCAAGCACAAGTTCTTCTGCCTGGTGCATATCAGATGCTGAAACCTGAGTAAATATATTGCTTGAAAAAAATGAATCAATAAACTCATTACTTTCTATAGAATTATCCATATTAACTACTGCCGTTTTTACTTCCTTTAAATCCATATTTACAGCATAACCAAGTAAAACAGCCTGTATTATTGGCACAGCAACAATTATTATACGCATTTTTTTATCGCGTATAAGGTAAATAAATTCTTTATAAAGCATTGCCATTAATCGATTCATTATATTTTTCATAATCATGCTCTCAATTTAAATAACAGTCTGCACAGTACAAGAAGTATTACAGAATAAAATATTAAAAAGCCTGCATTAACATATAAATATTCTATTCCTACACCTTTTAAATAAAGTCCCCTTAAAATATCTACAAAATATCTTGCAGGGAAAAGATATGTTATCCACTGAATTACTACAGGCATATTATTTATATCAAAAACAAATCCTGACAGTAAAAATGCAGGAAGCATTGTTGTAGTTGTTGTTACCTGGCTTGATGCTAACTGGCTTTTCATAACAATACTTACAAAAATACCAAATGAAAGCATACACATTAAAAATATGGTTGCAAATAAAAATACTAATAATGAGTTACCCATTAATGGAACATGGAAAAGAAATTCACCCATAAGTATATATATTATAACATCTATTAAACCTATTAAAAAATAAGTGATAAGTTTACCAGTAATTACTTCCCCTTCTGTAACTGGTGTAGGGATAAGCTGTTCCATTGTGCCTGTTTCCCATTCTCTGGAAATAGTTAAAGATGTTAAAAAACCAGCAACAACTGACATAATAATAGCTACAAGACCAGGGAAAAGATAGTTTACACTTCTCATATCTTCATTAAACCAATATCTTATCTCTGGAATAACTGTTCCAAAAGATACATTTATCTGATTGTTTCTTAAAACATACTCTATAAATGACCTGTTATATTCGGCTGTAATTCCTGCTACATAGTTCATAATAGATGATGCTGTTGTTATATCACTTCCGTCAATAATGGCCTGCACTTTTGTATTATAATCAGTATTCAGCTCTTTTTCAAAATCACTTTTAATAACAAGTATCATTTTAATTTTATTAGTATCAAGCAGATATTCTGCTTCTTCATAAGTAGATAAGTGATAGTTTACATTAAATGCACTTGTTGAATCAAAAGCAGCAACATATTCTCTGCTTTTTTCACTGTTAGAAAAATCAAGCACACCAATGCTTACATTTTCTACATCAAGTTTTAATGCATAACCAAATAATACAAGAAGTATTACAGGCACAAGTATTATAACCATAAGGCTTCTAATATCACGAAACAGATGAATAAATTCTTTATAGCTTATAGCTTTTATTCTTCTTATGCTCATCTGTTTTGACCTCCGGCAAAGCTGACAAAAACATCTTCTAATACAGCTTCTGCCTGCTCAACAATATAACCTTTATAGCCGTTTTTATCTAAATATTTCATTATATCATCAGGAGTTAAATTAGATGATAAAATACGGATAGAATCAGAAAGCAGACCTACATCAAATACATTTTCCATTCTTAAAATGGATTGAGCTACATCATATAAGCCAAAGCCTTTGATTTTATATACATTCCATATCATTTTACTTGTTTTAAGTTCTTCTGGAGTGCCTATTTCTTTAAGTGTGCCTGAGCTTATCATGGCTATTCTATCGCAGTATTCTGCTTCATCCATATAGTGAGTTGTTACAAATATTGTAACACCAATTGATGCAAAATTATAAATTAAATCCCAGAAATTTCTTCTTGATACTGGGTCTACACCAGATGTTGGCTCATCTAAAAAAATAATCTGAGGTTTATGGATAATAGCACATGCTAAAGAAAGCCTTTGTTTTATACCTGATGAAAGGCTTTTAGTTTTTACATGCTCATATCCATTTAATTTAACCTGTTCAACAGCTTCATATACAGCATCGTTTATATTTTTACCAGCTACAGAGTATAATTTTGCAAAAAATTTCATATTTTCATAAACTGTAAGCTCATCATATAAAGAAAATTTCTGGCTCATATATCCAATATTCTGCCTTACCATTCCAGGATTTTTTAAAACATCATATCCTGCAATAATTCCAGTGCCAGAAGTTGGCGGTAAAATACCACATAACATTCTGATAGTAGTAGATTTACCAGCACCATTTGCTCCTAAAAAGCCAAAAATCTCACCTTTTTCCACATCAAAAGTTACATCTGATACAGCAGTAAAATCACCAAATTTTTTTGTCAGGTTTTTAACAGAAACAGCAATATTACTCATTTGTATCACCTTTATATGTAAGATAAGTAAAAATATCTTCCAGCGAAGGTGGTATAACAGATATTTCATAATTATTGTTTAATAAAGTTTTAAGACTTTCCGCATAATTTCTACCTTTTGGTGCATGTATATGCAAAGCTGAACCAAAAGACCATACTTTACCATATTTTGCAGGTATATTTTCCATTATATTGCGGACTTTTTCACCTTTTACTTCTATAACATCTATATCTGGAAGTGACTGCAGATATTCTAAATGACCACCTGCAATAATACTTCCTTTATTCATTAAGTTAATTGTATTGCATCTTTCTGCTTCATCAAGATAACTTGTAGCATATACAATAGCTGTACCGTCTGACGCAAATCTGTTTAATATCTGCCAGAATTCCCTGCGGGATACAGGGTCCACCCCGTTTGTAGGCTCATCTAATATTAATACTTTTGGTTCATGGATTAATGCACAGCACAATGCAAGTTTCTGCTTCATACCACCAGAAAGTCTGCCAGCAAGCCTTGAGCGGAACTGATACATACCACTTGCTGTTAAAAGCATTTTTTTTCTATCATTAATTTCTGATTTAGGAACACCCTGCAAATCTGCAAAGAAATGAATATTTTCCTCTACACTCATATCTATATATAAACCAAATTTCTGGCTCATATAACCAATACTTTTTCTTGCTCCACGATAATCTGTTAAGGCATTCACACCATTAATAAATAAAGAGCCGCTGTCAGGCAGAGAAACTGTAGATAATATACGCATAGCTGTAGTTTTACCTGCACCGTCAGGGCCTACAATACCAGAAATTTCTCCCTGTTTTACAGAAAGAGAAAAATCTACTAACGCATGGTTATCTCCAAATGATTTTGATAAGTTTTCAGAAATAATCAATTCTGATTTAGGCATTAGATTATTCCTCTAAAAATGCATCTGCTGGAATACCTGGTTTTAAGATACCTTTTGTATCTGTAATTTCTATTTTTACTTTATAAACAAGTTTTACTCTTTCTTCTGTAGTGTATATTTGTTTTGGAGTAAATTCTGCTTTATCAGAAATAAAAACGACTTTACCTTCAAATTTTTCATTTGGCATGCTGTCAATTTTTATAATCATTTTCTGACCTAATTTAACAGTATCTGATTTTGTTTCAGGAAGATATGCTCTAAGCCAGAGCTTTTCTGTATCACCAATAGAAAATACAGGTGCACCTGCTGCAACAACTTCACCTTCTTCTTTATAAGCTGCTAAAATAACTCCATTTAATGGTGAATTAAGTTTAGTGTATGATAACTGATAATCTGCCAGCTCTCTGTTTGCTGAAGCTGCATCAAGCTGAGCTTGTGTTTTCTCTAATAAATTTTTATTAGTAGTGCCTGCTTTTTTTAAGCTGGCTTTTAATTCTTCTAAACCCCATTTTGCCACATCTTCATTAGCTTTAGCCATTTTCTGCTGAACTAGATATGTTTCATTATTTAATTCTGCAAGAAGCTGGTCTTTTTTAACAGTCATACCTTCTGAAAAATATCTATGTGAAATAGTGCCAGGCACTTTAAAAGCAACATCAACCTGTGTCATCTGTATTTCACCAGAAAGTTTAAACACACTGTCAGCTTTTTTGTATAAATATCTATATCCTGCAAAAAATCCTATTGCTAATACTGCAACTACAACAAGTAAAATAATCACTTTTTTCATAATTCACCTAAACATAATATATAATTATTATTACTAAATATTATATACTTCACATTATTATTATAAATAGAATTATATTATTTGTCAAATATATAATTATTAATCGGACAAAATTTGTTTTCCATTAAAATCAGTAATTAATGCCTCAATTTCATCTATTGTATCACAGCTTAATAAAATATTTACAAGCCTTTTACAGTCATCAACATTAAAAGTTGAAAGCATTTTTCGTATCATATAAGATGAGCGTGGGTTCATGCTGAATGAACGGTATCCAAGCCCTATTAAAACAGCAGTATATCTGCCATCTCCAGCTAATTCTCCGCATATTGATATAGATTTGCCAGATTCTGAAACCTTATCATAAATATTTTTTAAAGTATATAAAATAGCAGGATGTACAGGGGAATAAAGACTGCTTACATCTTCATTATTTCTATCAACACCTATCATATACTGAATCAAATCATTAGTGCCAATACTGAAAAAATCTGCATATTTAATAAACCTGTCAATAGCTATAGCAGTAGAAGGTACTTCTATCATAATACCTACAGGAATGTTATCTCTATATGGAATATTCATTTCCTGCAGCCGTTTTTTTTCGCTTTCTATAATAGATTTTACTTCCAGCAGTTCATCAACTGATGATATCATAGGCAGTAAAAGACGGATATCTCCAGATGTGCCGGCTCTTAAAACTGCCCTTATCTGTGCACTGAAAAAATCCCTGTATTTCATACTGTATCTAATAGCTCTAAGACCAAGTGCAGGGTTTTCTTCTATAGAGTTTGGCATAAATCTGCTTATTTTATCACCCCCTAAATCAAAAGTTCTGATTACAAGTGGTTTATTACGCAGTGCAAGCAGTGCAGTTTTATATATATTATACTGTTCTTCTTCTGATAAAAGCCCATTATTTATATATAAAAACTCTGTTCTGTAAAGCCCTACTCCATTTAATCCATGTACATTAATATGAGTTAATTCATCATTACTGTTAATATTTGCATATAATGAAACAATGCTGCCGTCTTTTGTTTTACATGTTGTATCATGGTCATTTTTTACAGAATATAAGAAATTTTCATAATCTTCTTTTTTCTTTTTATATTTTTTTAATGTTGCTTCATCTGGATTAATAGAAACATAGCCTAAAAAGCCGTCTACAATAACTATATCGCCTGTTTTTATAACTGTATCTATATTTTTAATATTAGAAACTGCTACAATACCAGATTCCCTTACAATTATACTTTTATGGCTCATTTTATTGCCTGATGAAGAAACAAAGCCTTTTACTTTCTTTTTCACCATAGAATCAATATCTGAAACAGTAAAATCACTAAATATTAAAATAGAATTTTCATCTGCTTCTTCAATATTTTCTACAACAATATTTGACATATAGCGGACAAGACGCATATATATATCTTTTATATCATGCATTCTTGCTTGAAAATATTCATTATCTGAAAGGGAAAGTTTATTCATTAAGTTATCAGTTACTTTTTTTAAAGCATATTCTGCATTAACTTTTTCTTCTTCAATAATTGAAACAGCTTTACCAATAAATGACTCATCAGTTAAAAGAAGTTTATAAACATCATAAAGCTCTTTATATGTTTTACTTAAAAGCTGCATCTGGTCTAAAAGTTTTGAGGTATGAGAAACAGCTGTATGCAGTTTTTCTATTTCAGTATTAGTATCTTGTATTTTATAGCCTTTTACACTGATTTTATCGCGGCATATAACTAATGCTTTACCGATAGCAATACCGTTTGATATTGCTGCCCCTTTTTTAATAATCAAGACATTTCTCCAAAACTATTTTCTATTAAATGCTGCAATTCTTTACTACACTCTGCAGCCTCGTTTCCTTCTACATTTATTTCTACTACAGAATTCTGCGTAATAGATAAAGATATTACATCTATTAAATGTTTAATATTTACTTTATCTCCATGAAAAAGAATATATGCTTCTGCATCGTATTTGCTGACTGTTTTCACAAGCAGTGCAGCAATGCGTGCATGTATGCCTAATTTATTTTTAATAACTGCTTCAAATGTATAACTCATATTATACTCCAAATAATAACAGTACTCCAAGTATTGTAGTTACAATAATTAATTCTAACGGCCCTCTCACCCATTTAGAAAGTATTATGCCCACAATGAAAAGTAAAATTGATTTAATAACATGTATAGAGCCTGCAACATATTGATATTTAATAACATAAGCAATCACAAATCCTGCCATAAAAGTGGTCATTGCATCAAAAACAGCACTCCATTTATTAAAGCCTATTTTATTAAATAAAAACATTACATTCGCACCAAATGTATATCCATAGTAAAAACCAAGCACTCTAAAAACTATATTGAATAAATTAAAAACGACAAGATATAAAATTATTAATAACACAGGATTTACAACAATCGCCCATATTGATACAAAAAAAGCAAATGGCCTTAATGAATGCCAGAAAAAAGTATCACCTAATGCTGCCAAAGCTGATGAGTATATTTTATCATAATCACCTATCTTACCTTTTTCCTGAGTTTCTTTTAATAATAACCCTAAAATAAAAGTAACTAAATAAGGGTTAGTATTAAAATAATAAAGCGGTGAAGAATCAAAATCAGGCGGAAGCTCAGTTTTATTATTTTTAAAAAAATCTTTTAAAAGCCACCTGAAACCTGTGCCCTGCATATTGGTAATATTCCAGTTGCCTTGATAAAACATACTTTTTAAAAGTGTTGGAAATATAACAAGTTTTCTCATATTATCCACCAGCCTGCAGCAACACCTAATGCCAGTAGTAATACTTTATACAGCCTGTTAATAATCAAAAATCTTAATAAATAACCAGCCATAAATGTAGCTATAATAGTTAATGCCACAACAGGTTCATAAAGATTAGTAAAATGCAGTTCAATATTACTAATAATATTCATAAATACTAAAACTATTATAAGACCAGCATTATAAACTACTACTCCACGGATAAAAGCTAAAAAAATACCTAAAGCAATAAGTTTATTTTCATTACCTGTTTGATTATTTACGACACTTTTTTTAACAAGATATCTGTTGATTTCCCTAAACCCTTTATCAGATAAAGTAACAGGATACATTAAAAGAGAAATAATAAAAATAGCAGCTAAAATATTAACAGCATCAGGGCTTACATATCCAAGAAGCACTGCTGATGCTCCAGCATAACCGCCAAAAGAATCATCATGAGCAATAGTTGTTCCAACAGGTACTTCAAGCATACCGATAAATTCAAATATAAGCCCTATCATTAGTGCTGCATAAATATTATTAAACACAATACCTATAATCCCAGCGACTATAATAGGACGAGAAATCATTATATTCAAACCTGCAAGCCTGTCTATTGAAATAAACCCAGAGAAAATAACAAGAAATATTATCTGCCAAATATATATTTCTTCCATACTGCACCTATGCTCTTTGGTTGTTAGAAAAAATTACAGGCTTTTCCCATGGAACTTTGTGAAAATAAATATCATAGTTTTCAGACAGTGTCTGAAGCTTGTGAAAATCATTTAATGATAAAAATACGCTGTCATTAATACAGACATCATGTGTACTATCTGCAACACAGCCGATATTAAAATATATATTTGATGAAAAAGTTTCTTGTATTTTTAATAAATCATCAATAGAGCCAAGTATGATAAGTGTAAATTTTTTCTTATTTTTAAGATAAGGCTTTTTAGCACAAAAATCATTTACAGTATATACAGAAAATTTTGAGCCGGAAGGCAGTGTACTTTGGTATATAGACGCACGGATACTATCAGCTGCTATAACATCATTAACAATAATAATATCTTTAATATGCAGATAATTTACCCAGCCTTCTAAAACCTGACCATGGATAAACCTGTCATCTACTCTGTATATCAGACGCTTCATTTTTTATTAAGCAATTCTCCTGCAACTTTTATACTACTTCGTCCAGCTTCTGCCGATTCTTTAGCGATTTTGTCAAGAGTGTTAGCACTATCCATACGCATAGTAAATGCTTTTAAAAGCATTGGCAGGTTAACACCAGATACAACTTCCACAGTGTCTTTATCTAAATATGCCATTGATATATTAGAAGGACTTCCGCCAAACATATCTGTAAATACAAGGCAGCTTTCAGTTTTATACTGCTTTAAAATATCTTCTAATTTTAAAGAAGCATCATTCATAGACACTCCACCCTGTATAGATATTACTTCTACTTTATCCTGCCTGCCTATAATCATTTCAGCAGCATGAAGAAGCTCCTCACCAAACATTCCATGTGTTAATATAACAATTACCATATCAAATCCTTTAATTATTATTTATCTATATCCCTGTGCTTAATCCTTATATTACATGAGCCATCAGATAATGCAGCTGCCAGATTTTCAACAACAGTTACAGACCTGTGTTTACCACCTGTACAACCGATAGACACATTAAAATATTTTTTACCTTCTTTGATATATAAAGGGATAAGCATTTTTACCATGTCTGTAAGCTTTTCCATAAATTTATAATAACTTTCATCAGCTTTCACATATTCCTGAACTTCCTCATTTAAGCCAGTCATTGTTCTAAGACCATCATCAAAATGAGGGTTACGCATAAACCTTACATCAAACATCATATCTGCATCAGTAGGTACACCATTTTTAAACCCAAAAGACTGCAGAGTGATTATAAAATCATTTGCATGCATGGCAAAGATACTTACTATTTCTTTTGTTAAATCATGAATACTTTTATTATCAGTATTTAGAACAATATCAGAAATATCTTTTACATTACCCATAAGAGTGATTTCTTTTTTAATAGATTCTGGAACATCACTTCCAAGGGGGTGTTTCCGTCTAGTTTCTTTATACCTTTTAATTAAAGTTTCACTTGATGCATCCATAAAAATAGATGTTGCATTATATTTTTCTTTCAGCATCTTAATAAACTGATATACCAAATTTATATCTTTTGCTCTTGAATCTATAACAAAAGCTACCTTTGTTATACCGTTATCAAGGCTGTAAAAAAGTTCTACTACTTTTTCAAGAATAGGCAGCGGCACATTATCAATAGTATAATAGCCTAAATCTTCAAATACTTTAGCAGCATGAGATTTACCTGCACCAGAAAGACCTGTTATGATTACTATGGAAAGGTTATTCATAAAAATTCCTGTAAATCAAGGATTACATAAATATTATAAAAAGTGTGGCTGAATACCAGCCACACTTATATAATTATGGTTCAATAATACCAACTTTACCGTCATCTCTTTTATAGACAACATTAATTTCAGAATTTTCTGCATTGCGGAAAACGAAAAAGTTTCTGTTCATTAAGTCCATCTGCATAATAGCTTCTTCAATATCCATTGGTTTTGCAGGTATTTGTTTAGAAATAACAACAGTTGGTTCATCTATGGCACTATCTTCATTATAGTCATAAACACTAAGTTTTAAGTCTTCCATAGATTCTCTGTTTTCTATGTTTTTACGAGATGTAAGTTTTTCTTTATATTTAACAACCTGCCTCTCTATTTTATCAACAGCCATATCAATAGAAGCATACATATCTTCAGACCTTTCTATCCCTTTTAAAAACATACCTTTTACATTTACGAATATTTCTGCAATATGCATATTTTTTTCAACATTCAGGTTAACATGAACATCCATATTGTCATCAAAATATTTTGCTATTCTTTGGATTTTCTTTTCAGAATAATCTCTGATAGCATCTGTAAGAGTTGTGTGTTTTGCGTTAACTGTAATATTCATAATATTACCTCCTTAGCCTTCTTCTTTGCGACATTGTTGGAATATTCATTTCATCTCTATATTTCGCAACAGTGCGTCTCGCAATTTTTATACCTTTTTCTTCCATTAACTCTACTATTCGCTGGTCAGAAAGACAAACTTCTTTGTCTTCTTCATCAATCAGCTCTTTTATTTTTTGTTTTATAACGCCTATTGACATATCTCCATCCTGGCTTTCAAGGCTTTTAGAGAAAAATGATTTCAGCTCTATCAAACCATGCTTTGTCATAGCGTATTTACCAGAAGTTACACGGCTTACTGTTGATTCATGAAGTCCTGTAGCTTCTGCAATATCTTTTAATTTTAAAGGTTTCAGCATACTTATGCCATGCTGTAAAAATTCTCCCTGATAATCAGCAATAGCTTTTACAACCTTATATATAGCTTTCTGCCTTTTCTGCAGGCTTTCTATTACCCATACTGCATTTTTAACTTTATCTTTAATATAGCTTTTTGCTTCACTGTCTAAATTGCTTCCCTGCAGCATTTTTATATAGTAATTATTAAGCCTTATATTAGGAAGACCTTTTTCATTAACAATTATATCAAAATTTTCTTCATTTGGCACTATAAAAACATCAGGTGTAATAAATTTTGTATCGCTGCCAGAAAAATTTAGCCCTGGACGCGGGTCTGTCTTTTTAATTAACTGCAAAAGATAATCAAAAGTATCTCTTTCAATACTCATACCTTTTAATATATCATCATATTTAAAAGCTGCAAGCTCTACAGAATATCCAGCTAATAATTCTTCTGCCAAATCAACATAAACTGCATCACAATTCATATCTTTTATTTGTGTAATAATACATTCCTGCAGAGTTGATGATGCAATACCTGATGGAGTAAAAGTTTTTATTATATTTAATACTTTTTCAAATAAACTTTCTTCCACATTAAGCTCACTGCAGGCATCATGTATATCTATTCTAAAATAACCATCTTCTGCCAGGTTACCGATAATATATTCACCTATGCGTCTTTCTTCTTTATCAATAATATTAATATTTAACTGATACATTAAATGCTCATAAAGAGATTCTTTTGCACCAATTACCTGTTCTAAATCAAAATTATTTTCATCATTTGTAGATTTATAGCTTATATCATCAAGCTTTTCATAGCCTATATATTCTTCCCAGTCGTCCCCTGTTACTTTTTCTACAAGGTTATCAAGGTTTTTATCTTTATCCTGAATTTCTTCTATATCTTCAGAAAAATCATTATTTTCATTATCATCAAAATCATCTATATTATCAAAATCATCACTGCCGCCATCTTCTACAGCTTCTAATATAGGATTTTCTTCTAAAATATTAGAAAGCTCCTGCTCAAGCTCCACTATTGGCATTTGCAGAATAGCAAGGGACTGTTTCATTTGTGGAGTAATAAAAACAGTAGTCTGCAGCGTATTTTTTATATCAAGATTTTGATTTAAATTATTCATTAAATAGAAAATCCTTTTCCTAAATATTTATCAATTACATCTTTATTTGAAAGTATATCATTTGGCGAACCTTGAGTAAGCACACTACCCTCTGTAATAATATACCCTCTGTCAGTGATTTTTAATGTATCACGAACATTGTGGTCTGTAATTAAAACACCTATATCCCTGTCTTTTAAAGAATAAACCATTTCTTGAATATCTGCAACAGAGATAGGGTCAATACCTGCAAAAGGCTCATCAAGCAGAATAAAATCAGGCTCAGTTGCTAAACATCTTGCAATTTCAACACGCCTTCTTTCTCCGCCTGATAAAGCATAACCATAACTTTTTGCAACATGGTTTAAGTGAAATTCTTCTATAAGAACTTCTGCCCTTTCTTTTCTAACTTTATTATCATCATAAGTAAATTCTAATGCAGCCATAATATTATCATAAACTGACATTTTCCTAAATACAGAGGCTTCCTGTGGAAGATACCCAATACCAGCTTTACATCTTTTATACATAGGCAGTTTAGTAATATCTTCACCATTCAGCATAATAGAGCCTTTTTCTGGTTTTAATAGCCCTACAATCATATAAAATGATGTACTTTTTCCTGCTCCATTTGGACCAAGAAGTCCTACTATTTCACCTTTGCTTATGTTTAAAGAAACACCATTTACAACAGTCCTTTTTTTAAAAGATTTTTTAAGGTCTTTTACTTCTAAAGCCACTATTTTTTACCCTCGTTATTTTCAGGTTTAAATATTATTGTTACCCGTTTATCTGTTCCTTTATCAACCACAATCCGTTCTTCTTCATAATATATAAAAACTTTTTCGCCTTCAAGATAATTTTCACCCTGCCATACTTTTACATTGCCTGTAATAACTGCTACTTTTTTATTATGGTCTAAATCTGCTTTTTTTGAAATAGAAACAATATCATCACTTTTAAAATTTACATTTCCAGTGCAGAAAATTTTAGAAACATCCATATCTTTATTAAGAAATACTACCACATCATCAGAAGTAAGAGTATAGTTATCGCTGACAGCTACTACATTACCATGAAAAGTTGATTTGCGTTCAGAGCCGTAATACCGCATCTCATCTGCCTGTATTTTAACAGGGGAAGTTGGTTTTATATTTTTAGTTTTTGCATCTGCTCCCATTAAAAATGGTGCGGATAAAACAAGTATTAATATTATTAAATATTTATGATTATAAAACATATTATTCACCATATCATATTATTCTTGAGCTGGTATATAGTCTACTGTAACATTATCTTTAAATATAATAAAGTTATTCTTTACATCAAACTCAACTATTTTTGATGATATAGAATTATTATCCTGATAAATTGTTACACCATTCTTAACAATACCTTTACCTTCTGCATAATCATACTCCAATATACCAGCAGGACCTGTTTTAAATGTCATATTATCCATATGTCCAGTAACATTATCATATGCCTTTAAAAACCTTTGTGAAAGATACTCACCTCTGGATGCTTTAACGTCAATGGAAAAATCTTTACTGGTATATGTTACATCAAGATTTACTAAATCAATATTGTAATCAATTATATTAACATTACCCTGTTTAGATTTTAATTTTACATATGTATTATTATCAATAACATATAATAAATCAATTTCTTTCATTTTGACAATATTTTTTAAAAGGTCAGATTGATATGGCACCATATCTTCATCTTCTCTTATAATGATAACTACTACAACAACAGCAAATATCAGCAGAGAAATAACCAAAAAAACATTAATTATTATTAGCCTGCCTTTAAAAGTTAACATAAATTATACTAATCCAAACTTTAATAAGTCCTGAAAATGAATTATACCTTCAGGGTGCTGCTCTTTATCAATAATGAATAATGAAGATATTTTATATTCTTCCATAATATGAAGTGCTTTTGCTGCAAGTTCATATTTCATAATCATTTTAGGGCCGTGTGTCATAATTTCAGAAACTTTTAACTGATGAACTGATGAATATTTAGATATTGCACGCCTTAAATCACCGTCTGTTATAATACCAGTAAGCTTGTTATCATTATCTATAACAGCAGTGCAGCCAAATTTTTTCTTATTTATTTCTTTAACAGCATTTTCTACTGTATCATTTTCATGTACAACAGGAAGTGCATCGCCTGTATGCATTAAATCATTAACTGTAGTAAGCAGCCTTTTACCAAGTGAGCCTGATGGATGAAACATTGCAAAATCTTCTGCTTTAAAACCACGGCATTCTACTAAAGCAACAGCCAATGCATCACCTATTGCTAAAGCTACAGTAGTACTTGCAGTAGGAGCAAGGTTTAAAGGGCAGGCTTCTTTTTCAACTGATGCATCAAGAATGCAGTCACTTTCTCTGCCTAAAGTAGAATCAGCCTTGCCTACGATTGCAATTAATTTAGAACCAAGCCTTTTTATTAATGGTAGAAGCACTTTCATTTCATCAGTTTCTCCACTGTTTGATATGCCTATTACAACATCACCTTTTACAAGCATACCTAAATCGCCATGCATACCTTCTGCAGGATGCATAAAAAATGCAGGAGTCCCTGTACTTGCTAAAGTTGCAGCTATTTTTTTACCAATAATGCCTGATTTACCCATACCAATAACTACAACTCTACCTTTACAGCCTAAAATTATATTAACAGCTTGAGCAAAGCTCTCTGACAAGCTGTTCATTGCTTTTTTCATGGCTTCTATTTCTATCTGAAAAGTATTTATTCCAAAATTAATAATTTCTTTATCATTCATAAAACACCTTATTATTCACCAGATAAGTCATTTTTATCCTGTTTATATTTATAAGCAGCCTGAACAAAAGCATTATAAAGAGGATGAGGATTAAATGGTTTTGACTGAAATTCTGGGCAGAACTGTGTAGCAATAAACCATCTGTGAGAGCTTAATTCAATAATATCTGCAAAGCCGCTTTCATCATTATTTCCAGATATGACCATACCAGCACTTTCCAATGCATTTCTATAGCTGTTATTTATTTCAAGTCTGTGTCTGTGTCTTTCTATAACAGTATCAGCATCATAAATTTCTTTTACAAGGCTGCCGTCAACTAAAGAAGTAACATAAGAGCCAAGACGCATAGATGCTCCCATTTCTTCATTATAGTGTTCATCATGTTTATAATCAATTACAAGATTTTGTGAATGTTCTGGTTTTGTCATTTCAGCACTTCTTGCATCTTCTAGTTTTAATACATTTCTAGCATATTCAATAACTGCAGCCTGCAGACCCATAGATATACCTAAAAATGGAATATCTTTTGTTCTTGCAAAATTTACTGCATTAATTTTACCTTCCATTCCACGCTCACCAAAGCCTGCTGGAATCAATATGCCATCTACACTGTTTAAATATTCACTGGCCATTTTTTCTTCCAGTTTTTCTGCATCTATCCATTTAATATCTACTTTTAAATAATTTGCAACAGCACCATGAAGTAATGCTTCTGTTAAGCTCAAATATGCATCTTTTGTTTCAAGATATTTACCAACAACAGCAATAGATACTGTATCTTTTGGCTGTTTAATACGCCTTACAATATCCTGCCATTTTGATAAATCATATTCTCTTTCTTCTAAACCAAGTTTTTTAATAACTTCACTGTCAAGTCCTTCTTCATTTAAAACAAGCGGTACTTGATAAATAGTAGCAGCATCCATACAGTTAATAACTGATGATTTTTCCACATTACAGAATAATGCCAGTTTATTTCTAACGCCTTCGCTAAGCGGATATTCACTTCTGCAAACTAAAATATCAGGACTGATACCAATTTCCTGTAACTGACGCACAGAATGCTGAGTTGGTTTAGTTTTAAGTTCGCCAGCACTTTTAATATAAGGCACAAGAGTAACATGCAAAAATAACACATCATCTTCACTTAAATCAAATTTCATCTGTCTGATTGTTTCTAAAAACGGCAGACTTTCAATATCACCAACTGTACCGCCAATTTCTACAATCACTATATCGTAATTTTCAGCACCAGCTGTTATACAGCCTTTTATTTCATCAGTTATATGAGGAATAACCTGTACTGTTGCACCAAGATATTCGCCTCTGCGTTCTCTTTCAATAACAGTATAGTATATTTTACCAGATGTAATATCTGAATGTTTATCAGTATTAGTTGTAGTAAATCTTTCGTAATGACCTAAATCTAAATCACCTTCACAGCCATCTGCAGTAACAAATATTTCTCCATGCTGCAGCGGGCTCATTGTGCCAGGACCATAATTTAAATAGGGGTCAAACTTTCTTAAAGCAACTTTATAACCTCTTGATTCAAGTAATGCTCCAAGAGAAGCTGCTGTTATCCCCTTGCCTAATGATGATAATACACCACCTGTTACAAAAATATACTTAGCCATTATTTATTCCTCATGTTTAAAATTTTTAAAATATTTTGCAAATCTTCTAAAGTATCAACAGATAACGGATTATAATCTGTTTTTACTACTTTTATTTTAACGCCATTCTCTATTGCTCTTAACTGCTCTAAATTTTCGCATTTTTCTAAATAAGTACGCTCTTGAGATGCAAACTCAAATAAATAGTCACGCCTGAAACCATAAATACCTATATGGCGGTATCTGACTACACCTTCAATATTATCCCTGTTATATGGAATAGGATATCGTGAAAAATATACAGCATAATCATTTTTATCAAGAATCACTTTTACAGCTGACGGATTTTCAGAATTATTTATATCTGCAAAAGGCACACATGCTGTTATCATTTTAAGAGATTTATCATTTTTTAATCCTTGTATTAACTGTTCTATTAATACTGGTGGAATAAATGGTTCATCTCCCTGCACATTAATAATAATATCATCATCAATATTTTTTGCTGCATAAGCTACTCTATCTGTTCCTGTAGATAAATCTGATGGACTCATCATAACAGAAACTTTTTCTATTTTAGAACATACTTCATATACTTTTTCATTATCTGTAACAACAATGACTTTATCAGCAGAAGTCTGCACTGCCTGTTCTGCTACTCTTACAATCATTGGTTTGCCGTCAATATCTGCAAGAACTTTACCTGGAAATCTTGATGAGCCATATCTGGCTGGAATTATTACTGCACTCATTCTGCCTCTTTAATAACACATACCGCAATAGCATTCATACGGGAATGTGATATGGATACTTCCATATTTTCTTTTTTTTGATTTTTTAAATAAACATAAGGCTTGCCAAGTTCATCAGGCAGTATTTCAATATCTGTAAAACTGTAACCTCTGCCTATACCTGTACCTAAAGCTTTTGATACAGCCTCTTTTGCTGCAAATCTGCCAGCTGCAAATTCAGCCTTTTTACCTCGTTTATTATACAATGCTATTTCATTTTCTGAAAGTATATGCTTTAAAAAACTTTCCCCAAATTTTAAAATAGATTTTTCTATTCTTTCTATTTCTATAATATCACAACCAAGCATAACTATTTTTTAACTATTTTTATCATTTCTTTAACTGCTTCTTCAAGGCCTGTAAAAACAGCTCTTGAAATAATAGAATGTCCTATATTAAATTCATGCATATAAGGAACAGCAGCCATATTCTGTGTATTAGTATAATTTAACCCATGACCAGCATTAACAATTAAACCAAGATTGTGAGCATATATAGCAGCTTCTTTTATACGGTTTAATTCCTGACTCTGTGCTTCACCTTCTGTATTTACATATAGTCCTGTATGAATTTCAATATATTCTGCACCCATTTTTTTAGCTGCATCAATCTGTATTTTATCTGGCTCTATAAAAAGGCTTACTTTTATGCCTTTTTCCTGCAGCCTTGCAACAGTATCTGCAACTAAATTATACTGCCCAGCTGCATCAAGTCCGCCTTCTGTTGTTATTTCCTGACGCTTTTCTGGAACTATTGTACATGTATTTGGAAGTACTTCTCTTGCAATATTAATAATATCATCACTACAAGCCATTTCTAAATTTAATGGAATAGAAATAACTTTTTTAATATCATATACATCTTTATCCTGTATATGACGCCTGTCTTCCCTTAAATGTACTGTAATACCATCAGCACCTGCTTTTTCGGCAATTTTAGCAGCCATAACAGGTTCTGGCTCTATTCCCATTCTAGCCTGACGCAGTGTAGCCACATGGTCAATATTTACACCAAGTTTTATCATTACTATTTACCTTTAATTTCATTTACTGCTGTATCAGCAATTTCTTTTGCATAAGCAGATATAACCTGCTCATCTTTACCTTCAAGCATAACTCTTAATTTATTTTCTGTTCCAGAATACCTAACAAGAAGTCTGCCTGAAGTGCCAAGTTCTTTTTCTACTTTTGAGATTAATTCAGAAGTTTTAGTTAATTCTTCAAGTGGAACTTTTTTATCAACTAAAACATTATTTAATACCTGCGGATATGTTTCTATAAAGTTGCAAAGTTCTGATAATGATTTACCTTTTTTAACAAGCAGACCAAGAACCTGCATAGCACTGATTAAACCGTCACCTGTAGTATTAAAATCTGAAAAGATTAAATGACCAGACTGCTCGCCACCAAGGTTGCAGTTATATTTCAGCATATCTTCCATAACATACCTGTCCCCAACCTGCGAACGGATAAGTTTTATGCCTTTTTTATTCATAGAATATTCAAAACCAAGGTTGCTCATAACTGTTGCAACAATAGTATTATTTTTTAATGTACCCTGCTCCATCATATCTATGGCACAGATACCCATAATTTTATCGCCGTCAATTATATTGCCTTTTTCATCTGCAAAAACAACCCTGTCTGCATCACCGTCAAAAGATATACCAACATCTGCTCCATATTCTAAAACAGCTTTTGCCATATTTTCAGGATATACTGCACCACAGTTATCATTAATATTTGTACCGTTTGGCTCAACATTAATCAAAATAAGCTCTGCTCCAAGCTCTCTTAAAGCAAGTGGAGCTGCTTTATATGATGCACCATTTGCACAGTCCACCACTATTTTAAGCCCTTTTAAATCAATATTTTTAGGAAATGTGTTTTTTACAAATTCCACATATCTGCCTATACCTTCTATTCTGTATGCTTTACCTATAGAATCTGGGTCTAAAGCAGGCTCATTATTATCTATCATTCTTTCTATTTCATGCTCTGTAATATCTGCAAGTTTATAACCATTAGCATTAAAAAACTTAATACCATTATCATAATATGGGTTATGGGATGCACTTATTACTACACCAGCATCTGCTCTAATTGATTTTGTTAAAAATGCTATTGCAGGTGTTGGAATTACACCAACCATTACTGCGTCAATACCTGCTGAGCAGATACCTGATACTAAGGCATTTTCAAACATATAACAGGAAAGGCGTGTATCTTTACCGATAATAATTTTCCTGTGTGTATCATTATTTTTAAATAAGCCGGCAGCTGCTCTGCCAAGTTTTAATGCAAAATCAGCAGTTAATGGCTCAATATTTGCCCTGCCTCGCACTCCGTCTGTTCCAAAATATTTTCTCATCTTTCTTTTATCTCTATATTTATTGTTTGTGGCTCTAAGTTTAATATATCTACAATTAAATTTGTTCTATATGCAACTGAGCCAGTATAATTTCCAGGACCATTTATATTACTGCAGTCTGTAACAAAAGTAACAGTATCTAAAAATGTATCAATAATATCCTCCCTTCCCCTTGCTTTTACATAAGAAAGTGATGGAGTATTTACTACCATTAAGTTACTTTTTAAATTCATACATTCTACAGGAACATTTGTAAATTCGTGCTCTACCATATTTTCTCTTAATTTAACACGAACTTCAACTGATGAAGGTTGTATTTTTGTAACACCTTCATAATCTTTTAATACTACATTCTGAACAAAGTTCTCACTTCTTTCAGAAAGATTTATAGGCATTGTTGAAATATTTTCAAGTTTAGATAATACACTTTTAGCACCAGTTACACTTACAGAGTTAGGTTTTAATGTAATACTTTCTACCATATAACCCTGCTTTACTTCACCAATAATAGATGGCAGTACACGCACATCTTTTGCTGTAATATTATCAAGAGTAATACGCAGCTCTGCAGGCTTTACATCAACTACTTCAAGCCCAAGTGGTGTTTTAAAATCTTCAGGAAGTATTCTTCTAATAGATTGACCATTAGGAAAAGCAGCAACATCAATATCAAGCAGAACATCAGAATTAGCAAGCGACTGCATAAGCCTTGCTGCACCTTTTATATTTATAGAAACATTTGGATAATCTGCAATTGCAACCTTACCATTAGATACATTAATCAGCTTTACAGGAACAGTCATCTCTTTTGTTTCTTCATGGCCAGATACAACCATTATCCACATACCAAGAGCAATGAATACACTAAGGATTTTTAATAAAGTTTTATTGTTTAACATATTAATCTTCCGTTGCTTTATTTATTTTAATCAGCTTGCTTAAAGTTTCCCGTAAACCATTCGCATCTAAATTTGGAATAATATTTCCGCCTTCTGTAACAGAAATTTCACCTCTTTCTTCACTAACTACAATAGCTACTGCATCAGTTTCTTCTGTAATACCTATTGCTGCCCTGTGCCTTGTTCCATACTGCTGTGCAATATCCTCTCTTTTTGTAAGGGGCAGAATACAGCCAGCATATGTAAGCCTTGAACCTTCAAGTAATACTGCACCATCATGTAATGGAGAATATGGAATAAATATGCTAAGCAGTAAGTCTTTACTAACCACTGAGTCTATTTTCTGACCAAGTGTAACATAATGGGCAATATCTGTATTTCTTTGAATAATTATTAATGCACCAAGCTGCCTGTTTGCTAAAATTGTTGCAGTTCTAACAAGTTCATCTACTATTTGAGAATTCATAGTTACAGAGCGCTCAAAAAACTTTGATTCCCCGATAAATGCAAGAGCCCTTCTTATTTCAGGCTGGAATATTATTATTAAGGCTAAAAATAAGTAACCTGACATATTACTTAATACCCATCTTGTTACTTTCATACCTAAAAAGTCAGAAAGACCAAGAAGTACTAAAAGTATCATAATAGATACTAACATATATATGGCTCTTGTGCCCCTTAAAAGAAGCAGAAGTCTGTAAATAATGTAACTTATAAATGCAATATCTATTACATCTATAATACTAACATAACTTTTAACAAATTCAAAAATAGTAGTAATCATATATTCGCCTTTAAAATATAATCAGCAATTTTTACTGTATCAATACCTTCTTTGATATCATGAACCCGTATAATATCTGCACCATTTAAAATGGCTGCTGTATTTGCACAAATTGTGCCTGCAAGCCTGTTATTAACATCTTTATCAATAACAGCACCAATCATGGATTTACGGGAAATACCTGCAAGCAGCGGAAGATTAAAAGATTTAAACTCTCTTAAATATTTTAATAAAATATAATTCTGCTTAACAGTTTTTCCAAATCCAAAGCCCACATCAAGTATGATTGATGAATAATCAATACCTGCATTAAGACATTTATCTATACTTTTTGTAAAAAAATCATGAATATCATATATAATATTATTATATTTAGTGTTTGCATTAGTCTGCATATCTTTTGGACTGCCCTGCATATGCATAATACATACTGCACATTTTGCCTGTCCGCATACAGATACCATATTATCATCAGTCATACCTGATATATCATTAATAATATCTGCACCATGATTTAATGCATACTCTGTTGTTTTATAGTTATTAGTATCTACTGATACTATCATATCATATTGTTTAATGTAATCAAGAGCAAATTTTATTCTTTTTATTTCCTCATCACTGCTGATACTTTCCGAAAAAGGCCTTGATGACATACCACCTATGTCAATAATATCAACACCAAGTTCTGCCATTTCATTAATTCTTGCAGCAACTGCATCCTCTGTTATATACATACTGCCGTCACTGAAAGAATCTGGTGTTGTATTTAAAATACCCATACATAATGGTTTAGATATATCTATACTTCCTTTATGATATGTAATATTTTTAATTTCTTTGCTTTTTAAAAAAAGGCTTAATTCTTTTCCTAATTCTTTTAAGCCAAAAACCTGTACTGAAAGTCTTTTAATAAGTCTTTCAAATGTTGCAGCATTACCCATTAAAAGAACATCAGTTTTATCTATTGAGCAGGAAACAGCTCCCCTTTTCACTGCTGCATCCATTCCTGAAGCAATAGCTTCCTGCTTTAAAATATTAGCAGCGGGAGCTTTTATGTCCCGCACTAAAATATTTAAACTGACACCTTTTTTTACCATATTTAATGCATAATTATCTACGCCAATACGCACTAATTCCTGCTTTATTCTATCATATTCAGGTGTCAGTTTATAAAACTTCATACAAACGCTTCCAAATTAATTATTTTCGTTTTTAGTTTCTTCTTTTTCTTCCTGTTCTTTTTCAGAGAACATATTGTCTTTATATCCTTCAGCTGCATACTCTTTTACAAGCTCTTTTAATTCTGGAGTTTCAATAGTTTCTTTTTCAAGCAGAGCTTCTGCAGTTTTATCTAAAAGAAGTCTGTTATCTTCTATTATTTTTCTTGCGTCACTGTAGCATGTAGTAATAATACGCTCAACTTCATCATCTATTAATTCAGCTGTTTTTTCACTGTAATCTTTCTGGCTTGAAATCTCTTTACCTAAAAAGATAGCTTCATCTCTTTTACCAAAAGATATAGTGCCTAGCTTATCACTCATACCCCAGCTCATAACCATTTTCCTTGCAATAGATGTAAGTCTTTCAATATCATTACTTGCACCAGTAGACATTGAGTTAAAAACTACTTCTTCTGCAATTCTTCCGCCAAGCATAACTCTAATCATGCCTAAAAGATGGTCTTTTGTTTCATTATATCTATCATCACTAGGAAGCTGCATAGTAACACCTAAAGCCATACCCCTAGGAATAATAGAAACTTTATGAACAGGGTCAGCACCTTTTGTCATAATAGCCACAATTGTATGACCTGCTTCATGGAATGCAGTAACTTTTTTATCTTTTTCAGGTATTACCATACTGCGTCTTTCTGCACCCATTATAACTCTGTCTTTTGCTGATTCTATATCTGATGTATCAACTTCATTTTTATTAGCTCTTGCAGCAAGTAAGGCAGATTCATTCATAAGGTTTGCTAAATCTGCACCAGAAAAACCTGGAGTTCCTTTTGCAATAATTTCTAAATCTACAGATGATGCCATTTTTATTTTAGCAGCATGTACTTTTAAAATCTGCAGCCTTCCTTTTAAATCTGGACGAGGAACAACTACCTGTCTGTCAAAACGACCAGGACGAAGTAATGCAGGGTCTAATACATCAGGTCTGTTTGTAGCAGCAATTAGAATAACACCTTCATTAGAATCAAAGCCGTCCATTTCAACAAGCAGTGCATTTAATGTCTGCTCTCTCTCATCATGACCGCCGCCAAGACCTGCACCTCTGTGGCGTCCAACAGCATCTATTTCATCCATAAATATAATACATGGAGCATTTTTTTTGCCCTGCTCAAATAAATCTCTAATACGAGCAGCACCAACACCAACAAACATTTCAACAAAATCTGAGCCGCTTATAGAATAAAATGGCACACCAGCTTCACCAGCTACAGCTTTTGCAAGCAGAGTTTTACCAGTTCCCGGAGGGCCAACTAAAAGCACACCTTTAGGTATTCTGCCCCCTAATTTTTGGAATTTTTCAGGGTCTTTTAAAAATTCAACAATTTCAGTTAATTCTTCTTTTGCTTCTTCAATACCAGCAACATCTTTAAAAGTTACTTTTAAATTGTCCTGATTTAAAAGCTTAGCTCTGCTTTTACCAAAAGAAAAAGCCTTTGAACCACTGCCGCCCTGCATCTGCCTCATAAAGAATATCCATATAGCAATAAGCAGAATAATTGGAAGCCATGATATAAGCAGCTGCATATACCAAGGTGTAGTATCTGGCGGAGTAGCTTCAATACCTACATTATAATCACGAAGTTCTGAAATTAAATTATTATCACTAGGTGCATAAGTTTCAAAACGAGTATTATTATCTTTATACTCACCTGTTATTTTATTTTCTTTAATAGTTACTTTTTTCACCTGGTCTTTTGCTACACTGTCTAAAAACTCAGTATAAGTAACTTTTTGATTTGTCTGAGTATTAGTATTAAAAAGATTAAATACAAGCACCATCATTAAAGCTATTACAAGCCAAAGTGCAAGATTTTTATAAATACCACTATTCATTTATCCTCCAAATATTATATGGTAATTTTACAAAGATTTTTTAAATTTCTATATTTGTTATTATAATCAAGCCCATATCCTACAACAAACTCGTTAGGAATAACAAAACCAGAATAGTCTACATCTACTTGAATTTTCCGTCTATCTGGTTTATCAAATATTGTGCATATTTTTACACATTTAGCCCCTTTTTCATATAAGTAATCTTTTAAAAGGCTTATTGTAAGTCCAGTATCTACTATATCTTCCACAAGAAGAACTGTTTTATTTTCTATTAGTATATCAATATCATATCTTATGTTTAATTCTCCACTTGATTCTGTAGAAGCACCATAACTGGAAGCTGCAAGAAAAGCTACTTCTAGCGGAATATCAATACTGCGGACTAAATCAGCAGTAAAAATAAAGCTGCCTTTTAATACTGATACAACTGTTAAATCCTGACCTTTAAAGTCATGAGAAATTAGTGCTGCTATTTCAGAAACCTTTGCTGCAATATCTTTTTCAGATATTAATTCTTCCACTTTGTGCATATTATATACCATACCTTTTAAATATTATATTATTATTTTTACTGATATATTCAGCCCAAATAATAACATTATCTTCTTCAATAATAACGGCTCTATCTCTTTCAAAAAGCTCTATCTGTTTATCAATAAATAAATCTTTCAATTTTTTTCTGCCTAATTTATCGCCTTTATTTCTATTTCTGATAATTAAATCTTTATCTTTTAATTCATTTAAAAATTCTATCTGAAAATCATTAGTTTTAAATGAAGAAACTCCTGCAGGCTTATTATACATATAATCAGCAGCAAGTATTTTTTTAAATATCTTAATAGAATTATATGACTGTTCTATCACATAACCATTTGGCAAATCAAGCCTTTTTGAATCATTATTATTTAAAAAACATAAAGCTTCATTTAAAATGCTTTTTGAAACCCTGAAAAATAAGGAAAATACCTTACCAAGCAGGTATTCTTTTTCTATATCTTCAAGCTCCATAAAGCTGTATCTTTTTAAAATAATAATGTTATCCTGTTTTAAAATAACATGTTTTACTTTTTTATACAAATATTCATTAAGTCTGTTTGATTCTTTCTGCAGTTTAATAACTGATTTTTCAAATTCATTACCACAGCCGTATAAAACAGGTATTAATTTATGCCTTATTCTATTACGGACATATTTTATATCATTATTTGTTTCATCAAATACTGGCTCTAAATTATTTCTATAAATATAATCATTTACCATTTCCGTAGTAATATTAAGCATAGGGCGAATAATTTGATTATTTTCATACATTATACCGCCTAAAGTAAATAATGATGCACCAGTGTATAAATCAACAAAAAAACTTTCTATATCATCAGAATAAGTATGTGCTGTAAATAAATAATCAAAATTATTTTCTTTTACAGTCTGTAAAAGATACTTATATCTGTATTTTCTGGCAGATGATTCTGTACCGCCGCTGTTATCATTTTTCAATTCTTCTGAAATATTATATGTATAAAACTCTATATTATTTTCCTGACAGTATAATCTGCAGAAATCTTCATCCCTTTTTGCAGTATGCCTTAAACCATGGTTTATATGGCATGCACCAGCATAAATATTTAAACTCTCTCTTTGTTTATTAATAAAGTCAAGCAGCATAAGAGAATCCTTGCCGCCAGAAAAAGCGACAAGGATTTTTTTATCTCTATATTTTTTTAATTCTTGAAGTAATATATCATTATATAATGAATGCGTCATCTTTTTTGTATATTTCTTCAAATTGTGCTTTTTTGGCTTCAAAACCAGCTCTGTTCATCATACCATAAGCATATTCTTTTGCTTCTTCAACACCTGGCTGGTCAAATGGGTTAATATTAACTGATAAGCCAATGATAGGTACAATATATTGAAACAGCATAAATAATTGACCTAAGCTGTATTCATCAAGAGTGTTAAGACCAATTTTTAATGAAGGCACTTTTGATGTAAGTAATGCTGCTTCTGTAGCTTTTAATTCAGAATTTAAAAGTTTTCCTAAATGGAGTCCGTTTAAATAGCTGAATGCTTCATAAAAATCGCCTTTAACACTAACATCATTATCATGAGTTTCAAGTCCTATAAAAGTAACTACTTTATCAAGAGGACCTTCTCTAAAAAGCTGTATTTGTGAGTGCTGGTCTATTGCACCTACAGTTCTTACTGGAGTTGTGCCGAAAGTGATTTCTTTGCCGTCCATTGTATATTTTTTGCCAAGACTTTCACCCCACAGCTGGCAGAACCATTCTGCAAATTTATCAAGTCTTGAGCTGTAAGGCATAAGAACATTTATACTTTTACCTTTATCCATAAAGTATAAGTATATAGCAGCAAGTGTCATAACCTGCTCCATACCATCTTCTGTAATGCTTGCAGCACCAGCTAAAATTTTATCAATATCTATACCTAAAAATGCAGCAGGAACAAGGCCTACAGGGCTCATTACAGAAAATCTGCCGCCAATAGATGCTTCTATTGGAAAACTTTTCAGGTTATTTTGGTTAGCATATTCTCTTAAAGGACCTTTATTTGGGTCAGTTACCACAACAATATGTTTTTTTAAATCCTGTACTTTTGATTTAAACCAGTCATGGATTAAAGAATAGTTTTCAGCTGTTTCCACAGTATTGCCTGATTTTGAAATAACAACAGCTAAGGTATCTTCAGGAGCACATATTTTTAATATAGACTGGATTTTAGATGGGTCTACATTATCTGCCACCCATACTCGTGGAAGACAGCCTCTGTCAGTATAGCTCATAGCATTGTAACCATAAGGTAATACAGCATTTACAACAGCTTCAATTCCTAAAGCAGAACCACCAATACCAACAACTATTAAATCATTAAAGTTTGTTTTAACATCTTTTGCAAACTCTTTTAATTCAGTTGTATCATATTTTGGTAAATGTGGAAAACCTACTTTTCCATCATCAACCATAGCCTGAAGACGCTCATATCCTAGAGCTGCCTTTTTTTTGTATGCCTGTAAGTCTTCTTCAGAAATACCTCCAAGCAGATTTTTGGAAGCGGCAAAATTGTAGTCACAAGTCAGTTTAGCCATGCTTTTCCTCCTTTATAAAATAGAGAGCTTTCTCTATATCTTCTATTACCTCTACATTATGTATCACATCTAAAAAATACTTTCCATAATTTTTATTTAAAATTCTATTATCAAGCACTACCCATAAACCGTAATCATCTTCATGGCGAATAAGTCTGCCTACTGCCTGTTTAAAATATAATACAGCACGAGGCAGGAAAAAATCAATAAAAGACTTTGCACTATTTTCAGAAATTTGTTCAGCTTTGCTTTGAAGAACTATATCTTTATGATATTCAAAAGGAAGCTGGTCTAAAATAACAGCCTTAAAACCACCACCTGAAATATCTATCCCTTCCCTGAGTGTTGCACTGCCTATTAATACCATATCTTCATTACAAAAATCAAGTTCTCCAATATTAACATCTGACTGAGTGTATATTTTTTTATTAATTTTTAGTTTTCTTAAAAGCTGCTCAATATACTGCATTCTTTCTAAACTATTGCATATTATTAATGCTGAGCCTGGCATATTGCTTATCAGTTCTTTATATATTTCATCTTTTTCCTTAAAAGAAATATTAGGTACAAAAAGCCTGCCCTGCTGGTGAAAATTAAATACATTTTTAAGGATATGAGTCTGACAGTTTCCCTCTAAACCTGTTTCTTTTAAAAAATATTCAAAATTGCCGCCAGAACTTAATGTTGCACTTACAAATATGCTGGATATTGCAGCTTCTTTTAAACCTGTAATAAAATCTGCACCAGCTTCAAAAGGTATAAATTTTAAAGTTAAGATAGTATTATTTTTCTGAACTGTTTTTTCTACTATTCTTATACCTTCTTTATCACTGTTAAATTCTTTATAAAGCAGAAAATATGCACCATATTCTTCTTTTATTTCTTCATTATCAAGTGATAATATTATATCAGAAATTAAAGCAATAAAGTTATCAAAATCCTGCCTTAATGGCTCAAAAAGCTCTTTAGGTTCTTTTATTTTATCAATAATTTTTAAATATTCTCTGTATATTTTATCAACATTATCAATAGTTATAATATCTTTATTTTCATATACTAATATCATTAAAGAAGATAATGCAAACTCTACTCCTGCATACTGAGAAAATATGTCAGGCACAGAGTGAGCTTCATCAAATATAATATTATCTCTGTATTCAAAAATAGAGCCAAAAGAATCTTTGCTTTTCATAGCAATATCTGAAAGAAGCAGAAAATGGTTTGTAACAATAATATCTGCAGCATTTGCCTCCCTTTTCTGCATATAAAATGCACAGTCTTCATAATATGGGCATTTACTGCCTATACACTGGTATCTATCAGCAGTCATTAAGGAACATACATCATTATCAAGCCTGCCCCATGGAGCTTCAATAATAGTACCATACTTGCTGTTTTCTTCAAACCATGAAACAGCATCTATGTAAAATGCAGCTTTTGAATTTATAAACCTGAAATATCTGTATGGACAAAAATAATTTTTTCTTCCCTTTAAAGAGCGTATGCTTTTATTTCTGCCTACAATTTTTTGAACAACAGGAATATCTTTATATAAAAGCTGATTCATAAGCTGCTTAGTTTTTGTAGAAATTATTATTCTGCTGCTGCTTGAAAGAGATGGAATTAAATAAGCCATTGTTTTACCAGAGCCTGTTGGTGCTTCTATACATGTATTTGTATAAGACGAAAAAGCATTTTCAATTATTTCTGCCATTTCTACCTGAGTTGAACGGTGAATATATCCTGGTATTATTGACTTTAAATACTTATCTTCCAAAAAAAATTGCGATACTGACATAATGTCCCCTTTATTTTCTTTTAATGTTATAATATAATAATTTAAAGATGTATATAGAGATTATACAAATATAAAAAATTAATAGGACATTATATGACACCTTACATAACTTTTGCAGGATATTCCGGAAGCGGAAAAACAACATTATTACTTAAAGTAATAGCATATTTAAAAGAAAAAGGCTTTAAAATAGCTGCCTTAAAACATGACGGTCATGATTTTGAAATGGATAAGGAAGGAAAAGATACCTACCGTATGAAAAAAACAGGTGCAGACTGTATTGCTATTTCATCAGGCAGTAAATATGCAGTTATTGCAGACAGCAGCTACAGGCTCACTTTTCACGAATTAATGGAAAAAGTGCCGCAGGGTATGGATATTATTATAGGTGAAGGCTTTAAAGATGAAGATATACCAAAAATATTAGTTTATAGAAAAGAAATTAATAAACCAAACTTATATAATATTGAAAAAAATATTGTGGCAGTTGCAACAGATAACTTTGAAGAATTTAAAGATGTAAAAAATATTTTTCATATAAATGATTATGAGAAAATTGGTGATTTTCTTATCAATTATATGAAAAATAAAAACTAGCCTTTTATAATTTTTATGGCTTCATCTATACTGTCAGTTAATGATATATAGTTTAATTCTTCTTCTGTAATATAGTGTTTTGATAATAGCTGGGTTTTTATCCACTCTAAAAGCCCAGACCAAAAATCTACCCCTAACAGTACAAAAGGCAGATGATTTTGAATTTTAGTATTCATTAATGTAAGTACATCAAAAAGCTCATCAAGAGTGCCAAAACCACCAGGCAGAACAATATAACCGCTTACATTTCTAGTAAGCAGAACTTTTCTTGTAAAAAGATGCTTACATATATATCCATTTTTTACATATTTATTGCTTTCCTGTTCGTGGGGCAGCACTACATTTACTCCGTATGTATTACCGTTATTTAAAACAGCACCTTTAAGAGCCGCTTCCATTATTCCAGGACCACCGCCAGTCATTACAGAGAAACCATTTTCTGCTAATTTTTTACCAGTTTCTTCTGCCATCAAATATTCTTTATCATTAATTTTTGTTCTGGCTGAACCAAAAACTACTATAATTTTTTCATTTTTATTTTTAAATAATGAAATACCAGACTTTAATTCATCTGCTACTATATCCATATAAGAAATAATATCAAAATTTTCAGGTGTTTTATAAATTACATCATCACTATGCATATTTTCTCACAAAAAAAAGCGACTACTAAAAGCAGTCGCTTATATAATTTTTTATAACAATTATTATTTGTTATCGTATAAGGACCAAGGACCTCTTGTTTTAGCAAGCCTTTCTGCTTTTGCTTTTTCATCAGCAGAAGAATCATGCACGATTGTAAACTCTTGTTTAGGGAATATTAAATCTGGGTCTTTAATTTGCTGCTGATTTGTCCAGTAAATTATAGGCCACATAAATGGGTTAGAATACTGTTTACCAGCGATATACCAAAGATTATCACCTTTTTTAACTATATAAACAGAGTTATTTGCAGAAGATTTACTTCCACCAATACCTAAAAGCTGTTCCATTTCAGCAAGAAGAACATTAGCTGCATCAAGCTCTGATTTTGCTTTTGCTGCATCACAGTCATTCATAGCTGCTTTTGCATTAGCTAAATGTTTATCAACTTTAGCCTGAATTTGTTTCCATTTACTTGAATTAGCAGCACCAGGATGAGATGCTATATTATTTTTTCTAGCAACAGTTTCATCATATCTTGAATTTTGGGCATTTACAGAATCAACTTGTTGATTATAAGAACTTTCTTCAGTTTTAAAAATTTCAACAGCTTCACTTTCTGCTTTTTTACTGCCTTCTTCATTACCAGATGCTTTTAATTTATCAGCTTCTGCCATTTTTGATTTAGTTTTTGGTAAATACTTATCAACACAAGCTTTATTTGGGCTGCCTAAAGTTTGTCTGACAATTTCTTCTGGAGTCATGCTGTCAGTAGTAGCTTTACCTCCACAAGATGCTAATAACAAGGTTACTGCACTAACAAAAATTATACTCTTTCTCACAATAAACCTCCTTGTGAATTTATATATACTATAATGGTTTATTTTTATACTTTTGTCAAGTAATATCGCAATTAAACAGTTTTATTTGCTGGAACATCACTTCTTATGTATAATTCTTTAAGCTGTTTTGGCTCAACAAAATCTGGAGCACCGCTCATTAAATCAGTTGCTTTTTGTGTTTTTGGAAATGCTATAACATCTCTAATAGATTCAGCACCTGCAAAAATTGATGCAATTCTGTCTACACCAAAAGCTATACCGCCATGTGGTGGAGTACCGTATTTTAATGCATCTACAAAGTAACCAAATTTTTCTTTAATTTCTTCTTCACCTAAGCCTAAACGCTCAAACATTTTCTGCTGAATATCACTTCTGTGTATTCTGATACTTCCGCCGCCTATTTCTGAGCCATTTAATACAAGGTCATACGCTTTTGCTCTAACTGCTTTTGGATTGCTGTCAAGATTTTCAATATCTTCATCCATTGGAGCAGTAAATGGGTGGTGAACTGCTACATAGCGTTTATCTTCTGGAGACCATTCTAAAAGTGGGAACTCTAATACCCATACAAGATTGTATTGTTTTGGATTAATTAAACCTAAAAGGCTGCCAAGTTTAAGACGAAGTTTAGACATTGTAAGGTTAACAAGGCTTTCATCACCTGCACCAAAGAATATAATATCCCCTGGCTCGCCTTCCATAACTTTAATTATTTCATAAGTTAATTCTTCACCTAAATTTTTAACAAGTGGAGACTGGATACCATCATCATTAATTTTAATATAAGCTAAACCTTTTGCACCAAGGCTTACAACATATTCACCAAGTTCATCAAGAGTTTTTCTTGAAAATACTTTACCTGCACCTTTTGCATTTACAGCTTTTACTATACCGCCATTTTTAACAGTGTCAGAAAATACTTTAAATGAACAGTTTTCTACCATATTATTAATAGTTTTTAAATGAAGACCAAAACGAGTATCTGGTGCATCATGACCATAAAGCTCCATAGCATCTTTATACATAATTGTTGGGAATGGTCTTGGAACATCTATATCTAAAATATCTTTAAATAATTTAGCAATTAAGCCTTCTATCATATCCATAATATCATTTCTATCAATAAATGACATTTCAATATCAAGCTGAGTAAATTCAGGCTGTCTGTCTGCTCTTAAATCTTCATCCCTAAAACATTTTACAATTTGGAAATAACGCTCAAAACCGCCAACCATTAATAACTGTTTAAACTGCTGTGGAGATTGTGGCAGAGCATAAAATTTACCAGGGTTTACACGGCTTGGAACAAGATAATCTCTTGCACCTTCTGGTGTACTTTTACCTAAAAATGGTGTTTCAATATCAATAAAACCATTAGCCCACATATATTCTCTAATAGATTTAGTAATATTATTACGCATCATAATATTTTTTTGCAGCTGTGGGCGTCTTAAATCAAGATATCTGTATTTTAAACGCACATCTTCTGCTGCATCTGTGTGTTCATCAATCATAAATGGTGGAGTTAATGCATTATTTAATATTTTAATTTCGCTTACAATAACATCTATCATACCAGTTTTTATATTAGGGTTTACCATACCTTCAGGACGGGCAACTACTTTACCTTTTACTGCAATAACATATTCATTTCTAACAGCTTCACCTGTTTCTCTTGCAACTGGTGCTGATTCATTTAAAACTATTTGAGTAATACCTTCTCTGTCTCTTAAATCAATAAATATAACGCCGCCATGGTCCCTTCTGCGCTGTACCCAGCCCATTAATAAAACTTCTTCACCGATATTTTTATCAGTCAAAACACCGCAGCTATGCGTTCTTCTCCAATCTGCCATATTTGTTAACATAATATTCTCCAACTTATCTTTAGATTAATTTATTTTTTAAATATTCAAATACATTTTCAAGCTCTATTAAAGACTGTTCACCACTGACTAAATCTTTAACAGATGCCTTATTTTCTTTTACTTCATTGCTGCCTAAAATAACAGCATATCTGGCTTTTGACTTATCTGCCTTTTTCATCTGGCTTTTCATTGATGCAATATTATAATCATATTCTGCCACATACCCTGCACTGCGAAGATTTTCCACAAGATTAAAAGTATATGGAAGATTTTCTTTATCAAAAACAAGTATAAACACATCTGTATAATGATAATCTACAGGGTTTACCTCTTTTAAAAGTTCTACAACTCTATCAAGCCCTATTGCAAAGCCAATACCTGCAGCATCTTTGCCGCCTAAACTTTTAATAAGTCCGTCATATCTGCCACCTGCACCAACTGCACTTGCTGCTCCTAGTTTATCTGTAACAAGTTCAAATGCTGTTCTTATGTAATAATCAAGTCCGCGAACCATTCTCTCATTTATTTTGAAAGGTATATTCATCATTTTAAGATATTCTTGTACACTTTCAAAATGACTGCTGCATGTATCACATAAATAATTTAAAATACTTGGTGCATCTTTTGCTATATTTTTACAGCTTTCTATTTTACAGTCTAATATTCTTAATGGATTTGTTGCAAGACGCCTTTTACAGTCATCACAAAGTTTATCTTTTTCTTTATCAAAATATTTAATTAAATCTTCTTTATATTTTGGTCTGCAGTCTGGGCAGCCTATAGAGTTTATTTCCATAGAAACATAGTTATTAAACCCTAATATTTCAGAAGTTTTATATAACATTCCAATAATTTCAGCATCTAAAAGTGGTGCATCACATTCAAGAACTTCTACACCAATTTGAGTAAACTGGCGAAACCTGCCCTTTTGAGGACGCTCTCTGCGAAACATATTGCCTAAATAATAATATTTTTTAATACCAGGCGGGTTATGAAGATTATTTTCAATATATGCACGCATTAATGCTGCTGTGCCTTCTGGTCTTAAGCTGACCTGTTCTTCACTGTCAATAAAAGTAAACATTTCTTTTTCAACAATATCTGTTGTTTCTCCTATTCCGCGTTTAAAAACAGCTGTTTTTTCTAAAACAGGAAGGCGAAATTCACTAAAACCACAGCTTTTAAAAAATTTCTGCAATTTTGCTTCTACTTTATGCCAGTATGCAGTATCTTCACCAAAAATATCTCTAAAACCTTTTACTTTCTGTAACAATGTATGTATCCTTAATATAAAATTAAACACTAAAAAATATATATAAAACAATATTTTTTTTCTATCAATAAAAATCTTCTATTTATATGTATTTTTTATAAAAAAACGAACTTATTTTGGCAAATTGTAATATTATAGTCATCTTCTAAGCTGTTAATCATATCCTGCACTGATAAGTTTAACACTGGGTGAATATATTCAGGCATAACATCTTTTAATGGTTTTAATACAAAACTTCTATAAATCATCTGATTATGTGGTATTTCTAAATTATCCTGTTTAATAATCTCTCTGTTATAATCAATAATGTCAATATCTATAACTCTTTCGCCCCATTTTTTAAGTTTTACACGCCCCATATCTTTTTCTATGCTTTGAGTTATAAATAATATTTCCTGTGATGATTTATCTGTTTCTGCAAGAACAGCAATATTATAATAATCTTCCTGATTATCTTTTAAAAGTGATTGGGATTTATATATTTTTGAAACCCTTTGCAGTGCAAAGTATCTGCCTAAATTATCAACAGCAGTCTGCAGCTGCATAACAGGGTTATTCAGATTTGAGCCTAAACCAAAAATTACTTCTGACATAAAGCTTCTTTTATAACATTTTCAGCTTCATTCATAATTTCTGTATCAGTTTTATCATGTGTAGAAATTGGCGGATAAAATTTTATGCTTACATCGGCTTTATACATTCCAAATCCTTTTTTAGGCATATATTTTTCTGTACCTTCAATAACAAAAGGTATAACATCCACTTCTGCTCTTTTAGCAATAGTAAATGCACCTTTTTTAAAAGGACTTAATGTATAACCGTCATTACTTCTTGTGCCTTCTGGGAAAATTACAACATTTCTGCCTGTTTTAATAACTTCTATTGCTTCTAAAAGACTTTTCATAGCTTTTGATGTAGAGCCTCTTTCAACGCCAATAACATGTAAAAATGTCATTGCTTTACCAAGAAAAGGTATGCGGAAAAGCTCTTTTTTAGCCATAAAAGTAAAATGACAGCCTGCCACACCACCAGCTGCAAATAAAACTAAAATATCGGTATAACTTCTATGGTTGCCAACAAATATATAATGTTTATTTGTATCAATATTTTCTGTTCCAGAAACTGTAATTTTTGCACCAGTTATATTCATAAGTTTTTTAGCACCAGTGCCTGTTCTTGGTTTGAGAAATTTTTCACCACTGCCAAATATATTTACAATATATGCTGCTATTGCATAATTTAATACAAATATTACTGCTTTGAGAAATCTTAAAATTCCACCTACTTTTTTCATAACAGTTTTTCTGAAACCTCTTTAAAAAATTCATTAAATACAGGATTAATATATACAAAATCAGGAATCTGTTCTATTGTTATTTTAAGTTTTATGATAATGGCAAATGTAGCAATTAATCCATTTACACCACGCCCCATAGCCTGTATGCCTAAAAATGTTTTACTGCTTTTATCATAGATTGTTTTAATTACAGTCTGCTGTCCGCCTGCATAATTATATATTCCGTAAATATCACCAAAAACATATTTGAAAACACCATAATCAAGACCGCGGGCTTTTGCCGTTTCTTCTGATAAGCCAATAAGTGCTATTTCTGGGTCTGTATCAATATATACAGGCAGAATTTCTGGTGTATATTCAATATTTTCTCCAAGCATATTTCTTGCTGCAACTGCTGCTGAATAATATGCCCAGCTTATATTCATCATAATATATGATACATCCCCTGCAATATATATATTTTTATTATCTGTCTGCAGGTTATTAGTGTATACTATATATCCGTTTTCATCTATATTGACACCAGCATTTTCAAGTTTTAATTCCTGTACTGCAGGAACTCTGCCTGTGCATATAAAAATTTCTTCACTTTCCACAGGTCCTGCTTCTGATAAAGCAATATATTTCTGACCAACACGCTCTATTTTTGTGATATTATGAGATGTAACAACATTAATGCCGCGTTTTTTTAATGTATCTTCTAATTTTTTTGAAATTTGAGCATCTACTATTGGAAGAAGTCTGTCACTTTTTTCTACAAGTGTTACTTTTGAGCCGAAACGACTAAAAAAAGATGCTACTTCCACACCTAAAGCCCCGCCGCCAATGATTGCCACACTGTCAGGAATATCTTCCATATTTATAAATGTAGAAACATCTAAATTTTTCTTGCTTGGATAAAGGCTTGATTTAGGAACTACAGCACCAGTTGCAATTAAGCATTTTTTAAACTTATAGGAAACTACAGAATTATCAGGTAAAGTAATATCAAGCATATTACTATCTGTAAAGCAGGCAGTACCTTCAACATATTCTGCCTGTGAATCTTCTATTACTTCTAAAAACTGCTTTTTAGCTTTATTTAAGTTGCTGTCTACAATTTTTTTTACTCGTTTAAAATCAAGAGCCACATTAGCAACATCATCTTCAATAAAAGAATCTTTTATGATTCTAAACTTCTCAAACATTTTCGAAAGTCCAACAAGCGATTCAGAAACAATACTATTAGTAGAGCAGTATGAACCCCCTAAAACTTTCCCAACTATAACAATTTTTTTACCACTTTTTGAAAGAATATTGGCGGCACAGACCCCCGCAGGGCCTGCACCGATAATAATATAATCTGTTGATTTAACCATTAAGTACCTGTTTCCCAAGAATTAAGATATGATACTTGTTCTTCTGTAAGAGTATCTATTGATACATTCATTGATTCAAGTTTAGTAGCAGCAATCTGCTGTTCTACTTCATGAGGAAGAACATAAACTTTTTTGTCAAGTTTGCCTTTATTTTTTACAGCATACTCAGAAGCTAATGCCTGAGTTGCAAAGCTCATATCCATAACTGATGCTGGGTGACCTTCTGCACATGCTAAGTTTACAAGACGGCCTTCTGCAAGTACATATATAACTCTGCCGTCTGATAAATGATAAGCATTTACATTTGGTTTAACATTTTCTTCTACTTTAGATGCAATTTTCTTTAATGCAACTAAATCTATTTCTACATCAAAGTGACCAGAGTTAGAAACTACACAGCCATTTTTCATAACTTTAAAATGTTCTTCTCTAATAACATGAATATCGCCAGTAACTGTACATATTAAATCAGCAATTTTTGCTGCTTCAATCATAGGCATAACTCTAAAGCCATCCATAACTGCTTCTAATGCTTTAATGTTATCTACTTCTGTAACTATTATATTAGCACCCATACCTCTTGCTCTTGAAGCTAAACCTTTACCACACCAGCCATAGCCTGCAACAACAAAAGTTTTACCAGCTAAAAGTACATCAGTTGCTCTAATAATACCATCAAGAGTAGACTGACCTGTACCGTAACGGTTATCAAACATAAATTTTGTTTGAACATCATTAACAGCAATAACTGGGAACTTAAGAACGCCGTCTTTTTCCATAGCTCTTAAACGGATAACACCTGTTGTAGTTTCTTCCATAGAGCATAAAATTCTGTCATATAATTCTGGATGTTTTTTTAAGATTTCAGAAACTAAATCTGCACCGTCATCCATAGTTACATTTGGATTGTGAGCAATAGCAGAAGCTAAATGTTTATAATATGTTTCATTATCTTCGCCTCTGATTGCATGTACTTCTACACCAAAATCTCTGCATAAAGATGCAGCAATATCATCTTGAGTAGAAAGTGGGTTTGATGCACATAAAAGCACATCAGCACCACCTGCAGTTAATGCTCTCATTAAGTTTGCTGTTTCTGCAGTAACATGAAGACAGCATGACATTTTTAAACCTTGAAAAGGTTTTTCTTTTTCAAAACGCTTTCTAATTTGTGCTAATACAGGCATATCTTTATCAGCCCATAAAATACGCTGTTTACCTTTATCAGCTAAATTAATATCTTTAATATCGTAAGCCATTATTAACTCCCTAATTTACCAGCTAAGTCTTTTAAGTCAGCAACTTTGTGTGTATCTTCCCAAGCGAATTCGCCTCTGCCAAAGTGACCATAACTTGCTGTTTTTTGGAATATTGGTTTTCTTAAATCAAGAGCAGAAATAAGCCCTTTTGGTGTTAAATCAAATACTTTTGAAACAATATTTTCTATTTCGTTATCAGGAATAACACCTGTGCCAAAAGTATTTACCATAATAGATACAGGTTCACTTACACCAATAGCATAAGCAAGCTGAACTTCGCAGCGTTTAGCAAGACCTGCAGCAACAATATTTTTTGCAACCCATCTTGCACCATAAGCAGCAGAACGGTCAACTTTTGTAGCATCTTTTCCTGAAAATGCACCACCGCCATGGCGTCCCATACCGCCATAAGTATCAACAATAATTTTTCTGCCTGTTAAGCCACAGTCACCCATAGGGCCGCCGATTACAAATCTGCCAGTAGGGTTAATATGGAAAATAGTTTCTTTTTCATTAAAAAGATTTGCAGGCATAACTGGTTTAATAACTTTTTCTATAATATCCTGTTTTAACTGGTCCATATTTACACTGTCTGAATGTTGTGAAGATACAACAACAGTATGAACTTTTACAGGTTCAAACCCATTATATTCAATAGTTACCTGCGATTTACCATCTGGACGAAGATAATCTAACTCACCGCTTTTACGAACTTCTGCTAATTTCATAGTAATTTTATGAGCAAGCATAATAGGGAGCGGCATAAGTTCTGGTGTTTCATTGCAGGCAAAACCAAACATTAAACCCTGGTCACCTGCACCGCCAGTATCTACACCCATAGCAATATCTGGTGACTGACGATTAATTGTAGATATAACGCCACATGTTTCATGGTCAAAACCAAATTTTGCTCTAGTATATCCTATACCAGCTATAGTATTTCTTACAACAGCAGGAATATCAACATAAGTTTTCGTTGTTACTTCCCCAGAAACTATAACTAAACCTGTTGTAAGCATAGTTTCACATGCCACACGGCTGAAAGGGTCATCTTTTAGCATAGCATCTAAAATTGCATCAGATATTTGGTCAGCCATTTTATCAGGGTGACCTTCTGTAACAGATTCTGATGTGAATAAATATTTACGATTATCCATTAATCTCATACACTCCTTTATAGTGTTATATCTTTATTGATAAGAAGCAATAATCTGCTCCATTCTATCTTTACCTAATAATTTTCTTCGTTTAATCTCTTTGATTTTTGTTTCAACTTCAGGTGGAAAATATTTTAAGCTGTATAAAGCTTCTAAATCCTGCTCAAAACGGATATGTTCATCAAAAAGTTTTTTAAATTCAGTATTTTCTTTACTAATACGCTCATACAGCTCAAACTTATCTTCAGTCATATTTGCAACTCCTATCATTATTTATTTGGAGATAAAATCATCCTAAAAGCGTTTTTACCATCTCCATAGTAATTTGCTATGGTTGAAGTTATTTCAAAACCAAAGCCTTTATACATTTGTATTGCACTATTATTTTCACATGCAACTTCTAAGTGCCATAAAACATTTTCGCCATAAAGCATTTTCATATAGGCAAAAAGGGCTTTTCCTATCCCCTGCCTGCGACAGCCTTCATCAACTGCAATAGTAATCAATTCTGCTTCTGGACCTAAAAGCCATGTAATAATATATGCTGCAACTTTTTTATCTACTTCATATACATAAATACTAGAATAATCTTTATAAAACTCTACCTCTATGGAAGCCTTTTCCCATGGAGTTTCAAAAGACGATACTTCTATATTATATATATCATTTAAATCTTCAAGAGATGCTTTTCTTATCAAGATTAATCTCTGCTTCAGATTTTCTCAAGTATATTGGCAAACACTCTGCACGAAAATCCCACAATTTACCACTCTGTACTGCAAACATTAAGTTAGGGAAATAGGTTTTGCCATTATTTATAAGGGTATAATTATTAATTTTATTATCAATGATTTCTTCTAAATAATATGGAGAAAACACATTATTAGTAAAATCATAATTCCTTACTGTATAACAGTCACCTTTTAAAAGTGATGCTGTTTTCAATGTATCTCTGCCAGAAACAACCGCTTCCACATCAAGAGAAGATATACCATAGGCTTTTTTATTTGAGCCAGATGATAAACCTAATATTAAAGCTACCCCAATTCTTACACCAGTAAAAGAGCCAGGTCCAATACCAGCATAAAATTCATCAATATCATCAATAGTCAATGATATTGATTTTAAAATATTATCAACCTGTTCCAGCAGTAACTCACTCATTTTTTTACCTGCATATATAAGCTGACTTGCAAGGATATTATTATCTCGTGCAACAACTATAACAAGGTAATCACTGGATGTATCTACTAACAATCGTGTCATGTTCTTAATATATACCACTTTGTTTCAATAAGTCAAGATTGATAATAATATTTTTAAACATGAACAAATGGGTTGTATTCTTTTTCATGTTTAATAGATGTATGAAAGCCGTGACCTGGCAGCACCATAGTATCATCAGGCAGATTGTAAAGTTTATTTCTAATAGAATTTTCAAGTTCTGTCTGAGAGCCTGACGGAAAATCTGTTCTGCCAACAGATTCGTAAAATAATGTATCACCGCTGATTACAAATTTATCTTCTTCTGCATAAAAACACACACTGCCTGCAGAATGTCCTGGAGTATGAATAACTTTTAATTTTACATCATTAAAAGAAATAATATCATTATCATTAAAAAATTCATCAATTTCTGGTATTTTTACAGGCATAAGTCCATAACTTGCTGCACTTTTATTGGCAGATTTAAGCATTAATAAATCATCTTTATGGCACATAACTTTTGCATTATAATATTCTTTTAAATCACTTACTGCACCTACATGGTCAAAATGACAGTGTGTTAAAAGTATCATTTTTACAGATAAGTTTTTATTTTCAATATATGCTTTTATATGTTCATAATCACTGCCTGGGTCAAATACAATACATTCCTTTTCATTATGATAAATATAGCAGTTTTCTGCTAAAAGTTTTAATGTAAGTCTTTCAATCTGCATTACTACCTCTTAATAATCATTGTAACAGGACCGTCATTTATTAAAGATACTTTCATATCTGCACCAAAAATACCGCAGGCAGTATTACCATTTATTTTAGATGAAACATCATCTATAAATTTATTATACATTGCTTTTGCAATATCTGGCTTTGCTGCCCCTGTAAAATCAGGTCTTCTTCCTTTTGAGCAGTCACCAGCAAGAGTAAACTGACTTATTATAAGCATATCACCATTTATATCCTGCAGGCTTTTACTCATTTTACCATTATCGTCCTCAAAAATTCTTAAATTAAGTATTTTTTCAGACATATATGTAATTTTATCATCAGTATCTCCATCTTCTACACAGAAAAATACTAATAAACCATTACCAATACAACCTTTTATGTCACCATCAACTTTCACTGATGCTTCATAAACTCTTTGAACCACTGCTATCATCTTAATAACCTTAATATATTTATTTTCATTAATTTTAAAGCTGCAAAATACACTATAATACATACAGCAATATTTATAAGCACATATATACCAGCATACTGACATAAAACTAAAGCTATGCCCATTAAAATATTTGCAAATAATACTTTTACTAAAATTTGAGCATTATTTTTTATATCAAATTTAAAATCTTTTATATGATAGAATAATAATAATGAATTGACAACAGCAGCTAAAGCACCAGCTAAAGCAATACCTGCATGAGCTAAAAACTGCATTAAAATAAGGCTTAACATTACATTTGCTAAAAATGCAAAAAATGCGCATTTTACAGGTGTTTTTGTATTCTTTTCTGAGTGAAATACCCTTGTTAATAAGTTAGCAAGAGAAAAGAATATAAGCCCTGACGCATACATTTTTAAAGCAATAGATGTTTTAATAACAGATTCATCTGAAAATGCACTTGTTCTGTGCAGGAAAAATGATGATAAATCCTGAAAAACAAACCTTATAAGCTCTGTAGAAAGTCCAATTAAACCTATAGTTGCAGGGATAATTATTATAAAAAGAGATAAAAATGCTTTATTAATAATTTCATTGCGTCTTGCTATATCATTATCGGCTCTTGCTTTTGAAAGTTCTGTAAGACTTACTACTCCAAGTGTAACAGAAAATACACCTAGTGGAAACTGGAAAAGTCTGCTTGCATAAAAAAGCCAGGAAATAGAGCCTTGTGCAAGGTATGATGTTAATATCCTGCCTATTACAAAGTTAAGCTGACTTATACTTACACCTGCTAAAGACGGCACAAGCAAAAGATAAGTTTTTTTCACATCTTCATCAAATGTTTTTGAAAACTTTGGTCTATACCCATAATAAATGGCTACAAAATATACTATAATAAGCTGTAAAACACCGCCAGCAATTACACCATAAGCAAGGTATGTAATATCTTTTGAGTTATGGTATGCAACCCATGCTCCAAGTATCATACAAATATTAAAAAGAGCACTTGACGCATAAGATATAAAATAACTTCTATTTATATTTAAAAAGCCGGAAAACATACCAATAATACATATCAGTATAAGAAAAGGCATCATAATATGAATAAGGTCTGCACCCATAGACATTAATGCAGCATCAGAAAGATAATCTTTACCTCTTAAGAAAATTCTTAAGACATAATCTGCAAAAACCATTATTATGATACTGATAATAGTAACAAAAAATGTCTGCATTATAACTATTTGAGTAAGGTATAAATTTTGTGCAGGTCTACCGCCCTTTTTATATTTTTCTGCTAAAAAAGGCATAAAGGCTGAAGACATAGCACCTTCAACAAAAAATTCTCTAAATAAGTTAGGTATAGCAAGTGCTACAAAAAATACATCTGTAACAGCTGTTGCACCAAATACTACACCTATTGCCACATCTCTTATAAGACCAAAAACACGGCTTATTAATACTCCAGCTCCTGAGCGAATGAAACTAAATATAAAATTTGTCATAAAAATCCTTTAATATTACTTTACTTTTCCTAATCTGTCAGTTATATTTGAATTATAGATAAAAGTAAAGTAAAATGGGGGATTATTATGACAAAATCTGAATTAATTGAAGCTATTGTTAACAAGCATCCTAACATCTCTAAAAAAAACATTGAATTTATTATTAATTCTGTTTTTAATTCAATTAAAGATTCTCTGCAAAAAGGTGAAAAAGTAGAAATCAGAGGTTTTGGAAGTTTTAAAATTAGAGAAAAAACTTCAAAAGTTGGCAGAAACCCAAAAACTGGTACTAAAGTAACAGTGCCTGATAAAAAAGTACCTTACTTTAAACCAGGTAAAGAAATAAAAGAAATGCTTATTAAGAAATAATGGATAATAAGGCTTTATTATTTTATAAAGACAAACTAAATGCTTTATCAAAAGAAGTAAATAAATATAACAACATTAATAGATATACAGCAGTTGCAAAACTTGTATCATTTGTTTTTGCTGTTGGACTTTTTATTTTTTGGTATTTTAACAGCATATTTAATATTTTATTTCTTATTGTCCCTTTTCTTGTATATATATTTTTAGTGGTTTTTGGTCAAAAATATATTGATTTATATGCAAGATATAAAAGCCTTCAAGAGCTTATTAGTGACGAAATATCTTTTTTTAATAAAGATTATAATGTTTTTCGCCCTAATACTCATTTTATAGACTATAACCATAACTATGCATATGATTTAGATATTTTTGAAAAAGGTGCCATATACCACTCAATAAACAGATGTACAACAGCTGACGGTGAAGAATTGCTTAAGCAGCTGCTATTACACCCTAAAAGAAATAATGAAGAAATAATAAAAATGCAGGATTCTGTTAAGGAAATGATACCCTTAAGAGAATTGAGCCATAATATATCATCTATTTCTTACAAAAACCCTGTTTCTCTTGATAATTTTATCAAAGCAGTAAGCAAAGATATTACTCTGCCTAAAAAATCAGCTGTAATTTATGCTTATATTTCAGCATCTATAACTATATTATCACTTATTGCATACGGGTTTGGTTTAATACCATCATTTATTCCACTGGGGCTTTTTATTTACCAGTTTACTACAGCTTCATTATTTGCTAAAAAAACAAATGATGAATATGCGAAGCTGAATAAAGCAAATAATGCTGCAAAAATATTTCTTTTGATTAGTGAAACTATTAAAAATACTGATTTTCAATCAGAAATGCTTATATCTATAAAAAAAGATATATGTTCTCTCAGCAGTAAAATAAAAGAACTGCAGAAAATAAACAGAGAGTTTGACCAGAGAAACAGCGGGCTTTATTACTTAATATCTAACGGATTGTTTTTAAAAGATATTATTTTATCATATAAAATAAATAAATGGATAAAAGATAATATTAATGATATTCCAGCCTGGAACAAAGCGGCAGCATATATTGATGTAATTAACAGCATATCAGTATTTAGCTATAATAACAGCGATTTTATTTTTCCTGTAATAGACAGCAGTACTATTATCAAAGCTGAAAATATGTCGCATCCATTAATAGACAGCCAAAAAAGAGTTGGAAATAATATTGAAATAAGCAAAACTCATAAGTTTTTAATAATTACTGGTGCTAATATGGCAGGAAAAAGTACTTTTATTAGAAGTATTGGTGTAAATTTAATACTTGCCTCTATGGGTGCTCCAGTATGTGCATCATCTTTTAAATTTTCAAGTGTAGATATTTTTTCAAGTATGCGTACAAGTGATAAATTAATGGACAGTTCATCTTACTTCCATGCAGAGCTGCAAAGGCTTAAATTATTAAAAGAAAAAGCAGAAAAAAGTGATAAAATGCTTGTACTGCTTGATGAAATATTAAAAGGTACAAACTCTCAGGATAAACTGCATGGCTCAAAACTTGTATTATTAAAATTTATTAAGCTGAATATTACAGGCATTTTAGCAACTCATGATACAGCTCTTGGCAGTATGTCTGAAGAATATAAAGAAAATTTTGAAAACTATTTTTTTGATTTTGATGTAGATGAAAGCGGAGAGATGCATTTTGATTATAAACTTAAAAAAGGTGTATCAAATAATATGAATGCATCTATCCTTTTAAAAAATGTATTAAGTGATTAAAAAATATTAAAGTCCCTGCATATCTAAATATTCTGGTCTTGCTACCCAGTTTTCTTTCACTTTAACCCAGAGATTTAATCTTACTTTTTTCTCAAAAAATGATTCTAAATTTTTTCTGGCTGCTGTGCCTATTGTTTTAAGCATAGAGCCACCCTCACCTATTACTATACCTTTTTGAGATTCTCTGTTCACATATATAATTGCATTTATTTCCATTGATTTAGATTTATCTGAATAATCTTCCACATATACTAATGTATCATGTGGTACTTCATTACGAAGCCGCATAAATATCTGCTCTCTAATATATTCAGAAATTAAAAACTTCTCTGGCTGGGTAGTAATTAAGTCTTCATCATACTGCATAACATTTTCAGGCAGTTCATCGTAAAGCAGATTCATAAGAGTATCTACATTTATATTTTTTACAGCAGAAACAGGCAGAACATGTTTAAATTTACAAAGGGGAAATATTTCTTCTGCAGTTTTATAAACTGTTTCCTTTGGCACAGCATCTATTTTTGTAATAATCAATATTTTTTCCTGTGGAGCTTCTTTTATAAGTGATACAAGGTTATTAAAGTCTTTACCTCTTTTGCCGCCTGCTTCCACTAATAAGCATATTACATCTACAATAGAAAGGCTGTCTACTGCCTGCTGAACTATTGCTTTATTAAGTGTATTTTTTGGCGAGTGAAAGCCGGGAGTATCTACAAATATTGCCTGATACTCTTTTGTGGTTTTTATGCCATATATTGCATTCCTTGTAGTCTGGGGTGTATGTGATACTATGGCTATTTTTTCACCAATAATTGTATTTAATAATGTAGATTTTCCTGCATTTGGAAGCCCTGCTAAAGCAATAAGTCCTGCATGAAAAGGTTTTGTTTTTTCATTACTCATTACCTGGCTCCTCCTGATGTTCTTGTCTATTGCCTAAAATTTCAACTTCCATTAAATCTATCCTTCTATTTTCAAGCTGCTTAATAGTAAATTTAAAATTATTCCATGTAAATTCATCACCTATTTTTGGAACTTCACCAGCTATATCAAACACAAGGCCTGCAACAGTATCATAATCATCATCTTCATCAAATTCTTCTATATTAAAATGGTCACAGAAATCATTTACAGTCATTCTGCCATTTATAATATATTTATTTTCAGAGATTTGTTTAATTTCTTCGCTGTCAATATCATATTCATCTAATATATCGCCAACTATTTCTTCTAAAATATCTTCCATTGTAATAATACCTGCTGTTCCGCCATATTCATCGACAACAACAGCTATATGCAGTTTATTTTTCTGGAATTCTTTAAGCATTAAGTCTATTTTTTTAGTTTCAGGTACAAATAAAGGTTTGCGTAACAGTTTTAATAAATCTTCCATACTGTAATCTGTACCTTTAAGGCGGATTAAATCTTTTACATATAATATACCTATTATGTTATCAAGAGAGTTTCTGTAAACTGGTATCCTTGAGTATTCAGTTTCTCTAATAATTTGTTTTATTTCTTCAGTAGATATATTTTCAGGCACTGCTGTTACATCTGTTCTTGGTACCATAATTTCTTTTACATCAATATCTGAAATATCAAAAATATTAGTAATCATTTCCCCTTTATCTGGCTGCAGTTTACCTTCTTTTTCTCCAACATTTATTAAAAATTCTAATTCATCTTCAGAAAATTTAGGGTCTTTTTTCAAACTTTTACCAAACAGCTTTAAAGAAAATGCTGTTAAAATATCAGATATAAATATAATTGGCGAAAATATTATATAAAATTTATTTAATATTTTTACATGACCTACTGACATATTAATAACTTCATATCGTGCAAGAGTTTTAGGAATAGTTTCTCCAAACATTAATATTAATATAAATGCAGCAATTGCTGAAACTAAAAAAGAATGTGATGAAATATATCTGCTTAATATATCTATAATTAAGAATACATTAATTATATTAAATAATGTATTTCCTAAAAATATAGTATTTAATACTTTGTTACGCTGAGTAATCCACATAGAAAGATTATTTTCTTCATCATCATTTGTAAAAAGCTGCTTTGTTTTTACTTCACTAAGATAAGCTACTGCAGTTTCCATTGCTGAAAAATATGCAGATAAAAATAAAGAGATTACGACTAGTGCAATCTCCCACCAGATATTAATATCCACGGCTAAACTCCATATATAAAATTTTGTTTGCTAAAATACATGATAATAAAAATAGAAAAGTTTTAAATGAAAAATTTAAGCTGCAACTATAATAGTCCATATAAATATATCACCAATACTAAATAATACTATATATTAACTATGAAACTGTACCATAGTCAACAAGTTTTTTTAATATTTTTTCCTGTAATGCAAACATTTCTTCTTCATCTTCCTTACTTGTTTCATGGTCATAGCCTAAAAGATGCAGCAAACCATGTATAAAAAGAAATGCTGTTTCCCTGTCTATATTAATTTCTGCTTCTTCTGCCTGTCTTTTTGCAGTATCATAAGATATAGCAATATCACCAAGCATAACTTCATCTTCCATAGGAAAAGATAATACATCTGTTGCTCTGTCTTTATTTCTGTATTCTTTATTATACTGCCTTATTGTTTCATCATCTGTAATAAGTAATGATATTTCATATTCATTATTACTCATATCAAGTTCATTAAAAACTGCTTCTGCAACAAGAGTAAAAAATTCATAGCTTAAACCGCAGTTCATTTCATCAGTATACAATATTTTCATACTAATCATCCTTTTTCATTGCAGCATCATAAGCTCTAACAATTTTTGATACAAGCGGATGACGCACAACATCTTTATCACTGAATTTTATAAATTTAATTTCTGGAATATGGTTTAATACATGCATAGCTGTTACAAGTCCGCTTCGTTTATCACTTGGTAAATCAATCTGAGTAACATCGCCTGTAATAACAGCTTTTGAATTAAAACCAAGACGGGTTAAAAACATTTTCATCTGTTCTTCTGTTGTATTTTGTGCCTCATCTAATATAACAAAAGAATCATTTAATGTTCTGCCTCTCATAAATGCAAGTGGTGCAACTTCTATAACACCTTTTTCTATTAATTTTGTTACATAGTCAATATCCATCATTGTGTAAAGTGCATCATAAAGTGGTCTTAAATATGGGTTTATTTTATCAGCAATATCGCCCGGTAAAAAACCTAATTTTTCCCCTGCTTCTACAGCTGGACGGGCTAAAATAATACGAGCTACTTTTTTAGATAAAAACTGGTTTACTGCCATAGCCATTGCAAGATAAGTTTTACCAGTTCCAGCAGGCCCTATCCCAAAAATCATATCGCTTGTACTCATAGCTTTAATATATTCTCTTTGGGATGGAGATTTTGCAGTTACAATTTTTGCCCATCCGCCTACTTTTATTTTTTCAGTTAATACACCGCTTACATCAACATTATTATCTTTATTAATCATCTTTACAGCATAAGCTACATCTTCAGATGACAGCTCTCTTTTTTCTGCAGTTTTCATTAATTCTTCAAATAATCTAAATGCTTTTATGGCATTATCTTCATTTTCTGCTTCAATAGTTACATTATCACCAAGTGCTGATAATTTAACATGCAGATTACTTTCAATTACTTTAATATTGCTGTCCTGCCTGCCAAAAATATAAGGCTGAATAACAGAAGGCACTATAATTTCTTTTGTAACGCTCAAATCTTATACTCCGTATTCTTTTTTTATAAATAATATTTCATCTTCTTTTGTTTTAACAATACCATCTAACTTTGCTTTTAATAATATATCAAGAGCTTTTTTTATCTCAGGCCCTTTTGGTACACCTGCATATATTAAATCCTGACCAGATAAATCTATTTTTATATTCTTATATTCTGTAAGATAATCTTTTATAATATCCTGCTTATTTTCACCCATAATGGCAGCAAGAGCCAGTGCACTTTCTGCTGATAAATTAGAGCATACTCCATATATAAATGACGGCTTATGGTCTTTATATCTTTTAAACAAGCTGACAGCATATTCCATATATTTATGGTCATTTTTTAAAACAGATGATTCTTTTGCTGCAAGCTCAAATTTATCTATTAAAGATACAAAATCTTCTCCTTTTTCTGGAAAAAATAATATATTAAAACGCATTCTCCATACTTCAATATCTTCTTCAAACTGTATTTTATACCAGTTTAAAAGATTTTCTGAACGCTTAAATTTATTTACTAATTCTTCATCATATTTTATTTTAGTGCTGTAAAACCTAAGCATATTATATTTATTCATAAGCTGTATGGCTAATAAATAACCATCTTCTGCTAAAATATATTTAAGCTCTAAAAACTGCCTTTGCCCTATTATTCTGCTGAATAAATCTAAACTTTCAGCATGTTTTATAAGCCTGTCTGTATGGCTTCCTATTTCAAATCCAAAACGGACTGCAAAGCGTATTGCTCTGTATGCTCGTGACGGGTCATCAACAAAGCTTAATGAATGTAAAACTCTGATTTTTTTATCAAGAATATCTTTCTGTCCCATAAAAAAATCAAGCAGTAAACCAAACTGTTCTCCATCTAACCTAACAGCCATAGCATTTATTGTAAAATCTCTGCGGAAAAGGTCACTTTTAACAGATGATTCTACCACTTCTGGTGCTGCTGCTGGTGTTACATAATATTCTGTTCTGGCAGTTGCAAAATCTATTTTAAATCCGTCATCAAAAGATACAACGGCAGTTTTAAATTTTTGATGAACAAACACTTTTGCATTATGTTTTTTTGCATAATCTACTGCAAATTTTGCTCCATCGCCTTCTATAACAATATCTATATCGTAATTATCCTTATCCATAAGTAAATCACGGACAAATCCGCCTACTACATATGCTTTATAGTGCATTTCTTCTGCAGCAGCACCTATATCTTTTAATAAGGCTAATATTTTTTTATCAAGATTTTCCTGCATTTTAGATAATACATTTCTGTTTTTTAATATACCAAGCTCTTTCCGTTTACTTTCAGCATATTTTGACTGTAGAATAATATCTTCATGCATAAGCCTTAAAAGGTCTGTTCTAGTAATAACACCAACAAGCCCTTTATTTGTTTCTACAGGTAGAAGTTTCTGGTTTTGATAAACCATAATGGCTTCAGCTTCATAAAATAAAGTATCAGGGTGCACAGTTTCAAACTCAGTCTGCATAATATTATTAATACTGTCATATTCAAGGCCGTGTTTTACACCATGTAGTATATCTTTTCTTGAAATGATACCTATTGTTTTATTATTTTCCACTACAGGAAGATAATTTAAATTATACTTCATAGTTAAGTCCACAGCATCTTTTAATATAGAATGGCTTTGAACTGACTTAACATGAGTTGTCATGATTTCCTGAACAGTTTTAACAGGCTTTACTGTTTCTCTTATAACATACTTAAGCATTTCTAATGTTTCAGCAATCATTTTGTCTTTAATAATGGCACTGCCTGCAACACTGTGGCCTCCGCCGCCAAATTGAGAAACTATACTTAATACATTTACTCGTGAATCGTTGCTTCTGCCAATAAGCACAAGCCTGCCGCCTGTTGAAAGCAGAATAAAAAGAGAGCTTAAACCTTCTATTATCATAAGTTTGTGAGCAATAAAAGCTGCCTCATCAACATATTCATCTACTGTAGCACAGGAATATGCAACATCTACACCGCCTACTGTAATAATTGATAAATTTAAAAGCAGTTCATTTAAAAGCATAACTTGAATATTGCTTAATTCCCGCTGTACATAATCATTTGCGGCTGTTGTATCTGCCTTTTGTGATATTAAATATGATAAAGCAAGTGCATCATTTGCAGTAGTTTTACTGAAAGTAAAAAGTCCTGTATCTTCATATATGCCAAGAGCTAAAAATGTTGCTTCTAAAGGCGATAATGTAATACCTGTTTCCTGCATTTTAAGGCACAGTATAGATGTGGCAGCACCTATTTCTAATATACTGCTTTTATCTGCTGATATATCACAGCTTATACCAGCATGATGGTCATAAATTATTACTTCTTTTGCAATATCTATTAATGCTGACAGCTTTCCAAGCCTTTGCCTTTGGTTGCAGTCTGTAATGATTAATGTATCAATACTTTTTAATTCATTTAAAACTTTATCATTATACTGCTTAATATTTATATTAAATTCATTGTCTTTTATAAAATTATATACATTATTTTCCATATTAGTGCACATAGCTATATGGTCGCAGCCGTATAATTTATAAGCTGCATAAGCACTTGCAACTGCATCAAAATCTGGGTTAATATGAGTTATAACTATCTTCATTTTCTAGCAAATCTCGGGTGAAAGTTCATTATTGTTTTTCGTTTATCATCATCTGTAACATGTGTATATATCTCTGTTGTAGAAATATTAGAATGTCCTAAAAATATCTGTAATGTTCTTAAATCTGCACCATTTGAAAGCATATGTGTTGCAAAGGAATGGCGTAAAGTGTGGGGCGAAACATGTTTTGTAATATTATGTTTTTTACATTTTTCTTTTACGATGTTCCAGATATGCTGCCTTGTAAGGGAACTTCCATGCTGGTTTAGAAAAAGATAACCTGTATCGCTGTCTTTTACAAAATATTCCTGCCTTAAAGCAAGATAATCTTCTAATCTTTTTAATAATGATGGATAAAGTGGCACAATTCTTTGTTTTGAGCCTTTACCTGTTACTTTTATTATACCCCTTTTAAAATCTATATCTCTGATTTTAACAGAAACTAATTCACTTACACGCATACCTGTTGCATAAAGAGTTTCCATTATTAAACAGTCCCTTTCTTTTACCGGCGTAGATAAATCATCTCTTGATATTAACTTTTCTACTTCATCAAAATCAAGAAAATCAGGCAGTTTATGCCACTGTCTAGGTTTTGCAATAAACTCTACTGGGTTTACTTTTATTTCTTTTTCTATTATTAAAAAATCAAAATACTGACTGATACCTGAAAGCCTGCGAAGAATAGTTTCAAGTGACTGCTGGTTTTTACGCATATATGACATAAAAGCAACAATATCTTCAGGTGTAATATCTTTAATATCTTTTTTATAAAATTTATATAAAGTTTCCAAATCAGAAAGGTATGAGATAACAGAATTATCACTCATTCCAAGTTCAAATCGTAAAAACTGTTTAAATTCGTTATATTTATAAGGTTTGGTTTCTGTATCCATATAAATATTACCTGTTATTTACTATATCATACATAGGTTTTAATATATCATCATCTGATAGACCGCAAATATCTGCACCAAGAGAAGCAACTTTTCCATTTGCTCCATGAAAATCACTGCCGCAGGAAATAAGAAGTCCGTTTTTTCTAGCAATATCTGCAAATACATCTTTTTTATCTACAGGGTTATGGCTTGAATATGCTTCAAGTCCATTAAGTCCAAGTTTTTTATATTCTTTCACTAATTCATTAAGTTTATCATCTTCTAATTTTAATGTATATGGGTGAGCAATAATAGATATACCGCCTGCATTTTTTATTACATTTAATGCTCTTTCAACTGTTACCTGCTGTTTTTTAAATGCAAGACTTGCACCGTCTTTTAAATATAAATCAAAGGCTTCCTGAATAGATGTAACAACATTATTTCTTAATAAATATTTTGCTACATGAGGTCTGCCAAGCTGTGAGTTAGGGTTATCTACTAAATCTTCTATTTTAACATTTTTTTTCACAAGTTTAGAAAGAGCTGCAAGCATTTTTTCATTTCTTTTTTTTCTATAATACTGCACTTCTTCTTCCATTTCTTTAAGGTCTTTATTTTCTGTATCAATAAAAAGCCCTACAATATGCAATTCCCCTTTTTCTTTTTCTACACTTATCTCTATTCCTGGTATTCTTATAACAGGGCTTTCTTCAGCCATAAACTCTTTTATTCCTGCAGTAGTATCATGGTCAGTTAAAGCAAGATGAGTAATATTTAAATTTTCAGCCATTTTTATAAGCTCTTTTGGGCTGTATGAGCCATCAGATGCTAGAGAATGGCAGTGTAAATCTATCATATAATTATCCTTAATTTTATTAATATATATAGTATATAATATTTACAACATAATATAACAAGTATTTTTTATCAATATTATAAGAAATCTTTTACATTTTTTACATTACTTTACTATGAATTTATGTTTATTTTTTGGAATATTTATGAAATAATAAAATGATTACATTATGGGAGTAAAAGTATGGGAAAAAGTAAAGGAAAAGAAACACTTAATATTACCCGGAGAACTCTGCTTAAAGGCAGTGCAGCTCTTATGCTTACTGCCTGCACATCTAAAAAAGCAGTTGAAGAAGCAGCGGTAGAAGAAAAAACAGTAGATAATATTACTGAAAATCAGCCACTTATCCAAAATCCTGAAGCAGTATTTGATACTTCATTAAAAGTGGTTAATACTCACCACAGAATACACTGCCACGGCTCATGTATGCTAAAGGCTTATGTAAAAAACGGCAGGCTTGTAAACCTTACATCTATGGGCGATATTCCTAGAGAAAATTCAAAAGAAAAAGATGAAGATTTATTTATGCGTCAACGCAGAGCCTGCCCTAGAGGTCTTTCTGAAAAGAAACGCTTATATGCTCCAAATAGAATAAAATATCCTATGAAACAGACGAAAGAAAGAGGCGATGTAACAGGTTTTGTACGCATAAGCTGGGAAGAAGCTGCTAAAACAGTAGCATCTTATTTAAAAGAAATGCAGGAAAGAGCAAAAGAGCTTGGATATCTGCCAGTTTTTGCAACAGGAAATTCTCCTGCAAAATATTTAGGTACAACTCTTGACATATACGGCCACCACTCTGCTGGTAACCAAATGGATGCAATGTATGCAGCTCTTGGACCAAAAGTTCAGGGTAACCCTGCAATAGATGTTTTAAACTCTAAATTAATAATTATATGGTCTACAGATACCAGAACAACACAGCCACATTTAACATTCTTTTTAACTAAAGCAAAAGAAGCTGGTATTCCTATTGTTGTAGTAGACAGCAGATTTACAGATACTGCAGCAACATACAGCACAGGTATAGGCAAAGTTCCAGGCTTTATTGCTATAAGACCAGGAACAGACAGCGCTATGCTTGCTGCTATGGCTTACGTTCTTTATAAGAAAAAACTTTATAATGAAAAATTTTTAAAAGAATATACTTTTGGCTTTTTTCCAAATGATACTGTAACAAGTAATTCTAATATAGAAAACCCTGTTACAAAACAATCTTATAAAGGTCAGACATTTACAGTGCCAGCAGGTGAATCTTTTGTAGAATATCTTGAAAGCCTTGAAAAAGAACATAAAGATTATAAAGGTGTGCTCAACTGGGCTGCATCATTAACAGGTACAACTGCAGAAAATATTGAAAATCTTGCATTAGAATATGGAAAAGCTCCTGCAGCTTCATTTTTCTGCGGCTGGACTACAGGCGGGGCACAAAGAACAAATAATGGATTATATTATTCATGGTTTTTAATAGCGCTTGCTGCTATGACTGGCAATATTGCAAGACGAGGCGGCGGTTTTGGTATGATTGCACCAAGTGATGGTTATAAAATTAAAATAGGCTCTAACCCGCCATTAACTGATGCTAAAAAATATGGCTCTATTAAATTTTCTATTTTTTCACTGCCAGAAGTTATTTTAACAGGCAGAGATGCAAGAACTGCAGAGCAGTTAAGAGATGATGTGAAATTATTAAATAATATTGATTTAGGTGATGACCCAAGGCTTCATATAGAAATGGTTATTAAAGGCGAAGGTTCTGGTGATTTCTTTACTCAAAAAGCAAATATTAACAGAAAAATAGAAGCATTTAAAAAAGTGAAATATGTTGTATGTTATGAACAGCAAATGAGCACAACAGCAAAATATTCTGATATTGTTCTTCCTGCAGCTATGAATTTAGAGCAGTCATTCTTTACTTATGGTCAAATGAACTGTGAACTTGATGTGGCAAATAAAGTGTCAGACCCACTTTATGAATGTAAACTTGATAGAGAAATAACTAGACTTATCTGTAAAGAACTTGGTATTGAGCTTAAAAATTATACTGATGAAGAAATAATGAAAGCTCAGTGGGAAAAAGCAGAATTTCCAAAAGGATATGCAGATATAAACCCAAAAAGAACTATGCCTGATTATGATACAATGGTGCAAATGGGCGAATACCAGCTGCCAACTCCACTTGATAAAACTTATATTGATACAATGAAATATAAACCAGGGGAATTCCCAACTGATACTGGCAGAATCAACTTTTATTCTCCATATATGGCTATGAGAAAAAGAGCACAAAACCCAGTTTACGGTCCTAGATATATCCCTTTAAAAGAAGGATATGAAACAATACAGAAAAAAGAAAAAAGCCGTAAAGGTGTTGCTTATGGTTTACAATTTATAACTCCGCATGTTATCCACAGAGCACACTCTACTTTTGATACTGTTCCTTTACTGCAAAATACATTTGATAACTGTGTTGAAATATCTGATATAGATGCTAAAACAAGGGGTATAAAAACAGGAGATATAGTGTATGTTTATAATGATTATGGATGTATAAAACTTCCTGCACTTGTAAGCTCACGCCCTATGCCTGGTGTTATAGTTATTAATGAAGGCAGAATATATAACCCAAGCAGCGAAGAAACATATACAGCTTATTTTGATGTTACTGGTAAAGGTGAATATAAAGAAGTAGTAACACCTGTTGATTTAGGTGCATGTGTATCTACTCTTACTGTTGATATGGAATCTGGCGCAGGCGACCCAGTTACTCATCAGTTTACAAATAAATCAGGCGGATTTGCTGCCAGCGGTAACTTATGCGAAATAAGTGTTAAAAAACCAAATTAGGAGAATATTATGAAACAATGGGGTTTTTATTTTGATGAAACAAGATGTGTTGGTTGTAAAGCCTGCATGATTGCCTGCAAAGAAAATAATGAAGAATTAAGAGGCGATATTCATATTCACCAATATGATGTTAATATAGATTATACAAAAGATAATAAAGTAAACCTTCCTTCTATGGAAGAATGCAGCAAATATTATATGAAAGAAAACTGGAGAAGAGTGTCACAAACAATAAAAGGCACTTTCCCAGCATTAAAAATGACAAATCTTTCTATATCCTGCAACCACTGTACAAACCCTGCATGTATTCCTGCATGCCCTGTTGAAGCTATCAGTAAAGACAGTGAATATGGTATTGTGCAGTCTGATAGAAGTATATGTATATCTTGCGGCAGCTGCGAAGCAGAATGCCCTTGGGGTGCACCACAGTATTATGATAAAAACTATGCAGATTATGCAGAAGAAGACCCAGCAAGGCCGCGTATGACAAAATGCAACTTATGTATAGGCAGAATAAAAGAAGGATTAAAACCAGCATGTGTTGCTGTATGTCCTGCTAGAGCATTAGATGCAGGTCCTATTGAAGAACTGAAAGTTAAATATAAAGATGCGGTTACTTCTACAGCTAATTTTAATAATGTAGAAAAAATCAATCTTCATAAACCAAATCTTTTATTAAAAGCTAAATACGCAGCAAAATAATGGAAAAAGAATTATATATAAGACGGCATAAAGACTATGCCGTCTTTTCAAAAATATTTGCAGGTCCTGTTGATGATAATACAAAACAAATTATAATAAATCTGTTTAACAGTCTTATTGTGTTTGCAAAAGAGATACAAGATGACAGTTTAAAAAACAGCCTTGAATTTGTTATAAACTTTTTACAAAAAAATAATGAAGAAGAATTAAATAGAATATATACATCTTTATTTGTATCTGGTGGATATGGAAAAATAATATGCCCTGTTGAATCTATTTATCTTGAAAATACAGGACTTGTTATGGGAGAAAAAAGAGATACTGTTCTTGAAATATACGCTAAAAATAAACTAAGTCTTGCTGAAACATTTAAAGAGCAGGAAGACCATATTGCAGCAGAATTTTCTTATATTTCTATGAAAAATAAAGAGATATTAGCAGATGATTATAGTAATCAAATGCTTGATGATAATATTTATGAGCAGTATGATTTTATAAAAGAACATATACTGCCGCTTATTCATTATTTAATTTTAGATTTAAAGAAATATGATAACAGTAAGTTTTATTATGAAACTGCTTATATTATAAAAAAATACATAGAGTATGATTTTATTAAAAGTTATGAATAATATTCATACTTATTTTAATTTTTTTACAATCACACCAGTTACAAGTGGTTTTTCAAGCATACTTTGAAAGTATGCTTTTGTTTCATATTTTAAATCAGCTGGTCTTAAAAAGATAACATCATCTTTTGTAAGGCAGTATCTTATTGTGCAGTAAATAATAAAAACTAAAAAATTATATACTTTTATACTTATTATTATGTTTAGAGTATATACAAAAAAGGGGCAGTTTTTATTTCTACCCCATTATAAAGATTAGTTATTTTTTAATTTTATTTTTCTGTGATATTCCTGCAGAGAATATACTTCAAATCTGCCAAAATCGGCTTTTTCTTTTAAGCCGTCAACAGCAGCTGCAATACCTGAAAATGTAGATGTCATAGGCACACCTTTAAGTAATGCAATAGAGCGTGTTTTAATTTCATCTGTAATTGCATCTTCCCCGTCTTCCCTAGTCATAATAATCCACTGGATTTTATCTTCATTTAAAAGGTCTACAAGGTTTGGACGCCCTTTTGAAATTTTAAATATTGCATTAGACTTAATATTATTATCATAAAGCATTGTAGAAGTGCCTTCTGTTGCATAAATATTAAATCCAAGCTCTGCTAAATCTTTTAAATATGGCACAGCTCTTTCTTTATCTCTGTTATTAAGAGATACAAAAATATTTCCGTTTTCTGGAAGTTTACCGCCTGCAGCTATTTGAGATTTAAGATATGCAAGCCCTTTGCTTGTATCCATACCCATAACTTCGCCAGTAGAGTGCATTTCAGGGCTTAAAAAGATATCTGCCCCTATAAATTTAGAAAATGGAAATACAGCTTCTTTAACTGTTGTATATGGTGGAATAATTTCTTCAGTAAAGCCAATTTGTGATAATGTTTCACCAAGCATACATCTAACAGCATATTTAACTAACGGTGCACCTATAGATTTACTTACAAATGGTGCTGTTCTTGATGCTCTAGGGTTTGCTTCTATAATATATACCTGATTATTATGCACAGCATACTGTATATTCATAAGGCCGCATACATTTAATTCTTTTGCTAAAGCGAATGTATGGTTTCTTATAGTATCAAGTATTTCTTTACTCAATGTCATTGTAGGAATAACTGCTGCAGAGTCCCCTGAGTGAATACCTGCTGGCTCTACGTGCTCCATAATACCGCCTATAACAGTAGTTTTTCCGTCAGATATACAGTCCACATCAACTTCCACTGCATCATTTAAAAACTTATCTATTAAGATAGGGTTATCATTAGAAAGCTGAACTGCATATTTTATATATTTTTCAAGTGTTTCACGAGTATAGGCAATAACCATACCCCTGCCGCCTAAAACAAATGACGGACGCACAAGCACAGGATAACCTATTCTTTCAGCAATATCTAATGCTTCCTGCTCTTTATAAGCAATACCATTTTCAGGCTGTTTTATATTAAGTTTATTAATAAGTTTTTGGAATCTGTCCCTGTCTTCTGCAAATTCAATGCTGTCTGGGTTAGTACCTATAATGTTTACGCCGCAGTTTTCAAGTTCTCTTGCAAGATTTAATGGTGTCTGACCGCCAAACTGAACAATAGCACCAACACATTTTTCTCTTTCATAAATATGGAGAACATCTTCAATAGTTAATGGCTCAAAATAAAGTTTATCACTTATATCATAGTCTGTAGAAACTGTTTCTGGGTTAGAGTTTACCATAATACAGTCATACCCTGCTGCTTTCAAGGCAAAAGAAGCATGAACACAGCAGTAGTCAAATTCTATACCCTGTCCAATTCTGTTTGGACCGCCGCCTAATACCATAATAGATTTTCTGTTACTTTCAAGGCGTGCAGGCTCAGAATATTCACTGTAAGATGAATAATAGTATGGAGTTTTTGCATAAAATTCACCAGCACATGTATCAACTGCTGCATAACTTGGTGCAATATTCACTTCTTTTCTTTTATCTCTAACTTCTTTTTCTGTAACCTGCAATAAAAATGCTATTTGTTTATCAGAAAATCCAAACTCTTTAGCCTGAATAAAAAGCTCTTTATCTTTTGATAAATTATCAAGACTGCCGGCTGATTTTATTTCATCTTCAAAAGCTGTAATTTCCTGTAAATGTCTTAAGAAATATTTATCTATTTTAGAATGTTCATATACAGTATCTACAGAATAGCCTCTTTTAAAAGCAGCTCTTACAGCAAAAACCCTGTCTGCTTTTGGTACCTGCAGTGCAATATTTAATTCTTCATCTGTCAGATTTTCATAAGATGCATCTTTACCATCTGCCCCAAAACCGCTTCTACCTATTTCAAGAGAACGCAATGCTTTTTGGAATGACTGTTTAAAAGTTTTACCAATAGCCATTGCCTCCCCTACTGATTTCATTTGAGTGCCAAGAGTAGAATCTGCCTTTTGGAATTTTTCAAAAGTAAATCGTGGTATTTTAGTAACTATATAGTCAAGTGCTGGTTCAAAGCATGCAGGTGTTTCGCCTGTAATATCATTAATTAATTCATCAAGAGTATATCCAACAGCCAGTAATGCTGCAATTTTTGCAATAGGGAAACCAGTAGCTTTAGAAGCAAGTGCAGAAGAACGCGATACTCTAGGGTTCATTTCAATAACAATTCTTCTGCCGTCTTTTGGGTTAACTGCCCACTGAACATTTGCTCCGCCTGTTTCTACACCGATTGCCTGCATAACTCTTAAGCTGTCATCACGCATTGCCTGATATTCTCTATCAGTTAATGTTTGAATAGGTGCTACAGTAATAGAGTCGCCAGTATGTACACCCATTGGGTCAAAGTTTTCAATAGAACATACTATTACTGCATTATTCTTTTTATCTCTCATCACTTCCATTTCATATTCTTTCCAGCCAAGAAGTGATTCTTCAATTAAAACTTCACTATTACGGCTTTCAAAAAGACCGCGGTTGACAATTTGATGAAATTCTTCTTTATTATGAGCAATACCACCGCCTGTACCACCAAGAGTAAAGCCTGGGCGGATAATTAAAGGCCATGTACCAATAGCTTCTGCAACTGCCACAGCTTCCTGCATAGTATGAGCTGAACCTGAACGAGGTAAATCAAGACCTATTTCTTTCATAGTCTTTTTAAAAAGCTGCCTGTCTTCTGCTTTATTAATACTTTTAACAGAAGCACCAATCATTTCTACACCATATCTTTTTAAGATACCTTTATCATAAAGCTCTACAGCTAGATTTAATGCAGTCTGTCCACCAAGAGTAGGAAGAATAGCATCTGGTCTTTCTCTCCTGATTATTTCATGTAAAATATCTGCTGATAATGGCTCAATATATGTTCTATCTGCAAATTCTGGGTCTGTCATAATTGTAGCAGGGTTTGAGTTAACAAGCACTATTTCATAGCCTTCATTTTTTAAAGCTTTACATGCCTGTACACCAGAATAGTCAAACTCACAGCCCTGACCTATTACAATAGGACCTGCACCAATAATCATTACTTTTTTAATATCATTTCTTTTAGGCATCTTAACGCTCCATCATTTTTCTAAAAGTTTCAAAAAGATAAAGTGAATCGTTTGGTCCAGGTGCAGCTTCTGGGTGATACTGGACACTGAAAAATGGTTCAGTTTTATGTCTGATACCTTCTAATGTATTATCATTCATATTTATATGAGTTATTTCTAAACTTGATGGTATATTTTTTATATCAAGAGCAAAGTTATGGTTTTGTGATGTAATCTCTACCTGATTAGTTATTAAGTTTTTTACAGGATGATTAAGACCGTGGTGACCAAATTTTAATCTGTAGCATGAACAGCCGGCAGAAATTCCCATAATTTGATGACCTAAACATATACCCATTAAAGGAACTTTACCTGTAAAATATTTTGCAGCATCTATTGCATAATGCAGAGATGACGGGTCAGCTGGTCCGTTTGATAAAAACACACCATCAGGTTTCATTTCCATTACTTTTGCAGCATCATAACCAGCAGGGACAACTGTAACCTGCATATCATGAGCAGCTAGGCTTCTTAATATATTATATTTCACACCAAAATCATAAGCCACAACTTTATATGTGCCTTCTTCATTCCATTTAAAAACTTCACCAGCTGTAACACGAGATGCATAGTCCTGATTATCAAGCCCTTCCCATGCTTTTGCTTTAGCTACAGCTTCTTCTGTAGTAATATTTTCATCACTGCAGTGTAAAAAGCCTTTTAAAGAGCCCTGCTCTCTAATCATTAATGTAAGCCTTCTTACATCTATTCCTGCAATAGCTGGAATATTATGTTTTTTTAACATATCCTGCAGGCTTATTTGAGATGAATAGTTAGACGGCTCATTTATATCACAAACTATAAGCCCGTTTAAAAAAAGGCTGCGTGATTCTAAAAAGTTTAAATCAATACCATAGTTACCTATTTCTGGAGCTGTAAGCGAAACGAATTGACCTGCATAAGATGGGTCACTTATAATACCTTCATATCCGCTCATTCCTGTATTAAATACTGTTTCTCCAAGCTTATCAACAGAGGCACCAAAAGAATAACCCTTAAATACTTCTCCATTTTCAAGAGCAAGAAATGCTTTTTTTAAGCGTTTCTCTTTCCAATTAAAACTCATATAAAATTACCCCGTATTTATTGATTTTGTAGTTTTATCTAAAAGTAGGCAAAACTTCAGTATATTATAGATAAGCCTATTTATTGTCAAGAAATAATTTTTAATATTTTTTAAAAAGATTATTAATACTTTATATTAAAGAATATATTATTTATTTTACAAACTGATATATAGTTTTTAAAAGTATATTAAAATCAACAGGTTTAGTAATGCATGCATTCATACCTGCTTCTTTTGTTTTCTCAATTTCTTCTTCAAAAGCATTTGCTGTTAAAGCAATAATTGGAAGTAATGCCACATCTTTTCTATTTAATGCTCTAATTTCTTTTACTGCAGTATATCCATCCATTTCTGGCATTAATATATCCATTAAAACTACATCTATTTCATTTTCTTTTGAATTTTTTATAATTTCTAAAGCTTCTTTACCATTCCATGCTTGTATAATATTCATCTGCTTTATTTTAAGAAGTTCATTTAATATTTCCATATTTACTTTATTATCTTCTACAAGTAATACTGTTTTTCCTTTAAGAACATTTTCATCAAACTGGCATTTTTCACTTTTTTCTAACAGCGAAGTATCTATATCATTTTCTGTATATCTTTCAAAAGGCAGTGAAACAGTAACTGTTGTGCCTACTCCAAGGCTGCTGTCCACATTAATATCACCATCCATAGAATAAACTCTCTGTAATACAATAGCCATTCCAAGCCCAGTACCCTGCATTTTTTTATCACTGAACATTTTTTCTCTTGCAAATGGTTCAAAAAGCTTATCTAAAAATGCTTTTGACATACCTATACCATTATCCTTTATTACAAAATTGTAATAAAGAGCTTTAGTATCCTGTATTTGATTAATAGTTAAAGATATACTGTCATTTTCATGGGTATATTTAAATGCATTTGATAAAAGATTATTTAAAATATGGCAAAGTTTGTGATAATCACCTTTTATTTTATTATTTTTTATATTAAATGATACATCAAAGTTTTTATTTTCAGTTTTAGCCTGCACTTTAAAGATTTCTACAAGGTTTTCTATATCATCTTTTACATTAAATACTACTATATTATCATCGTTTATGCCTTTTTTATCTTTCACTTCTACTAAAATATCATCAACAAGCTCTTTTAATAACTGTGCTGTAAGCTGTATTTTATTAGAATATTCTATAATTTTATCTTTATTATCAATATTATATTTTAATAATTCTACAAAACCCATAATGCCGCTTATAGGTGTTCTCATATCGTGGCTGATATTTGAATAAAAAAGACGGTCTGATTGTATATTATCCTGCATATTCTGAACATTATCTTCTAAAAGCTGCATATTTTCCAGCTGTTTTTTTCTTTCATTATCTACATTACGGAAACACATAACAGCATCATTTGCTATATTATATGTATCAAAAAGCACACTAACATTCATCCAGCAGTTTTCACCATTTACCACCCATTTAAAATCACCGCCGAACTCATTAACAAGCTTTTTAGATAATTTTATCATATTTTCAATAGAAAACTGATTATTAAATTCTGTTTTAGTTTCCTTATCCATTACAACATTTAAAGAATTTAATAAATCTTTATATTCTCCAGTTGGTTTAAGTGGAATATAGGCAAACTCTGCCTGTTTAATATTGATATAACGCTTAGTTTTTAAATTAATTCTATATAATGCAGCATAAGAATTGCTCAGGGTTTTTATAGACTGGTTTTGGTAAACTACCATTTTTCTTAATGTTATTACTCTTAAAATAATAATAAGCAGAATAAGCACAGCACCAATTAAAAACTCAATATGCTTAGAAAAGAAAGTAAAAACATCATTTTTTATCATATTTAATGACTGCTTGTATAATGTAAACTGAGATATTGTTAATATCACAAGCATATTATTATTTGTAAAGTTGTAAAACACACTGCGTTTATTGTCTTCTAAATCAATAATATAATAAAATGCAGAATTATATTCATTATTTCCTGAATATATTTTGCTGACTGTTCTTTTAACTGCTGACTGGAAATTCTCTATTGGCTGGTTTATAGATGATTTCATTAAAATGATTTCACCATTGCTGTCTGCTAAAAAATAAGATGCATGGTTTGGCAGAGTATTATCCAAAAGCCATTTATTACCAAGACTTTTTGGAAAAATATCAAGAGCTAAAACATCTCTGCCATTTTCTAAAGCTGTAGCAAGAGTAAAAACCTTTTCACCATTTACGATATCTGTATATACATCAGTATATACTATTTCTCCCTTACGCTTGCGGGCATTGATATACCATTTCATCTGACTTACAGGCATTGTTACAGAGCCAAGTCTATTTTGACCAGAAACAAGTTTGCCATTGATTATACCAAAAACATCAATATCTTCTGTTCCAAAAGTTTTTTTAATATATTTTATATAGTTACTCATCCACTGCTGAATATCTTCTTCAGAATGGTTTTTAGTCATAAAGAAAGAAAGGCTTGCTGCCCCGCTTTCTAACACAAGGGCATGTTTATTTACTATTGATTGTGCAGACTGTGTGTACTTATTGATATACTCATAACCAATTTTTTCCGCATTATCTACAAGATTATATAAAAACTTAAAAAGAAGCAGTATAAAAATAATAACCATAAGTATAATGGTTATAACTCTAATCATAGTTGTAGATTTTAAATTGATTGATGTTTCCATATAACACCATAAATAATATATATCTTTATTAATATTATAATTTTTTATGTGATTATGCAACAATTTTTATATAAAAATAAAAAAACCCTTATTCCTAAATATTTTAAGGAATAAGGGTATTACTACTTATTTATATATAATATTAATTATTTAATAAACAGCATTTCTCTGTATTTAGGAAGCGGCCATAAAGTATCTGATACGATTTTTTCTAATCTATCAACTACTTCTCTTAATTCTGCCATAGCTTCAAGTATTTCTTCATGAAGTCCTGTAACAGCTTTTTCCATTTTTTCAGTTTTTTCTGTTAAGTCTTCAAGACCTTTACCTAAAAGCTCTACATTTCTTTTTAATGCATCAACACCAACAGTAATGCCTGCATCTGTTGCAGATTTAACTGCAGAAAGCTCTGTTTTAAATTCTTCAATAACAGCTGGTAAAATATTATTACGAACAATATTTAAAGCTATTTCACCTTCTATGCGTATTTTACGGTGATATTCTTCTAAAAATACTTCAAATCTTGATTGAAGTTCTTTTTTAGAATAAACTCCATATTTACCAAAAAGGTTAATATTTTTATCATTTACTAAGCTGCGAAGTGCATCCATTGTAGTAACAGCATTTGGAAGTCCTCTGCGTGCTGCTTCTTCTTTCCACTCATCAGTATAGCCATCGCCATTAAAAATAACTCTTTTATGTGTTTTAATAATATCTTTTAATACTTTTTGAAGTTCATTATTAAATGCTTCTTCATTTCCAACATGATTTTCAAGTTTTTCTGCAATATAGTCAAAAGAATCTGCCACAATAGTATTTAATACTGTCATTGGACCAGAGCATGACTGGCTTGAGCCTGGTGCTCTGAATTCAAATTTGTTGCCAGTAAATGCAAATGGACTTGTTCTGTTTCTATCAGTTGCATCTTTTGGTAAATTTGGCAGAGTATCTACACCTATCTGCATAACACCTGCTTTATGTTTAGAGTTATTTTCTCCTTTTTCTATATTTTCTATAACTTCATTAAGCTGGTCGCCAAGATATATAGAAATAATTGCTGGCGGTGCTTCATTTGCACCAAGTCTGTGGTCATTTCCTGCATGAGCTACTGTTGCTCTAAGCATATCAGCATGAGTATCAACAGCTCTGATAATACCACATAATACAGTTAAAAATACAGCATTCTGCTGCGGATTATTACCAGGGTTTAAAAGGTTTGTATCTCCATAGTTAATAGACCAGTTATTATGTTTACCGCTGCCATTTACACCTGCAAATGGTTTTTCATGTAAAAGGCATACAAATCCATGTCTGTCTGCTACAAGACGAAGTGTATCCATAATAAGCATATTGTGGTCTACAGCTAAGTTTAAGTCTTCAAACATTGGTGCAAGCTCAAACTGACCTGGAGCAACTTCATTATGGCGAGTTTTTGCTGGCACTCCTAATCTCCAAAGTTCATCTTCCACTTCATTCATAAAGTTAAGAACTCTTTGCTGAATAGAGCCAAAATAATGGTCTTCTAACTGCTGATGTTTTGGTGGTGTTGCACCAAAAAGAGTTCTACCAGTCTGCAGTAAATCTGGTCTGTGAAGATAAAACTTTTTATCTATTAAAAAGTATTCCTGTTCAGCACCAAGAGTAATTGTAACTTTTTCTTCTTTTAATCCAAAGCATTTCATAAGCCTTTGAGCAGAAGAAGAAAGGCACTGGATAGAGCGTAAAAGCGGTGTTTTTTTATCAAGAGCTTCACCAGTATATGAGCAGAAAGCAGTCGGTATACATAAAGTAGCACCATTTGCATGGCGTTTAATAAATGCAGGGCTTGTAGGGTCCCATGCAGTATATCCTCTTGCTTCAAAAGTTCTTCTTAAACCACCAGATGGAAAAGATGAAGCATCTGGCTCACCAACAATTAAATTTTTAGCAGAAAATGCAAAAATAGCATTATCCCCTTCTATTTCTAAAAACGAATCATGTTTTTCAGCAGTTGAGCCTGTTAAAGGCTGAAACCAGTGTGTAAAGTGAGTAGCACCTCTTTCTATTGCCCACTGTTTCATACCATGAGCAACATCAGCTGCTATTTCTGGGTCCAGCTGTGCTCTATTATTAATAGTGTTTAATAATTTCTCAGCTGATTTTTTAGGTAAATATTCTCTAATTGCTTTTGCATTAAAAACATCTTCACCATAATGTTCTAATGTTGCTTTTTCTGCTTTTGCATATTCTTTTGCTTTATTTTCTGCAATAGCATTAATAGTCAAGTATCGTTTTGAAAAACTCATACTGCCTCCTTAATTTTATCATATCTTAATTTCATCATTTTTATTTCACCACAGACTAATGCAATATAAATGCCAAAAATTTTTCCATTTCAGATAATACATAAAACTTCTTTATTTTAAAAGCAAAAATAATAAATTTTGAATAATTTTTTATGGCAGTATTTTTACAAAATTGTAAAATAAAATCACTGGTTTTACAATTTTTACCAAAAATTTTTATAAAATTCCTTGTTTTTACATTAAAAAATTATGGCACAGTTTTTGATTATAATAAATGCGAAGGAATAAATATAGGAGTGTTTAAATGTATCCTGAAAACATCGGGCTTTATGACAGCCAATATGAAAAAGATGCCTGTGGTGTGGGGCTTATTGCTGATTTAAAAAATATACCAACACACCAGACTGTAGAAAATGGTATTACAATTTTGAAAAATTTAATGCACAGAGGTGCAACTGGCGGCGACCCAGAAACTGGTGATGGTGCTGGTATTCTTGTTTCTATTCCAGATGAATTTTTTAGAAAAGTAGTAAAAGAAAAACTGCCAGAATATGGTAAATATGGTGTTGCCGTTATTTTTGGCGGAGAAAACATTGAAGATGATATTGAAAAAATTATTACAGAAAAATGCGGTGAAATAATCTGCTGGCGTGATGTTCCTATAGATATTAATGCAGTAGGTAAAGCAGCAAGAACAACATGCCCTAAAATAAGACAGATATTTATTAAAAGTAAATATGATAATCAGGCTCAGTTTGAAAGGAAGCTGTTTATAGCAAGAAGATTAATAGAAATTAAACTTTCAAATGTATATATACCTAGTATGTCATCTAAAAGCATTGTATATAAAGGGCTTTTTATGGCAACTCAGGTTGAAAACTTTTATCAGGATTTAAAAGATGCTTCTTTTAAATCACCTATAGCATTAGTTCACCAAAGATACAGTACAAATACATTTCCAACATGGGAACTTGCTCACCCATTTAGATATATTGCTCATAATGGTGAAATAAACACATTAAAAGGCAACTTAAACAACCTTGCAGGCAGAGAGCCGCAGTTTTCATCAGAGCTTCTTGGTGAAGATTTAAAAGAGATACTGCCATTAATTAAAGAAGGACAAAGCGACTCAGCATCCCTTGATAATATGTTTGAACTGCTTGTAGCAAGCGGCAGAGATTTATGTCATGCAATGCTTATGCTTATTCCACAGGCATGGGGTCCTAAATATCACATGGGTAAAGATGTAAGAGCATTTTTTGAATATCATTCAGCACTAATGGAACCATGGGACGGACCTGCTGCTGTTGCTTTTTCAGACGGTGTTAATGCTGGTGCAATACTTGACAGAAACGGACTTCGTCCTGCAAGATATACAGTTACTACTGATAATGTATTAGTACTTGCTTCAGAAACTGGTGTTCTTGATATTCCTGCAGATAAAGTGCTGAAAAAAGGAAGACTTCGTCCTGGTGAAATTATATACTGTGATTTAGAAAACAATAGAATTATATCTGATGCTGCCGTTAAAAAAACTGCTGCAAGAAATCTGCCTTATAGAAGATGGATAAATGAAAACAGAATATATGTTCATGGGCTTTTTGAATCACTTTCCCCTGCTGAGCCATCAAGAAATATTATAAAAAAACAAAAACTATTTGGATATACTAAAGAAGATTTTGATTTTATCATTAAACCAATGGCTGAAAAAGGTGCAGAACCTGTTGGCTCAATGGGAAATGATGCAGCACTTGCAGTATTAAGTGAAAAACCACAGCTTTTATTTAACTATTTTAAACAGCTTTTTGCTCAGGTTACTAACCCGCCAATAGACTCTATCAGGGAAGATTTAGTTATGAGCCTTATTACTTTTATAGGCAATAAAGGTAATATATTAGAAGACGGTGCATTTCATGCAAGAGTTATTGAACTTCCAAGACCTATTATTACAAATGATGAACTTAAAAGGCTTAGAAGTATTAGAGAAGAAGGCTTCCAGTCTGCAGTAATTAATATATCATTTAAAAATGATTTAGAGCAGTCATTAAAAAATATTGCAGAAATTGCAGTTGCAAAAGTAAAAGAAGGCTGCCCTATATTAATACTTAGTGATAAAAATATTGAAGATGGATATACTCCAATACCTTCTCTGCTTGCTGTAACAGCAGTTAATAAAGCATTATCAAAAGCAGGTATACGCCCAGAATCTGCAGTTATTTTAGAAACTGGTGAAGCAAGAGAAATTATGCACTTTGCTCTGCTTTTAGGCTATGGTGCAACAGCTGTATGTCCTTACCTTGCTCTTGAAAGTATATCTGCTCTTGTTGATGATAATGAAATCAAAGCAGATAAAGTAAAAGCTACAGAAAACTATGTTAAAGCTGTTGATAAAGGGCTTTTAAAAGTAATGAGTAAAATGGGTATTTCCACATTAAGAAGTTACAGAAGTGGCCAGCTTTTTGAAGCAGTTGGATTAAACAGCGATATTATAAAAGAATACTTTACAGGTACAGCAAGCCGTATTAATGGTATAGGCTTAAAAGAAATTGAACATGAAGCATTAATGAGAAGAAAAGCGGCTGATGAACATAATGATGATATGCTTTCTTCCGGCGGACAGTATCACTACAGAAAAGATGGCGAAAACCATTTATGGACACCAGAAAGTATGACATTATTCAGACAGGCTGTTCAAGGTAATAATAAAGAAAAATATAGAGCTTATGCAAAACTTATTAATGAGCAGTCAAAACATTTATGTACTTTAAGAGGACTTTTTGAATTTGCAACAGCAGTGCCTGTTCCTTTAGAAGAAGTTGAAAGTGCAGCATCAATTGTAAAAAGATTTGTAACTGGTGCTATGTCACTTGGCTCTATCAGCCCAGAGGCTCACGAAACAATAGCTATAGCTATGAATAAATTAGGTGGTATGAGTAACTGCGGTGAAGGTGGTGAAGACCCAGAAAGATATAAACCTAACGAAAAAGGTGAAGTTAGAAGCAGTGCTATAAAACAGATTGCAAGCGGCAGGTTTGGAGTAACTATAGAATACTTAACTAATGCAAAAGAACTGCAGATAAAAATGGCACAAGGAGCAAAACCTGGTGAAGGCGGTCAGCTTCCTGGTCATAAAGTAGATGCATTTATTGCAAAATTAAGACACTCTATGCCTAATGTGAGCTTAATTTCTCCTCCTCCACACCATGATATATACTCTATTGAGGATTTAGCTCAGCTTATATATGATTTGCGTAACTCTAACCCAGAAGCAAGAATTTCTGTAAAACTTGTTTCAGAAGTAGGTGTTGGTACAATTGCAGCAGGTGTTGCAAAAGCTCACTCAGATGTAATATTAATAAGTGGACATGACGGCGGAACTGGTGCTTCCCCTCTTACAAGTATCAAACATGCAGGGCTTCCTTGGGAATTAGGGCTTGCAGAAGCACAACAGACTCTTGTTTTAAATAAACTTCGCGGCAGAGTAAGACTGCAGACTGACGGACAGTTAAAAACAGGCAGAGATGTTATTATTGCTGCCCTTTTAGGTGCAGAAGAATTTGGATTTGCTACAACAGTTCTTGCAAGTTTAGGCTGTGTTATGATGAGGCAGTGTCACTCAAATACTTGCCCTGTTGGTATTGCTACTCAAGATAAAGAGTTAAGGAAAAAATTTGCTGGTAAACCAGAATATGTGGAAAACTTCCTTATGTTTGTAGCTGAAGAAGTCAGGGAATATTTAGCTGCTCTTGGACTTAGAACTCTTGATGAAGCTATAGGCAGAAGTGATTTATTACAGGTTAATAAAGCAATAGAATTTTATAAAGCTAAAAATCTTGATTTCTCAAAAATACTGCAGACTGTAAGCGGTAAAGAAATAAAATACAGCGGAAATTCCGGCTATGAACTTGAAAACTACGATAGAGAATACCTGCTTGCTCCATTTAAAGAAAGTATTGAAACAGGTAAAGCAAAAACTGTTGATTTAGAAATAAAAAATATCAACAGAACTGTTGGAACAGAACTTTCTCATAATGTTGCTAAAAAATACGGCTTAAAAGGTTTAGATGATGATACTATCAATGTAAACTTTAAAGGCTGTGCAGGACAAAGTTTTGGTGCATTTTTAGCTCACGGTATCACATTTAATTTAGAGGGCGAAGCAAATGACTTTGTAGGTAAAGGTATTTCTGGTGGTAAAATCATTGTAAAACCAGCAAAAAATGCAACATTTAAAGCTTCAGAAAATGTGGTGGCTGGTAATGTTATAGGATACGGCGGTACAAGTGGTAAAATATTCTTAAATGGTCAGGCTGGAGAAAGGTTTGCTATTAGAAACAGCGGCTTTATATCAGTTGTAGAAGGTATAGGCGACCATGGCTGCGAATATATGACAGGCGGCAGAGTTGTAATACTTGGAAATACTGGTGTTAACTTTGCAGCTGGTATGACTGGCGGTATTGCTTATGTTCTTGATATGAGTAATGACTTTGACTTACGCTGCAACACAAGCTCTGTTGACTTAGAAAATATTGAGCCAGGAAGCGATGATGAAAAAGAGCTTTTATCACTGCTGAATGAACATATTAAATATACAGACAGCCAGAAAGCAAAAGAAATAACTGCAGACTGGGAAAATTATAGAGATATGTTTGTTAAAGTATTCCCTGTTGATTATAAAAAAGCATTACAGGCATTAAAAGAAAACGGCAGCAACTAATTTTTGAGGATAAAAGATTATGAAAAATATACCAAGAATACAAAATATATACAGACCAGAAGCTACTCGTGTAGAAGACTATAATGAAGTAGAAAGAAAATTTAATACAGAAGAATTAACTATGCAGGCTTCAAGATGTATGGACTGCGGTATACCATTCTGCCATGGTCTTGGCTGCCCATTAGGCAATGTAATACCTGAAATGAATGAGGCTGCAAGAAATTTAAACTGGAAAAGAGCGTGGGAAATATTAAGCGAAACAAGCAATATGCCTGAATTTACAAGCAGAGTATGCCCTGCCCTTTGTGAAAATGCCTGCACTAAAAATATTGAAAATTTACCTGTTATGATTAGGCAGCTTGAAAAAGCAGTTATTGAAAACGCTTTTGAAAATGGATATGTAAAACAAATTGTACCAGAAAGCAAAAGCGGTAAATGTGTTGCTGTAGTAGGTGCAGGCCCTGCAGGGCTTTATATGGCTTTTGAGCTTTATAAAAAAGGACATAATGTTACAGTTTATGAAAAAAGAAAATATGCAGGCGGACTGTTAAGATACGGTATTCCTGATTTTAAACTTGAAAAACATATTATTGAAAGACGCATTGATATTTTAAAAACATCTGGAATAGATTTCCAGTTTAATACAGAAATAGGCAGAGATATTTCTCCTGAATATTTAAATAAAAAATATGATGCAACCGTACTTGCAATAGGAACACCTGTGCCTAGAGATTTACAAATAAATGGCAGAGAATTAAAAAATATCCACTTTGCATTAGAGTTTTTATCTGGGCAGAATATGTTTATAGGTAAAGAAGTAAGCAAACTGCCTATTGATGTAAAAGGAAAAGATGTTGTTATTATTGGCGGCGGCGATACTGGAAGCGACTGTTTAGGTACATCTATAAGACAAAAAGCTGCAAATATAACTCAAATAGAGATTATGCCAGAGCCGCCAAAAGAACGCTCTGCTTCAACACCTTGGCCAGACTGGCCTTATGAGCTTAAAACATCATCAAGCCATAAAGAAGGCGGCACAAGGCTCTGGGCAAAAGTTGTAAAAGAATTTCATGGAACAAATGGTGCTGTTACAAGCATTGATATAGTTGATGCTGCATGGGAATTTTCTCCAGAAGGCAAACCTTTATCTTTTAAAGAAGTAGAAGGCTCTCTTACAAATATTAAAGCAGATTATGTATTTATCGCTATGGGCTTTTTAGGTGTAGATAGTAACTCTTTCATTAAAGATTTACATTTAGAAGCAGATAAAAGAGGCAGGGTGGAAGGAAATGTATCTCAAGGTATTTTTACATGCGGAGATATGAAAACTGGCCAGTCCCTTGTTGTAAGAGCTATGGCTAATGCAAAAGAAACAGCAAAAGAAGTTGATAATTATTTAAAAGGACTTTAAAAATGGCAAAAATTAACTCTAATTATTTACTGCTTCCTAACAGCTATCTTTTTGCAGAAATTGCAAGAAAAATTAAAGCATATCAGGAAGCTAATCCAAAAGCAGATATTATTAGAATGGGGATTGGGGATGTTACCCGCCCCCTTACTAATGCAGTAGTTACTGCTATGGAAAAGGCAGCAAAAGAAATGGCTGAAAGCTCTACTTTCAGGGGATACGGACCTGAGCAGGGATATGATTTTTTAATTAATGCAGTAATTAATGGTGAATATAAATCAAGAAATATTGATATATCACCAGATGAGATATTTATCAGCGACGGCTCAAAATGTGATGTAGCTAATATTCAGGAAATATTTGATATTAACTCTACTGTTGCCATTGCTGACCCAGTTTATCCAGTATACCTTGACAGTAATGTTATGGCAGGCAGAAGCGGCAGATTAAATGATAAAGGATACTTTGAAAAAATCATTTATATGCCTTCTACAAAAGAAAATAACTTTAAGCCGTCATTTCCAGAAAAACATGCAGATTTAATATATATCTGCTCACCTAATAACCCAACAGGTGCTGCATTAACAAAAACAGAGCTTAAAGCCTGGGTTGACTATGCACTGGAAAATAACTCCATTATCTTATATGACAGTGCATATAGTGCATATATACAGGAAGAAGATGTATGCGGCTCTATTTATGAAATACCTGAAGCTAAAAAAGTAGCAATAGAGTTTAAATCATTTTCAAAAACAGCTGGTTTTACAGGCATAAGGTGTGCTTTTACAGTTGTTCCAAAAGAGTTATATGCTTTTGATGATATGGGTAATAAAGTTGCACTGAATAAACTTTGGAATAGAAGGCAGACAACTAAATTTAACGGTGTATCTTATGTTACACAAAGAGCAGCAGAAGCAGTGTATTCAGAAGAAGGCATGAAAGAAACAAAAGAAGTTATTAAATACTATATGAATAATGCTGACATAATCTTAGATGGATTAAAAAAAGCAGGGTTTGAGGCCTATGGCGGTATAAATGCACCATATATCTGGTGGAAAATACCTGACGGAATTAAGTCATTTGATTTCCTTGATATTTTACTTGAAAAATATCAAATAGTAGGCACTCCTGGCTCTGGCTTTGGTCCATGCGGCGAAGGTTATTTTAGATTAACAGCATTTGGCAGCCAAGAAAAAACTAAGGAAGCAATGCAGCGAATATCACAAGGCAGCTTCTAATTAGTTTATTCCTTCACACTTCCCCCTGAATATTTCAGGGGGTTTTTTGTTACAAATCTACTTTCATTGTTCTATTTTTCATTTTTCTCTTTACAATTTTGTAAAATTTAATTATAACCAATTATTCAAACCAATAAGGATTATAAATGGCAGGCAGAAAATCTATTCAACAAGAAGAACATTCATTAAGTGCAGAAATTACAGTATTGCAGGAAATCAGCTATGCTATTGTTCATAAAAAAAATGTCAGTGAACTTTTACACCAGATATTAGAAATATTAAGCTCACGGCTTAATATGATTCGCGGTACATTCACCATTGTAAAACATAATAAATTATACATTGAAGCAACTCATGATTTACAGGATGCTGAAAAAAAACATATTTCATATAACATAGGCGAAGGGATAACTGGCCATGTGGCAGAATGCGGCAGACCTCATTTAATTGAAGATATAGTACACGACCCTAGGTTTTTAAACAGGCTTGGTGCAAGAGATAAAGATGAGAAAATTGCATTTATCTGTGTACCTATTATTAATATGGAAAGAGTTATAGGCACTTTAAGTGTTGATAGAGTAATGAATGAAAATGCCGATTTGCAAAAAGATTTAAAGTTTTTAGAAATTGTTGGAAATATTGTTGGTGAAGCACTGATGGCTGTTATTGCAGAGCATGACGAAAAAGAACAGCTGATACACGAAAATAAACAGTTAAGAGATATGCTTGATGACAGTAACCCGCCTGCATTAATTGGAAACTGCAAAAGCATGCATGAAATATATGCATTAATTAAACAGGTAGCAGCAAGCGATGCAACTGTACTTCTTCGCGGAGCTTCTGGCACTGGTAAAGAAATGGTTGCTAGAGCCATAGTGTCACTTAGTGATAGAAAAGATAAACCTTTTATCACATTAAACTGTGCAGCTATTCCAGAAAACCTTGTAGAAAGTGAACTATTTGGTCATGAAAAAGGTGCATTTACTGGTGCTGTTGCAAGGCGTATAGGCCATGTAGAAAAAGCAAATACAGGCACCTTATTTCTTGATGAAGTTGGCGATTTATCACTTGCTTCTCAAGTTAAATTATTAAGATTTATTCAGGAAAGAACTTTTACAAGGCTTGGCAGCAGCCAGACATTAAAATCAGATGTGCGTTTAATTGCTGCAACAAGTAGAAACCTTGAAGAAATGATTGCAAACGGACAGTTTAGAGAAGACTTATATTACAGGCTTAATATTTTCCCTATTACTATGCCTGATTTAAATTCAAGAAGAAGTGATATTATACTTTTAGCAGAACATTTTATTGAAAAACATAACCTAAGATATAAAAAGAATATAAAAAGGCTTTCTACACCAGCAATTAATATGCTTATGAGCTACCACTGGCCAGGTAATGTGAGAGAACTTGAAAACTGTATTGAAAGAGCAGTTATAACTGCAACAGATGACTGCATACATGGGTATAATCTGCCTGCATCATTACAGACTGGTAAAACATCTAATTCTTCCCTTTTGCCAGATGGTGCAGCATCATTTAATACCCTTGTAGATTCTTATGAAAGAGAATTAATTGTAGAATCATTAAAACGAAATCACGGTAATATGTCTGCAGCTGCAAGAGATTTAGACTTATCACCAAGAGTTATACATTATAAAATAAGACGGCTTGGCATCACTCCAGAATGGTATCAAGATAAAGTGTAATAATACTTAAAAAGCATTTCATATTCTTTCATTAAAACTCTAATGAATTTCTTAAATTTAATCATAAAAAAAGCCCATAAATATGGGCTTTAATTTATTATATATTAATATAAATTATTTTCATTATTAAAACTGCATTACAGCCATAGAGCTTACAGGCGGTACTGTATAAAGAGGGCTGTTTTGTGCATACATAATGTGGGACATATCAAGTTTATCAAAATATGATGCAGCAAATTCTAAAAATGCAGCCACATCATCTTTTTTCAATGTTTTAGGTGTTGCAACGAATTTTAATGGATTTAACCATTTACCGTTTTTTCTTATGCGGTAATCAAGGTGTGGACCTGTTGAATAACCTGTTGAACCAACATAACCAATAATCTGCCCCTGCTCTACATGGCTGCCTTGTTTTATTGCCCTGTTAAACCCGTTTAAATGAAGATAAAATGTTTCATAACCATTTGGGTGGCGAAGTGCAATATAGTTACCATTTCCTTTTGAACGGGATTTTATTTTTACAATACCACTTGCTGTTGCTTTTACTGGAGTACCTGTTGGTGCAGCATAATCAACACCATAGTGAGGTCTGTGATACCCTAATACTGGGTGAAGTCTTGATGTAGAATATCTTGAAGAAATACGGGAATAGTTTAATGGAACACGCAAGAAACCACGCTCCAGTCCTTCCCCTTTTTCATTATAATAGCCTTTATTTTTGCCACCGTCATTATAGTAAACTGCTCTTTTTAATTTACCTTGATTATAAAAATCTGCAGCTACTATTTTTCCATAACCAGCATATTTATCTTTTATAAATTTTTTTTCAACTAATACTATAAACTTATCACCTGGGCGTAAATCTTTGAAAAAGTCTATTTCCCATTCAAAAATACTTGCCAGATTTGCTGCCAATTCTGCATCTTCACCTGCTTTATACATTGCATCAAATAAGTTTGTTTCTATAGTGCCTCTTACAAGCACATTCATCATTTCATACTGATATTCATTAATTCTTACCTGTGTTGAGCCGTCAAACATTCTCTCTATAATAATATCTTTATCAAGAGCAGCATTTAAAGTAACTTTATTAGGCTCTAATGTTAATTTCATACCAGGTCTTAATATAAATCCTTTGTAATCTTTTTTTATCTGTGTATTTATTTCTGCCATTTCCTGTGGAGTAAACCTGTCTGATAAAATACCATAAAGAGTATCTCCAGATTTTACTTCATATGTTTCTGCATACACAGATACTGCTGATAATAAAAATAATAACACAATTACAAATTTATACATCTATACACCTAACTATTAGATTGTTTCCTGTTTTTACGATATTTATATATCGCTGCATAAATTATTACGAGCAAAATTAATGCCGGAAATACAAAAACCATTATTTTATCAACATTTTCTTTTACTATATCAATATTATCTCCAATAAAATATCCAATATAGGCTAAAATTGTACACCAAATACCAGCACCCAGTGCAGTATAAAATATAAATTTCTTTAAATTCATTTTTACAAGACCAGCAGGGAAAGATATGTACTGTCTAATAACTGGAATAAGCCTTCCTACAAAGGTAGTTATTTCTCCATGAGTATTAAAAAATACTTCAAATCTAGCAAATTTTTCATGGTCTATGAAAAAAAATTTAGAGTGTTTTAGTAAAAAATCTCGTCCAAATCTGCAAGCTATCCAGTAATTTACTAATGCTCCTAAAACAGAACCAAAAATACCTGATAAAATCACAAGAAATATATTCAGCTTCCCAGATGATGCTAAATATCCAGCAGGTGGAATTACAACCTCACTTGGAAAAGGAATAAAAGAGCTTTCAACTGCCATAAGTACAATAATTCCAAAATATCCTAATCTTCCTACAGTATCTACTAAAAAAGTAACAACTACTACTCCAATACCTAATATATCATGAAATAAGCCCTTTATTGTTTCCATTATATACTGCTCCTGTTTATCATATCTTCTGCCTGTTTCATTGCTGTTGGTGTTGCTTCACCAGAAATCATCGTTGCTATAATATTGATTTTTGCGGCTTTGTCAAGTTTTAATATGTTAGTAGAAGATATTCCATCTTTATCTGATTTTGAAATATGGAAATGGCTGTCCCCCATAGCTGCAACAACTGGTAAATGAGTAATAACTATAATTTGTTTTCTTTTACTTAACTGTTTTAATTTTTTTGCAACAGCTCCCGCAGCTTTGCCGCTTATACCTGTATCTATTTCATCAAAAAGCATTGTGCCTATATTATCAAAATCTGCAAACACTTCTTTTAATGCAAGCATAACACGAGATACTTCACCACCAGAAGCAACAGTAGCAAGCGGAGCAGTTTTAAACCCAGCATTAGTTGAAATAAAAAATTCTGCACTAATGCCGCCAGAATAATCTAAATCATCATTTTCTTTAAAAATAACTTCAAATTTAGCAGAATTTAATTCTAATTCATGTAAAATATTTTCTGTTTTTTTACTTAATTCTACAGCAGCTTTTTTTCTTGCTTCATTTAATATTTTACTGCTTTTTAGGGCTTCTTCTTTTAATAAAGCTACTTCTTTTTCAAGTTTTGCTGTAATATCTTCTTCGCCGTCTATTCCTGCCAAATCTTCTTCTAATTTATTTTTATATTCAATAACACTTTCCAGTGAACCGCCATATCTTTTTGATAAATCCTGCAGTTTATATTTCCTGTCTATCAAATTATTTAATTCTTCTGGAGTTATTTCCTGTTCTTCTTCACTTAAAAGGCTTGTAATTAATGATGCAGCTTCATTAATATTTTCTAATGCAGATTGTAAAAATTCTTCTGCTTTTTGAGCATCCTGAGACATATTACTTAAACTGTTCATAGCTCTTGCTGCTTTTTCAATTAATTCTGATGCAGTAATTTCGCCATCACTTAAAGCATCCATTGATGAAGTTACAGCCTCTCTTACTTTTTCTATACTTGATAAAAACTTGATTCTGTCTTCTATAACAGCATCCTTTTCTAAATCAATATTATAAGACAGGATTTCATTATACTGCATTTTATACATTTCCTGCATTTTTATAATATTTTCCCTATTCTTTTTTAAATCTTCTAATTTATCAAGTTTTTCTCTATAAGCCCTGTATTTTATACTGAAATCATCTTTTAAACTATTATCTACAAAAAAATCTACAAAAGATAAATGTTTTGCAGGGTTAAATAAAAACTGATTTTCATGCTGACCATGAATATCTATTAATGATTCTGACACATCTCTAAGTCTGTTTACAGGTGCTGCCTTGCCATTAATAAACGCCTTATTTTTACCATTTTCATCAGTTTCTCTTGATACAATAAGTTCATCTTCTATTTCATACTGCTCTATTAATTCTGGCTCAATATTTAAATCATTGCAAAAAATACCTTCAGCAGAAAACTTTTCCTGCGGATTTCTAGGGGTTACTCTGCCAAGTCTGTCCCCTGTTAAGTATTTTAATGCACCTACAAGTACAGATTTACCTGCACCTGTTTCACCAGTAATAACATTTAATCCTTTTTCAAATTCTAAGCTGACTTTTTCTATAACTGCTATATTTTTTACGGCTAGATATGTTAACACGGCATGCCTCCCCAGCCAAGTTTATCTCTTAATATACTGTAATAATTTCTATTCTGTAATACTGCTAAATGTAAGTCGCATGATGAGCGGATAACTCTTAATATGCTTCCACTGTTAAATGGGCGTACAATCTGCCCGTCATAAGTTGCATAACATTCCACATTACTTGTTTCTATACGAATATCTACTACACTTGTTTTTGGCAGAACTATAGGGCGGATATTTAAAGCATGAGGACATATTGGAGAAAGTATGATAGAATCTAAATCAGGGTGAACAATAGGACCACCTGCTGAAATAGTATAGCCTGTAGAGCCTGTTGGTGTAGAAATGATTGCACCATCTGAACGGTAGCGTGTTACAAAGCTGTTATTAATAAAAATGCTTAATTCAATCATTCTTGATGGAGCACCTTTATTTATTACAATTTCATTTAATGCTTCTTCTTCAAAAACATTTTCACCATTTTCTAATATGATGCCTGCAACTTTCATGCGGCGTTTTATTATTATTTTTTTTGCAATAAAGTCGTTAATAATTTTTTCAAAATCTTCAATATTATATTCCATTATAAACCCTAACCTGCCAAGGTTAAAGCCAAGCACTGGAACACTTAAAAATCTAAACATTCTTGAAGCATAAAGTAAAGTGCCATCTCCACCTAAAACTATTACTAAATCAGCTTGAGAACGCATATCACTTATAGAATAGCTTTCTTTATTTATCACAAGCCTTTCAATAGTTTCTTTTTCAAGCAGTGGTGTAATGCCTTTTGCTTCTAATATTTGTATAACATTTTCTACTGTATTTTTTACTTCGCCTTTCGGCTTTACAATTAATGCCGCTTTCACTTACAATGTAACCTTTTCTATTAAATTTTCTATATCTTTACTCTCTTGTGTTCCTTTATACACAAAATAAGATAAATATTCAATATTACCTTTTGCACCAGTTATACATGATTTTGTTATATCAATAAAGGAAAAATTATACTCTTTTGCAAAATCTATCACTTTTTTTATTACTCTTTTATGGATATTTTTATCACTTACTATACCGCCCTCTTCCACTTCATACCTCTCTGCTTCAAACTGTGGCTTAATTAGTGCTATAAATATAGTACCCTGTCTGCAAAAATTAACTGCATTAGGAATAATAGAGCATAATGAAATAAATGATACATCTGTAACTATAAAATCACAGTATCTATTTACTTTTTCAAATTCAAAATATTTAAAATTAGTGTTTTCAAAAGAAATAACTTTTTCATTATGGATAAGTTTATTATGCAGCTGAGCAGTACCAGCATCAACAGCAACAACACATTCTGCACCTTCCTGCAGACATACATCAGTAAATCCGCCTGTAGATGAGCCTATATCCATTACAAAAGCATTCTGCATATTTAATTTAAATGTATCTACTGCATGTTTTAACTTTAAACCGCCGCGGCTGACATAAGGCAGCCTGTCTTTAAGCCTTACATCTGAATCAAATGGAACTAAATCACCAGCCTTATCTATCCGCTTATCATTTGCAACAGCAAGCCCTGCCATTATAAATCTTCTTGCTTCATCTACACTTACTGCAAGCCCTTTTTCAACAAGCAGTTCATCTATTCTTTTTTTCTTCATAATATATTAAAATCATTAAGCCTTATATGCACAGTTTTTTATAGTATTATAAAGGCTTTCCCAGTCAAGACCTGCATCTTTGCGTAAATCTGCAACTGAGCCGTGTTCAAAAAATTCATCATCTATACCAATACTTCTGCATGGAATATAATTGCCGCTGTTATTTAATAAAGAAACAATCATTTCTCCAGCACCACCAATTAAAGCACCTTCTTCTATTATTATAATAAAAGATTTATCTTTTAAAATACTTAATAAATATTCTTTATTAAGGGGTTTGACAAACCTAAGGTTAATAAGAGTAATATCTATTCCTTCATCCTGCAGTTTTTTATATGCAGTATAAACTTCGCTGAATATATGACCAACAGAAATCACTGCCGTTTTCCCTTTATCAGCTATTATTTCAGGTTTTCCAAGCTCAAGTTTATTAAAAGGCAGCTCTTTATTGTCATATACACTGCCCCTTGCATATCGGATAACTGCTGGTTTATTTAATTCATAACTTAAATCCAGCATTGCTTCTAATTCCTGCCTGTCTTTTGGAAGCATAATATTTAAATTTGGAATAGTCTTTAAATAAGCAATATCATATATACCATGATGAGTTGAGCCGTCTGCACCTACAAAACCACCCCTGTCCACACATAATGTAACAGGAAGTTCTGCTATTGCAATATCATGAATAATCTGGTCATAAGCACGCTGTAAAAATGTAGAATATATTGCACAGTATGGTTTCATTCCAGCAACAGCAAGCCCGGCTGAAAATGCAACTGCATACTGCTCTGCTATACCTACATCAAAAAATCTTTCTGGAAATGTTTCTGCAAACTTTTTAAGACCAGTGCCGTCCCCCATTGCTGCTGTAATAGCTGCTATATTATTATGAGATTCTGCCATAGATAATATTTTTCTGCCAAAAACATCTGTCCATGATAAAGTATCACTTTTACCTTTTGCAATACCAGTTTCTTTATCAAAAGCAGAAACACCATGAAAAACATCAGGACTTTTTTCTGCAGGCTCATATCCTTTACCTTTTTTTGTTGCAATATGCACTAAAACAGGTCTTTTCTGTAGTTTTGCATTAGATAATGCTTTTTCTATTTCTTTTATATTATGTCCGTCTATTGGACCTATATATCTTATACCTAAGTTTTCAAAAAATGCTCCAGGGGATAACATACCTATCATCACATTTTCCATTTTCTTAGCTATTTTTAATACAGTATCACCAAATGGAGCTTCTTCTGCTGCAGTTTTAAAATCATAACGCATTTTTGTGGCAAGGGCGCTTGTTAATGATTTAGAAAGATATGATGAAAAACCGCCAACATTTGCACTAATAGACATTTCATTATCATTTAAAACTATAATAATATTCTTTTTAAATACTCCAATATTATTTAATGCTTCTAAAGCTATGCCGCCAGTTAAAGCACCATCGCCAATAACTGCTACAGCCTTCCCTTCTTTATTTAATATTGAGTTTGCAAGAGTAATACCAATGGCTGAAGATATAGAGGTACTGGCATGGCCGGAAATACATGTATCATATACACTTTCTTCTGGTCTTGAAAAACCGCTTATACCTTTATACTGCCTAAGTGTATGAAAAGAATTAAGTCTGTCAGTTAATATTTTATAAGCATAGGACTGATGACTTACATCCCATATAATTTTATCTTTTGGTAAATCAAAAACACGCAGTAATGCAATGGTAAGCTCTACTACACCAAGGCTTGGTGCAATATGACCGCCATTTTTAGAAGTTACATCAATAATTAATTCTCTTGTTTCTTTTGCAACTTTTTCTAAATCGTCATAAGACAGGTTTTTTATATCCTGAGGCAGATTTAATGATTGAAGAAACTCTGCATTATTGTTTTCTATGATTTACGCTCCGTAATAAATTTAGCAATAGAAAGCAGAGTATCTGCTTTTTCGCCAAAACATTCTAAACTTTTACATGCTTTATTTATATACTGCTCTGCTTTTTCTTTTGCACCATCAAGTGAATAAACAGCTGGATATGTTGCTTTATGACTGTTTATATCCTTTTGAACATTTTTTCCAAGTGCTTCTGATGATGAAGTAATATCTAAAATATCATCTATCACTTGAAAAGCAAGCCCTGCATATTTACTAAATGAAATAAGCTGCTCCATCTGCTTATCAGTAGCTCCGCCTGCTATACCGCCTAAATATACGGCACATTCTATTAAAGCTGCAGTTTTATTTTTATGAATAAAATCCACAAGTTCAGCTGTTGGTTTCCTGCCCTCTGCTGCAATATCAGCATATTGACCGCCAACCATACCTAAGTCACCTGCAGCAAGTGCAAGTTTATATACAGCTTTTACACGAATATTATCTGGAATATTTGGAGTAATAGTATAATCTGACATAATCTCAAATGCTTTTGTAAGAAGTGCATCACCTGCTAAAATAGCCTGAGCTTCACCAAAAGCAATATGATTAGACGGCTTTCCGCGTCTCATATCATCATTATCCATAGCTGGTAAATCATCATGGATTAATGAATAAGTATGAAGAACTTCAATAGCTGCTGCAAATGGAGTAACATAGTCATACTTATCTGAAAATATGCCATACGAAGCATAAACTAATGCTGGACGAAGCCTTTTTCCACCTGCAAATACACTATACCGCATTCCCTCTGTTAATTTAGCCGTATATACAGCAGAATTTACAAGCCTGTTATCTAAAAAATGCTCTACTCTTTCAGAGCTTTTCTGGAAAAAAGACAATATATTATTCATTTGTTTTTAAGTCACTTGTAATTATGTTGCCGTTATTATCTTCTTCCATAACTACTTTTACAGAGTCTTCAACTTCTTTTAAAGCTTTACGACATTCTTTTGAAAGGTTCATTCCTTCCTGAAAAAGTTTAACAGTTTCTTCTAATGACTGTTCTTCTTTTTCTAAAAATGATACAATTTCTTCTAATCTTTTTAAATTATTTTCAAAATCTACAACAGCTTTCATTATAACACACACCCTAATACTTTTTCTGCATGACCGCTTGCTTTTACTTTATAAAATGCTTCTTCAATTATGCCTTCTTCATTTATAATAAATGTAGAACGGATAATGCCTTTATAAACTTTACCATACATTGTTTTATCACCATATGCAAAATAAGCAGATGAAACAGTATTTTCTGGGTCAGATAATAAAGTAACTTTTAAATCATGGTCGCTGATAAATTTATGGTGTTTTTGCATATTATCTGGGCTTACACCAAAGATTTGAATATTTTTATTTTTAAATTCATCTATTAACTGGCTGAATTCTATTGCTTCTTTAGTACAGCCTGATGTATTATCTTTTGGATAGAAATATAACACATATTTAGAACCTTTTAAAATTTCACTTGATACTGTGCCACCATTGCTGCTTTCAAGTTCGAAAGATGGTGCTTTATCTCCTTTTTTTAACATAGTATTCTCCTTTAAGTTATAAACTTCCTGCACCTTTATAGTCTGCTGCAAGCTGACCACATGCACCTGCAATATCCTGCCCTAATTTTTTTCTAATAAATGCAGTAAGATTATTATTTATTAAATATTCTTGAAACTGTAATACATTTTTTTCGCTTGGTGTTTTAAACTCAGAATAAGGGGAGCCGTTATAAGATATAAGGTTAATTTTTGCCTTTATTCCTTTTATAAGCTGCACAAATTCTTTAGCATGAGCTAATGAATCATTTACGCCACCAAGTAAAACATATTCCAAAGTAATGCGTTTTCTTTTGTCTAAATCTACATTTTTTAATGTCTGAATTAAATCATTTAAATGATTTTTATTTGTAACAGGCATAATAGATGCTCTTATTTTTTCATTTGGAGCATTAATTGATACAGCAAGATTAACAGGCGTTTCCATCTGGAAAAACTTTTTAATCCCGCTGATTAAACCTGATGTGGATACAGTAATTTTTCTGTGAGAAAAGCCAAATGCTTCATCGTCTAATAATATGGTAAGAGCTTTCTTTAAATTATCTATATTATCAAGAGGCTCACCCATACCCATAAAGACTAAATTTAAAAGCCTTTCTTCAAAAAGTTCTTCTGAACTTTTTCTTAAAGCTGCAACCTGAGCTAATATTTCCCCAATAGTTAAGTTTCGTTTAAAGCCAACAGCCCCAGCTGTTGCACAAAACTTACAACCCATGCGGCAGCCCACTTGAGTAGAAATACAGCCAGAAATTCTACTGCCATCACTTAATAAAACTGACTCTATACTTTCACCGTCTTCTAATTTAAAAAGAAATTTAATAGAGCCATCACTAGAAGTAAGTCTTTTAACTTCCTCAAAATAGGTAAATTCATATTCTGATGATAATTTTTCCCGTAAAGACGCAGGAATATTGGTCATCATATCAAATGATGTTACATTATTGTGATAAAGCCAGTTATATATCTGTTTACCGCGGAAAGACTGCTCAGAAAAGTTTTCTACAACTTCTTTTATTTCTTCTGCAGATAAACAATCTATTTTTTTCATAAATTCTTTTACCAAAACTTTCTTATTTTAAAAGTTTAGCTTTGGCTTCTTCATCATCACCAACAATAGTAAAAAGCCTGTTTAAGTTAGTATGAACAAATATTTTATAAATATCATCACTAACATTAGAAAAAATCAGACTTTTGTCTTTTTCTTTCAATACTTTAAATAACTGAATTAACTCTCTTAAACCACTTGAGTTTAAATATGTTATATCAGAAAAGTTAATAACAACACTATCAACTTCAGCAGATATACCCTCAATATAGACTTTTAACTCTTCACCATTGAAAGAGTCAATCTCATGAACTGGGAAAATAAATTCAACTTTAAGACTTCCACCCACTGTTTCACGCTGACTATTAAAAGACATTTTTCCTCCTAAAATTATCTGTTAATCTTTCTTTATTGTATTGACGCTGAAAAACACACCTTATTATTTTATCTCTAGCAGATTCTGTTAAAGATGTAAACATTATTCCAACAGCATGGCCTTCTTCTTCCACTCCTATATATCTAATTACTTTCGCACCAACATTGTCAAGACCATCTACAAGGCCGCTTAAATCTATTTCTAATTCATCATCTTTATCTAAAGGCACGGGACTGATTAGCTTCATACCACCGCCGGAAAGGTCAGTGCAAGTCATTGTAACTATATCATTTTTTTGGTAATCAGTTCCATTAAGCCCAGCAGCTACTCGAACAAGTTTTACAGGTATACGCCTAAGCATTTCCACCCTGTAAAAAGCCCGCATTTCACTTCTTTGAATACTTGCAGGCAGCTCAATAGCTAAAAGAGTAATATTCTCTTTTATAATACCTATTGGTTTAGTTGTAAAGAAATACTTACCACTTTCTATTGTAAACATAAACTCTAATTCAGTTTTTTTTGTTACAATAAGATTTTCACCATTATCTGTTGGCGGAAGTATTGTAAATGATGTATCATAAACATCACTTACTTTTGTAAAAAACAGCCTTTGTGTGCCACTTACTGCCACCCAAAGCTGTAAATCTGGTTTAATAAGTTTTTTGACAGCAGTAATAGTTTCCATAGACTGTTTCCTTATTTATTTTGCAAAAACACGGCTTCCTGGTTTAACACAAGGAATACCTTCTTTACACATTGGACATTCTTCTGCATTATAGCTTTTTACATCAACAGCAGCAAGCGGATAAAAAGGAACACTAAAACCAGCTGTGCCAGAGCTTCTGTCAATAATAGAAGCAATACCAACAACAATACCGCCTGCTTCTTCTACTGCTTTCATACATTCTTTAGTAGATTTACCAGTAGTAACTACATCTTCTGCAACTAAAACTTTCTCACCTTTTTGCAGTGTAAAACCACGGCGGAAAGTCATTACACCATCAACTCTTTCTGTGAAAAGAGTTCTTTTATTCATTTGAGATGCAAGTTCATATCCAAATCTAATGCCGCCTATTGCAGGGCTTACAATTGTTGTAAAATCTAAATCTTTTAATACATCAACTAATCCGCTGATAACTTTTTTTGCATTAGCAGGGTCCTGCATAATAAGCTCAGATTGAAGATAAGCATCAGAGTGAAGACCTGATGAAAGAAGAAAATGTCCTCTTAATAAAGCTCCATGTTCTTCATAATTTTTAACAACTGCATCACTATTCATATTATTCATTAATCTCCTTTAATATTACTTCTGCTGCATAAGCTGGGTCATTAGCTGCCGTAATAGGTCTGCCTATAACTATATAATCAGAGCCAAGATGCAGAGCATCTTTTGGCGTAACAACTCTTTTTTGGTCAGTAATATCAGCACCTGCTGGTCTGATACCTGGTGTTACAGTAATAAAATCACTGCCTAAATTTTCTTTAATAATTTTTGTTTCTTTTGCACTGGAAACAACACCGTCAAGGCCACATTCTTTTGCAAAGCCTGCTAATTTTAAAACATAGCCAACAGCTGAAAAATCATTAATGCCGTATTCCATTAAATGACTGTCATCTAAACTTGTAAGTACAGTAACACCAATTAATAATGGTCTTACAAGGTTTTTTCTGCTGCATTCATTTTGCAGTTCTTCCACACATTTCTGCATCATCTGTTTGCCGCCTTGTGTGTGAATATTAATAATATCCGCACCATAATTAGCAGCTGCAGATACAGCACGGGAAGCAGTGTTTGGTATATCATGAAATTTTAAATCAAGAAACACTTTTTTATTTTCTGATTTAAGCCAGTCAATAATAGCAGGACCGCTTGAAACAAAAAGCTCTAACCCTACTTTATAATAAGAAATATTTGAGCCTACTTTTTTTACAAGCTCTTTAGCTTTATTAATATTATCAAAATCTAATGCTGTAATTATTTCCATATTAAACCCTGTTAACCTATTTTGTATTACACTATCATATTATTTTAAAAACTTCAATTTATATTTATAATTTTATTGTATCACTTGGACAAACTTCTTCACATTTACCACAGTTTATACATTTAGTATAATCTATAGATGCAAGAAAGTTATTTACATAAATTGCATCATATTCGCAAGCTTTTTCGCATAATTTACAGCCTACACAGCCTGTATTGCAAAACTTTTTCTGCAGACCGCCCTTTTCATTTGAAAGACATGCCACATTAACTTTATGCTCACTTTCTAAAAATATTAAGTGTTTAGGACATTCTGCAACACACAACCCACAGCCTGTACATTTTTCATAATCTACTTCTGCAAAGCCGTTTTTACCAACATGTATTGCATCAAACGGACATGCTTTTTCACAAGTACCGCCACCAACACATCCATATTTACATGCTTTTATACCGCCATCATACTGGCTCATTAACAGGCAGTCATTAGGTCCAAAATATTCATATCTGTTCTGGCAGTTTATACCACCTGTACATCTAACATAGGCTTTTTTCTTTACACTTTCAGTGCTTTCAAGACCTAATAAACTTGATATATTTTTTATTTCACTGTCTTTTAAAGCTGCACACAGGCTTACAGGTGCAGTGCCTTCGCAAATAGCCTTTGCTAATGCTGCACACCCTGCATATCCACAGGCTCCACAGTTTGCACCTGATAACATATCTTTTACTACTTCTATTCTTTCATCTTTTACAACATAAAAATATTTAGAAGCAAAAGCAAGCCCGCTGCCTGCAATAAGTCCTATTATACCTAATACTAATACTGCTTCTATCATATTATTTCACCATACCTGAAAAACCCATAAAAGCAAGAGAAAGTATACCTGCCATAATAAATACTATAGGCATTCCTTGAAAATATTTAGGCACAGAAGAATAAGCTATCCTTTCTCTTAAACCTGCAAATAAAATTAATGCAAGCCCAAAACCAGCTGCCGTTCCAAAGCTGAATATAAGCATTTCTATAAATGAATATTTAAACTGAACATTTAATAATGCTACACCTAAAACTGCACAGTTAGTTGTAATTAAAGGAAGATATATACCTAAACCAGAATAAAGTTCTGGCAGAGTTTTTTCTATTACCATTTCTACAAACTGCACAAGAGATGCTATTATTAATATAAAAACAATAGTTCTTAAATATTCAAGAGATAATGGAACTAATATATATTTATCTATTAAAAAAGATACAACAGCCGATATTGTCATAACAAATGCAACAGATAAACTCATACCAACAGCAGTTTCAGTGCTTTTTGATACTCCCATAAATGGGCATATTCCTAAAAATCTGCTTAATACTATATTATTTACTAATGCAGCACCAACAAAAAGAAGAAGTAAATGTTCCATTATTTTTCACCTTTCATTTTGCTGTCAATAAACTGTTTTCCTGCAAATAAAAAGCCTAAAAATAAAAAAGCTCCTGGCGGCATAACAGCTATTAAAAGCGGGTTATAAGAAGAAAGCATTACAGGCATATTAAAAAATGTGCCAGCTCCAATTATTTCTCTAAAAGAACCAAGTATAAATAATGCTATTGTAAAACCTATACCTACACTTATTCCATCAATTAATGAATATAATGGATTGTTTTTTGATGCAAAAGCCTCTGCCCTGCCTAAAACAATGCAGTTTACTACAATTAATGGTATAAAAATTCCTAAAACTTTATGAAGTGAATAAAAATTTGCTTTCATCATCTGGTCAATAATTGTAACAAAACACGCTATAACTACAATATATGCTGGTATCCTTACATTTTTAGGTATATATCTTGCAATTAATGATATTACTAAATTAGAGCCAGTTAAAACAGCAGTAGTTGCAAGCCCCATACCAAGTGCATTTACAGCACTTGTGGTTACTGCTAAAGTAGGACAAAGACCAAGCATCTGTTTAAAAATAGCATTATTGCTGTATAAACCATTTGTTATAATATTTTTTATCATATCATTTACCTATCATACCATTAATAACTGTTAAACTGTCTTTTACACCTGCAGCAACAGCCCGCGGACTTATTGTTGCACCGCTGAACTGCTCAATAGTACCGCCGTCTTTTTTTACAGCTATTTTATCATTTACTGTAAAACCTTTAAATAAATCTAAAAAGGATTTGTTTGTTATTTTATCACCAAGACCTGGTGTTTCCGAATGATAAATTATGGCAACACCAGATACTGCACCATTGCTGTCTGTACCAGTTAAAATGGATATTGCACCACCATATCCTTGAGTATTTATAACATTTACTGCATAGCCTGTAATAGTGCCGTTATCTTTTGCAATAAATACTTTCTGGTTATTTATAATCTCATAATCTTTATCCGGCTCATTATTATGGTAAGGCAGAATAGATTTAAAAGCATTTAAAATTTCCTGTCTTTCCTGATAAGCAATCTTATCTTTTGTAAAAGAATATGATAATGCAAGCATAACACCTGCTAATACAGTTATTATTGTTATGGTAAATACAGATTTAAAAAAGCTGTTCATCTCTATCTCCAAACACCTTTGGTCTAAAAAATTTATCAAGAATAGGGGTAAATGCATTCATTATTAATATTGCAAACCCTACTCCTTCAGGATAGCCGCCGTAAACCCTAATACATACTGTTAAAATACCGCAGCCTATACCAAAAATAATTTTACCTGCCCAGTACATAGGACTTGTAGAATAATCTGTTGCCATAAAAAAAGCACCAAGCAAAAGACCGCCGCTTAAAATATGACTGTATGGCGAAATTGTAATATTAGAATCAATGCTTGAAATAATAAAAGTAAATACAAACACTGTGCCAATAAAAGATACAGGGATATGCCATGAGATGATTCTTTTATACATTAAAAATAAACCGCCAATAATTAAAGCAAGTGGCGAAATCTCACCTAATGAGCCACCAGATGAAATTAAAAGCTGATGATAGTCTATATTTATATGATTGATAATACCATAAGCTGATAAATCTGTTTTTGCATTTCCAAGCATAGTTGCACCACTTAGGGCGTCTATATTAGAATAAAGAGGCTCTTGAAATGATGTCATAAGTGCAGGAAATGATATTAAAAGCACCATTCTGCCTGTTAATGCTGGGTTAAACGGGTTCTGTCCAAGACCGCCGAACACCATTTTACCAACTATTATTGCAAAAAATACTCCAATAAATGCAGTCCATAAAGGAAGACCTGGCGGCAGAGTAAGAGCAAATAAAAGCCCTGTTAATACAGCACTTAAATCATTTATTGTAGTTTTTCTGCCTTGTATTTTACAAAAAATATGCTCTAAAAATACAGCAGAAATTATACATACTGCATATAATGTAAAAGCATATAAACCATAATTTATAATAGATATAATAACAGCAGGTAAAAGCGAAATAATAACAAAAAGCATTATTTTAAATGTATCCATACTGCTTCTTATATGAGGAGCAAAAGTAACATTCATTAACTGTTTCATATTATTTATTTTCCTTTTTCTTAGCAAGAAATATAGTGGCTTTTTTCTTGCCTGCTTTTATAGTTTCCGCTAAAAGTCTGCCTGATGGACAAATATATGAACAGCAGCCACATTCTATACAGCTCATAATTTTTTCATCAACATTTTTTTCAACCATATTATGTAAAAAATTCTGTTCTAATTCTCTAGGAATAAGTCCCATAACACACACTTCACTGCATTTACCACATCTGATACAAGGAAGTATTTTATGTTTTTTCTGGTTTTTTAAAAGCAGAACTCCACCAGTTGTTTTAATTACAGGTATATCAAGAGAAGCAACAGAACCGCCAGTCATAGGTCCGCCAAATATAACTTTATGCCCTTTTTTATATTTATTGCCAGTTCTTTCTAAAAACCTTTCAACAGGCACACCAACAGGCATAAGGTAGTTTGCTGCATTTTCCACTTCGCCAGATACTGTTACAATTCTTTCAAAAAGCGGCTTTGAAAAAACTGCAGCTTCATATAAGGCATTTACTGTTGCAACATTCTGTATTAATACACCAATATCTGCAGGCAGCCTGCCTGATGGCACTATACGGCCTAATACAGAATAAATTAACTGCTTTTCTCCACCCTGTGGATATTTTGTCGGCAGAGAAACAATATCTATATTATATTTTTGAGACTGCTGCCTTAAAAGTGCTATGCAGTCTTTTTTATTATTTTCAACAGCAATAATACATACACTTGCTTTAACATGCTCTTTTATCATCTTAGCACCAGCAAGTATATTTTCACTTTTTGCACGCATTAAAGCATGGTCGCACATTAAATAAGGCTCACATTCTGCCCCATTAATAATCACTGTGTCTATTGGCTTATTAGGGTTTAATTTTATATATGTAGGAAACCCTGCACCACCAAGACCAACAATACCTGCACGGCGTGCTAAATCTGGTAAATCATTTCCACCATCTATCTTTTTAAAATTAGATGTATCATTATTTAAAGCTTTGATTGTACAGCCACTTACTTCACCTATAGCAGGATGATAAACTGTTGATATATCAATTATTTTACCATTTACAGGGCTGTGTATCCTAGAAGATAAGCCCACACCACATTCTGCTAAAAGCTGGCCTCTTTCTACTTCATCGCCAATATTAACGACCGCAGATGCAGGTGAACCTATATGCTGAACAAAGGGGATGAAAAATTCATCCCCTTCTATAATTGTAAAATTCCTAACAGACGATATATCAGATGTTTTATGAGCATCTGGATGGATACCGCCTTTTAAATCAAATTCTGTCATTATTTTTCTTTTTTATACTGCAGTATGCGAATATCTGTATCTTTTAATAATTCATCTGCTAAGCTGTCTTCATAATATTCTTCATAGACTATCTTTGTTATTTTTGCATTGATAATCATCTTTGTACATATTGAGCATGGCTTTGTTGTACAGTAAAGAGTTGCACCCTCTGTTGAAACACCATAAAGCGCTGCCTGAATAATTGCATTCTGCTCCGCATGAAGCCCTCTGCATAATTCATGGCGTTCTCCACTAGGCACATTAAGTTTCTGCCTAAGACAGCCAGTTACTTCGCAGTGAGTAACACCAGCTGGTGCTCCATTATAACCTGTCGCAATAACTCTGGTATCTTTTACCAAAACTGCTCCAACATGACGGCGTAAACAGGACGAACGAGTCGCTGTCAGTTTTGTCATTTCCATAAAGTAGTCATCCCAGCTGGGTCTTTTCATATTAGTATAACCTTCCTTTGTATAAAGGGTATGCAGCACAAAGTTCTTTTACTTTGCCTTTAACTTCTGCAATTTTATTATCGTCATTGATATTTTCAAATACATCAGCAATATAATTACCGATTAATTCCATTTCTTTTTCTTTCATACCTCTTGTAGTAACTGCTGGAGCACCAATACGGATACCGCTTGTTACAAATGGAGATAATGTTTCAAAAGGAATAGTATTTTTATTAGTTGTAATATTTGCTTTATCAAGAGCTATCTGACAATCTTTACCAGTTAAGCCTTTAGATTGCACATCTATTAAAACAAGGTGGTTGTCTGTACCACCTGAAACTATACGGAAACCTCTGCTTTTAATAGTTTCTGCAAGCTGTTTAGCATTTTTTACAATTTGAGTTTGATATGCTTTAAATTCATCGCTTAATGCTTCTTTAAAAGCAACAGCTTTACCAGCAATTACATGCATTAATGGACCGCCCTGCATACCTGGGAATACTTGAGAGTTAATAGCTTTTTCATACTGAGCTTTTGCAAGTATCATACCGCCTCTTGGGCCTCTTAATGTTTTGTGTGTTGTAGTTGTAACAATATCTGCATAAGGAACTGGGTTTTCATGAACTCCTGCTGCAACAAGACCAGCAATGTGAGCCATATCAACCATTAATACAGCACCTACTTTATCTGCAATTTTTCTAAACTGAGCAAAATCAATAGCTCTTGGATATGCACTTGCACCTGCGATTATTAATTTTGGTTTATTTTCAACTGCTAATTTTTCAACTTCATCATAATCTATAGTTTCTGTATCTTTAGTTACACCGTAAGGGATAACATTAAAGAATTTACCAGAAAAGTTTACAGGGCTTCCATGAGTTAAGTGGCCGCCGTGAGATAAGTTCATACCTAAAATAGTATCACCGCTTTGTAATACAGAAAAATATGCACCAAAGTTTGCCTGGCTGCCTGAGTGCGGCTGCACATTTACATATTCTGCACCAAAAAGTTTTTTTGCTCTGTCAATAGCAAGCTGTTCTGCAATATCAACAAATTCACATCCGCCATAGTAGCGTTTTGCAGGATAACCTTCAGCATATTTGTTAGTTAAAACTGAGCCAACTGCTTCTAATACAGCAGGGCTTACAAAGTTTTCACTTGCAATAAGCTCAATGTGTTCTTCCTGACGGTTTGCCTCTTTCATTAAGGCATCATAGATTTCTGGGTCAAATTGTTTTACATGTTCGTAAAGACTCATTGTTTTCAAACTCCTTAAAGCGAAAATTATACTAATCTAAATCTAATTTGCATATACGGCGTTCGTGTCTGCCGCCTTCAAATTCTTCTTTTAACCATTCTTTTATCATTTCTTTGGCTATTGGTAAAGCTACAATATTAGCTCCCATTGCTAAAACATTAGCATTATTATGCTGACGGCTTAATCTTGCACTGTATATATCTGAACATAAAGCTGCTCTTATACCTTTATGCCTGTTTGCTGCTATAGATATACCTATACCTGTGCCGCAGATAAATATGCCACGCTCTGCTTTACCTTCTAATATAGCAAGAGCTGCAGTATTTGCATAATCTGGGTAATCACATGACTCTTTTGAATAAGTGCCGCAATCAATTACATTATGGCCCTCTGATTCTAAAAATGTTTTGACATCCTCTTTTAATGTAAAACCTGCATGGTCTGATACTACAACAATATTCATATTAACCCCAATATTTTCTATATATCTGTTTCTGAATATACTTCACTAATCAGTTTATAATCTCTTATAATATTATCATCATCTATTGTAAAGGAAAAACCATTAAACATTATATTTCCTTTTGTTTCCACTGTAAATCTGTGAGGAATCTGTGTAATAAATCTTTCTATAACGCTTTCTGCTTCCATACCTAAAACAGAATATTCAGCTCCACACATACCAGCATCAGTTAAATAAAGTGTATTAGTATCAATCATTTTTAAATCATTAGTCTGCACATGGGTATGAGTGCCGCATATAACATTTGCTCTGCCTTTTGCAAAATATCCAAATGCCTGTTTTTCACTTGTTGCTTCACCATGAAAATCTACTAAAATAAAAGCATCTTCAGGTATTTGGTTATATATATCATTAAATGCTTCAAATGGACAGTTGCTTGTATTTAAAAATACTCTGCCAATAAGGTTTATTACACATATTTTCTTATTTAAAACATCAAAGATTTTATATCCTGCTCCGGGCAGTTTGTCTGATAAATTAGCAGGTCTAATAAATAAATCCCAGTTATCTATAAGTGAGATAGTTTCTTTTTTATCCCATGTATGATTACCTGCCGTCATAGCATTTATACCTGTATCTTTTAATTCATGATACACTTTATCCGTTATGCCAAAACCTGCAGCAGAATTTTCCACATTACCTATAACAAAATCATACTGGTTGTGCGATAGATGATGCTTAACAGCCTTTCTGCCGCTTCTGCCTACTATATCACCAATAAAAAGCAGTTTCATATATTTTTTATTCCTCAGGTATTAAACCATGATTATAAAACTGACGCTCTAATATTCTGTCATACTGGCTCCAGCCGCCTTCTTCTACATTTTCTCTTTCAAATGCCATATTAAATGAGTTTATTCTAGCATCAATATTATCAACATAATGCAGAATAAATGCTTCTTTTGTTTTTGGTCTTTTTGGTGAGCCATATTCTAATAAGCCATGATGGCTTGCTATTAAGTGAATAAGTAAATCACGAGCTTTTTTTGGAAAATCAGGTATGCTTTCAATATATTTATCTACCATATTTATGCCAAGCAGTAAATGACCTAAAAGTTTGCCTTCATCTGTATATTCAAAAGAATTATCTATATCTATTTCCTGAATTTTGCCTATATCATGGAATAATGCACCCATAATAGTAAGCTCTTTATTAACAGTTTCTTTTCCGTAAAAATCACATATTAATGCAGATAATTTTACCATAGATAATGTATGTTCTAATAAGCCGTGTATATAAGCATGGTGAACACTTTTAGCAGCAGAACATTTTGTAAAAAGAGTGTATGTATCTTTATCTGCATAAAAAGCATTGCATAGACTTTTAAAATAAGAGCTTTTAATATGTTTTTGAAGCACAGCTTTTAATTCTTCTTCCATAGCTTTTGCATCTTTATCTGATTTTGGAAGAAATTCATTAGTATCTTCCCCCTCAAGTAAAGTCATATCACTGACTTTTAACTGAGTTACTCCATTATACTGCTGCAAAGCACCAGAAACTTCTACCACCTGACCTCTTGCAGGTTCAAAAGAAAGTTTGTTGCTGTCAAACATTATAGCATTCATACTGCCACCTTCCGTATCTGTAAGTGTCATACGGATAAAGGGCCTGTTATCTTTTGTAGTATTTGTAACAAGGTTAAAAATCATATATTTTTTTGTAATGCCTAAATCCATTTATATCTCCCTGTCCTGCAGTGCAAATTCATCTACATTCTCAGATTTATCAACTATAATATCAGTAATTGATAAACCTTCCTGCTGCAATGCATGCATTACTTCTAATGTAGTTTTATACATAGAGTTTGTTGTAAATACAGCACAATTGCATGCTTCTTTATCAATAGTTCGTATAAGACCTAAACCGCCATAAGAATCTAATATAGAATTAACAATAATAATATCTTCTTTATTACAGGAAAATCTTATTCTTATTGTATAAAATTCATTATCCACTATTCTATGCACCCAAAATTCATTAATATTACATCAACATTTTCAAGTTGAGCAGCAATATACTCTATATTAAAATGTATTGAGTTTTCAAGGTATATTCTTTCAAGTTTTAAATCCTTAACCATATCTAAAAAAATATGGGGATTTCTCTGCACTTCCTGAAAGTCTAATAGAAATACACCTTTTTCAAAAAATATATTGTCTTTTTTAAGATATATTTTTGTATCAAATTCTAAACCCTCCAAAGAAGATGACACTTCACCATGGGAAAAGAAATCTATCCTGCTGGAGCCGCCTCGTGGACGGTTATTAATAAAATCATAATCAATTATTGCAGGGCTGTATTCTACCTGACCAAAATCAATAATAAGTTTTTCTTTACTTTCTTCCATTATCCAACTCTATGGAAAATTTATTTTTTACATTTTCCAAAATACCGTTTACAAAAGATGCAGATTTTTCATCTCCATAATTTTTTGCTAAAGTAACATAATCATCAATAACAGCATAATATGGAGCATCACCTTCAAAAAGTTCTGATATACCAAGCCTTAAAATACATCTTTCTATTGCACCAATTCTGTCAATAGTCCAGTTTTTATTTATAAGCTCTGATATTATTGCTTCATCTTTTTCTTTGTTTTTATATGCAGTTTCAAACAGCTTATCTGCAAAATCTAATACATCTTCAGCTTCATCAGCATATTCAAGCCTGAAAGATGATTTTGTTTCATCAATAGAGTTATCCGCTAAAGTAGCGCTGTAAAGCATTTGTATAGCGTAATCACGCCCTTGTGTTCTCTTTCTTTTCATTACATACCTTTATAAAGGTTTATCATTTCTAATGCAGCCATAGCAGCATCACTGCCTTTATTACCTGCTTTTGTACCAGCTCTTTCAACAGCCTGTTCAATAGTATCTGTAGTTAACACACCAAAAATTACAGGAATATTATACTGCATAGATACTGATGCAACACCTTTTGAAACTTCTGCTGCCACATAATCAAAATGCGGAGTAGAGCCTCTAATTACTGCACCTAATGTAATAACAGCATCGTATTTTCCGCTTTTTGCAATTTTATTGCATACTGATGGTATTTCAAAAGCTCCTGGAACTCTGTATAAATCTATATCATCAGTATTAACATTATGACGGAGTAATGTATCTTCTGCACCGCCAATTAATTCTTTAGTAATAAATTCATTAAATCTTGAAGCAACTATTGCTATTTTTGACCCTTTCCCGTCAAAATTTCCTTCAAACACTTTCATCTTGTCCTCTCAATATTTTTTTATATATCTAAAATATGACCTAATTTTTGTTTTTTAGTCTGCATATATTTCATATTTTCACCGCCTATACCACATTGAATTGGTACTCGTTCCACAATTTCAATACCATATTTTTCAAGACCTGAAAATTTTCTTGGATTGTTAGACATAAAACGCATTTTGCTTACACCCAGCTTTCTTAAAAGCTGAGCACCAAAAGAATAATCTCTTTCATCATCTAAAAATCCCAGCTTAATATTTGCTTCTACAGTATCATAACCTTCATCCTGCAGTTTATACGCTTTAATTTTATTTAAAAGTCCTATGCCTCTGCCTTCCTGAAACATATATAAAATAACGCCTCTACCTTCCTGCTCTATCATCTGCATAGCAGTATGCAGCTGATTGCCGCAGTCGCATCTTAAAGAAGCAAATCCATCACCAGTTAAACACTGAGAATGAACTCTAACAAGTGGCGGATTACCACCTTCTATATCACCTTTTATTAAAGCAACAGCTTCTTTGCCGTCTGCTTTATTTTGATATCCTTCTATTCTAAATGTTCCAAATTCTGTAGGAAGAATAGCTGATGAAACTTTTTCTATTAAATTATCATTTATTTTTCTATATTCTATTAAATCTTCAATAGTTAATATTTTTAATGAATGAGTATGGGCAAATTTTTCTAAATCATTCATTCTTGCCATTGTGCCGTCTTCATTCATTATTTCACAGATTACTCCAGCATGGTTTAAACCTGCAAGTCGTGCTAAATCAACAGAACCCTCAGTCTGACCTGGACGAACTAATACGCCGCCTTCTCTTGCTCTTAATGGAAAGATATGACCTGGCCTTATTAAATCATTTTTCTTAGAAAGTGGGTCTGCAAGCACTTTTATAGTTTTTGCTCTGTCAAAAGCTGATATACCAGTTGTAACACCCTGTTTTGCTTCAACAGATACTGTAAAAGCAGTACCAAACCTGCATGCATTATTTTGGGACATTTGCTCTAAACCAAGAGCATCACACCTATCACCACTTAATGCAACACATACAAGCCCTCTGCCGTATGTGGCCATAAAATTGACTTTTTCTGGTGTAACAAAATCTGCAGCAAAAACTAAATCGCCTTCATTTTCACGAGATTCATCATCAGTTAAAATCAGCATACCGCCAGATTTTATTATATTTACTGCCTCTTCAACGCTGGCACGAACACTCATATCCATTTATAACTACCTTTTAAAACCTAATATTAATGATTTTAATTTATCATCTTTTTCTTCAGAATAAACCATTTTTTCCACATATCTGGCAATAATATCTGATTCTAAATTCACTGTATCGCCATTTTTTTTATATTTTAAATTTGTATTTTCATAAGTATGCGGAATTACTGCTACTTCAAAACTTTTATTTTTAACATCAGCAACTGTTAAGCTGATACCATCTATTGCAATAGAACATTTTGATACAATATATTTATCAAGGTATTCAGGATAGCTGATAAATAATTTATAAGAATCTCCATATTTAGTAATATTTAAAATTCTGCCTGTTCCATCAACATGACCTTGAACAATATGACCGCCAAGCCTTGATGATAAAGTTAATGCTCTTTCTAAATTAACAATACTGCCAGTTTTAATATTATTAAGCGATGTTTTTGCAATAGTTTCATAGCTGATATCTGCTTCAAAAAAACTGCTTCCAAAATTTACAGCAGTTAAGCAGACACCATTTACAGCAACAGAATCACCTAAAAGCAGGCCTTCAGTTACTTTATTACACTCTACTTTTAATTTCAAACTTTTATCGCCTTTTGTTAAGGCACTGATTTTTCCAAGTTCTTCTATTATTCCAGTAAACATATTATTCTACATTATAATTTTTAGTAAATTCAACAGCCTGTGCTGCATAGTCATTTATTCTTGCAGATATTAATATATCATTACCACATGTATTTACAGTATAATCTTTAAATACTACTGCATCATTCATATTATCAATACCAAAACCGCCTATTGATGAAATGGCATCTTTTCCACCAATAACTTTTGGAGCAATAAATGCTTCCAGCCTGTCAACAAGTCTGTTATCAAAAAATGAGCCGTTTACTCTGCTGCCAGCTTCAACAAATACATTCATATATCCTAATTCATATATAGAATGAAGTACTTCTTTTATTTCAAGCATTCCACTAATACAAGGAACTTTAATAACTTTTATATTTTTATCATTAAGCTGCATAATTTTACTGCTGTCAGCATTTTCTGAAGTATAAATAACTACTGGTGCATTTTCTGCACTGTTTATTATATTTGCATTAATATCTATTTTTAAACTGCTGTCAAGCACTGCTCTTACTGGCTGTCTAACAGCATCTTTTCTTCTATCTGTCATTAAAGGATTATCAGCTTCTACTGTTCCGATACCTGTTAAAACTACATCAGATGAACCACGCATTTTATGAACAAGTTCTCTTGCATATTCACCTGTTATCCATTTAGAATGACCTGTTTTACATGCAATTCTGCCATCTATACTGCTTGCTGTTTTTAATGTTACATAAGGCAGTTTTACTGTCTGATATTTAATAAAATCTTCTATTAATAAGCTGCATTCTTCTGCTAAAATGCCATATTCTACTTCTATACCTGCATTTTTTAGAATATTTACACCCTGCCCTCTGTGTTTTGGGTTAATATCCAGCACACCTATATAAACTTTTTTAATACCTGATGAGATAATTTTCTCAACACAAGGCGGTGTTTTACCATAGGTAGAGCATGGCTCTAATGTAACAAAAAGCTCACAGCCTGAAACATCTTCACCTGCATTTTTTATTGCATTTACTTCAGCATGATTAGTGCCGTATTTTTCATGTATACCGTAAACTGCCTGCCCATTTTTTATAACAGCAGCACCCACAAGCGGGTTAGTTAATGTAAAACCTTTAGCATTACGGGCAAGCTCAATACACCTGCCCATAACAGCTTCTTTATTCAGCATCTTTTTCTTTTTTCCTGACAAATCTGTTTTCTTCGCCTTTTATTATACGCATAATATTTGAGCGGTGTTTAAATATTACAAAGAAAACTATAACAGCAGTTAATACTTTAAGTGCAAACCAGTCACTCATAGCACATACTGCAATAAGCAGTGTAAGAGAGCCTAAAATAGAGCCTGCTGATACCATTTTTGTTGCAAGAAATACTATTATAAATACAACAAGACCTATGCCTATTTCTACTGGAGCAAGTGCTAAAAATACACCTGCACCAGTTGCTACACCTTTACCACCTTTAAAGCCAAGAAATACTGTATATGTATGACCAAGCACAACAACTGCTGCTGTAACTAATGTAATAATAGTCTGTCCATAAAAATGAAGTGATATAAATACAGGGATAAAGCCTTTTAAAGCATCAAGCACAAATACACTTATAAATCCCCATTTTCCAAGAACTCTTGCTGCATTTGTAGCTCCTGCATTACCACTGCCAACAGTTCTTATATCTATTTTTTTAACCAGCTTAACTATAATGTATGCAAATGGTATTGCACCAATAAAATATGCTGCTATAACTAATAATATTTGTGGTATTGTCATAATTTATGCAATCTCCCCTTTATTTTCATTTCTAAAGTAATCTCTATAATATACAAATGCTGAATATATAGATAATACTAATGCTACATACATAAGAATAGTTCCTATTAAGAACCAGTTTATGCCAAGCCATGTTATTTTAAATGAAAGCATACCTATTGCTACCATTTGGAAAGTAGTTTTTAATTTGCCCCATATACCTGCTGCAATAATTACACCTTTGCTTGCTGCAAGGTTACGCAGAGCTTCCATTGCAAAATCTCTTGCAAGCATTAATACGGCTATCCACCAGTAAAGCCTGTCTAAATCTATTAATGCAATCAATGCTGCTGCTACAAGTATTTTATCAGCAATAGGGTCTAATATTTTACCTAAATCGGTAACCATGTTATACTTTCTTGCAATATAACCATCAAGGAAATCAGAAACTCCTGCAAATATAAAAATAATTGTTGCAGTTACATTACTCCAGTCTTTATTAATGTAAAGCACAAGAAGATAAAGAGGTATAGCTACAACTCTTACTATTGTTAACTGGTTGGCAATATTCAGCTCTAATTTCATAATTCCCTCCTGTTAAAATTTAAGGTTATGCTTCTATAAATTCAATTTTGATAATTTCATATTCAGTATCACCTTTTGGTGCCTGAACAGTAAAATCATCACCTTCTTCTTTACCCATCATAGCTCTTGCAAGTGGTGACATAATAGATATTTTTCCATTAAAAATATCTGCTTCATCACTGCCAACTATTGTGTATGTTTTTCTTTCTTCTGTATCAATATTTTCAATAGTAACTGTTGCACCAAAAGCAACTTTATCACCAGACATTTGTGATATATCTATAATTTCAAAAAGGCTCATTTTATATTCAAGCTCGTTAATACGCGCTTCAATCATACCCTGCCTTTCTTTTGCTGCATCATACTCAGCATTTTCACTTAAATCCCCATGTCCTCTTGCTTCCTGAATAGCAAGTATTACCTCATTCCTATCTACATTACGCAGTTTATCAAGCTCTGCTTTTAATTTTTCATAACCACCGCGTGTTATAGGTATTCTGCTCATTTACATCTCCTTACATTCTATATTTTATTTTATTTATTTTTCCCATTATTTATACCTTTTATACAGGCATTTTTAAAATATCTTAAAAGTATATCATATTTTTTTAAAAAGCGGTATAAAAAAAAATACTATTTTAAAATTTTTTCTATATTGTCTGCATCTACACTATTTTCATTACTGCTGTATATTTTATCAGGATATGCACTTACCACACCATCTTTTAATGTTATAGTAAGTTCTGTTTCCATCTCCACCTTATCAACTGACGAAACAATCTTATCATTTTGAGTTACAACAGCATATCCTCTTTCAATTACATTCTGCGGGTCAAGCAGACGAAGTTTACTTTCAAGTATTGAAACATCTGCATTTTTATTATATCTGTAATCTATCATATACTGGTCTAACCTTCTAAAATATTCTTTTAAAAGGCTGTTTGATGCTGCATATTTTTCTCTTACTGCTCTTAAAAGAGATTTTTCTATTATATCAAGTTTATACATATAGCTTGATAATTTTTTTGCAGGATTAAATAAACTTATTTTATTAGAATAAAATTCTAAACGGGCAGCTTTCTTTTCAAGTTTATTTGATACTGCTGTTTTTATATTTTTTCTATACATTATTTCTTTTTGGCTGTAACTTGAAAGTTTAACCGCCATATTAGTTAATAATGACTTACGGCTGTTAACAATTCTTACTTTATATGCTTCCATTAAATTATTTGGATTAGATGCTGCAACCACACTTTCATATTTTACAAGCTTTTTATTTAATTCATATAACCTTTTATTCATAATACTTTCAATTATATTATTAAAGCCTGCAATTTTATGGCTAAGTTTTATAAGCTGGTGCTGCGGTGATTTACTTTCTAACTTTAGTGCAGCCATATCAAGCTGCTGATTTTTTTTCTCAAGCATATTTGCAGTATTTTTATTTAATACAAATATATATTTTTCAAGCAGCTGCTGTGCTTCCTTATAGGAAGCAGATAAATAAGCTGCAGCAGCAGTAGGTGTTGCTGCCCTGTAGTCTGATACATAATCTATAATTGTAAAATCTGTTTCATGACCTACTGCACTAATAAGCGGCACTTTTGAAGCAGCTGCAGCACGAGCTACCACTTCCTGATTAAAAACAGCTAAATCTTCCATACTGCCGCCGCCGCGCATAACAATTATTACATCATATCTTTCAGTATGGCTGCCTGCTTTTAATATGGTATCTGCAATAACTTGTGCATTTTCTATATTCTGCACAGGAATATTCCATACATCTATTAAATATCGTCCTTTTTCATTTTTTGTGGTAACTATAAAATCTCTAATAACAGCCCCAGTTAATGCTGTTAATACTGCCACCTTGTATGGATATTTAGGAATGGGTCTTTTTCTTGATTCATCAAAAAGACCTTCTGCAAAAAGTTTCTTTTTCATTTCTTCAAACTGCTTCCACAAAAGCCCTTCTGAATCATACTCTATTTTTTTAACATTTATCTGATAACTGCTTGATTTATCATAAGTTTTTATTTCACCATATACCTTTACTTTATCACCAAGTTTTGGCATAAAATTATTAGCTGCATGGTAATATTTAAAAAAAGTTGCATTTAAAACTGAATCGCCTTCTTTTAATGTAAAATATATATGGCCGCTTGAATTGGTTTTTGAAACCTGAGATATTTCTCCAGTAACTGCAACCATTTCTGGAAAAGCATTTTTTAATATACCTGATAATATTTGTGATATTTCTTTAACACTAAATTCCTGCATAATTTACTCAATTATTTCTTTTCTTCTGTAGTTTTATTATCTTCTATAATATATACATCTTCGCCCATTTTCTGCAGGCCAAGTTCTCGTCTTATAATTCCTTCTAAATATTCCTGATTTTTAATAGCAAGCTCTAACTCTCTTTCTTTTTCTGCTATTTCTTTATCCATTTCTCTAAGTCTTTCTTCATAACTTTGGCGGACTGTTACAAGTTCATTATATTTAAGCACACCATTATGACCAAAAATAATATAAAATACAATAGCACATATAATTACTGTAAATATTATTGCATATCTCATAACAAGCTCCTTTTCCCGTTAATCAAATCAATTAAATTATTTTCAAGCAGTAAAATATTATCATACATAACTACATTTTCTTTATTTCTAAACCAGGTAAACTGGCGTTTTGCAAAATGCCTTGTTTCTTTTGCTATCTGGTTTATAATATGTTCTTCACTGCCGCCATTGATAATATAATCTGCAATTAATTTATATCCTATTGCTCTAAATGAAGGACATTCTGGAGAATATCCAGCATTTAAAAGATTTTCCACTTCCTGTTTCCAGCCTTTTTGCCACATTTGCACAGTTCTTTCATTTATTTTTTCATAAAGTGCTTTTCTATCCTGCCATAAAACTGCACATGTATATTTATATTTTGGCTCTCTGTTATATTTTTTATGTGCTTCTGTAAAAGATATACCAAGTCCGTAATATATTTCTAATGCACGAATAATTCTTGCCGGGTCATTACTGCTTATTTTTGAAGCATATTCACTATCAACCTGCATAAGATTATTATATAATGCATCTAACCCATCAAGTTCTGCTTTTTTCTGCAGTTCTTCCCTTACACTGCTTTCGATTTCAGGGCAGTTAAAAATACCATCAGTTAATGATTTTATATAAAGCCCTGTGCCGCCTGCTATTACAGGCACTTTACCTCTGTTTATAATATCGCAGATAAGTTCTTCTGCCTGCTGCACAAACATACCTGCAGAATAACATTCATCTGGCTTCATAATATCTATAAGATGATGTTTTACCTGCTGCATTTCCTGTTTACTGACCTTTGCCGTACCAATATCAAGCCCAGTATATACTTGAAATGCATCTGCACTGATTATTTCCACATTACCTGTTTTTAATGCCGCATTAAAAGCTGTGCCGCTTTTACCTGAAGAAGTAGGCCCTGTAATAATAGGTATTATCATCTGTAAAATTTCCTTGCAAGCTCCTGCACAGTCATCATATATATAATTGGTCTGCCGTGTGGGCATGTTCCAAAATTATTTGTATTAAAAAGCAGTGTAACAAGATACTCCATTTCTGCATAAGTTAATGTATCTCCTGCTTTTATGGCTGATTTGCAGGAAAGCATTGCCCGCGGTGCTTCTTCCTGTTTTGATTTACCAGTTAAGCACAAATCTACTGCTATATTTGTAAATTCTTTTGCTATATTTTTTCTTATAATATTATACGGTACTCTTAAAATTTCAAGTTTATCTATACCAGTAATTTTATATGCATAACCAAAAGATTCTATAATTACTTTAAATTTGTCAATATTTTCTATAATTTCATCAGTCATTACAACTTCTACAGCATCATGCAGAACTATAGAAGGTTTTGGCTTTGCTGCATTATCAGCCTGTATTTTCTCAAAAAGTATTCTTTCATGTGCTGCATGCTGGTCAATAAATAATATTTCTTTATTAGGGGTTTCTATAATAATATAAGTTTTATCTACCTGCCCTACCACTCTAAACTCACCACCTGCTATGCGGTTATCAAGAGTATCTGCATTATTATTTATTTCTTCTTCACTGCTTTCTGTATTAATTACAGGAATATCTTCAAGTGTTTCATCAAGAGATAAAGTATATGCAGGCTGCGGCATTTTTATACCAGCACTTTCTTCAGTACCATTTTTTTGACTATAATTATTAGATAAATTTATACTGCTGTCTTTATACTCTGAAAAAGTTTTATAACTGTTTTCTCTATTAAATACTGGTTTACTTTCTTCCTGTTTTTCATTAACTATATTATGTTCGTTATTATTCTGTTTTTCATTAATAGTATAGCCTTGCTGAATATAGTTGCCAGTATAGCCAGTATTTACTCCTTTACCTTTAAAAGAATTTGCAACAGCATCACTTACTAAAGAAAACATTTCGCCAGCATTTACAAACCTTACTTCCAGCTTTGCAGGATGTACATTAGCATCAACAATATCTGGACTAATTCTAATATCTACCACTGCTGCAGGAAACCTGCCGTCAGGAATAAGCCTGTGATATGCATTAATTACTGCCTGAACTAAACTTGTATCTTTTATAAGCCTGCCATTTACACCAATAATAATAGCATCTCTTTTTAATCTGTCACTGGCTGAAGGAAGTGTAGCACATGCTATGACTTTTTTACCAGCATACTCTGCCACTCCTTGACAGAATGCTTTTCCATTAAATACTTTAGCTGCTCTTACTGCTGTATCATCAGAAGATAATGCATGATATACTTCTTTATCATTGCATTTTAAAGTAATATCAATTTCTGGATTAATAAGCGAAAAATGCTTTATAAGTTTTACGATTTCTGCTTCCAGACTTTTAGAACTTTTTAAAAATTTCCGCCTTGCAGGCAGATTTTCAAAAAGTCTGTCAGCTTCTATAATCGTACCTTTCACTGCTGCAGTTGGCTTTATTTCTCCAATTTTACCATACTGGCATGTGATAGTATATGCTTTGCCATCTTTACCACTTGTAATTTTAAAATCACTTACAGAAGAAATTGCAGCTAATGCTTCCCCTCTGAAACCAAAAGTAGCAGCAGAATAAACATCTTCTACTGTTTCTGCTTTACTTGTTGCAAAACGCTCTAAGGCAAGCGGTAAATCATCTTTATCTATACCTTTGCCATTATCAGTTACTTTTATCTTATTTAATCCGCCCTCATTGATTTCAACAATAATTTTAGTTGCACCAGCATCGCACGAGTTTTCTATTAATTCTTTTACAACATTAAAAGGTTTCTCTACAACTTCACCTGCTGCTATTTTTGAAGCAACTTCTGGGGACAGCCTTTTTATTACAGACATATTTTATCCTTATATTTATTTGAGTAGTATTTTACTAGATTTTTTCTTTTTTTACAATAGGGCAAAAAAAATTCCGCCAAATAATAATGGCGGAATTATTGATTGTAAATATGATTTATTATTTAATATTATTTAAAGCTTTTAATATTAAACTTTCATTATAACCAGATATAGCTTTACCATTAATATAAAATGCTGGAGTAGCACTTATATTTAACTGTTCTGCCAATTTTTTAGCAGCTTCAATTTTTGATTTAACATCATCAGAATTTACTAATGATTTAAATTTATCAGGATTATCTGTTTTTGCTGCAAAATCATTTATTATTTGGTTATTTACTCCATTAATCAATTTAGTTAATGTTTCCTGATTAAGCTGAGTGCCAGCTTTTTGTAATTCTTCAATTTTTGTTTCTATTACTTTAATGTAATCAGATTCAAAAAGGTCATTTTTAAAATTAAATCCCATTTGCATACCAGCTTCAAATACTTGTGCCATAATTTGTGCATTTGGGTGCATATCTAATGGTAAATGAACGATATATAATGCATAATCTGATTTATTTTTTAATTCATTTTTAAATAAACCATTAGCTTTTTTGCAGTATGGACATTGGAAATCTGTAATTTCAACAATTACATTTTTAGAGTTTGCATTACCACCTGCAAGAGTAAGTTTAGAAGTATCTATAGTTTCAACTTTTGCAAATTCAAACTCTAACTCATCTTTTAAAGATGATAATGTTTTAGAATCAATTATATCTTTTGCAAAATACTGACCATTTGTTATAACTCTTTCAGTATTAACAAGATTATTTTTATTATATATTTTTATTTCTACAAAAGCAAAGCCAGGAAGTATATCTTTAAGGTTTTTAAGCTCATCAACCTGTACTTTAATATCCTGTCCCTGTCCCGCTTTAGCAAAAGCATCTTGTAAATTTTTTTCTAAAACTTTTAAATCAGCAGTTGCAGGCTGGCTAATATTTGCTTTAGATGTGCATCCTGCAGCAAGCACAGCAAGTAAAGCAACCAGTATAATTAATCGTTTCATATTCAGCTCCTTAATATAAATAGTGTAAATATTTAACATACTTAAATATATTATTCAAATATTCTAGTATATTCTATACATATTTTATACAAATTTATTTGATAACACTAAAACATGATGTAATTTCTGTGCCACCATCTACTTCCCTTAATTGAAAGTAATATTTTTCATTATCAACAATCATTTCTATATTTGCTTTTTTGCCTTCTTTAAGGTGTATTTTTTTAGGCAGAATTTCATAAAACATTGATACTGTAGAATTATCTACATATTCTTTATTTACAAAATATTTTTCATTAGAATCTGGCAGATATCGTTTCCAAAACTCTGCATATTTATGGTTTGGAACAAAATATGAACCAAATTCTTCATAGGCTTTACCTATTCTTTTATCTTTAAAAAAATATTTAAAATATTCTTTGCATTCATTTGTATTAACAGATTTTTCCATAACTACAAAATCACAATTTGGGCATGCTTTTTCATATTCTTCAGCGTATGCAGAAATATTCAATATAAATAATGAAATGATAATAGCAAAAATTTTCATATATTACTCCATAAATTTTTGGATAGTTTATTATAAAATGAAAAAAAAGAAAAGGGAAAAAATAAAGAAAGGCGACGTCCGGATTTGAACCGGAGTACAAGGCTTTGCAGGCCTCTGCCTAACCACTCGGCCACGTCGCCACATATAAAAAAAGCGGGTGACGAGACTCGAACTCGCGACCTCAACCTTGGCAAGGTCACGCTCTACCAACTGAGCTACACCCGCGTGGGAATTATTATATATATTATTTCCCATATAATGTCAACAAAAACTTTTATATTTTTTAAACTTTTTTATTTTATCTTTATTATCAATAAGTTATATCTAATAAATTTATTAAATTATTTTGCATACAAATAAAAATATATTAACTTCCCTGCTGCTCATTTTTATTTTTTTCGTATTCAACACGGACACAAATTGGTGTTCTGTTTTTTACTATATATGGCTTATCTACTTTTTTTGCCTTATCTACTATTTTAAAAAAACTTTGAAACTCTGTTGAAAGCTCAATGCCCTTATTATCTAAAAATGTTGAACCACCATGAATATAAAATTTATCTCTTAAAATATATTCAAGAAATTTTATTAAACTGCTGTCTAAAGCAGGACTTGAATATAAAGGCGTTCTCATTAATAAATATTTATAAATTATATGATAAAAAAATCCGTAACTGGATACATTATCAATATCTATATAATATTCACCCTCAGGAACAGGACCTGTGTCTTTTTCCTGCTGTTTTTCTTTATCATAATAAAAGTAAACAGGTTTGTTATTTATATTAACTTCTTGTATCTGATAATCTGATTCTCTATTTTTTTCTGATACACCTTCTCCACTGTATGCATCTGTTTTATATATTACTGCATTATCCTTAGTATTACATATTGATAACATTTTTCCATTAAATTTTAAATAAAAAGGCTGGCTTAAATTCCAAACTGCATGTATTTTTTTATCAATTTTGCTTTTATATGGTAAAAAATATACACGGCGGTCTACCCAGTTTGTGCAGTCTTTTATTTTAAGGTCTACTTTAGAACCACTAATTCTTTCTAATATATAATCTTTATCCTGAACAAGCTGTATTGAGTATCCATTTTGATTATGATACTTGTTTATCATATCAAAAGCAGTGCTTTCTGATATACTGCTGTTAAATGCAGCAATAAGCCAGTGAGTATTCCTGTTAATATCATCAGTAATTTTCATATCTGGTTTATTATATATGGCTTTCACTTTAAATGCACCATTTTTATCATTAATAACCTGACAGCCTGTTATTTCAAAATCTAAAACAGTACCAGTTATACTGCAGAATACATTAGTTTCTGGTGTTTTTAAATATGGGTAAATATTCATAGACATTTTTTCTGTATATTTAGGATTAAGTTTATCAAAATTAATGGTAATCTCACTGCCTTTTGTATCTAGTACATTTTCTAAAATCTTATCCAGTGACGGATTTTTCACACCATCAGCATTATCCTCAATAATATATCCCCATAAGGTTTCCTGAGCTTTTTCTTTATAATATTTATTAGAAATATTATAATTATATTTTGCAGCCACAGTAATAGATGTATCTGTTTGAGATACTATTTCGCACCCTGTTACAGTTAACGGCTTCATTAAAGAATATATGCCCTCTTTAATACCTTTTTCTACTTCATTTTTTGAGATTAATCCAAAAGAAGCAGCTGCTTTACCAATCTTATCTATCACTTCTAAATCAGCTTTATCTTCAAGAAACATTACTTTAGTATTTTCAAGCAGTTCCTTATCTATATTTAATTTAAATGTTGCAGACAGCTTTTCGCCTGCTGCCTGAATAGTTGTTTCAAACAGCTCTTGAGTTTTTTGAAGATACAAATAAAATGGTGCATCATTAAAAACATTATAATCTTCAAGACCTTTACCATTCACTTTAATATCACACTTATACTCAAACGAACCAGAAGACTGGTTTGCCTTAACACTTTCTTTTGGAATAAATTCATCTGACTCTATACATGCTTTTTTCATTCCTGGAATATAATTAATTATATCTACTACTTTATTATCATCTTCATCAAAAATAGATAAACAACCATCTATTAATTTATAAACAGCCTTAAATGCACTGTCTTGAAATTTAAACTTTAATAATGATTTATCATCTGATACTATCTCCTCTAATTTTCCTTTTATATGCTGTAAAAGAGAAGGATTTTTTGGATTTTTATATACAAGATTTAAATTTTCTTCTGCAATATTTTTAACATCTATCACACTAGCTTCTGACAATACTAATGTTAAACTGCTGTGCTTATCTAAAGATAAAATACTTCCAAAATCAATACCAGAAACATTAATACCCTGCAGCATTACTAAAAAATTTAAATTTTTGTTAGTTGGTGTATTTCCAGCATTTTCATTAGCTTCCTGCAGTCCAAGAAATTCCATAACACGATTTTGCAGCATCTGCTGGAACTTTAAACTGTTTGCACTTAATTCCTGAGTTTTTACTACAAAAATGTTTTCTAAATCAAATGATGATATTAACTTGCCTGCTGCATCTGTAACAATATTGCCTGCAAATTCATTAACATAATTAAATACAGGTTCTATAAGTTGTCTGCATGACTGGTAAACAACATCACTTTTAAGTATTTTTTCAAGAAAATTGATAGGAGTTTTATTTTCTTCTTTTTCATTTTCATCTTTATCATCATATTTTTCATTATAAAAAATCTTATTAAGCTCAAAATCATCAATAAAGCTCAATAAACTGCAGTCTTTAACTATATCTTCAAAATTTAAATGGCTGAATATATTAACTACATCATCAAAAGAAATCATATCCTTTGTAATTTCTTTATTTGATAAAAGAGCTTTATTAGCATTAATATTTTCAAATATACCAAACAGATTCGACTGAGCAATAAGTTTTTCAGCAATTTTTAAAAGATTATTTATATTTGAATTATACCTGATTTCAAACCATGCTTTAAACCTATCCCCTTTTTTTAAGGCATCAATTAATTCTGCACCTATTGCACTAAGACCCTCCTCATAGCACATCAGAAGCAGTGCAATATATTCATATGTATTTTTCAGCTTTTCAACATCTATATTTTTTTCTTTTAAATAATTATCCAGCTTTTCTGTAAAATAAGAAATACATTCTTCAGCCAGCTTCTCTATAAATTTATTTATTTCTTCCTCACTTGGAAAAACGACTTTAGTTTTAGATATTTTATCAAATACATTTTCAACACTTGATGCAAAAGAGGTAGTTTCATCTTTTAACTCCATAAATGTTGAATGTATTATTTCAATTCCTGCTGCAGCATCCATTACTTTACCAATACTGACACCCTGACTGAAATCAAATTTCTTAATTGAAGACTCTATACTTTTTACAGTATCTTCTATATTTTTCCCTGCCTCAATAACAGCATTAACTCCATACTGTTTTCCTATTTCATTAAGTTCATTTGTATATGTTTCTATATCATCTAGTTTATATTTTTTTATTGTTTCATTAATATCTTTTATTACAGCATCTTTCATGTAATTAAAAAATTCTTCTGCTTCAAGTTTAAAACATATCATATCATCACCTTTTTATGTATTCATTATTTATTAACTAAAACACTGTATTTCGCAGTATAACTTAAATCTAAAATCAATAACTTCTGCCTAACCTGTAATTATTTTTTTATTTCAAGTTTACCGCCTTTAATAGAAATTCCATCAGATGAAATTAAAAGCTCTATATCCTTAACCTTAAAAGAAAACCCATCTGATGATATAGATGCCTGAATCTCATCTTTTACATTAATTAATAATGACTTGCCTGTATTAAATGAAATAGTATTTTCAGATATAATATCAACATTATCTTTAAATTGAATATCCGATGTTTTTGCACATATACTTAAGTGATTATCAGTATTTATGGATGTATTATTTTTAGAATACAGCTCTAAATCGCTTCCAGCTTCCACATTATAGCTGTTATCAGAAAAAACAGATATACATGTATCGCTGCTTACATTATAACTGCCTTTAATATGTTTATGCTCGTTGCCATGTATAGTTTCTTTCTTTTCTTCATAAACATTAATTAAGTAATCTTTTTCAATATCTAAATTTTTATTTCCACCAATTGTTTCTCTGCTGTTTTTTGCTACTTTTAATATATTTTCAGAGCCTACATTTAAAGTATTAGACTGCAAAACTTCAGTTTCTTTTGAAAGACCAACAGCTATTACTTCTTTGCCGTCTATTTTAATATTTTTTGTGGCTGTAACATGCTGTTTATATTCCTGATTAATTTCTTCTGTAAAAAAACCAATAACTTTAGTTGTCTTATCGTTTTCAATAGTCTGCTCATAATTATGCTTAACTAATTCTTTATAATTTCTTTCAGCTTTCAAATAAATTTCCTGCTTTTCAGGGATATTACTCATTGTAAATTCATTAACTCCCTGCTGACCTTTACCAACAGTTTTAGAAGAAAGTGATGTTTTATGCTTATTTTGCAGTATTTCATTTTGGATTAATGATTTATTTGATAAATTATATAAACTTCCAGTAATAATTGGTCTGTTTGGGTCGCCGTCTATATAAGATATAATAACTTCATCCCCTACTCTTGGAACAGCAATAAAACCAGAGCTGCTGCTTGCTGCAGGACTTGCATATCTTAAATAGCAGCTGTGAGTATATTTATCATTATCTACTATACCATCTTCATCATACTGACCTTGAACAGCCATAGATGAAAAACGCACACGAACTCTGCCATATTCATCTACTACAATATTATTTCTTTCATCATCTATACTATCTTTTTCACCTATTACTACACCAAGAGTAATACCAAAAACTCTTGGTTTATCAATATATTTCATAGTATATGGCATAGTATTTGGAATTAATCGCAGTTCATTACTGTACATAGAATATAAAGCAGGTTCTTTCTCTAATATTCTTCCGCCCTGCTCGCTTTTATCATGGTAATAATGGATAATGCCTGTTACTCTGTAGGTATAGTTACCTTCTGGTTTAATAACAGTTAAAACATCATTAATATTGATATTTAAAATATTACTTTTAGCTTTTATTCTAGTCCGTTCTATATGCCTGCTTAATAAATTAATATTTGCTTGAAACTGTAAACCATTCTGGAAACTGTCTTCATTAAAAGTAATATTAGTTAAATCTTTATGAACTGCATAATTTGTTATTTTATCACGATTATCAATATCCCTGTCATCCCAGTAATTCTGACTTTTATATACTTCATCTATGTGTGGATTTCCTGCACTTCCGCTGCTGAAAAAACTCCACTGATTACCCATTTCCATACCGCTTTCTATATGTGATATACATAAACTTGTTAAATAGTTATCACTTGATGGATTATATGGATATGTATGATGCTTTGAAACCTCCAGCAGATTTAATTTATTATTTTTTAAATCAAAATCTGCTTTCTGCACAGAATCATAAAAAAATACACCATCTTCATTTTCTACAAAATATATTCCATAATTACTGCATAATCTTAATAAAAACTCTAAATCGCTTTCATTATACTGGCTTATATATTCTTCTTTTTTAAAACTGTTTTGAATACGAGAAAAATCAAACTGAGTTGCAATTGTATTTTTAGCATTTTCATAAATTTTTTGCAGCACATCTAATACACTTTTATCATTATATATTCTGTATGCTTTATTATAGTTTAATCTTATCATCTGAGAAGCTATAATCATTTTATAATAATGCCTGTGTTCTTTAGTAAAATTACCAGAAAACTCTTTATCTCCTAAATATACAGCTTCTTTAATAACACCCTTAAATAATTTAGTAACCTTTTGTTTTTCTTTCATATTTGTATATGATGGGTCATTTAAATACACCCGCACATTAATATCAAGTATGCCATAAATACCATCATTAAATGGTTCATTATTTATTCCCTCATAATAGCATATACACTCTATATGATATGGATAATCCAAACTTTCATAAATTTTAGCTTCTGCTATTCTAAATCTAAAACCAGGAATATTGCGGCTTATAAAAACTATTTCGCTTACTAAATTATTTGTTTCCATGCTATTACCTTCTATATAAAACTAGTTATCTAACACTAAAGGTTTATCTTGATTACCCTGCAGCTGTAATGGAACTCCATTATCTGTCATTATCATTGAAAGCATATCTTCTAATACAACAGCTTCACCACCTGTTTCAATTAATGTACTTAAAGCATTTTCAGGTATCTGCATTATTTTTGTGCATGGTTTAGGCACTCCTGCTATATTATGAGTACATCCAGAAATAGATGCATTCATCAAATCACTTTTTGTGATAACAGGGTTACCATTAATAATTAAATCTTTGCCTTTATCAGATTTTAATTGAACCATACCATTATGAGCACATACAACTTTATCATTTTCTAATAACGGCTTCATAAAAAATCTCCTAATAAATTAACTAATATATTGTGTATTTTCATACTATATTATTTAATTTTTATATTTTCAAGAAAATTTTTCTAATTTAGCAATAAATATATTTAAAAAATCACATATAATTAATATTATATGTATCTAAATAGAATGTTAACTTAATATTTATTTGATATATAAAGGAAATATTTAAATAGATATTGACATAGATTTTTTAAAAATTCTTTATATTTTTGTTCATAAAAAAACCCTGTGTACATAATACACAGGGCAAAAAAGTGGGTAGGTATATTATAAAATTATTTAAGGATTTTTTTTGCCATACCGTCTAACATACCTTGAGTGCCTTTAATAAACTCATGTTTATCTGCACCTTTATAGTTTTTTGCTATGTCAGTTGGATTTACATAAGAAAAATATACTTTACCTTTATCTTCAAAAATATATATTTTTAAAGGTAAATCAATACCAGCTTGTGGATAATCTTTCATAAAAGTAGCTCCAAAAGCAGGGTTGCCAAAAATAAGTAATGTACCCTGGCCCATTTCAGCATTTAATTTTTTTGCATTTTCACCATGGTTAATTACTGCAAATAATGTTGCTTTTTTGTTTGATTTAATAGCATTGATTGTTTTATCTACTGTAGTTTTGTAATCATATTTACTTTCAATTGCAGTAGTATGACCTGCAGCAAAAGAAACAGCAGCAAAGCCTAAAACAAAGACAGCGATAGTTAAAAATTTAATTTTTTTCATACTATTTTACTCCTTTTTATATTTTTATAAAAATTAGCACACAGAAATGAATATGTCAACAATCATAACCGAAATCACATAATTTCTACATAATTAGTTTTGATTACTATTATTAATAAGACTTTAAGAATTAATTAATAACAATAGTCAGCTTTAATGGATGGTCAGAACTTTCACACCTTTCTGCAGCAGCAAGCAGATTTCCTTTATTATCCATAATAAAAAAATTGCTGCCTTCATGCTCTATAGGAAAAGATAAAAAAGAATTTCTGTCTGGAGAAACACCATTTTTAATACGCTTAATAAAGCTGTCTTTAACAACAGCCCTTCCCCAGTTAAGTATATCATAAACAGGGATAACAGCCTTTGACAGCTGGTTTTCTTCAGACAGCTTTTCAAGCTGAGATATTTTATAAGACTGGTTATATTTAAATACTCCATTAGCTGAACGAATAAGACCGCTCATTAATGCACCAGTTCCTAAACGGTCACCAAGTGTATTTATTATACTTCTTATATATGTTCCTTTGCCACATGAAACTTTTATGATACCTAATGGATATTCATAATTTAAAAGGTCAATAGAATATATTTCCATTTCCTTTTCACCAGCATCTTCTATTTCACCTTTTCGTGCAAGTTTATAAGCTCTAACACCATTTATTTTTTTGGCAGAAAATGCTGGCACTTTTAAGGATATTTTACCTGTTAATGAATGAAGAACATTTTTTATATCTTCTTCACTTACAACTTTATCTGATACTTTTTCTATTTCAGAAGTATTATCATAGCTCTGGCTTCTTTCACCAAGTTTAAATTCTGCAATATATTCTTTATCTACACTTGATAAATAATCTGCAAACCTTGTAGCATATCCAACTAAAACAGGAAGAACACCTTCTGCCATAGGGTCAAGTGTTCCAAGATGACCACATTTTGATACATTAAAAAGGCGGCGGACTTTTGCTACCACATCAAAAGAGGTCATCCCTGCTTCTTTATATACATTTACAACACCATTCATTAATGGTTTTCCTTTTCTATCAAGCTGAGCAGATTATCTATTCTATCTGCTTCCTGTCTGGAATCATCTACAACAAATTCTAATTTTGGCACTTTTTTCAAGCGGACAGATTTTAAAATTTCTTTACGAATAAAACCTGCTGAACGCTCTAAACCTGCCTGTATGCCTTTTACAGCATCATTATTATATGTAGTCCAGTATATCCTTGCTAAATCTAAATCTACACTTACTTTGACAGCAGTAATAACAACATCTTTTACTTTTGGGTCATGAACGCTGTCCCTTATTACATTTGATACTTCCTGTCTTATAAGTTCTGCTACTCGTTTTGTTCTTAATGTTTCCTGCATATTACTTCTCGTTTTCGTCTTTAGCTACATCTTCCAGAGTTCTTTTTTCTTCAACAACTTCATATACTTCTAATACATCATTTTCTTTAATATCTTGATATTTTTCAATAGTTAAGCCGCATTCATAACCTGCAACAACTTCTTTTACATCATCAGTAAATCGTTTTAATGAGCTTAATTTACCATCAAAAATTACAATAGAATCTCTGATAACTCTAACACTTGAGTTTCTTGTAACTTTACCGTCAGTAACAAAACATCCTGCAATTTTACCAACTTTTGGTGCAGAGAATATTTGTCTGATTTCTATATGACCTATAATATTTTCTTTCATTTCTGGTGAAAGCAGACCTTCAAGGGCAAGTTTCACATCATCTATTGCTTTATAGATTACAGAATAAAGTTCAATATCTATTTTTTCTCTTTCAGCAGCCTGTTTTGCTTTTGCATCAGGACGAACATTAAAGCCTATAATAATAGCACTTGATGCAACTGCAAGAGATACATCTGATTCATTAATTGCACCGATACCATCATGTATAATACTTACTTTTACTTCCTTATTAGAAAGTTTTAAAAGAGATGATGATAATGCTTCTAATGAACCTTGAGCATCTGCTTTTAATACAATATTTAATTCTTTTAATTCGCCGTCTTTCATTTTATTAAAGAAATCAGCAAGAGAAAGTTTGCCTCTATCAGCCATTTGCTGTTCTTTTGCAAGTTTTGCTCTTAATTCTGTAACTTGTTTTGCAGTTTTTTCATCAGTTACAATAAATTTCTCACCTGCTTCTGGAAGTTCGCTGAAACCCATAACTTCGGCAGGAATAGAAAGACCAGCTTCTTTTATAGATGAGCCTTTGTAATTAAACATAGCTCTTACTTTACCAAACTGAGAGCCAGAAATAAATGTATCGCCGCGTCTTAAAGTACCATTTTTAACAAGCACTGTTGCAACAGGTCCTTTTTGTTTATCAAGACGGCTTTCAATAACAACACCCTCTGCTGGTCTGTTTGGATTGCCTTTTAAATCAAGCATTTCTGCTTCAAGTAATACTCTATCTAATAAATCATCAATATGCAGGCGTTTTTTTGCAGATATTTCCTGGAATTGATAATCACCACCCCATTCTTCTGGAATAATACCATACTCTGCAAGCTGCTGTTTAACTCTATCAGGATTTGCACCATCTTTATCTATTTTATTAATTGCAACAACTATACGAACCCCTGCTGCTTTTGCATGGTCAATAGCTTCTTTTGTCTGTGGTTTTACACCATCATCTGCTGCAACAACTAAAATAACTATGTCAGTTAATAATGCACCACGGGCACGAAGTGTTGTAAATGCTTCATGTCCTGGAGTATCTAAAAATGTAACAGTTCCGTTACTGCATTCAACTTCGTATGCACCAATGTGCTGAGTAATACCACCTGCTTCACCAGCTACAACACTTGTTGAACGAATAGCATCTAAAAGTGATGTTTTACCATGGTCAACATGTCCCATAACTGTAACAATAGGTGGGCGTTTTTCTAAATCTTCTTCTTTATCTTCATAAACTGGCAGTAAATCATCTTCAGTAATAGTTTTAACTGTTACATCTACACCATATTCAAGACCTAAAAGCTGTGCACTTTCAGCATCTATTGACTGGTTAACACTTGCCATTATACCCATAGAAAATAATTTTTTAATAAGCTCAGTAGTTTTTACACCTATTAAGCTGCCAAATTCAGATATAACAATATGCTCGCCTATTTCTACTTTTTCAGGGCGGACAAATGCTTTTACTTGAGATTTATCTTGTTTTTTATTTACTTTTTTATTTATTTTATTTTTATTATAGTTGTTATTTTTTGGCTGTCTGTCTGGGTCAACATCTAATAAATCTGAAATATCAATATTAGGTGAAATAGTTGGAGTATTTTCTACTTCACTTTCAATAGTAAGTTCATCCATACCTTCATTGATAGTTTTCATCCAGCTTTTAGAGCGTTTACCATCTTTTTTATTTTTTGGTTTTTTATTTTCTTTATCTTTATCTTTATTTTCGTCTTCTTTCTTTTTAACAATGCGTTTTCTATCTTCATCACCAGTCATAAACACATTATCATTATTCATTCTCTGCTGAGAGCCAGACTGCTGGTTTTTACCGCCTTTATTATCACGGAATCTATCACCTGAGCCGTCTTTATCTCTGTCCTGATAGCGTTTTTCGCCTTTATCTTTATCTCTATTAAAAGGCTTGTCAGATTTCTCATTTCTATCTTTAGAGAAATTTTTATTTTTGTCATTTGGTTTATTTTTATCTTTATTAAATGGTTTATTATCCTTACGGTCATCCTTTTTCTGCTCTTTTGGACGGTCCTGATTCCTGTTTTGAGAATTTTGATGGCTTTGAGCATTTTGATTGTGAATTGGTTTTTGTACATTTTTAGCAGCTTCATTATTAGATGCAGCAGCCGCATTATTATTTTGGGCAGCAGTATTGTTATTGTTATTATTAGTATTAACATTTGCAGGTTTTACATCAGAAACAACAGGTGTCTGAACTTCTTTTACTTCCTGTTTTACAGCAGTTTCTTTAACACTCTGCTCACTATTCTGCTGTTGAGCAGCTTTTTCTTTATTATACTGAATTCTATCTTCATCAACCTTTTTAAGCTGCTGTTCAACTAATTTTTTACGCATTTTCAGGTCTTCTTTACTTAACTTTTTAGGACCATCCTGCTGATTTCCTGTACCTTTATTATTAACAACAACTTCTTTAATTTTAACACCTTTTTTATGGCGTTCTAATGCTTTTTGGAGCATTTCCTGCCTTCTGTCAAGCTGTCCTCTCTTATCAAGACCTGCCGCTGCAATATCTTCATCTTTAACAGTATCATCACCTTTAGATACATGTACACCTGAAGACTGTAATACTTTTAGTGCTTCATCAACACTAATACCCGCATTTTTTGCCACTTCGCTAACTTTTTTAAATGCCATTTAATTCTCCGTAAAATAAACCATCAATATTTGTAATCAAGTTTTTATATTTTATTAATTTATCTGCAATATGTTTATCATAAATAATGCAGAATTTTTTACTGCCATTATAAACTGCTTTATCTAATAATATACTGTTACTGCTGACTGCTGATACATCATATCTGTATAAAACTAATTTATTAGTATCTACATCAGTATCACAAGCATCAAACTTATCAAATAACTCATTAATATGATATACAGTATTATTTTTTATACTTTCTTTTAGTTTATCATATAACAAGTTAATATTTAGATCATCATCTAAATATTTATATACAGTTTTCTTTTTAAATACTTTGTTTATACATGTTCGCTGCTGGCATACATAAAAACTTCTGCTCTGCATATTCTGCCAAAAATCAAAAGTGATTTCCGGCAGAGTAATTTTCAACATATATGACTTATGCTGTTTTTTTCCACAAAATGCACAAACTCTGTATTCCTTTGGCTTAGACAATTAATAAATCCTATTCTTCGTCATCAAGCTCATCAAGTTTTGCAGTTAAGTAATCTATTGCAGCATTAATTATACCAACAGCTTCTTCTTCAGATATTTCTAAATAAGATACTATTTCATCAACACTTGCACTGGAAAGTTTTTCTATATCATCTATTCCATGTTCCATTAATTTAGAAATCATAGTATGGTCTAAAACTTCTAAATTTTCTAAGTTATAAAGTTCATAGAAAACTTTTAATTCCTGTTCCTGTTCTTCTAAACGGCTTGTTCTAATTTCTGCATATTCGCTTTCTTTTAAAACATCTAAACGCCATTCAGTTAAAATAGCTGCAAGACGAACATTTTGACCTTTTTTACCAATAGCTAAAGAAAGCTGGTCATCTGGAACAACTATTTCTATAGTTTTATCATCTTCAATAATATTTGTTAATAAAACATTAGCAGGACTGATTGCATTACATACATATTTAACAGGGTCTGGAGACCATTCAACAACATCAATTTTTTCTTTTTTAAGTTCATCAGAAATAGTTGATATTCTTGCACCTTTAACACCAATACATGCACCTACTGGGTCAATATTAGAGTTTTTAGAATATACTGCTACTTTTGCCCTGTCGCCTGGTTCTCTTGCAGCACCTTTAACTTCAATAATGCCTTCAAATACTTCAGGAATTTCTGCTTCAAATAATTTTTTAAGAAAATTAGGATGCGAACGAGATAAAACTAACTGGGGCCAGCCTTTCACAAGTTTAATATCTAAAAGTAATGCACGCACATAGTCATTTCTATTAAAAAATTCACCTGGTATCATTTCTTTTTTAGGAAGAATAGCTTCAGTTTTACCAATATTGATAATAATATTATCTCTATCAGTTTTTAAAATAGTACCGTTTACTATTTCACCAAGTTTGCTTTGAAAATCATCTAAAATAACTTGTTTTTCAGCTTCTTTTAATTTTTCAATAAGTTTTTGTTTAGCAACAAGAGCTGCCTGTCTGCCTAAAGCATCAAGAGTAGTTGGCACCATTAATATATCACCATACTCTGGGTTTTCTTTATACTCTTTTGCTTCTTCCATAGTTATTTCATACCAATTGCTTTCTTTTGATTCTGATACTTCTTTTGGTATTAATATATTTATAAGGCCTTTATCTAAATCAACAGTAACTTCTGGCTCTAAATATTTACCAATTCGCTTAACTGTAGCTGCTACAATCGCTTCATGGAGAGCATCTGCTAATATTTCTCTGGATATACCTTTTTCTCTGCCTAAATCTTCCACAGTTTTTATGATTTCTTTACTGCTGCTCATTATTCCTCCTAAAATTCATATTCAATGCGGGCTTTTGCAATGTCTGAAATAACAATATCAAATTCTGCACTTTCTTCTTTTGTGTAGATATGGACAATGCCATTTTCACATGACATTACTTTACCTTTATATCTTTTACGCCCGTCTGCGGCTTTTGTTTTCGTTTCAAAATAAACTGTTTTATTAATACAGTTTATAAAATCCTGCTCTGTGCGCAGCTTCCTGTCTGGACCTGGGCTTGACACTTCAAAATTGTATGATGAACATTTAATTTCATTTTCATGACTGTCAAGCCATTTAGAAAGCTCCCTGCTTATATCTGCACATACATTTAAGGAAGTATCATCTCCATCAATAGTTACACGCAAAGTGTGAGATTTTTTTTCAGGTTTTAATGTAATATCAAGCACTTTACAGTTATATTTACCAGCAGTTTTTTCTGCATATTCTGTAAATTCTTTTGGTATTGTTAAACGCAATTTATACTCCTTAAACAAAAAAATAGGCGGGAACAACCCGCCTAACTACATCTTATAATATGATATAGATATTATAAGAATAATTACAACAAGAAATATCCTGCATGAGCAAGATATTACTAGCATCATAAATAATTTACTATTTATGAGCGGAAATAAGGCATACACCTTATAAAGTTAATGATTAGATAACTTTTGCTTTTTCTACCATATTTTTTATGCAATAGCAAGCATTTTTTATAGTTTTTTTGCTTAATTTATTATAATAAAATTAATTCATAAAATTATTAAATATATTTTACGGTATATGTTTTATATTGTTGCAATAAAATTTATTATGTATATAATAAATCAAATATTAATTAACTGGTGTGATATATGGAAAATATAGATAATTTAATAGAAAAATATTTTGAAAAAGCTGTGCAGGATATGCAGGATTTAATTAAAATCAACTCTCAGCTTGATAGAAATACTGCTGATGAAAAACATCCGTTTGGTAAAGGTGCTGCAGAGTGTTTAAATAAATTTATTAATATTGCAGAAAATGACGGATTTACAGTTAAAAATATTGATAACTTTGCAGGATATGCAGAATATGGAAGCGGCGATTTAATCGGTGTATTAGCACATTTAGATGTAGTGCCTGCAGGTAATGAGAGCTTATGGCAGTACCCACCTTTTGCTGCAGAGATACATGACAATAAATTATACGGCAGAGGTACAATAGATGATAAAGGACCATTAATTGCCGCATATACTGCTGTTAAGATTTTAAAAGAAGCTGGAATAAAATTTAATAAAAGATTTAGAATAATTGCAGGCTGTGATGAAGAAACATCTATGCGGTGCTTAAAAAGATATAATGAAACAGAAGAAATGCCTGTATTTTCATTTTCTCCAGATGCAAATTTTCCTGCTGTTTATGCTGAAAAAGGTCAAATGCAGATAACAATGAAAAGAGATTTTCCACTGCAGGGTTTTGAGCCAATTAAACTTTTAGGGCTTACATGCGGCGAAAGAGTAAATGTTGTGCCAGATACTGCATATGCTTATTTTTCAGGGGATTTAGCTAAAATAAAAAGACAGCTTGAAGAAATAGCTGGTGATGATTTAGAAATAGAATATTATCAGGACAGTTATTTACAGGTAAAAGCAACTGGTAAATCTGCACATGCTATGAACCCTGAAAAAGGTGTTAATGCAATGTATAAACTGCTGCACTACCTTGCCCACCCTTCTTTAGATTACGGCTCATGGGAACTTATGCTCTGGATTAGGCAGGTTGCTTTTCTTTTAAATGATGTAAGTGATGGAAAAAGTTTTGGTATAGACTGCCATGATGATATTTCTGGCAGCTTAACAATAAATCTTGGAATACTTAGATATAAAACTGAAGATTTAACATTAAAATTTGATATCAGATACCCTGTTACAATAAAAAGCTCTAAAATGGAGAATAAAATCAATAATTTGGCAGAAAAAATGATGATGCTTACACAAATAAGCAAACATATTCCACCATTATATGTTGATAAAAATAACCCATATTTACAAGAACTTTTAAAAGCATATCAAGAAGTTACAGGCGATAAAAGTGAACCTGTTGCAATAGGCGGCAGAACTTACTGCACTATGATGCCTAATTCTCTTTCTTTTGGTGCTAATTTTAAAGATGATGAAGAACTGGCTCATCAAAATAATGAGTATATAGATTTAGATAAATTTAAGAAATTAATTAAAATATACACTAAAGCATTACTTAACTTAAATAATATGTAGAAAAAGAAAAAGGCGAAAATTGATATTTTCGCCTTATTTTATCTAATTTTTTGTCCTTTCTTCTGATTTTGCAAGCATCCAGTATGTTACACCTAATACTAAAATACCGCCAAGCATTAATATCATAGTCTTAGTATTACTTGCATCATGTTTCAATGTCATAATCAATACTTCGCGGATAAATGCAATCAGGACAACACCAACAAATATACTAATCTTAAACTTATCCCCTTTAAGCATCTGTATTTCTGAGTTTATCAATTCTATTAATACCCATAAAACAAGCAGTGAGCCTAATGCTGTAACAAATAACTTATCTGGTGCAACACCTTTTAAATCCCATAAACTCCAGATAAAAAATCCTACACCTGCTAAAGTCATTATCATTAAAAATACAAGCAGCATAGAATGAGTTACAAGAGATGCTTTTTCTGCCCATACAAGTATTTTATTTTTCATTTTTGAAGCATGGCTAGTGGATTTATCCCTTGGAACATATGTGTTCATAGTAATATAAATTGCAGCATTTATTACTTTTGTATAAGCTTTTAAAATTTCTTTATAATCCCACTCACATTCGCATATTTCAATCAGCTTATTCTGAAACCATATACGAATAAAGCTGAAAAGTTCAGCAATCCTTTCTCCTGAAAATGCTCCTCTAGGTACCTGCTGCAGATTAAACTCGCTTATAAATTCACTAAAAGAGCCATTAAGTCTGCCTGAAATAACTGCATTGTACCAGCTGGAAAGTTTTTCTGTATTTAATTTATCTATAATATTGCCATATTCTGACATAAATAATGAATCTTTTTGAAGATATGATAATACATCATTTAAAAAAGCCGCTTCATACTGCTGCATCTGCTCTTTAATAGATAAAATATATTCCATATCCGATTCTGCAAAATCAAATCTGGCTAAAATCTCTGTATAATATACCATTATTTTTTACTCCAAATAAACAGTTTATAAATTTAGTTTTAATTTTAAAATTTATAATATAAATAATTTTATAAAAACAGTATCATTAAAAAATAACACACTGCATTAAAAAATATCAGCCCGCATAAGCGGGCTGAATTAAAATATATATTTAGTTTTATAACTTACAATATTTCACTGCCTTCGGATGATATGTAAGTTCATCTAAAAACGAAAGATGGGGTATAGTTTCTGCCATTTTCTCTTTAGATGTAGGGAAGAAAAGACCTTTAGAAGCAGTTATTATTTTACCGTCCATATCAGTAATCTTACCCTTTGTAGAAAACATACCACCACGCTCTGCCCCAACATATTCTGCAGTTAAAAGTAATGGTTCACCAATAGGTGCATTTCTTTTATATGTAACACTTAACTCTCTAGTAAAGAGAAATGTTTCTATATCAGAAAATATAAAGGCAGACCACCCCATAGCTTCATCAAGTATTGATGACAACACACCACCATGAGTTATATGCGGAAAACTGTTAAAATGTGGTGCAAAATTTAAATCCACTTTTACACTGTTATCCTGCACATAAAACTGTACCTGCAGACCATGAACATTATTATGGCCGCATACAAAACAGCCATCAGAATATGGCAGATATAATTTTTCGCTCATATTACGCCCATTTAGCTTTATTTAATTCAAATGGATTTTTTAAGAACCTGTGGAAAGGTGTTACTAAAAATCCAACTTTTAATTTACCAGAACGAGTTAATGTATATGATGTACTAAACATATCGCTGCTTTTTTCCTGATTTAAGCGAATAAATTCAGGGTCTTTTAAGCTGCCGCTTTCCCCATCATATTCCACAACTGCAAATACACCTAAATGCTCAGCAGCTGTTCCGTTAGTATTAACCTGAGCTTTAAATTTTACAGTTTCACCAGGAACAAAACCTTTTGGAGCATCTACTTCAGAGCTGATAAATGATACGCCGTCCCATCTGTCTAATATTTGGTTATGCCAGTCAAGGTATTTTTTAGCTTCTTCAAAGTTATTTGCATTAAATTCTTTCTGCAGTTCATGAAGCGGTACATAATACTGGTCTGCATAATCCATTAACATTCTTGATGTATTAAAGTAGCTAGGCACTGTTCTTAAGTTTTCTTTAACCATTTTCAGCCATTCTCTAGGCATACCAGATTTATCTTTTGCATAGAAAACTGGAATAATATCTTTTTCAAGAGTATTATAAATTTCCATACTTTCAACATAGTCTTGATATCCGCTGTCTGGATATTCTTCACCAGCACCGATTGCCCAGCCGTTTTTAGCATTAAAGCCTTCATCCCACCAGCCGTCTAAAATAGATAAGTTTAATGCACCATTGGCACTTGCTTTCATACCAGATGTACCTGATGCCTCCATAGGTCTGCGTGGGTTATTAAGCCATATATCTACACCACGAGTCATATAGCGTGCTACTTCTATATCATAGTCTTCAATGAATACGATATGTTTACGGAATTCTGGTTTTTTAGCTATATGTATAATTTTTTTGATAATTTCTTTACCTTCATTATCTTTTGGATGAGCTTTACCAGCAATAATAAACTGAATAGGTCTTTCTGGATTGCTGAAAAGTCTTTTTAATCTTTCTTCATCCATAAATAAAAGATATCCGCGTTTATATGTAGCAAATCTTCTTGCAAAACCTATTGTTAATGCATTAGGATTTAAAATATCTTCTGCTGCTAATAATTCGCTTGCACTGCCGCCATTTTTACGGATAGTTTCTTTTGTAGTTCTGCGGATAAATGATACAAGGCGTTCCCTTTGGTTGCGTTTCATATCAAATAAAACATTATCAGGAATATTATTAACTTTTTCCCATATATCAAAATCATAAGGTTTAGATGCCCAGTCTTCTGATACATAGCGTGAAAGCATATTTTTCATATCAATTGACATAAATGTAGGTAAATGCACACCATTTGTTACATGACCTATTGGTACTTGTGATAAAATAGCCTGAGACCACATAGAATGGAACATTTCTCTGCTGACTTCGCCGTGAAGTTTACTTACACCATTTCTATAAGTAGAAAGGTTAATACCGCATACTGCCATATTAAATGGTTCATTAGTATTACTTCTATCTTTTCTACCAAAGCTCATAAGCATATTTAAGTTGATGCCTACTGGCTCATAAATACCGCTTAAATATTGTTTAATTTGGTCAATACTGAAAACATCAAACCCTGCAGGAACAGGTGTGTGAGTAGTAAAAAGTGTACTTTTGCGAACAATTTCTGTTGCAAGGCGGAAATCTATACCCTGCTCTATAAGCTGTTTTAAACGCTCAATAGAAACGAATGCAGGGTGACCTTCATTTAAATGGTAAACTGTTGGCTGTAAGCCCATTGCAGCTAATGCTCTAACACCAGCAACACCAAGCACTATTTCTTGACGGATACGCATATTGCTGTCGCCGTCATAAAGTTTACCAGTAATTATTCTATCATCTGGATGGTTTTCTGGAACATCAGTATCTAAAAGAATGATTTCCATTAAACCTACTTTTAATTTCCATACTCTGATTTTAACATCTCTTTCGCCGATTTTCATTTCAAGAGTAATTTCTTTACCGTTTTTATCTTCTGCTCTAGTAAGAGGCATAAGATAAAATTCATTATATGGATAGCGTTCCTGCTGCCAGCCGTCTGAACTCATATACTGGTGAAAATAACCATTTCTATAAAGCAGACCAACTGCTACAAGAGGTATACCCATATCAGAAGTTGATTTACAATGGTCGCCAGATAAAATACCTAAGCCGCCAGAATAAAGCTGAACAGATTCATGTATACCATACTCTGCAGAAAAATAAGCAACAAGCATATCTGATGCATCTTTATGGGCTTTAGTAAACCAGCGAGGCAGTGACATATATTGCTGGAAATCTTCATATACATCATTTAAGCTGGCCATAAATACATCATCATCCATTAAGCGTTTACAGTCGTCCATAGTAAGTGCCGAAATAACAGCAAGTGGATTATGCTCAGATTCATCCCAGAGTTTTTCGTTAATATTTTTATAAAGAGCTGTTGCAGGAGAGTTCCATGCAAACCAAAGATTATAAGCCATTGTTTCCAACGGTTTCAGCTCTGCAGGGAGCTGCACTTTCACTTCATACTCACGAATATTCATTCTTCCTCCATATTTCGCAATTTATATTATTTTATTTATTTACCTGTATGACCAAAACCACCAGCACCTCTTACAGTTTCTGTTAAAGATGAAGTGATTTTAAATTCTGCTCTGCTGTATTTTGATATAACAAGCTGAGCTATTCTATCCCCTTTTTTATATGTAAAAGGCTCGCTGCCGTGGTTTATCATTATAACACCTATTTCTCCGCGGTAGTCGCTGTCTATTGTGCCTGGGCTGTTAAGCATAGTAATGCCATGTTTTAAAGCAAGCCCGCTTCTAGGTCTGACCTGAGCCTCATACCCTATAGGAAGTTCTATAAAAACACCTGTTTTTACAAGCCTTCTTTCACCAGGGTGTAATATGCCATCTTCTTTTGATTTTAAATCAGCACCGCTTGCACCTGCTGTTTCATAAGATGGTATTAAATAATCTTCTTCTGCTATTATATTTATATTTACAATATTCATTTATCATCCATTATGCTTTTTAAATCAATTAAAGTGTATTATCTAGCATATTTATAAAAAAATCAAGTAAATTAATACAAAAAATGTATATTTTTTAATGTTTATAATTAATTAAATAAAACATATTGTATTTAAAAAAATATAAGTTATAATTAATCATTACTATATATTGAGGTAAAAAATGAAAAAGATTATTTTATTACTGCTTACACTGCTTACTGCTGCAGCCTGCCAAAGCAGAATGGATATTACTGATGAATTAAAAAAAGCTAACGGCAAAGTATATCACTTAACTGCGCCATATAAAAATACTGAAATAACAATAACTTTTTCTGGAAACAGTTTCAGCGGATTTGCTGGAGTAAATAATTATTTTGGCAATATTGAAATAAAAAATAATCAGATATTTATTAAAGATATTGGCAGAACTCGTATGGCTGGACCTGAAAAAACAATGAAAATAGAAGAAGATTACATTAAAAGCCTGCAGGCATCTAATAAATTAAGTGTAAATAAGAACGAATTAAGAATAGGCTATTTAAAATTTACTCAAAAATAATGATATATTAAAGCTGTAAAAATAGTAAGTATATACTTAAAATAATTTGTGTATGAAACTCTTTTGTTTAGTTAATATTAAATAATAAGTCAAAAAAATCCCTGTGTAAAAACAGGGATTTAATTTATTTAAGCATTTTCTTCTGGTTTATCTTGTTTTCCTGCTTTTTCTGGTTTTGGTAAAAGTGCTTTTCTTGAAAGCTCCATTCTGCCGTTTCTGTCTTTACCCATATACATAACATCTACTTTATCGCCTACTTTTAAGTAGTCTGCAATAGATGGTATTCTTTCATGCGCATACTGAGATACATGCAGTAAACCTTCAAGACCTGGAAGTATTTCAACGAATGCACCATATTCCATAACTTTTTTAACTGTTGCAGTATAAGTTTTACCAACAACAGCCTCAGCAATAGTTGCTTCAATCATATTAACAGCATTATCAATAGTTGCCTGGTTTTTACCAAATATATTAACAATACCGCCGTCTAAAATATCAATGCTTGCTCCTGTTGCTTCTACAATAGCTTTAATATTTTTGCCCTGAGGTCCAATTAAAGCACCTGTTTTATCAGGGTTAATGTTCATTGTAAATACTCTTGGAGCATTAGGATTTAAATCTTTTCTAGGCTCTGGAAGCACTTCTTTATATTTATTTAAGATAAAGAGTCTGCCTTCTTTTGCCTGTGCTAAGGCTTTTGTTAAAATCTCTTTAGATAAGCCTTTGATTTTAATATCCATTTGCAGAGCAGTAATACCAGTTTCTGTTCCTGCTACTTTAAAGTCCATATCACCAAGGTGGTCTTCAAGGCCCATAATATCTGTTAAGATAACATAGTCACCATCATCTTCCATTACTAAACCCATAGCAACCCCTGCAACTGGTGCAGTAATCTGCAGACCTGCATCCATCATAGATAATGCACCGCCGCAAACTGTTGCCATAGATGAAGAACCATTTGATTCTAATATTTCAGAAACAACTCTTACAGTATAAGGAAAACTGCTGTCATTAGGAACAACAGCTGATAAAGCTCGTTCAGCTAATGCACCGTGGCCTATTTCACGCCTGCCTGGAGCACCGATTCTGCCAACTTCACCAACAGAAAATGGTGGGAAGTTATATTGCAGCATAAAAGATTTATTGCTTACGCCTTCAATACTTTCAAGTGTCTGACTGTCATTTTTAGAGCCAAGAGTAGCTACAACTAATGCCTGAGTTTCACCTCTTGTAAAAAGAGCTGAACCGTGAGCCATTGGAAGCACGCCTACTTCAATATCAATAGGACGGATTTCATCAAGAGCCCTGCCGTCTGCCCTTTTATGAGTTTTAACAAGTGAGTTTCTGAAAACTATTTTTTCAACTTCTTTTGCAATATCTTTATAAATTCCTTTGTTTGCTTCAAACTCGTCTTCACCGCGAGTTTCTAAAACATAGGCCAAATATTCTTCTTTAACCTTGTCAATAGCTTCATAGGATTCAAGTTTGCCTTTTACTGCAAAAGCGTCTTTAAAAGCTGCGCCAAATTTATCATAGGCTTCTTGAACTAAATCTTTTGGTAATGAGAAATCAGTATATTCCATTTGTGGTTTGCCAATTTCTGCAGCCATTCTTTCCTGAACTTCGACAAGTTTTTTTATCTGCTCATGACCATATTCAAGAGCTTCAATAACTTCTTCTTCAGTTACGCCGTTCATACCGGCTTCTACCATTGCAATAGCGTCTTTCGTTCCTGCAACAACTATATTCATAGAAAGTTTTTCGTGCAGTTCAACTGGTGGGTTTACAATTAATTCCCCATTCAGCTTACCAATACGAACTCCGCCAACTGCCATACTAAAAGGTATGTCGGAAATCATTAATGCAGCACTAGCAGCATTTAAAGCCAGAATATCAGGCAGACCAATGCCATCAGCCGACAAAACTGTAGCCACCACCTGAGTCTCATTACGAAAACCGTCATCGAATAATGGACGTAAAGGACGGTCAATTAAGCGAGAGATAAGAGTTTCCCTGTCGCTTGGTTTAGTTTCTCTTTTAACATATCCACCCGGAATTTTCCCAACAGAATACATTTTTTCAACATAGTTAACAGTAAGTGGGAAAAAATCTTGATAAGCTTCAGGAGCTTTACCTGCAACAGCAGTAACTAACACTACTGTGCCACCCTGTTTTATCCAAATACTTCCGTTAGCCTGTTTTGCTTTCCAGCCTGTTTCAAAAATAATAGGCTCAGCACAACCTGGCAAGCTTATTTCATAGGAATGAATATTTTTTTCCATTTAATTACTTCCTTATGCCTAATGACTCAATTAAAGCACGGTAACGAGGGAAACTTTTCTTTTTAAGATAGTCTAAAAGTTTGCGTCTTTTACCAACAAGCATAAGTAAACCACGGCGTGAATGGTGGTCTTTAGGATGAGTTTGAAAATGCTCATTTAAGTATTCAATGCGTGCAGTAAGTAATGCAACCTGCACTTCTGGAGAACCTGTATCTCCTTCATGTTGTTTGTAACTGTCAATAACTGACTGTTTCTTTTCTTTATCTATTGCCATTTGGCACCTCCAAAAGTTAAGTATATAGCATAGTTATATTTATATTACAAGCATTTTTATAAAAAATAAATATTTTTATATTTTTCAATATTTTCTGCTACTTCTATATATTTTAATATGTTTTTTTCTCATACTTTTTCCTATCTAATAATAGTATAATAGAAAAAAATATGAAATAGCAATAAAATTAATTATCTTTATAAACAAAAAATGGGCAGATGTTACTATCTACCCATTTTAATATTATAGAGTTATATAACTCTATTTTTTATGTTTTAATTCTGCACCAGAAATACCTGGAGTTGTCATACCTACAGGGTCTAAAATAATATTGATTTCTTCTTCTGTAAGCACTTTATCTCTTAAAATAAGCTCTCTGATTGGTTTGCCTGAAACATAAGCTTCTCTAGCAAGTCTTGATGCAGTTTCATAACCAACATGTGGGTTAATAGCTGTAACAATACCAACAGAGTTTTCAACATACGCTTTCATTCTTTCTGGGTTTGCTGTTAAATCTTTAAGCAGATATTTAGTAAATACTCTGAAACCATTTGCCATAATAGTTAATGACTGGATAACATTAAATACAAATACTGGTTCCATAACATTTAATTCAAACTGACCCGCTTCAACACCCATTGTAACTGTAATATCATTACCAATAACTTGGAAAGCAATCTGATTAATAACTTCTGCCATTACTGGGTTAACTTTACCTGGCATAATAGAGCTGCCTGGCTGACGAGGCGGCAGATTTAATTCATATAAACCGCATCTTGGACCAGAAGCCATTAAACGTAAGTCATTGCATATTTTAGACATACTTGTCATACAAACTTTCAGTAAAGCACTTACTTCAAGGTATGAATCACAGTTTTGAGTGCCGTCAACTAAATCTTCAGCACCTTTTACAGGAAGTCCTGAAATTTCGCCAAGCTGTTTAACAACTTCTTTAATATATTCAGGCTCTGCATTAAGACCAGTACCTACAGCAGTAGCACCCATATTTACTGTAAGCATATGTTCTCTAGCATTAGTTAAGCGTTTAATATCTCTGCCAACAACAGCTGCATGAGCTTTAAATTCCTGACCTAATCTTATAGGTACAGCATCCTGCAGGTGAGTTCTGCCCATTTTTATAATACCGTCAAATTCTTTTGATTTTTGGAGCATCATATCCTGCATTTCTTTCATAACTACTATTAATTCATCAAGCAGCATAGCAATAGTTAAATGTGCAGCAGTAGGGAAAGAGTCATTTGTGCTTTGTGCCATATTAACATGAGAGTTTGGAGAAATAACTTTATAATTACCTTTGCTTTCGCCCATAATCTCTAAAGCACGGTTAGCAATAACTTCATTTGTGTTCATATTTATAGATGTGCCTGCACCACCCTGGATAGGGTCAACTAAAAACCAGTCATTAAATTTGCCAGCAATAACATCATCTGCAGCTTTTGCTATAGCTTCTGCCTTATCTTTTTCAAGCTCGCCAATTTTAGCATTAGCAAGTGCAGCAGCTTTTTTTACAATAGCCATACACTTAATTAATGTAGGATGTATTCTATAACCAGTAATAGGAAAATTTTCAATAGCTCTTAATGTTTGCACGCCATAATAAGCATCTTTTGGTACTTCTTTATCTCCTAAAAAGTCATGTTCCATACGAAATTCAGCCATAATTCACTCCTTCTTAAATTATTTTAATCCATACTTTACTTATAACATACATAATACCATATTGCAAGAAAAAATTAAATAAAATTATAATTATGTTATAATTCTATATTAACTATATATATCAATAAGTTATAAATATTTATTAAAAATTGTAAAACAGGCATTATAGCTAAATAAAACATATTTTACTTTATAATTTCTAATATATAAATTATTATTATATAACATAGTAATAAAAATTAATTTTTATGATTTTTTTAGCTTTTTCATAAAATTTTAAGGTAGAAAAATTTTTCATTTGATACAAATTTTATACTTTAAATTAATTAAGAATAATGATATAGTATATTTCTTTTTTAAATATAAAACAATAAGGATATATAATGGCAATAATCAATATAAACAAACAGTTTTTAAAAATACCTTGGAGCAAAAGAGCATTTTCATACTATGTACTTCTTCTTCTGAACACTTTTTTATACACTTTAATATTTGATGAACCTAGAATACAGCTTTTAAATTTAGACCAGTATAATACTGCTCTTATAATTACACTGGCGGCATTTTTTAACCTTGTGCTGTTTTTTCTGCTTATGCTCTCTAAATGGGTATTCGTCATTATAAATCCTGTATTATTTTATATCGGCTCAGTAGGTGCTGTATATGCTGATAAATTTCATCTTGATACTACAGAATACTCTGCAACTAAATTTTTACTGCATAACACTATAAAATCTTCTATTTCTGAAAATACTACTTATACTGTTTTTATTACACTTATGTTTTTACTTGGTCTTGCACTTGGTTTTGTAAGATTTTTCTTTGCAAGAGATAAATCTGTTATCCGCAGAGGTCAGGTATTTGCAGTAAGCTTTCTTATTTCAGTAATCTGCTATACTAACATTTATAATAACTTTAATCAGTTTACTTTACAGCCTTATGCATTTTTTAAAGGTGTAAAAAATTATACAATATCATATCTTTCATATAAATTTTCTGCTGATAAAAGGCAGGATAAAATAAATGTGTCTAAAACTGATGATAATATAACTGGTGTAGTTATCTTAATAGATAAACTTTCTAATATACCATTTAAACAGACAGGCAGACAAATGCCATTAACAAACAGCAGCATTATCATACTTAATAATGTTACTACTGATTATGCAAATAATTACAGCACAAGAAGTGCCGTATTAACTGGTGCTGCAGCTGAAAACATTAATGATATAAATAACAGCAAATCTTTTATAAGCGTATTTCAAAATGCAGGATATAATGTGGAATATTTTGCTGTTTATAATTCACTGCTTTCAAAAGATGCTCTTGCATATAATATTATAAAAAATGATACTAAAAATATTACAGAAAAATATACAAACAACAGCCCTAATCTTTTTACATCCCTTGCTTATATAAAAGAATTTACTGCAAAAAATAACGGCGGACTGTTTGTTATAAATGCAGAAGGTTCTGCCCCATTAATCAGTATGAGATATAAAGACTTTATAAATAATAATACATCTGATGATGAATACAGCCAATATATTGATTATATTGATGCCTACCTTCACGAAGCTATTGAGCTTTTAAAAGATAAAAAAGCATTTATTATATTACAGGGTTTAGAAGGTGAAAAATATAATAACGGGTTATCTGAAAGCAAAGACAGTACATCTGCAATGATTGTATGGGTATCTGAAAAATTAAATCAAGAGTATAATACTGCTGATATTATTTCTTCCCATAAAAATGATACAGTATTAGATGATACTTTATTTAATACACTTCCAGGATGCTTCCAAATGGATAATACAGCAGCTAATAATGGAAGAAATTTATGCAGAAAGAATTAAATACTGCTGATACTTTAATTGAAAAACTAAACCTTATTCCACATGCAGAAGGTGGATATTTTAGAAGATATTATCAATCTAACCAGTATATTACAAAAGAAGACAATACTAAACGCAGAGCAGGCAGTGCAATATATTATCTTTTAAAAAAAAGTCAGTTTTCTGCATGGCATTCTATATCATCTGACGAAATATGGCATTATTATAAAGGCGGACTTTTAGAAATATATGAAATTAAAAAAGACGGCTCACTTATCTGCCATAAACTTGGCGACAGTATTATATATAATGATGCATCATACAGTGCTGTTATAGAAAGCGGAAGTATTTTTGCTGCAAGGCTTATTGATGGAGAATATATATTAACTGGGTGCAGTCTGCACCCAGAATTTTCTTATGATGATTTTATCCTTTATCAAAAAGAAGAAATGCTTTTAAAATATCCAAACTACGCTTCAATTATTAATATGTTCTATTAAAATAAATAGTGGAATGAAGTAACATATAAAGGCAATGCAATCATACTTACTACAAATGACCATACTGTAAGTATTGTAGAATATTTGTAATCACAGCCGTAATATTTACTTAATATTGTAACCTGATTCATTGCAGGCATTGCTGCTTGTAAAATATATACTTCCTGCCTGTCTGCATTAAATGATGTAAAAAACATCATAATCAAAAGCACTGCAGCTGGAGAAGCAATAAACCTGCCTATCATTACAGCCCAGAAATCTTTTGTAATTTTAAAATCAGATAACTTCATCTCTGCAAATACCATACCTATAAATAATGTAGCAAGTGGTGAAGTCATACTTCCAAGCATACTGGCTGGTTTTTGCAGCATTTCAGGCAGTTTAAAGCCAACAAGTACAAATATTATTGCTACCACTGTTGCTGTTAATGATGGTGTTAAAAGTGCTTTTAAATTAATACCACCTTTACCGCTTCCTGATGATTTTTGCAGAGAATAAACTCCAAGTGTCCAGAAAAGAATTGTATTTGCAATATAATATTCAAGAACATAGGCAACAGAACTGTCACCAAATAATGCCTGATTTACTGGAAGTCCAATAAAAACTACATTAGAATACACAAAAAGGGCTAAAAATACACCCATATTTTCCTTTTTCACTTTAAAAAGCCTGCCTGTTAGATAACCTATAGGATAAAGAACGGCAGTTGCTATTAATGCCACTAAAATACCGCCAGCAGATTCCATAAACTGTGCTTTAGTAAACTGGTAAGGAAGTGCTGATAAAATATAAGCTGGAAATGTCAGATTAACAACAAGCCATGCTATGCGTGAACCAAACTCTGTAGATAAAATTTCTTTTTTTGTAAGAATGTAACCTACTGCGATTAATAAATATACAGATATAATACTTTGAATAGAATCTAAAAAGCCCATATAAACCTTCTTATGTTTTTTAAATTTTTTGCCTATCTGTATTAATACTCTTTTTTTATAAAATCAAGAAAAAATTTAATAAACTTTACATCTGCCTTTTGTAGCATATTTTATATATGCTTTATCTACATATCTATATGGTAATAAAAGATTATCTCTGTCTTTTGGAATACCAAGTCTTGATGTAATCACTATATTTTCAGGTATATATCCTGTATCTTCAATATAGAGTTCATTATTAAACTGCTTTTTATCCCATAATGCTCTATCAATCATTAAACTTTTACAAAGTAATGTCTGACCTGAAGCAAGATAATATATATCTCTTAATTTTTCATTCTTTTTATTTATCTGCTGCATAAAAGCAAGTGTATCTGTATCGTTATCAAGAAAACATATACCAGATTTTACAAGAACAGCATCACCTTCCCCTAATGCACTAATATTAAATGATGCCCCTGCTCTGCTGTGATACATATATATAGTGCCTGCATCCATAAACATAGCAGCACGACTTAAAGAATAACCAAGACTTGAATGACTTGCAGGCTCTGCTTTAGAATAGGCTTCTGTTTCTATAATTCTTGCCTTTAATGTAAAATTATCTATTTTTCTGCACAATACTTTACCAATTAAAGATTTAGCAAGGGTTACAACATCTTTTTGAAAGAATTCATTATATAATATCACAAAATTCACCTGCAGTTTATATATTATATATGAAATTATTTTACAAAAATATTATATAAAAACAAACAACAAAATATAATATTATTAAAATATATTTATTTACAAATAAGTTATACAAATAATAATTTTTTATTATTTTTTGTAACCTTTATTTATTTACTGCGACATATAAAACATAAGAAGTAAATAATAAATTTAAAAAAAGGAGTAATCTTATGAAAAAATTAGTTTTAACAACAATCATCGCATTATTTGCAGTATCAGCATTTGCAGGAGATATGCTAATACAACCAAATCAGCTGCCACAAAATGCACAAAAATTTATTGCAGACACTTTTAAAAATGCAAAAATAGCAGCAGCCCAAAGGGATACAGATAGTTTTGAAGCAGTTCTCAGCACTGGTGCAAAAGTAAAATTTAACTTAAACGGTGAGTGGGATGAAATAGAAGCTTATGCAGCACTTCCTAGTGGTCTTCTTCCTGCAGCAGTTGAAAAAGCAGCTAAAAGCCAGGGTGGTCAAATAATTCAGATAGATAAAGATTTTGGATATTTTGATGTAAAATTAGACAACAATCTTGAACTTAAAATTGATATGAATGGTAATATTTTAAAAAGAGAAATAGACTAATCCTTATCCCTTTAATATATAACCTATCCGCCTGTTTCCACTTTGGAAGCAGGCATTTTTTTACATCCTGCTCACTTCTTGAATATCATTTATAATATTTTTCTCACATATATTACATTAATAATAAACTTTTCAATAAGAAGTATTTAAATAAATTTAATAAAATATATAAAATAAAAAAATTTAAATTTTTTGTAACTGTTTTATGATTAATACGACTAATAAAACATAAAGCAAATATATAAAGGTTTTAAACCCAAAAGGAGAGATAATATGAAAAAAATTTTAGTTTTAACAGCAGCATTTTTAATGACAGCAAGTCTTGCATTTGCAGATATGGTAATTGCACCTGATGCACTGCCAGCAAATGTAAAACAATTTATTCAAACAAATTTTCCAGATGCTAATGTAATGTTTGCAGAACAGGATTATGATAGTTTTGAAGTAAAATTAAACACAGGTGTAGAACTTGATTTTTATGTAAATGGTGACTGGAAAGAAATTAAAACATACCAAAATTTCCCAACAGCAGTGCTTCCAGCTCCAGTTGTTGAAGCTGTAAAAAATGCACACCCACAGGCATTTATTATAAAAGCAGAAAAAACTTGGAACGGTTTTGAAATAAAAACAAGCAATATGATGGAAATATATATCACTGCTAATGGCCAAATTATGGGACAAAAATTTGATGATTAATTTATAAAATAAGTATATATTTATAAAAAAGCCGCTTAATACTTTTAGGCGGCTTTTAGTTTATCTCACTTATATGGTATATCATCCTTTTATTAATTAAACATTCATACTCCAGCATTAATCAAATCTTTTATTTATTTTTATTAAAAAACTAAACATTAAAATAATTCAAATATATCTGTCAATTTATAAGCAAATCATAAAACATTAGTTTAGCTGTTAACTAATAACATCCAACCGCTGCTTATAAAAAAAGCCGCTGAATTATTCAGCGACTTCTCTTTATCACTATTTAATATTATTTCTATACATTAAATCTGCTTACTAATGTTTTTAAGCCATCAGTTCTTTCCTGCAGATGCACAACTGTTCTATTTACTTCGCTTACTGCAGAGTTACTTTCCTCAATACCTGCTGCAATAACCTGAGTACTGTCCACAACTGTTAATATTGTGCTGTACTGGTTAGAAACACTTGCAGCAACAGATTTCATTTCTCTGTGTAAATCCATAACACTTTCAACTGCACTTTTAAAGCCTTCATTAGTTTCGCCAATATTATCAACACCCGCTTGAACACTTTCTACTGATTTAGTCATTTCTGCAGAAGCAAGATTTGATTTCTGCTGTAATGAATCAATAATAGATTCAATTTCGCCTGTAGCATGCTGTGTTCTTTCAGCAAGTTTTCTTACTTCATCAGCAACTACTGCAAACCCTCTGCCCGCTTCACCAGCTCTTGCTGCTTCAATAGCTGCATTTAATGCAAGTAAGTTAGTCTGGTTTGCAATATCATTAATAACACTTAATATTTCACCAATCTGATTAGAGCTTTCAGCAAGTTCGGAAATAACAGTTTCTAATGATACTGTTTCATTTTTAATAGTCATCATATCCTGCTGAACACCATTTAACTGGTCTGCTCCAGATTGAGTTTTTGTTGCAGCACCTTCTAATATATCCATATTTGTATCAAGTGCCTGTGATGTTTCATGAGAAATATCTCTAACAGTATCCATACTTAATACCATATCAGATATTTGTTTAGCCTGAGAATCAAAAGTAGTAGATAATTCTTCCATAGTAGCTGCAAGCTCATTATTACCAGATGCTACCTCATCTGTTGCATCTTTTACTTCTTTAATGATTCTCTGAACATTTTCTATAAAAGTATTAACATGTGCTGCTAATTCTCCAAGTTCATCTTTTGATTTAATATCAATACGCTTAGTTAAATCTCCATCGCCGCTTGTTAAGTTATTTACCCTGTCCACTAAAATATCAAGTGGTCTTATAACACTTGCATTTAATATAATTATAACAAATACTGCTGTAACAATAGCTAAAAGAGATAAAACTATACTTGCTATTAAAGAGCTGTTTTGGTTAGTAATCACTTTTTTAGAAGCTTCACTTACTTCTTTTGCAACTATTTTTTCAAATTCTTCAATTTGTAAAAGCAGCTGTTCCTGTGAGCTGTCAACAGTATTTTTTGCTATTCTATACTGGTCAAAAACTGGCTCTGCATTTTTTGCAATTTTTTCAAGCTCTAATACTTTATTGTATAAAACACCCAATTCTCTAATATTTGTTTCATTTTTTGATAACTCTTTTAAATGATTAACAATTGTTTTCATCTCATTTATTGGAGCATAAATTGATTTAAATAAATCTGGATTTGAACTTGTTCCTGCTAAAATTTCTTCAGCTATCATAATCATTTTAGCTGTATATTCTGCAGATTTTGCTACTTCATCAATAAAAGTAATATAATCAATAATTATATCTTTATCACCCTGTTCAACAAATTGATTTAAAAGACCTATAGACCTTTGGTGTATTTTCTCTGTCCCTGTCTCTATCTCATCGATTGTCTTTTTGAATATAACACCACCTGCAATAATCTGTTTAAAATCTTCCACAGATTTGCGTGAATTATTAGTAAAATCAAGTGCAGTAGAATAAAGAATACCAAAAGATTTATTTAAGTTAGAAAGTTCTTGTGGTTTGCTTTCAATTAACTTTTTTAATCCATCAACATATTTATTCTCTACTCTTTGTTTTATGTTTGCAATATATTTATCATCATGAGTTGCAATATATCTGTCAACATCTGCACCAATATTTAATGCATTTGTTTTTACTTGTGCAATCAAAAGATTTGCTGCTAAATAAGACTCATCAAGTGTTTCTGTCTGCTTAATACTGCTTGTGCTGGTAATAACAGAAAACACACACCCAATAATACCAATTAAAGCTAGTGCAATAGTAAAAATATTGATTTTCTTTGCAATTGTAAAATTTAACATTCCTCACTCCATTTTTACCTTAAAAAATAATGTGTTTTATATATGTATTACTGGCATATGTCAAGAAAAAATATAAAATAAAATTTTCTTTATATTTAAAAGAAAATATGATATAATTAAAAAATTAGATGTAATATGGAGATATACATGAGAAAACTTTTACTAACTTTTTTATTTATTATTTCTTCATTTTCATACTGTTTATCTGAAGAAATCATTATCTCTCCCAATGAACTACCTGATAATATAAAAACATTTGTGCAAAAATATTTTCCAGGTACAAGTATAATGTATGCTGAAATAGATTATAATGAATATGATATAAGACTAAACAGCGGTGCAGAAATAGAGTTTGAAAAAAGCGGAGAATGGAAAGAAATAAAAGCATATCAGAACTTTCCAACTGAGCTGCTTCCAAAATCTGCTGTTCAGGCAATTAAAAAAACATATCCAAGTGCTTTTATTATTAAAGCAGAAAAAACATGGCATGGTTTTGAAATAAAAACTAATAATATGATGGAAATATATGTAGATAGTGAAGGAAATATTTTAGGTCAAAAATACGATAACTAATACACAAACTGCTGCATTGTAAATATAGTGCAGCACTATTTATCATTTACTTATAAATTAAAATCTAATGCAAATATATAAAAATAAAATGTATTAATTTATAAAACACCTATATTTCTAGGTAAAATATATACTTATAAGTCAAATACAGCAAAAACAGCCACTTTTAAATTTATTTATATATAACTTCTTCCACCCATATATACTTTACTCCAGTATTTATTATTCAGCTTATCTGTTCTTACAGTAGTTCCCTTTCTTGGAGCATGTATAAATTTACCATCACCAACATATATTCCCACATGGCTTACTCTCTTACCGCCGCCTGTTGCAAAAAATACTAAATCACCTTTTTGTAAATCTTTTTTATAAACAAATCTGCCTGCTTTAAACTGGTCTCGTGATACTCTAGGAATAGAAAGTCCATTCAGTCTGTAAACTGCCCTTGTAAGACCGCTGCAGTCTACACCAGAAGCAGTATTTCCACCCCATACATAAGGTGTACCTATATATTTATATGCTGTTTTGACTATTTCATTTCTTAAATAGTTAGAGCCTTGTTTTTTTGTTGGAGCAGAGCGTGATTTATGCAGTGCATAACTTTCAGGAATAACAACAAAAAATTCATCAATTCTTCCTTGAGCCTGCAGCTGTTTACCACGGTTTCTTGCTTCTTCTATTGTTCTGTAACTGCCAAACCTTACCTTATAAATATCTCCATCTCTAAACATAAATGCATCAAGTCCCCGTTCTATTAAAGAATCAACAAAACGGCCCGCATTATTAGGATTTTTAAATGCTCCAACCTGTATAGAGTAACCTTCTCTGTATATACCAAAATCTGCAGGATTACTACTGGATGCTGATGCACAGCCTGTTACAAACATTAAAATCAAAGCAAAAATAATATAAAAACGCTTCATTAAAACCTCTTATATTAATATTAGTTACAGTTCAACTTTTGGAGCAGTTTGAGCATTAGTATCTGCCTTAAAATATGGCTTTTCTTCAAAATGAAAAGCTGATGCTATAATATTTTTAGGAAAATATTTAATAGTTTTATTATATTCCATAACTAACTGATTATATCTATCTCTTTCAATAGAAATCCTGTTTTCTGTACCTGCAAGCTCATCCATTAATGCAGTAATATTTTTATTTGATTTTAGCTCTGGATAATTATTCATTAGAACTATTAAGCGTGATAATGCTAAATCCATCATATTATTAGCAGCTATTTTATCAGAAATAGTATAAGCCTGTTTTACTGCTGCCCCAGCTTCTGCTACAGCAGTAAAAACTTCTTCTTCATGTTTCATATATCCTTTAACTACATTAACAAGATTTGGTATTAAATCATACCTTCTTTGAAGTTTTGATTCTATTACTGCAAACTGGTTATCTATTTTTTCATTTGCTGTAATAAAGCTGTTATAAACACTTGCTGTATATATTCCCACAGCTATACAGTATATAAAAAAAAGAGCTGATAATATCTTGATAACTTTATTCATATTTCACCTGATATATTATTTATAATCAATTTGCTTTTGTCAATAATTATCTTCTAAATGCACCGCCGCCACCGCTTCTGCCGCCGCCTCCAAATGACCTGCTGCTTCTGCTGCGTGAAGAACCTCCAAAACTGAACCCGCCTCCACTTCTTCTTAATGAACGGCTTGAACGATAGCTGCCGCCGCCAGATGAACCACCTTTACTGAAAATAGCCGCAACTATTCCAAAACCGATAAATAACACAACTGCTATACCGACTAAAATATCAGATAATAAACTGTCAATCTCTAAAGCAAAAGCTGAAGCCACTGCAAGAACTAAGCCATATAAAGCAACCTTTCTAAAAGAACGAACAAATATTATTACAGCAAAAAGTATTATAAAAAAAACTACTGTCATTATAATCTCTAATAAAGCATATATACTTTTCTTTGATACTTCATACTCATAGGGGATAGTGTAATAAGACAGTAATTTTTCATCATTTATTTTTATATTGTATGCTTTTGCAATAATATCTACAGACTGTTTTACAGCTTCCCGAAGGACCTGTATACAGTTTCCATTTTCTTTGTATGATAATATCATTCTCATGCGAGATAACTCATTATCTTTATCTACTAATCCTAAAAGACTACTTATTACTTCTGCCTGCTGTTCTGCATTAATTTCACTTTTAGAACCTAATGTTTTTTCTGCTTTTTCAATAGTTTTCATAAACATTTGTTTTGAATAATTATCTGGTTCTATTACAGTAAAATCATTATCCATATACAGTTCTTCACCATGATATGCATATTCTAAAGCAATCTTTTTAATACCTTCCATATAAGTTTCTGATAAAATTGGTTTTAAGCCATTCCCGGCAATCATATCCATTCTGCTTGCATGGTTTTCTGAATTATAGTAAAAAACTATTAATAATCCATTATTATTTTCAAGTTTATCAAGCTGATATTTAGAAAATAATTTTTCAGTTGAAACTTTACCTTTTAGATAGTCTTCCTTTACAAAAACAGCGGCTATTTTTGGCTTATATTTACTTTGCTGAAATAAATAATTAATTCCATAAAGCTCTTTAGCAAAAGAGTCATCTAAAATATAAGTATTAGTTCCTTCTTTATAATACCCTGCTAACCCGTTTGTATTAGTGTACATTTTTAATTTTTCTTCAACAGTAGCTTCATTCTTATTTATTATTTCTTCTTCTACGGCTTTAAAGTTTATAAAATTAAAACTGTACATAACATAAAGGGAAACAATGAAAAATAGTGAAGAATAAAATAATACAAACTGATATGGCATATTTGAAAAGTCAAACTTATTTTTTTGGGGAATAAAAGTAAGTGTTAAAAGATTTTTACTACTTTTCTTCGTATTATCTTTATCACTATTTTCTGTAACATTATTTTCTTGAACATTATTTGCAGTTTCACTGTTTTCTAATAGTATATTATCTTGAGATATATTTTTATGATTTAATTTATCTTCTTGATTTTGTTGAACTGTGCTATCAATTTGAGTGTCTTCATTTTTTTTATTTTTCTTTTTCTTTTTTTTGTCTGGTTCAGTATCTGAATCTGACATATATATTGCTAAAACAACAGGGAGAAAAATAATGGCAGCAACAACAAACACTCCAGTATTCAAAATTAATTCAATAAGTGTTATTACTAATGCTGGGAAAAAAATTATCATAGCTGCATATCTTTTAGAAAAAACTAAAAGCATAAGAATACAGCAGGCTGTTATAATATAGTACTTTAAAAACAGTCCTAAATTATCTAAAGGTTCATAGTATTTAATATTAGAAAAACTTTGCTGTTTTAAATCTTGTGAAATATTCACATTATATTTTTCTGCAATTATATTAGCTATATCTGTAAATATATATACTAACACTTTATTTATATTATCATCACTTAAGTTTTCCTTACCACCAATCTGACTAAATGCATTATCTAAAATCATACCAGCTTTACTATCAGTAATAACATCTTCAAGCCCATAACCAACTTCTATCTTAAATGAAAAATCATGAATACCATTTACATATATTAAGACACCATTATTATATTCTGCACTGCCTATACCTATTTCATTAAACAGCTTATTTGCTCTTGATTCTTCTGTTTCATTTTCTGGCAAATCAGGTTCTACAATAGTAACAATTTGAGGTTTTTCTTTTATACTGTTAAAATGAAGATTAACTGCAGCAGATATCTGTGGAAACCCTGCATGATAACTACTTTTTAATATTTCTGCTTTATCTTGAATAAAATAATCTTCAACAGCCATTTCTGCATCAATAGGAAGATAATAAATATCGTAATAATATTTACCAGCCTTATAAAGAGAAAAAAGTACAGCAATTAAAAATAATAATACCAAAAAAGATGTTTTAAAACCTTTTTCAGTAAAAGATGCATCATCAACTTTAAAGGGCCATAAAAGTATATTTTTGATTTTACTAAACATAATACAGTTCCTTTTTATAGAAATTGTATTTTATATATAATAAAATATAATAAAAGTGAATAAAAATAATTAACTGTACATGTGATTTATCTAACAGCTTCTAAAAATATTACATTATTATAATAAATATAATACCCTTCACTGCTCTGCCTGCCATTTTCACTAGTTATATGAAAATCATCAATCTTACATACCTTGCTTTCACCATCTAAAAAATATATAGTTTTATCTTTGATTGCTGTAATACATGTCCAGTGATTAATTATACCATCTAATCCTGCAATAATTATTCTGCGATGTGTATCAGGCTCATGTAAAAACTGCCTCATTTCATCTACTGCATAGTCTATTCTTTTTGTTCTTATACCATTCTGGTAAATTAAAAAATCCAATTTTTTCTCATCATGCAGAACATATTCTTTTATTACAGCATTAAGTAATGTTTTAAGATTTTTTGTTCCTAAGCCGCCTTTTAATACTGTGCTTAAATTTAAATTATGCTTACTATCAATGCTGTCTATTAAAAAATGAAATAATCTTTCTAAATCAATATTATCTTTTGGAAATAAGTATTTTGCAGCGTTCACAATAGCATATAATCCGCAAAGTCCATCCAGACTTCCCTGCAATAATGGTTTTACTGAATTTTTCACTAACCTTTTCCTCTCATAATATGTCTTAATTATTAAATATCATACCTTTATTATTTAATATGTCTACTAAATTTTTATATGAAATACTGCCGTCTGCAAGACCTGTACCACACATAACAATATCATTTACTGAAAACCACAATGGATAGTGATTTATGCTTAATAATATAAGCATTATGTGCATACCTGCTCTTTTATTGCCGTCAATAAATGGATGATTTTTTATTATTGAATAAGTAAGTTTAGCAATTTTATCTATATTACTAACATATAAATCTTCATCATCAAAAGTCATAAAAGGTGCATTAAAAGCACTTTCTAATATACCAATATCTCTTATTCCATTACTTCCACCAGTTAATTTTGTTAATTTAGCATGCTCTTTTATAATAAAATCAATAGATATATAATTCATTTTGCAAGCTCCTTGTATGCATCTATATATTTTTTTATTACAGCATCAGAAATTTTTGATAAATTATTATCATTTAATTTATAGGGAAATGGAATATCGCTGTTTTTTACTGTAGTTTCTAAAAATAAGATTACAGCTTCATTAATATCCAGTCCCAGATTATTAAATAACAATTCACATTCTTTTTTTAATTCATCATCTACATTTAAAATAATATTTGCCATTTTTCACCTTTTAAGTATAATTAATTTATTTATTATATACACCATATATGCGGCAAAGAATGACACCCTATAATTTTATTAAATTTATTTGATGCGTCAATTACTGTCTTATAATTAAAATATAAACAATAATAATTTTATACTGCTAAAATTAATTGAAAAAATTATTTGTATATGGAGGTTTATATGATTGGAGCAATTGTTGGAGATATTGCAGGCTCAAGGTTTGAATTTAAAAATATTAAATCAAAGGAGTTTGACTTATTTCATAAAAAATGCAGATTTACTGATGATTCAGTTATGTCATTAGCTGTATGCCAGGCCCTTCTTGACTCTATGCCTGATTATAAAAATTTAAGTGAAAATGCAGTAAAATCAATGCAGCTGATAGGTATGGAATACCCAAACAGAGGTTTTGGTCAACATTTTCGCAGATGGATATTTGCAGAAAATCCTAAACCTTATAACAGCTATGGCAATGGCTCAGCTATGCGTGTAAGCGGCTGCGGGTATGCTGCAAATTCTATTGAAGAAGCTGAATATTTATCGCATGAAGTTACAAAAATAAGCCATAATCACCCAGAAGGAATAAAAGGTGCAGAATCGGTTGCAGTGGCAGTTTATCTTGCCCGCACAGGAAAAAGCATAAATGAGATTAAAGATTATATAAATAATAATTATTATCAAATAGATTTTACAATAGATGAAATCAGAGAAACATATCAATATGAAATAAGCTGCCAGAACTCTGTTCCGCAGGCTTTTGAAGCATTTTTTGAATCAATCAGCTTTGAAGATGCAGTTAGAAATGCCATATCTATTGGTGGTGACAGCGATACTATTGCAGCAATTACAGGCTCTGTTGCTGGAGCGTATTATGGTGTTCCTGATAATATTAGAAATGCTGCTTTAGAATATTTAGATGACAGTCTAAAAGAAATACTTATAAATTTTGAAAATAAATTTATAAAAAGCAAAGAATAAATATAAATAATACTTAAACTGTTTATTATTTTATATTTGATTTATTATATTACATGATAAATTCTAAAAACGATTGCAAAAATTAGATAAAATCAAAACTACCCGTTTAACGGGTAGTTTGCTCTTCGGCTATAAGCCTCTATCACCTGCAGCATCTAAAGGTGCT